>CAWCVF010000003.1:0-262818 GCA_963798835.1 uncultured Actinomycetota bacterium | reverse complement strand
GTCTTCGGTCGATCGGGTGGTCCGGGTTATACAAGAAGAGGTGGCTGCGGGGCGCTCCGTGCTGGTCGCCTCGCACGATCCCCGAGTCGTCTCGGCTTCGGCGATGGTGGTCGAGCTCGACCAGGGCCGCGCCCGCGCACGACCACGGCCCAGCGCTGCTGACCCGCGCGGCTGAACCGCCGTCGAACGAGGCGGTGGGCACCGGCCCTACCTGTCGAGGGAGCGACCCGGACTGCGCTTCGTCGGCAATTCCGAATTCGGGGTACGACACATCAGTGCGGCGACTGTGGCCACGCGGCGCAAGCCACCGCTGATCACCGAGATGCTTCACGCCTTGGTCGAGGCGGCATCGGGCTCGGCCTGATGGGTGAGCCGGTCGCGGCCCGCCAGGAGCGACAGGACGAGCTGGACGAAGGCGACCGCGATCACGGCGAGAAGCGGGTAGGTCCAGCTGCCAGTGGCCGCGAACAGCACGCCCGCCCCCCACGGTCCCGCGGCGGCCAGCAGATACCCGACGCTCTGGGCCATCCCGGACAGCCGGCCCGCGTCGGCGGCACTGGGCGAGCGTTCACCCACCAGAGCCAGTGCGAGCACAAGGGAGCCGCCGCCGCTCAGTCCGGCGAGCACGAGCCACAGCACGAGCAGGTCGGGCGCGAAGAGTAGACCGAGGACCGCCACGACCAGCAGCAGACTGATCACGACACCGACGGCCCGGTGATCGCTGCGAGCTCGCATGAACGGGGTCACGCCGAGCCCGGCCGCGATGCCGACCATCTGGTAGAGGAACGAGTACCAGCCGGCGGTCACCGGGTCGACCCCCAGGCTGACCACCTCGATCGTGGGCAGCCACGTCACGAGCATGTAGTACGTCAGCGCCTGGGTCGCCATGATTAACGACACCTGCCAGGCCACCGCCGACCGCCACACCGAACGTTTCGTACCGCCTCCCACCGGGGGGCTGCTCGGCGCCACGTCCAGCGACCGCGCCGTTGATCCGCGCATTCGCAGCGGCCAGACGAGGGCGGCAACCACGCTGAACAGGACCCAGATCCCGATCCCCAGCCGCCAGCCGCCGATCTCGGCGATCGGGAGGGCCAATCCGGACGCGACGGCGGCCGTTGCCCCGAGCACCGTGGAGTACAGGCCTGTGACAAACGGCACCTCGGTGGGGAAGTCTCGCTTCACCAGCTCCGGGACCACGACGTTGCCGACCGCAATCGCGGCGCCCATCACGATCGTGCCGATCCACAGATTTGCGAGGCTGCCTGGGAGTGACCGGACCACGGTCGCCACGATGAGCAGGAGTGTCGAGACCAGGACGGCCCGTTCGGCTCCCAGAAGGCGGGTCAGGAAGTGCACGACCGGTGAGACCGCGGCGAACGCCAACAGCGGAATCGCCCCCAGCAAACCGAGAGCTCCGGCTCCCATGCCGGTGTCGACCGCCACCAGCCCTACGACGGAGCCGAGCGCTGTGATGGTCGGCCGCAGGTTGGCCGCCACCACCAAGATAGTGACCAGCAGGACGGCGCGCGCGGTGCCGGTGCCGATCGTCTGATCCGGACCGGTGACTGATGCATCGGTTCCACCATGGTTCCGGGGGGCGCCAGGCCGTCTGTGCCATGTCACACTGCTCTCACGTCATCGCACTCGCCCTTCTCGCTGCTCATGTCACCTTTCGAGCTTCGTGGCCGGATGCTCCGAAACCGTATCGTGTCCACCGCCCACGCCACGGGCTGCAGCCATGACGGCTTGATCCCCCATACCGAGATCGACTACCACGTCCGCAAGGCGGCTGGCGGCGTCGGGCTGGTTATGACCTTCGGGTCCGCATCCGTCGATCCGACTACCCGGGCCTCGTACGGTCAATCGCCCTGTGGGATGAGCGTAACGAGCCAGCGCTCCGGGAACTGGCAACCCCAGGTCAACACCAGCAAGGACGCGTACGGCGGCAGCCTGCAGAATCGCACCCGCTTCGGCCGGGAGGTGCTCGAGGCCGTCCGCGCGGCGGTGTCGGACGACTTCATCCTTGGGCTGAGGATGGCGGTCGACCAGTACGTGCCGGGCGGTCTCGGGCCCGAGGACATGCCATCATCGCCGATCCGGACCTGCCGCTGAAGGCGGCGGCGGGAGAGCGGAAGCGATCGTGCATCAGCCTCAACGAGGGTTGCATCGGGACGGCTCTACGTCGGACTGCCGATGTGGTGCTCGGTGAACCCGGCGCTTCGCGGCCTGAACTCCAGACCGAGACCGCAGCCCCTCCAAACCCTCACTGGCGAACCGGGCCAGATACTTGCAATAGCTCTTCCGGCTAATCCCCAGCCGGGCATACAACTCAGTGACCGACTCCTGACCAGCCTGCACCGAAGCGAACAGCGCCGCGTACTTGGTCTCCATCGTGACTTCCTCGCTGCCCATCGAGGAAACCTCCTTGACAAGCCGCTCGGTGTCACCGATGTCCTGTCAGCAACCTGTTCGATGTCCCGCCACTAGGCACAACAATCGTGCAAACATGGGGTCAAAGACCTTAACGAATGCTGAACGCTGTGGTTGTATGCACACGTCAGGCTGCACAAGTTGTACTCAGACACACAACAGGGCGTACGGATGAAGTGGCTCTCGCCAGCTCGGGTCAGGGCTGATTCATCCGAACCCTTGGAACGTCAGGCCGGTCGGCGCACGGTGCGCACGATCGCGTGCACTTCGTAGGAGGAGTTTTGCAAACACGATTCATGACCCGCGTGGTCGTGCTCGGAGCCGTGGCCGCGTTGTCACTGTCCGCGTGCGCAACCAACGGTGGAGGGCCGGGAGGAGAGGCCGGCTCAACCGATCTCGTCATCTCAACCGACCTTCCCCTGCAGGGGGCAAGCGCTACGCAGTCCAACGACACCAACAAGTTGATTCAGCTCTACCTCGATCAGGTGGGCAGCAAAGCGGGGAAGTACAACATCACGCTGAAGACCTACGACGACTCGACCGCGGCGAAGGGCGCCTGGGACGACGCGGCCTGCGCCAAGAACGCGACCGATCACGTGGCCAACACGAACGAGGTGGCCGTGATGGGCACGTTCAACTCCGGCTGCGCCAAGATCGAGGTTCCCACGCTCAACCAGGACAGCAGCGGACCCCTGCTCATGGTGTCGCACGCGAACACCAACCCCGGTCTGACCAAGAAGTGGGAGACCGGCGAGCCGGACAAGTACTACCCGACCGGCACCCGGAGCTACGCACGGGTGTGTGCCACCGACGACTACCAGGGCCCGGCTGGCGCCGCCTTCGCTCACAACGACCTGAAGGCAACGAAGGCGTTCGTGCTCAACGACAACCAGACCTACGGACTCGGCGTGGCCAAGGCCTTCGCGACCGCGGCGAAGAAGGTGGGGATGGAGGTCGTCGGCGAGCAGTCCTGGGACGCCAAGCAGCCCAACTACACCGCCTTGTACCAGTCGGTGAAGGCCTCGGGGGCAGACCTCGTCTTCCTCGGCGGCATCTATGACAACAACGGCGGCCAGCTGGTCAAGGACAAGGTGGCTGTGCTCGGCGACAACTCCAAAGTCAAGCTGGTCACCCCTGACGGCTTCTACGGCTATCCGGACCTGCTGAAGCTGCCGGAGTCGGCGGGCATGTATTTCACCTTCGCCGGTGCTCCGCCGGAGGAGCTGGAGAAGGCTGGCGGGGCTCCCGCGAAGCTGCTCGGGGCGTTCAAAGACAAGTACGGCAAGCTCCCCGAGGGTGGCTACCCGATGTACGGCGTCGCGGCAGTGCAGGTGATCCTTGCGGGCATCGCAGCCTCTGACGGCACCCGGAAGGGCGTCAACGCGGCGGTGCTGGGCGGACCCGGCATCTCGGTCCCGGCCGATCAGTCGGTCACCGGCAAGGAGATCAAGATCGATCCCTCCACCGGTGACATCACTTCACACGACTTCAGTGTCCTGACCGCCAAGGGCGGAAAGGTTACCTTCGTCAAGACTCAGTCGGGCGAGACGGGCGAGTGAAGTTCCGCCGGGCCCGGGCTCTTCCGGGCCCGGCGGTTCTCTTCTACGCTGCATTCCTATCAGTCTGTTCTGAGTAGTCCGGTTCGGATTTCAAGTCGCTCGCGAGGGGAAGTTCATGGCCACAGCCACGTTTTTGGTCGCACCAACGAAGTTCAAAGCCAGGGTTCGGCTGGGCCCGATCCTGGAGCGGGTGCTGGGCTATGTGGTCCTGGCGCTGGTGGTCTTCTGGACCGTGGCCAATATGATCGCCGACTGGGACCGCTTCCTCGGGTCGTTGCTCGTGGGCCTGCAGAACGGCCTGCTGTATGCCTTGATCGCGCTGGGCTACACGATGGTCTACGGCATCATCGAGTTGATCAACTTCGCCCACGGTGACTTGTTCATGCTGGCCACGATCGTGGCGGCAACGATGATGGTCACCTTTATGGGGGTCGGCCAGCTGAGCGCGGCCAGCATCCTGCCGTTGCTGGTCGCGATGGTCATCTGCATGGCGTTCGGCGCCGGCGTCAACATGGCGGCAGAGAGACTGGCCTACCGACGACTCCGGTCGGCGCCGAAGCTGGCTCCGCTGATGGCCGCGGTGGGCATCAGCTTCATCTTCCGCGGGATCGCCCAGCAGGACTACATCAACGGCTCCGCCCAGAAGAACTGGCCGGTCGTCTGGGCTGGTCCCCAAGTCGAGGGTGTGTTCGTCTACAAACTGTTGATGGTGCTCGCCGTCACCGCGCCGCTGCTGTTGGCCATGACCTACATCGTGTCTAGGACCAGGATGGGCAAGGCGATGCGGGCCACCGCCCAGGACCAGGACGGTGCGCGGCTGATGGGCATCAACGTCAACGGCACCATCGCGTTCACGTTCGGCCTCGGCGGCGCCCTCGCCGGCGCAGCCGGAGTGCTGTACTTCCTCTGCCAGACCCAGACCTACTACGACACCGGCACCCAGCTCGGCCTGATCGCCTTCACCGCCGCCGTGCTCGGGGGCATCGGCAACCTGACCGGCGCCGTCGTCGGCGGCGTGGCAATCGGCATCATCCAGTCCCTCAACGAGGGCGGCGCGTACGGCCTCGGCTCGAACTGGTCGCAGACAGTGGTCTTCTTGATCCTGATCGTGCTGATGGTCTTCAAGCCCGAAGGAATCTTCGGCCGGCCCTCCACTGAGAAGGTGTGACGCGATGTCGACACCGAGCACGCCGTCCCTCCGCACCAGGCTCGCCCACCACAAATGGCCGATCGGGTATGTGGTACTCATCCTGTTCCTGTTCTTCCTCTATTTCGCGATCCTGCCGAGCCTGGTCAAGCCGGTCTCGGCGCCGATCATTGCGTGGCTGCCTGTCGCGACGATCAACGAGTGCCTGATGTGGGCGATCATGGCGCTCGGGCTGAACGTAGTGGTTGGTTACGCCGGCCTGCTCGACCTCGGCTACGTCGCCTTCTGGGCCCTCGGCGGCTACACGGCCGGCTGGCTGATGGCTTACCCGTTCAACTGGACATGGAACTTCCACCTGTTCTCGCCGGTCGCGGCCAAGGCCCCGGGCACGCACATAAACTTCTGGATCGTCTGTATCATCGCCGGCTGTCTCTGCGCGATTCTCGGCATCATCATCGGCGCGCCGACGCTGCGGCTCCGCGGCGACTACCTGGCCCTGGTGACGCTCGGCTTCGGCGAGGTCATCACCCAGTTCTTCCGCAACTCCAACAACATCGCCGGGTACAACGTCGCCAACGGGGACCCGGGGATCAGCTCGATCGACCAGATCGGCACTGGCCCTCTCGGTGCGGCTGGGCTCGCCCCGCCCCTGCTCACCAACTCCGCGGCCGGCAACGTGTGGAAGATCCTCGTCCTCGGATTCCTCGTGGGGATCTGCATCTTCGTCTCGCTCCGGATCCGGGAGGGACGGCTCGGACGGGCGTGGCTGGCCATCCGCGAGGACGAGCTGGCAGCCAGCATGATGGGTGTTCACCCCCGCAACGTGAAGCTCCTCGCGTACGCGGTCGGTGCCTTCTTCGGCGGTGTCGGCGGAGTCGCGAACGCGACGGCGATCACCACGGCCGTCTCACCGTCCGGATTCGACTTCGGCAAGTCGGTGCTGGTGCTGCTGATGGTCGTGCTCGGCGGTATGGGCAATGTCTGGGGGGTGACCATGGGGGCCTTCCTGCTGGCGTGGCTGAACGGCAACGGACTGAAGCAGATCGGCGTCCAGATCGACCAGATCTTCGGGACCGACATCGCCGAGGTCCTGCCCCGCTACAACTACATCATCTTGGGCCTGCTGCTGGTGCTGATGATGTTGTTCCGTCGTGAGGGCTTGTTCCCGGAGAGTCGAACGCGCGCGCTCCTTATGACGCCGTCGAGAACGGAGGCGGAGGCCCTCGGTGCCGAGAGCCTCGAGGCCGAGGCGGAGACCGAGGCGGTCGAGCACTCAAGTGCAGCGGCGGACGCGAGGCTGGTGGGCGCGGCCGTCCACACGTCGCCTGTCCTGGAAGAGCCGGAGGAAACTCCGGCCGGAAAGGAGGATGGGGCGTGAGCGAGTCCTTGTTCGATGCGGAGCAGATGGGAGACACTCCGGGCGCAGACGATCCCCATGGCCCAAAGCGAGAGGCGGTCAGTGTCCCGATCGACACCGAGGCAATGCAGAACAGCGTCCTCTACGCCGACCACATCACCATCCAGTTCGGCGGTCTGGTGGCCGTCGACGACGTCTCGTTCACCATCCCGCCGAAGTCTGTGGTTAGCCTGATCGGACCGAACGGAGCCGGGAAGACCACGTTCTTCAACGTGATCACCGGCCTCTACAAGGTGACGTCAGGCATTGTTTTCCTTGAGGGCAAGGACATTACCAACATCAAGCCTCACGATCGGGCGGCGATGGGGCTGGCCCGGACGTTCCAGAACATCCGGCTGTTCAACCTGATGACCGCCGAGGAGAACGTGATGGTGGCGATGCACTCTCACCTCAAGTCCGGCGTGCTATCGACCATCATCCGCACGCCCGGCCAGCGCCGGGAGGAGCGTGCGTCCCGTGACTCCGCCCGCGAGCTCCTGGAGTACGTGGGCATCGGCAAGAGCGAGGGTGAGCTGGCCCGCAACCTCTCCTACGGTGACCAGCGCCGGCTCGAGATCGCCCGGGCCATGGCCTTGAAGCCCAAGATCCTGCTGCTGGACGAGCCGACGGCAGGAATGAACCCGCAGGAGTCGGCAGCGTTCAACGAGTTCGTCTACCGGGTCCGCGACGAGAAGGGCATCTCGGTGCTGCTGATCGAGCACGACATGGCCGTGATCATGAAGATCAGCGAGCGGATCACCGTACTCGACCGCGGGAAGATGATCGCTGAAGGCACCCCCGACGACATCCGCAACAACCAGACCGTGATCGAGGCCTACCTCGGCAAGACCGGAACTCGCGAGGGCAAGAGGAACAAGCCATGACCACCACCCCGACACAGGCCGAGCCGACCGCCCGCCCGCGCGGTGAGGGCAAGGAGACCATCCTCGACCTGAGAAGCATCAACGTCCACTACGGCAACATCATCGCCGTCCATTCCCTGGATCTAACTGTCTACGCCGGCGAGATCGTGACCCTGATCGGGTCCAACGGGGCGGGCAAGTCGACTACCCTACGGACCATCTCCGGGCTACTGCGCCCGGTGTCGGGTGAAGTGGTCTTCCAGGGTCGGGTGATCAACGGGATCCCCGGCCACGAGGTGGTCAAGCTGGGCATCTGCCAATCCCCCGAAGGTCGCAAGATCTTCCACCGGATGACCGTCTCCGAAAACCTCGACCTCGGCGCCTACACCCGCAAGGACACCGCCAAGATCGCCGAGGACCGGGAGAACGTGCTCGAGCTGTTCCCCCGACTACGGGAGCGGATCAATCAGAAGGCCGGCACCATGTCTGGTGGCGAGCAGCAGATGCTCGCCGTCGCCCGGGCGCTGTTGGGCAACCCGACCCTGCTGCTGCTGGACGAGCCCTCGATGGGTCTCGCGCCAGTGCTCGTCGACCTCATCTTCGAAACGATCGAACGGATCCGGGACCAGGGCGTGACCGTGCTGGTCGTCGAACAGAACGCACTGGCGGCGCTCGAGATCGCCGACTACGCGTACGTACTGGAGTCCGGACGCCTCGCCATGCAGGGCGAGGCCGCGAAGCTGCTCGACGACCCGTCGGTCGCGGCCGCGTACCTGGGCGGCCACTAGCGTCCTGGCACTAGGCTTCGAATCAACGTCGTGCCGCCCGCGTTGATGACGCCGGCCGGGGGGCGCCATGGCCTCCGCCTGATCGACGAGGCGTTGTCGGCGGCTCGGCGACTGAGACCGCATGGCCCCGGACGGTGATAATCGGCGGGTGCAGACGAACCTCCACGGTCAGCCGGTCGGTGATCCCGTTCCCGGCTGGCAGCCGCGACCTCGCCCGGATGCCGTGACCCTGACCGGGTCGTACTGCCGGCTGGAGCGGCTCGACCCGGGTCGCCACGCCGGCGAGCTGTTCGCCGCCGACCGGGCCGACACCGACGGCACCAGCTGGACCTACCTCCCGTACGGACCCTTCGACGATCTGGGGAGCTACGCCGCCTGGGTCAGCGAGGTCTCGTCCCAAGACGACCCGTACTTCTTTGCGGTGATCGACACCGATCCGAGGTCGCCGATCAAGGACCGGGCCTCAGGCGTGCTCAGTCTGCTGCGCGTCCAGCCCGACGCCGGTTCGATCGAGGTCGGCCACATTCACCTCTCGCCCGCGCTGCAGCGGACCCGGGCGTCGACCGAGGCGCAGTTCCTGATCATGAGGTACGTCTTCGACGACCTCGGCTACCGGCGCCACGAGTGGAAGTGCGACGCGCTCAACGCGCCCTCGCGTCGGGCCGCCGAGAGGCTCGGGTTCAGCTACGAGGGGATCTTCCGGCAGGCCGTCGTGATCAAGGGCCGCAATCGGGACACCGCTTGGTACGCGATCGTCGACGCCGACTGGCCACGGGTGCGCGAGGCGTTCCGGGCGTGGCTAGCGTCGGACAACTTCGAGCCCGACGGGCGCCAGCGGACCAGCCTCAAGGCTGCACGGTGATGAGCGGGGCCTTCGACTACGACGGTGATCGTCGTCGTGGCGAGAGCGACCTCGGTCAGCTTTCTCGTCGGGGCGCAGCACGCCGAGGACGGTGCCCCGCCGAATTTGGTTGACCACCGCCTCCCCGCCCTGCGATCGACGAGGCCAGCATCAACCCCGGACGCGATCCGGCATCCGGCTGCCAGTCGACCAGCGCCTCTGTCACGATCCGGAGCCTAAGAATGTCGATTGTCTGACAAAGACGACCCATCTGCCGAAATACGGATGGCGTGCGCGTTGCAGTCCCCCAAACTGATCGGGTGCCGCTCCGCGATCGCCTGCTGGCCCTATTGGTGGCCGTCTGCTGGGGCGTGAACTTCCCAGCCACCACGCTCGCGCTGCAGCATTTCCCGCCGCTGCTCATGGTGGCGCTCCGGTTCGCCCTGATCGCGATCCCGACCATGATCTTCGTCCCGTGGCCTAAGGTTCCGGCGCGTTGGCTGATCGGCGTCGGGCTCGGTA
Organism: uncultured Actinomycetota bacterium; assembly: GCA_963798835.1. Taxonomy (GTDB): domain Bacteria; phylum Actinomycetota; class Actinomycetes; order Propionibacteriales; family Propionibacteriaceae; genus Microlunatus. Next base: position 253,269 of record CAWCVF010000003.1, on the reverse strand, counting down.
TAGGCACGATGCAGTTCGCGCTGCTTTACGTGGCGATGGCCATCGGAATGCCGGCCGGCCTGGCGTCCATGGTGCTGCAAGCCAGCGGACCCTTCACCATCCTGCTCGGTGCAGTCTTCCTGCGCGAACGGCTGTCCGGCCGCCAGGTCGTCGGCTTTGTGGTCGCCGTCGCCGGCCTCGTCGTCATCGCTGTGCACCGGTCGCTGGTCGCCGCCCTGGTGCCGGTGCTGCTCACCCTTGGCGCCGCACTCGGCTGGGCGATCGGCAACATCTGCAGCCGCCAGGCGCGCGCTCCGAAGCCACTGCACCTGACGCTCTGGATGTCAGTCGTTGCACCGCTGCCGTTGCTGGGGCTCTCGCTCCTGTTCGAGGGGCCGCGCAGGGACTGGGGCGCGCTGCGGACCACTCCGACCTGGGACGCGTTGCCCTCATTACTCGGCCTGCTCTACATCGTGATCATCGCAACGCTGATCGGCTACGGCCTTTGGAACACCCTGCTGTCCCGGCACCCATCGAACGTCGTCGCTCCGTTCGCGATGCTCGTGCCCGTCACCGGCGTGCTGAGTTCGTGGATGTTCTTGGGCGAGGTCCCCCACGTCGTAGAGCTGGTGGCCGGCGCGCTCGTGGTCGGCGGTGTGCTCTACGGCTCGCGAGTCCGGCGTCCGACGACACGGGCCGCGATGTCCCGGATCGAGAGCTGACTATCGTCGGCGCTGTTGGTCGTCTTGGCGTCAACTGATCGCCGTCACGCCGACAGCGACTCCTCTGGCGCGACGGTGCCGAACCGCTGCCGGTATGCCTGCGGCGCAAGCCCGACCCCTCGCCGGAAGTGCTCGCGCAGTACCACGGCGGAGTTGAAGCCCACGCGGGACGCGATCTGCTCGATACCGAGGTCGCTCTCCTCCAGCATGCTGCGGGCCGCCAGAATCCGCTGTTGGGTGACCCACTGATGCGGTGTCGTGCCTGTTTCGGCCACGAACCGCCGCGCGAACGTCCGGTCACTCATCATGGCTCGCCGCGCGAGTGAAGAGGCAGTGTGCTGCTGGTCGAGGTGCTCCACGACCCAGGTCAGCACCGGCGTCAGGCTGTCGGTCGCACACACCGGGATCGGCAGATCCACGAACTGTTGTTGGCCGCCGTCGCGCTGGGGCGGGACGACCATCCGACGGGCGATCTTGGTGGCGATCGCAGTACCGAGTTCGCGGCGGACCAGGTGCAGGCTTGCGTCGATCCCGGCCGCGGTCCCCGCGCTCGTGATGATCGTGCCGTCCTCGACGAACAGGGCGTTCGGTTCGAGCCTGGCTGTCGGGTAGCGCTGCTGCATTTGCTCCGCGTACTTCCAGTGCGTCGTGCACCGGCGCCCGTCGAGGAGACCGGCAGCGCCGAGAATGAACGACCCCGTGCACAGGCTCAGCAACGTACTGCCTGACTCATGGGACTCACGGAGCACGTCGAGCACCTCTGCGGGGTACTCCTCTTCGTCTCGGATCCGCGTTGGGCACACGATGACGAGATCGCTCCCCGCGACGGCGTCCAAGCCGTAGGCCGGCACGATGGTGAACGAAGCGGTGCTCTGGTTGGCCAGTGGGCGCCCGGGCTCCGGTGCGCATACGCGGAAGTCGAGTCGGGGAACACGATCGTCCGTCCGGTCCACACCGAACACCTCGACGGCGACCCCGAACTCGAACACCGAGACCGGCTCCACCAACACGACACTTACCCGCTGCAAAGGCATGAGGTCAGCATAGTGGCAGAAAAGTTATGTACCAAGACAGATCAGCCACTGTTGGCAATAATCAAACTGTAGAAAGATTACTGCCATGATCGTTTTCATCGGTATCGCCCTAATCCTCCTGCTGCTCCTGGTGCTGAAGCCCGCCGACCACCTTCCGTCCGCGCGGTCCGGTGACCGCGACGATGTCCGGGTCGCAAGCGACCTCCAGTTCCTCCAGTAGGCCGCCCCTGGTAGGTGTCCCGGGGGCGCCGGATCAACGGATCGGGTGCCGAATCAACGGCACCGGACGAGGACAGCGATCTCGCCGAGTAGCACGTTCTCGACGGGTCAACGACGTCACCCGCTCGGTGTCCACCGGTCTGTCCACCCGGTCGACCTCGCTGCGGGCGGCCGGAACCTGATCGAGGCTCGCCACTGGTGCCGTGATGGCCGCAGAGAATCGCGCACGTAGGCGCCGGCCAGCAGGGGCGTGATCATCCTTTCGGTAGTCGTGGCTCGAAACTACAACAAGCACGTTGATCAACCCGGTCGGTTCCCGGGAATCATGGGTGCCGTCGAACTGGATTTTGACTGATACCGAGGCCTGAACGGAGCCTAATGGCAGAAAGGTTTCGTACGGCGGCAGATCAGCCACTGTTGGCAGTAATCAGATGATGGCAAAATTACTGCCATGGTCGTTCTCATTGGTATCGCCTTGATCCTCCTGCTGCTCCTGGTTCTAGAGCCACGCGGGTACCCCGCACAAAGCCGGGGCTGGACCGGCTTCGTCGCGGGTCCGGACACTCCGTCCAACAACCGCGATGAGGCGCGCACCGCCGGCGACCTCAGGATCTTCTAGCGGATGCCGAGCTCGATGTACGACTGCTCAGCATCGATGCGGGCATAGCCGAGCCGGCTCAGGTCGACGGTTTGGATGTCGATGCGGTGACGTAGTGCTCGTGGCGGCGTATCGGCTCGATGGAGCTCGACGGCACCCCGGCACAAGCACCGGCTCGGCGGCAACGCGATCTACTCCACCTCGATCGCCTTGCTCCGAGCCGCCGCCATGGAAGAGGGCCTGCGGGCGTATGCCTATGTCAACTGCTCGGATTGACGCCGATCACCACCGTGCCGGTGACGAGCTTCAAGATGATCAACGGCGGACCCAATGGCGAGCTGATGCAACCGTTCACGAGTTCATCGTGACGCCCTACCGGGCGGACCTGCTCGTTGAGCAGAACGCCCAGGCGGCATTTTCGCTCGCCAACTACGGCTAAATGCTTGAAGTCGGCTCAGAGGCGGCGCGCGCTTGATCTTGTTTGTCCGGCGCCTGCTCTCGAACTAGCGTGCCAGTAGGCCGGCAGATGATCGGCGAGCAAGGAGCACGACCAGGTGACAACGTCGTCAGCACCGGATCGCGTCCCGCAGCATCCTGAGGAGGATCGAGGGGACAGGCCTTCGTCCCCGATCGACGACGAAGTAGCCGCGTTTCATAGGCGCGATCCGCGCGGAGCGAGCGCAGCGAGCGGAACAATCCCACTCGGTTCCGATCCCGCGTTACCGCACGCGGTTGGCGCAGCCGCAGCCAGCGTGTGGGGAGACGAAACCGACATTGCCGCCGCAGCCGTGGCGCTGGCGAGCCGGCGCATTAGCAAGGCCTCAGACCCGAAAACGACGGCTAGACCTGCCTCTGAACTGTTGGCCGACGCCGGGCAAACCGTAACTGCCGAGGGACTTGGTGCTGAGAAGGCGCTGCGCATCTTCGAAGACGTGATCGCACCGGCGACCCGCGCTCAAGACGATCCGATGAACCTCGCCTACATCCCCGCAGCGCCCACCAGGGCGGCGCTCGCTTTTGACGCTGTGGTGAGCAGCTACAACATCTTCGCCGGCACATGGGAGTCCGGCGCCGGTGCCATTTTCGCCGAGAACCAGGCCCTGGCGTGGCTCGCCCAACTGCTCGGCTGGCCGGAGACCGCCGGCGGCTGTTTCATTTCCGGTGGTACCACCGGAAATCTGTCGGCATTGGTCGCCGCCCGGCAGTTCGCGCGCAACCAGCTTGGGCGGCACCCAGCGGGACAGTGGCGGTTGGCCTGCACGGCTCAGGCACATTCGTCGGTTCAGGCGGCTGCGGCGGTGCTGGATGCCGAGGTCGTGATCGTCCCCGAAAATGATCAAGGTCAGCTGACGGGGAATGCGCTGCGATCAGCACTGATCAACTCGCATGACGTCTTTGCCGTTGTCGCTTCGGCCGGTACGACGAATGCGGGAACCATCGATGATCTATCCGGCATTGCGGATGTCTGCGAGCGATTCGGCGTTTGGATGCACGTCGACGGAGCGTACGGGGGAGCGGCGCTCGCAGCGCCAAGCGTGCGACCGCTTTTCGACGGGATCGAGCGCGCTGACAGCTTTATCGTCGACCCGCACAAGTGGCTGTTCGCCACCTATGACTGTTGTGCGCTGCTCTACCGGCAACCCGAGCTCGCCCGCGCCGCGCACTCTCAGCGGGCGGGCTATCTCGACGCGATCGACCGTGAGGTCTGGAACCCATGGGACTACGGCGTGCACCTGACCCGGCGAGCACGGGGGTTGCCGTTCTGGTTCAGCCTGGCCGTGCACGGCACGGACAGGTATGTCGCCGCTATCGAGCAGACGCTCGTAACCGCCCGCGCTGTGGCCGATGGCATCCGGAGCATCCCCCAGCTCGGCCTACTCGTCGAGCCGACATTGTCGGTCGTGCTGTTCGAGCGGCATGATTGGGACGATGCGGTGTACCGTCGCTGGTCGCGGCGACTGGCTTTGGAGGGCCAGATCCTCTGCATCCCGACACTCTGGAAGGGCCGGACAGTGCTGCGGCTCGCGTTCGTCAATCCGGCGACCGAAGCTGATCACGTGCTCGAGGTGCTTGCCGAGACCACGGCCGATCCGACCGGGAACGCCTAGCTCTCTGTGCCCTGAGCTTGCCGAAGGGCGCACTTCAACGGGCTCAGCGCGCATCACCTCCTACGTCTCTCTCAGGCGCGGGGGCTGACCAGCTGGCAGGTGACCCGAGCCGTACACACGCGTCGGTCGGCGTCGTCGATGATCACGATCTCGTAGCTGGCCACGGACCTGCCCAGCTGCAAAGCCGTCGCGGTGCCTGTTACCCAGCCTTCTGTCACCGATCGGTGGTGCGTCGCGTTGATGTCCACCCCCACCGAGATGCGCTCCGGCTGGGCATGCATGAAAGATCCCAACGAAGCAAGTGTCTCCGCCAGCACACAGGAGGCTCCGCCATGCCACAGCCCGTACGGCTGCGTATTGCCTGCCACGGGCATCCGTCCGACCACACGCTCTGGGGTGATGGCCAGCAACTCGAATCCCATCTTGCTGTTGAGAGCGCCACTCATATCGGCATATTCGGCAGGGATGTCTTGCCGGTCATGGATCGGAGTCACAGGCTCAGACGATAGCCGCTCTTTACGTCAGTGCGCGCAGCTAGAGTCGGCATGTGCCGACGACGACTCAGCCCACCCGGACCCGGCCAGGTGAGGCTGCTCCTGAGCTGTCCACACGGCCGAAGCTGATGCTGATCGACGGTCACTCGATTGCTTACCGCGCCTTCTTCGCGCTTCCTGTCGAGAATTTTTCGACCCAAACCGGCCAGCACACCAACGGAGTCTTCGGCTTCACCTCGATGTTGATCAATGTGCTGCGCGACGAGAAGCCGACTCACCTCGGTGTGGCCTTCGACGTCTCGCGACATACCTTCCGCTCCGAGATCTACAGCGAGTACAAGGCAAACCGCACGACCACCCCTGACGAATTTCGGGGCCAGCTCGACCTGGTCAAGGAAGTGCTCAAGGCTCTCAACATTTCCTACCTCGAGAAGGAGGGATTCGAGGCCGACGATGTGATCGGCACCCTCGCGACGCGCGCCGAGGCGGCGGGTTATGACGTCTTGATCTGTACCGGAGACCGCGACATATTCCAGCTGGTCAGCGACAACGTGACCGTGCTCTATCCACGGAAGGGTGTTTCCGATCTGGCGCGCATGACGCCGCAGGCCGTCGAAGAACGCTACTTCGCAACCCCCAAGCGGTATCCCGAACTGGCTGCGCTCGTCGGCGAGTCCAGCGACAATCTGCCGGGCGTACCCGGTGTCGGACCAAAGACAGCCGCCAAGTGGCTGGAGATGTACGACGGGCTGGAGAATCTTGCCGCACACGCAAGTGAGCTCAAGGGCAAGGCTGCGGAGGAGTTCCAGAAGCGGGTCGACGACGTCTTGCGCAACCGACAGGTGAACGCACTGGTTCTTGATCTTGAGCTGCCGCTCACTATCGAGGATCTGGCTCGCCGCCCGTGGAACCGCGAGGCGACGCACCAGCTGTTCGACGGCCTGGAATTCCGGGTGCTGCGTGACCGCCTACTCGAGGCGCTGCCAAATGAGGACGAGGTGGTGCCAGAGGGTGGCTTCGACCTCGAGGCGGCGCGACTCGAGCCCGGAGAACTCGGCGGCTGGCTCGCCGAGCACGCGGCGGGTGAGCGCACCGGCGTCGACATCATCGGGCACTGGGGTTCAGGGACTGGTGACGTCACCGCGCTGTCGCTGGCCGCGGCTGATGGAGCAGCGGCGTACGTGGTGGTGTCCGAGCTCGGCGCTGCGGATGACAATGCGCTCGCGGACTGGCTCATTGATCCCGAACGCCACAAAGCGATGCACGACGCCAAAGGCCCGTTGTTGGCGATCTGGGCGCGCGGTTGGGACGTCGCCGGCCTGACCTCCGATACGCAGCTGGCTGCCTATCTCACCCGCCCTGATCAGCGCACGTTCGACCTTGCCGACCTGACCATTCGCTACCTGAAGCGCGAGCTCAGAGTCGAGGGCGCGCCCGACCTCGACGACCCGAACCAGCTGGCGCTCGATTTCGGCGATGACGACTCCGGCGCCAAGGTGGCTGCTCAAGCTTCGATGGTTCGTGCCCGAGCGGTCATCGATCTTGCCGACGCGCTCGATATCGAGATTGAGCAGCGCAATGGCACCAGCTTGCTCTACGGGGTTGAGCTTCCGCTGCTGCGCACCTTGGCTCGAATGGAACAGACCGGGGTCGCTGTGGATGTCGATCATCTGGAGGCACTGGAGGCCGGGTTTGCCGCCACGGTCAACCGGGCCGCTAGCGACGCGTACGAAGTGCTGGGCAAGCAGATCAACCTCGGCTCACCCAAGCAGCTTCAAATAGTGCTGTTCGAGGAGCTCGGGATGCCCAAGACCCGACGCACTCGGACCGGATACACCACCGATGCGGATGCGCTCCAGCAGCTCTATGTCAAAACGGAGCATCCGTTCCTGGCACACCTGCTGGTGCATCGGGACGCTATCCGCCTCAAACAGACTGTCGAAGGTTTGCTCAAGGCTGTCGCCGACGACGGCCGCATTCATACGACCTACGTGCAGACCATCGCGGCCACTGGACGGCTCTCGAGCACCGACCCCAACCTGCAGAACATTCCGATTCGCACCGAAGAGGGGCGGCGGATCAGGCAGGCGTTTGTTGTTGGGAAGGGCTACGACGCACTGATGTCGGCTGACTACTCCCAGATCGAAATGCGCATCATGGCGCACGCGAGTGAGGACGACAGCCTGATCGAGGCGTTCAAGTCGGGAATGGACTTCCATACCGTCACCGCGTCGCGCGTTTTCGGCGTCGATCCCGGCCAGGTCACGCCAGGGGAGCGGGCCAAGATCAAGGCAATGAACTACGGCCTGGCGTACGGGCTTAGCGCGTATGGCCTCAGTCAGCAGCTCAATATCGAGGTGTCTGAAGCGAAGGCGCTGATGGATGAGTACTTCGAACGGTTTGGCGATGTCCGTACGTACTTGCATTCATTGGTGGCCGATGCCCGGCGTACGGAATACACCGAGACCATCCTGGGTCGGCGGCGCTATCTGCCCGACCTGATGAGTGACAATCGGCAGCGCCGCGAGATGGCCGAGCGGATGGCGTTGAACGCTCCGATCCAGGGCTCGGCCGCCGACATCATCAAGGTCGCGATGCTGGACGTGGAGAAGGCTCTGGACGACGCGGGCATGCGTAGCCGGATGCTGCTGCAAGTGCATGACGAACTCGTCTTCGAGATCGGACCGGGGGAACGGGAGGCACTGGAGGATGTCGTACGCACCAAGATGGGCCTGGCGGTGGCACTCAATGTGCCGCTCGATGTCTCGGTTGGCGTAGGACGGTCCTGGCACGACGCAGCACATTGATGGACTCCTGGATTCGTTAGCGCGCAGGTTTGACCCTATTTGGGAGGCGGCGCTAACCTGAACCGTTGCTGTGGCCTGCGCGACTTCGGACGGAGTAGGTCACGCTCGTACCGGTCGGATTGTTGTCAGCTGCTGGTTGAACCTCTTCCTGTGTACGGATCGGGTCACAGCCACGCCCGCGAAACACATCAACCAATCCCGGAGCCCTACTACATGACGTCCTCCCTTGAGGCACCACCGCAGGTTGCTGTCGACGACCTGGGTTCGCCCGAAGCCTTTCTCGAGGCAATCGACAAAACCATCAAGTACTTCAACGACGGCGACATCGTCACCGGCACCGTAGTCAAGGTCGACCGTGACGAGGTCCTGCTCGATATCGGCTACAAGACCGAAGGGGTCATCCCCTCCAAAGAGCTTTCGATCAAACATGACGTCGACCCGTTCGAAGTGGTCAGCGTCGGGGACCAGGTCGAGGCCCTCGTTCAGCAGAAAGAGGACAAGGAAGGTCGCCTGATCCTCTCCAAGAAGCGCGCCCAGTACGAGCGCGCCTGGGGCACGATCGAAAAGATCAAGGAAGAGGACGGGGTCGTTACCGGCCATGTCATTGAGGTCGTCAAGGGCGGCCTGATCATCGACATTGGACTGCGTGGCTTCCTTCCCGCCTCGCTGGTAGAGATGCGGCGAGTCCGTGATCTTCAGCCCTACGTCGGGATGGAGCTCGAGGCCAAGATCATCGAGCTGGACAAGAACCGTAACAACGTGGTGCTGTCCCGCCGAGCCTGGCTGGAGCAGACCCAGTCCGAGGTTCGGCAGAACTTCCTTACCCAGCTGCAAAAAGGCCAGATCCGGCGTGGCGTGGTGTCCTCTATCGTCAACTTCGGTGCATTCGTCGATCTTGGTGGCGTGGACGGCCTGGTGCACGTCTCCGAGCTGTCCTGGAAGCACATCGACCATCCTTCCGAGGTGGTCGAGGTCGGCCAGGAGGTCACCGTCGAGGTGCTCGACGTGGACATGGATCGGGAGCGTGTCTCCCTGTCGCTCAAGGCCACCCAGGAAGATCCGTGGCAGGCGTTCGCGCGCACCCATCAGATCGGTCAGATCGTGCCCGGTCGGGTGACCAAGCTCGTGCCGTTCGGCGCCTTCGTACGCGTGGAAGAGGGCATCGAGGGCCTGGTGCACGTCTCCGAGCTGGCTGAGCGTCATGTGGAGATTCCGGAGCAGGTCGTCCAGGTCAACGACGATGTGATGGTCAAGATCATCGACATTGATCTGGAGCGCCGCCGGATCTCGCTCTCGTTGAAGCAGGCGAATGAAGGCGTCGACGCGACTGCCGACGACTTCGATCCGACGCTGTACGGCATGGCCGCCTCCTACGACGACCAGGGCAATTACCTGTATCCGGAGGGATTCGATCCGGAGACCGGCGAGTGGCTGGAAGGCTACGAAGAGCAGCGCGCGGCCTGGGAGCAGCAGTATGCCGAGGCGCATGCTCGCTGGGAGGCGCACAAGAAGCAGGTCGAGGACGCCGATGGCGGCGCCGCACCTGCCTCGTCGAGCTACTCCTCTGACGCCGGATCCTCCTCTCCCACGCCCCCAGCCGAAGGCTCACTAGCCTCCGACGAGGCGCTTCAGGCGTTGCGTCAGAAGCTCACCGGCGGTAGCTGAGCCTGGGACGGCCCCCGCTCACCGCGTTTCTCCGCACAAAGCCACAAATGAACAGGAATTTCACTCATTCCCGGCTCATTTTCGGCCTTGTGCGGAGAAACGAAGGCCGCAAGCGCGTAACCCGCAGTCGCTTAGGCCGACGATGCTGCGGGTAGCCCTGACGGGCGGCATCGGGTCGGGCAAAAGCCTGGTTGCCGCTGAGTTGGCGGCGCGTGGAGCGGTGATCATCGACGCCGACGTGCTCGCCCGCGAGGTGGTGGAGCCAGGTACGCCAGCGCTTGCCGCAATCATCGACAAGTTCGGTCCGCAGATAATGCGCGACGGGAAACTCGACCGGTCACAACTCGGCGCCATCGTCTTCGCCGACCCGGTTGCCCGCCGCGACCTCGAGCGGATCGTGCACCCTGCCGTACGAGCCCGAGCGGCAGAGCTGGAGCGCGCGGCCGATCCCGACGCAGTTGTAGTCCATGTCATCCCGCTGCTGGTCGAGACCGGCCAGCAGGAGGATTTCGACGTAGTGGTCACGATTGATGTTGATCATGAAACTCAAATCCAGCGGCTGATTGCGCGCAACGGATTCAGCCGGGCAGAGGCGGCGGCGCGGGTCGACGCCCAGGCGAGCTCCGAGGAGCGCAGGACGGCGGCCGATGTCGTCGTGGATAACAACGGGAACCTGGACGATCTCCGGGAGCAGATCGCCGCACTCTGGGGCGTACTGACTTCCGCCGCCACCCGAGAATGACATACTCGCAATGCTCGGGGGCGTGACGGTCCGTGAGCCGAGAGACTTGTCGACGCCAGGTTTAGCTGTCTGGCCGGGTCAAGGAGGGTCACAGTTGGAATGCCCACGGTGTCGGGCTGAGCTTCCCGCAGTCACACACTTCTGCCACGTGTGTGGCCTGGATCAGCGCTCGGCGGACTTTGCTCGCCGGAAGTCCTTTGCTGCCCGGCCCGATGAGCCGGTCGCCTCATTTGCGTTGATCTCATCGATCATGCCGCGCGGCGCCGGCCAGCGTCCGCAGACGTATCGGATTGCCTTGACCATCGCGCTCGTCGTGGCCTTGATTGCCGCGATCTTCGGCGCGATGCCCATCGCTGTACTGGTGGCGGCTTTTGCCGTTCCCGTTGTCTACATCGTTTACATCTACGACGTGAACCTCTGGGAGGACGAGCCCGTCATCGTGACCGGTCTCGCCTTCTTATTGACCGGCGCACTCACAGTCGGTTTCACCATCTTGTGGACCTATCTCCGCGGGCCGGTGCCCTACGGCACCACGACGTACGAGGGGTCACTGAGTGCGGCGCCAACGGTCGGCGGTCTTCTGCTGGTCGCACTTGCGGTGCCGATCGTCGGCGAGGTGATCCGCCAGATCGGTCCGGTGCTGTTGGCAAGTCGTCCTGAGTTCGACGACCTGATGGACGGCCTGACCTTCGGCGTAATCAGCGGCCTCGCCTATTCCTGTTTCGACACGCTGACCCGGCACTGGGATCTGCTGACCGGAGGCCTGCAGGGCCCGGAGCCGGGTCTGTGGGTATCGCTGATCTTCCTCGAGGGCTTCGTCAAACCGATGATCATCGGCACGGCCAGCGGCATCGCCGTCGCGGAGTTCTCCGGTCTGGGTCGCGGCTACGACGGCTTCACACCGCGCTATTTCCGTGGCGTCGGGGAAGCCATTCTGGCCAACGCCGCGTACCAGGCCGGCACCTACCTTTTCTCCTTTGTCGGCAACGCAACGCTGGGTGTCGTGCTGAGCATTCTCTGGGGCTTGATCATTCTCGCGATCTTGATCTTGCGCGTCCGGAACGTCTTGCACGCCGGCCTGATGGAAGCCGCGTTGGAGCGATCTGCGCGAGCTGGTGCCGTCGAGAGTGAGCTCCAGTACTGTGCGCATTGCGAGATGCCACTGCTGGAGCATGCCGCGTTCTGTAATGCCTGCGGCACCGCAGTACGGGTGCAACCCAAGGCCGCACGCCCCAAGATGGGGGCGGTGCTGACGACCGCCAGGTCAGATGAATCGATCGTCCCAGGCTTTGACTCGCCGATAGCTGGGGAGCAACCCGCGCCGCGCGGCCAGCGAATTCCATCGGCCACGGATGAGACCACCATCTCTGAGAACGTCAGCAGCAAGGCAGATGAAGCGCGAGACCGGTTCTACGACGAAGAGGAGGGCCGGCCGTGACGCAGAATCCCCCAGATTGGGGTCAGCAGGGCGGTTACCCGCCTCAAGGCCCCGGTGGTTACCCGCCTCAACAGCCTGCCGGTTATCCTCCTCAGCAGCCCAGCCCGGGAGGCTACCCGCCTCAACAGCCCGCTGGATATCCTCCTCAGCAGCCGCCTCAGCAGGGCTATCCGCCGCAGGGCAGCTACAGCCCGCAGCGGGCGTACGGCCCGCCCCCCGGTGGATATCCCCCTCAACCAGGAGGGTTTGCACCTCAGGGCCCAGGCCCGACTGGGCCCGGTACCCAAGGTGCACCGGCCAAGAAGAGCCCAGTGATGATCATCGCCATCGTGGCGGCGGCAATCGTTCTGCTGGCCGCGGTCGGCGGCATCATCATGGTGCTGAACCGGGGTAGTGCCGAGCAGCCGGACGTCTCGATCACTCCAAGCCAGCCTGCTCCGCCGACGGAGGAGCCCACCCCGCAGCCCAGCAGGGAGCCGACCGCGGAGCCCACGCCGTCGGAATCACCGCAGTCGCGGACTGGCGGTGCCATCGATCTCGGTAACGGAGTTCAGCTCGTTCCAGCCGCCGGCTGGAATGTCAAGAAGACCGGCAAGAACGTGGCGCAGCTGTCCAATGGCAAAAGTGTCTTCCTGGGACAATCGCTGCAAATCTCGCCATCCACCAACCCGGGCCAGTTGTGCGACGCATGGCATCGGGACGTGGCTGAGGGCACATCCAATGGGAAGTTCCAAGAAGCCAAGGACGCCGATGTTGGCACCACGCGGCTGAAGGCAGCGACCTGTGTTGCTCAGGTGACCGTCACCGGTGGACAAGGTACGACGAAGCTGTACCTCTTTTCACTGGTCTCGGTGCGGCAGAGTGATGGCGTGACCGTCATCGGCACGGCATACTTCACGCCGAACACCGACACCGATCAGCTGAACAAGGACTTCAGCTCGATGATCAACTCCATGCTGAAGAGCCAGGCATCCGGGGGTTAGTTTCTGTCGGAAGGCCAACGTAGGCTCGCGCCATGCGTCCGATTGAAGACCTCCAGCGGGCAGTCGCTCCGTTCAAGGTGGAGAGTGACTTCTCGCCATCCGGCGACCAGCCACAGGCGATCGAGGAGCTAGAGGAACGGGTCAACAGGGGCGAACAGCACATGGTCCTGCTGGGCGCCACCGGCACAGGCAAAACGGCCACCGTCGCATGGCTCGCGGAGCGATTGCAGCGACCAGTCTTGGTGATGCAGCCGAACAAGACCTTGGCAGCCCAGTTCGCGAACGAGCTCAGGCAGTTCTTCCCGCGCAACGCCGTGGAGTACTTCGTCTCCTACTACGACTACTACCAGCCTGAGGCGTACGTGCCCCAGACGGACACCTATATCGAGAAGGACTCCTCGCTCAACGAGGAGGTCGAGCGGCTCCGCCACTCGGCGACGAACTCCCTGCTCACCCGTCGCGACGTGATCGTGGTCGCTACCGTGTCGGCAATCTATGGCCTCGGTACGCCGCAGGAGTATGTGGGCCGGATGATCAAGCTGCAGGTCGGACAGGAGATCGAGCGGGACTCCCTGCTCCGGCGACTGGTCGGTGTGCAGTACGCGCGCAATGATCTCGCCGGGAGCCGCGGCACCTTCCGCGTGCGGGGGGACACCCTCGAGGTGTTTCCAATGTATGAAGAGCTGGCCGTGCGGGTGGAGTTCTTCGGCGACGAGATCGAAAAGCTCAGCACCCTTCATCCAGTGACCGGCGAAGTGGTCACCGAAGACCATGAGATCTATTTGTTTCCAGCCAGCCACTACGTCGCCGGTCCAGAACGGATGGAGCGGGCCATGGCCGGCATCGAGGTCGAGCTGGCCGATCGACTCGCCGAGCTGGAGCGAGAGCAGCGGCTACTCGAGGCACAGCGGCTTCGAATGCGCACCAGCTACGACATCGAGATGATGCGGCAGATCGGCACCTGCTCCGGCATCGAGAATTATTCGCGGCATATCGACGGTCGGGGACCGGGTAGCCCGCCGAACTGTCTACTGGATTACTTCCCCTCGGACTTCCTGCTGGTCATCGATGAGTCGCACGTCACGGTGCCTCAGATCGGTGGCATGTACGAAGGTGACATGTCTCGGAAGCGAACGCTGGTCGAGCACGGCTTTCGGCTGCCGAGTGCGATGGACAACCGACCGCTGCGTTTCGAGGAATTCGTGGAGCGCATCGGGCAGACCGTCTATCTCTCTGCCACGCCGGGCAATTACGAGCTGGCCAGGTCGCAGGGCTTCGTCGAACAGCTCATTCGACCCACCGGATTGGTCGATCCCCAGGTAATCGTCAAGCCGACCCATGGCCAGATCGACGATCTGATGGGTGAAATCAGGTTACGGACCGAGCGGCGCGAGCGCGTCCTGGTGACCACGCTGACCAAGAAGATGGCTGAGGATCTCACCGACTATCTCCTCGAGAACGGCATCCGTACGCGATACCTGCACTCCGAGGTGGACACCCTGCAGCGCGTCCAATTGCTCCGCGAGCTGAGAACGGGGGAGTTCGACGTGCTAGTCGGCATCAATCTGCTGCGGGAAGGTCTGGACCTCCCGGAGGTCTCCCTGGTTGCCATCCTCGATGCCGACAAGGAAGGGTTCCTGCGAAGCGAGAAAAGCCTCATTCAGACGATCGGCCGAGCCGCGCGTAACGTCTCCGGCGAGGTCCACATGTACGCCGATTCGATCACCGACTCGATGACGGCCGCGATTGATGAGACCAACAGGCGGCGTGAGAAGCAGGCGGCGTACAACTTGGCCAACGGTATCGATCCCCAGCCAATTCGCAAGAAAATCGCTGACATCACCGACATGCTGGCGCGAGAGGACGCCGACACTGACAACCTCCTGGGTGGTCGGCAGCGGCGCGGCCGCGCTCCCGTTCCGTCTCTTGGCGCCCGGGAGACAACAGCGCAGGCGCGGCGCTTGGCGGGACTTCCGGCTGGCGATCTTGCCGACCTCGTCCAGGAGCTGACCAACCAAATGCATACGGCTGCCGCCGATCTCCAGTTCGAGTTGGCGGCGCGGCTTCGGGATGAGATCGCAGACCTCAAGAGAGAACTGCGGCAGATGGTGGAAGCCAATCGCTGAGTCCTGGAATCGGCCGATTGGGCGTCCCCTGACATACTGAAGCTCGGAGGGGAGTATTCCTTCGCGGAGGCATCGTCAGCACGGATAGTTCCGGACAGGATTTATTCCTGCCAGACAAGCCCGGTGCCTTCGGCCGGTAAGCCTGGCGGAAGAGACCTCCGAGACTGAATCGTCTTGCCGACTCCCGTCTCGGAAGGGACTCCATATGGAGGTTCACCTCTACGCGTGGGTCATCACCGTCGTTGTGATGGTGGCGATCCTCGTCATCGATGTGCTCATTCTCGGGCGTCGCCCCCATGAGCCGTCGATGAAGGAGGCCGGTCTCTTCATCGGGATCTTTGTCGCCTTGGCGGTGATTTTCGGCTTTGGCGTTTGGGCGATTGCCGGGCCGCAATACGCCGGAGAATTCTTTGCCGGCTGGATAACTGAATACAGCCTCTCGATCGACAACCTGTTCATCTTCTTGGTGATCATGACCAAGATGAAGGTGCCCCGTCATCTGCAGCAGTTCGCACTGCTGGTCGGCATCATCTTGGCTCTGATTTTCCGCGGCATCTTCATTGCGTTGGGTGCGGCCGTCATCAACGCTTTCAGCTGGGTGTTCTTCATCTTCGGCGGATTCCTGATATGGACCGCGGTGAAGATCTATCTCGATTACCGCAAACACGATGAGCACACGGATACGCCGCCTGACAACCCGGCACTGCGGTTCGTCAGGCGGCGCTTCAACGCCACCAAGGATTATCGGGGCACGAAGCTGACTGTGGTCGAGCACGGCAAGCGGCTGATCACTCCAATGCTCATCGTGATCGTTGCGCTGGGCAGCACCGACCTGTTGTTCGCGCTCGACTCCATTCCGGCGATCTACGGCCTGACTCAGGAGCCATACCTGGTGTTCACGGCAAACGTCTTCGCCCTGATGGGACTCCGGCAGCTCTATTTCTTGATCGGCGGATTACTCAAGCGTCTGGTGTACCTCTCGGTCGGTTTGTCGATCATCCTAGGCTTCATCGGCATCAAGCTGATCTTCCATGCGCTGCATTCCTACCACTTGGCGGATTGGGCGCCGTGGGATGGCGAAATTCCAATTTGGGTGTCGTTGACAGTGATCGTCGTGACGCTCACCATCACCACCGTTGCCAGCCTGGTCAAGTCGAAGTACGACGAGGACAGGCTGGACAGCGGCGATTCTGCAGCCGGAGGATCAGGCAGCGACCCTGGTGTCGTTCGCGGACGAGACCGGCTCGATGGCCTGAGCGACTAGCTCGGCGACATCGGTCGTCGGAACAACGGTGATCGTCTCCAACACATCTGCCGGCACCTCATCCAGGTCGGGTTCATTGCGCTTCGGCACGAATACCGTGGTGAGACCGGCCCGCTGAGCTGCAAGCAGCTTCTGCTTGACGCCGCCGATCGGCAGCACCCGGCCGTTGAGCGTGACCTCACCAGTCATTCCGACATCGGAACGTACCGGCCTGCCGAGCGCCATCGAGGTCAGCGCGGTCACCATCGTGACGCCGGCTGAGGGGCCGTCTTTGGGAACTGCTCCCGCCGGAACGTGGACGTGGATCTGCTTGTCGAGGATCGACCGGTCGGTGATCCCGAGCTGCTCGGCGTGTGCCCGGACGTAGGAGAGCGCGATCTGCGCGGACTCCTTCATCACCTCGCCGAGTTGCCCGGTCAGGGTCAGTCCGCCCGGCCCAGATCCCTGGGACACGGCGTCCACGGCAGACGCCTCGACGAACAACACATCACCGCCGAGACCCGTCACAGCCAGCCCGGTGGCGACGCCAGGCACCGAAGTGCGCTCGTGCCCCTCGGGTGTGAACCGTGGCCGGCCAAGGTAATCGCGGAGGTTGGTGGCCTCGATGACCAGGCCAGGTTCAACCGTGGCGCTCGCCAGCTTCGTAGCTGCCTTGCGCAGCAGCTTTGCCAGCAGCCGCTCAAGCTGGCGTACGCCAGGCTCGCGCGTGTAGTTTGCGGCAATCTCGCGCAATGCGTCATCAGAGACTGTGACCTCGTCCGTGGTGAGCGCGGCACGCTCGAGCTGCCTGGGCAGCAGGAACTGCCGAGCAATGGCGATCTTGTCATCTTCGGTGTAACCGTCGAGGCTAACCAGCTCCATCCTGTCCAGCAGCGCCTGTGGAATCGTCTCCACGACGTTGGCGGTCGCCAGGAACAACACGTCGGAGAGGTCGAGATCGACCTCGAGATAGTGATCGCGGAATGTGTGGTTCTGCGCCGGGTCGAGGACCTCCAACAATGCAGCGGCAGGGTCACCTCGATAGTCGGACCCGACCTTGTCGATCTCGTCGAGCAGTACCACAGGGTTCATCGATCCCGCCTCGGTGATCGCGCGTACGATCCGGCCGGGCAACGCGCCGACGTAGGTACGCCGGTGACCGCGGATCTCAGCCTCATCGCGTACGCCGCCAAGCGCGACACGTACGAAGTTGCGGCCCAGCGCCCGAGCGACCGACTCACCCAGCGAGGTCTTGCCGACACCAGGCGGGCCCACGAGCGCCATCACCGCGCCGGAGCCGCGTCCGCCAATAACCTCAAGCCCTCGCTCCGCGCGACGGGCGCGGATTGCCAGGTATTCGACGATGCGATCCTTGACGTCCTCAAGACCGTGGTGGTCGGCGTCCAGCACCTCACGTGCCGCAGTGATGTCGGTCGAGTCGGTGGTCTTGGTGTTCCAGGGCAGATCGAGGATGGTGTCCAGCCACGTGCGGATCCAACCCGACTCTGGGCTCTGATCGCTCGCGCGCTCGAGTTTTCCGACCTCACGAAGCGCCGCCTTGCGCACCTCATCGGGCAGATCCGCTTCCTCCACCCGAGCGCGGTAGTCCTGAGCGCCATCCGGCTCGTCCTCACCCAGCTCCTTGCGGATCGCATTCAGCTGCTGACGCAGCAGGAACTCGCGTTGGCTCTTCTCCATGCCTTCCCGAACATCATCCGCGATCTTGTCGTTGACCTCGGTTTCAGCGATGTAGGCCTTGGTCCACTCGATCAGCGTGGTCAGCCGTGTCAGGACATCAGGAGTCTCCAGCAACTGGCGCTTCCGCTCATCGCTCAGCCACGGTGCATATCCGGCTAGATCGGCCAGCGTGGAAGGGTCCGTGAGCCGATTGACCGTATCGATAACTTGCCAGGCATCGCGCCGCTGCAACGTGGCAATGACCAGGCTCTTGTATTCGGCCGCAAGGTTGCGGATTTCCTCCGTCTCGGATGCGGCCTCGGGGAGTTCCTCAGCCTCAACCCACAGCGCGGTGCCGGGACCCGACACGCCGGAGCCGATCCTGACGCGCCGTTCGGCCTTGATCACCGCGGCGGGCTCGCCCGTAGCCAGGCGGCCGAGCTGGACGATTTCGGCCACCACGCCGTAAGAGGCATAGCGGTCCTCCAGGCGCGGAGCCACCAGCAGCATGTCGTCGCTGTGAGCCTTCGCGGCGTCGACGGCCGCCCGAGCAGCGTCGTCAAGCTCGATCGGCACCACCATGCCGGGTAATACGACCAGGTCAGTAAGGAACAAAACAGGTAGTCGAGTAGTCGACATCACATTCGCCTTCCAAAAGGGTCGCTCGGAAGTTGAGCGCCATAGACTCAAGGCATTCGGTGAGCGATTTCTTCCCAGAGATGTTCCCCCTCAGCGAACTGCTGTCGTCCCCTGTGGGTTATCGGCCGACTTGTTCTCGGGTAGTTGTCATCTGACGCTGGCGCATCGATCTGGTATTCGAAGCCGGGCCTGGAAGCGCTGCATCGGGCGGGCTGATTGAGCGTCGCCGTATAGCCGCCGGTCACCGGGCACTCTCGAGGGCAGGTGTTACGGAGACGAACCGCCACTGAGCCTTACCGAACCGAATGTCACGCTTGTCCGGACGTCTTCCGGACACATCACCACGCAACCACCGGCGGAGTCATGCGAATTCACCTGGGACGGCACTGACGCCAGCACCGCCTACCTCGACCGACAGCCCGACGGAGCGTTCAGCCAACCGGACAGACGATCGTCCGACTTGCTGTTCCCGCCCGATTCCTTTCCAGACGAGTCAGTCACGCTCGACCGCTCCCGAGTGCCGGCGCTGGACCACCGCGATCGATCATCGTCTGCGCCCTGTGCTACGTAGCGGCCGCCACCGGGGCGTCTGCCCATCTATTCCCGGTACGCGAGGCATATCCTCTGCACCGGTTTCTAGCCCTGACGCCTGTGTTGTTGGTCGTGTGCCTTTCCAATGGCTTCCAGGAGGAACTGCTCTTCCGCGGCCTGTTCCTGCAGCGATACCGAGCTGTGTTCGGCAAGCACACATCGAACCTTCTGCAAGCCACGATCTTCACCATTGCGCACGCCGGAATCACCTACACACCGACGGCCATCATCTTTGTTGTCGTGTTCGTGTTTCCGCTCGGCCTGATCACCGGCTACCTCATGCGCACCACGAACGGAATAGTGGCGCCGGTCATCCTGCACGCCGGTACCGACATCCCGATCTACGTTGCATTTCTGAGCTACGTATCCACCTCATGAATTAAGGAGAGGCCGCCTCGCAAAGAGATCAGCAATATCGTGCGTAGCCGGCCTGCGACATGACACTGCCCCAGACTCACGCGCTTGCTAATGCCATCCCGTTGATGAATCACCATGCGACGGATGTTGAATTTGCCCATACCGTGATGATGTGTCCGCCGTCGTATGCATGCCGGGCGCCTCGGACTCGAAGCGAAGCTTCAGGGACCTGACTCCGCTTTGGCCAGTGGGAGTCGAAGCGGCGTTCCACAACGTCGCCGGGCTGACTGGTGAACTCGGGCTTTCGGCGTCCTATCGGTGGCAGAGCGAGGTGGACCTGCTCGCAGCCGACCTCATGCGACTCGGAGACGATCAGATCTATCTGCTCGGGATCAGCGCCGGAGCATCCCTCGCGCTGGCGTACGTCGCCATTGATCCCGGCAGGATCGCGGGGCTTGGTTTGATCGAGCCCGCCTGGTCGTACCTGCCGCTGACAACGATCGAGCAGCACTACTACACAGATCTCAACGTCGTCCTCGAGCTACAACCGAACGAGCAACGTGACGCGTTCGTCCGGCTTCTCGTCCAGCCCGGCGTTGAGTTGCCGCGGGTGACATCAACTGCTCAGCGTGGCTACCAAGGCGTCCAGCGGCCTGAAGACACCGGGCTGGCCATCGTCACCCGAGCCATCCAAGATCACTGCGTCGACTCAGCCGATCTCAGGGCGTTTCGGGGTCCGGTCTATCTCGGCGTCGGAGGGCGTAGCAACCCCATGTGGCGGGCACAGGCTGCTCAGATCAAAGCCGCTCTCCCGCAAACGATCGTGGATGTCTACCCGGACCGTCATCACCTCGACCTTCCCCACCACGCTGAAGCTGAAAGGCTGTGCCGGGCACTGATCGATGCTTGGAATCTCTTACCGCCAGAGTCGCCATCGCATCGACGGCTCCCGGGCTGAATGGGTCACCATGGAAGACATCGAAGGGCAGTCGGCAGTGGAGCGAGGAGCTACGTGCGTGCGCGGAGCCCTGAACAGCCGCGAAATGCTCCGAAGCATACCGGCTCGTTACTCCGCGGCCGCTTACATGAATGCGAGCGGTTTCTATGTCGCCGGCTTGACGGCGCGCGCGTAGCGCTTGGCGAGTGTTGCCAGATGGGCGACGAGCTCAGGCGGCTCGGTCACGGTGAAGTCGAGCCCGAGCATGCCGATGTAGACAGCTACCGTCTCGACGCTGTCGGCTCCTGTCACCAAGACGCAGGTGTCGTCGTCGAGGGCTTCAACGACGCCGACGGCGGGATTGATGCGGCTCAACACCTCAGCGGCGGGGGCGTACACGGTGATCCTGACGTGCACCTGCCAGCCGGCGAATGCCGTGGTGCGCAGGACGAAGGCCGGGTAGTCACCGCCGGGCAGTTCGACTGGTGCAAAGCGGCGGCCGCCTGGGATGCGCAACTCCATCCAGTCCAAGCGGAAATTGGACCATGTGTCGTTCCGCCCGTCGCGGGCCACCAGATACCAGCGTCGTTGCCAGCTGACTAGACGGTATGGCTCGACCTGGTACCGCTCGTCATCGCGATACGCAAAACGAATTTCTTCATGATCACGGATCGCGGCTGCCACCGCCATGAGCAAGGTTGCGTCCACCTCGGGGTCCGGCACATTAGTCCCGGTGTTCTCGGGGGCGGCCTGCACGGCATCGCGTACGGCGTTGACCCGCAGCCTTAGCCGGTGAGGCAAGACGGCATCCAGCTTGGCAAGGGCGCGTGCGCTGGTGTCCTCGATGCCACTGACCCCAGTGACGGCGCGTAGACCGACCGCCACGGCGACCGCCTCGTCGTCATCCAGCAGCAGCGGCGGCAGCTTCGCGCCAACGCCGAGCCGGTAGTGGCCGCCCGGTCCGCGTACCGCTTCGACGGGATAGTCGAGGTTTCTGAGGCGCTCCATGTCATTGCGGACGGTGCGTCCACTGACCTCCAGGCGCTCGGCCAGCTCTGCGCCGCCCCAGACCGGGCGGGACTGGAGCAAGCCGAGCAACACGAGTAATCGGCCGGAGGTTTGATGCATCAGATCGAGATTTCCTTGGGAGTAGCGGAACGAAACTGTCCTAAATCGACCATAGCCTCGGAGCATGACAACAGCAGCAGCGGCCGGTCAGAGCGCCACCATCCGTCCCTTCACCATCGCGATTCCACAGGAGGCGGTCGACGATCTGCAGCGCCGCCTCGCCAACACCCGCTATCCGGTTGCGGCACCTGAAGACAGTTGGGATTACGGGACGCCGGTTGGCTACCTCAGGAAGATGGTTGCCGCGTGGCAGCAGTTTGACTGGCGAGCGCAAGAGACCCGGATGAACGCCGTTCCGAACTTCGTAACCGAGATCGACGATCAGACCGTGCATTTCGTCCACGTGCGATCCAAGGAGCCGGAAGCCACACCCTTGCTGCTCGCCCATACCTATCCCGGATCCTTTGCGGAATTTCTCGACATGATCGATCCATTGACAGACCCGGTCGCCTACGGCGGGCGAGCTGAGGACGCCTTCGACGTCGTGATCCCTTCCATGCCGGGCTTTGGATTCAGTACACCGCTGGTTGGTGGAGATTGGACCATGGCCCGGGTCGCTCAGACATATGACACCCTGATGCGCCGCCTCGGCTATGAGTCCTACGGTGCACATGGCAGCGACGGCGGGGCGATGATTTCGCGCGAGCTGGCGGTGCTGGATCCGCCAGGATTTCTCGGCGCCCACGTGCTCCAGCTCTTCTCGTTCCCGTCGGGTGATCAGAGTGAATTTGAGCGATTCGGGCCCAAGGAGTACGCCGCGCTCGAGTTCCTCGGGTGGTTCCAGTCGGTGGGCGGATACAACCAGATGAATGGCACCCGACCACAAACCATCGCCGCCGCACTTGCCGATTCACCAGTGGGCCAGCTGGCATACAACGAACTCTTCGAGAACTTCGGCAACGGAACCAGCCTGGTGAGTGAGGAGCAGGTCCTGACCCAGGTGTCGCTTTACTGGCTCACCAACACTGCCGCCACCGCGGTGCGCTACCACTACAGCGAGAGCCACTCCGGAGCCAAACCGGCGGTGAGCCAGGGACGCATCGGTGTCGCTGTCTTCGCGCATGACTTCCAGACCATCCGGCCGCTCGCTGAGCGCGACAACGCCAACATCGTGCACTGGTCGGAGTTCGACAGGGGAGGCCACTACGCCGCTCTTGAGGTACCCGAGCTTGTGGTGTCTGACCTGCGCACCTTCTTTGCCGGGTAGTTGGGGTGGCAGTCAAGATCGAATGTGCACTGGTTGACCTGCTAGTACGACCATCCGAACGCTCTGCAATGCGTTGAGGTCCCTCTGCAGATCGCCATCAACAACAATAAGGTCGGCGTCGTACCCCTGCCGCAACAGTCCCTTCCGGTGTTCCAGTCGACAGACGCGAGCCGCCGCAGAGGTTGCCGCAACCAAGGTCTCCACGGTGGACAAGCCCGCCTCCGCAAGCAGCGCCGTACCGATGTGAAAATTTCCGTGAGCCAGCCAGGGGTTGAGTCCGGCGTCGATTCCAACTACAACGGGCACGCCGCGGGCATGCAGGCGCTTGATCATGTCGGCGCGAAGCTCGCGCGTGCGGCGCACGGTTAATCCGGTCGTCGCGACGAGCTTCTGAATGTTCACCGGCGCCGCGCGGAGATCCAGGTGCAGCGGTGGAGGGATCACGCAACTGATGGCGATGTTCTGAGCGGCTATACGGTCCGCAAGCTCGTCAGAGAAACCGAAGCCCTGGTCAGTCAAGCAGCTGCAATGTTCGATGCAGTCAACCCCAGCGTGTACCGCCTGCTCGACAGCCGGTAGTCCGTGCGCATGCGCCGTGATGGGCACACCGTGGTCGTGGGCCTGCTCAATGATGAAGCGTAGATCTTGCAAACTGAACTGGGTTCGCATGACATCGCTTCCTGGCGTGAGCATGCCACCACTGGCCATCACCTTGATGATGTCCACGCCGCGATCCGCCCGCTCCCGTATCGCTGCCGAGATCTGAGCCTGGTTCGCAACCTCGCCGCCGAGGAAATGGCAGTGTCCGGCAACGCTGGTTATCGGTGGGCCCGACGCCACGATTGTCGGCTCGGCCTGCTGTGTGCGCCCGTGTTGCTCGTCGCGACGAGCAACGACGGCGTAGTGAATGTCACCAAGATCACGGACCGTGGTTACGCCACTGGCCAATTGCCGCCGCAAGCTCGCGTTAATGATCACGTTGAGTGCATCTGCTCCAAGTTCGGGGACACGATCCAACGCCCCCGCTTCACTGTCGGCAGCTAGATGAACATGGGTGTCGATAAGCCCGGGTAGCACCGTCGCGCTTGGATAGTCATGTACCTTCCATGACGCATCCAACTCGACCATCCGCGACTCGATCCCAGCGATCTTGCCTCCATCGAGGAGGACAGTGGCTGGTCCGTCGCTGAACCGTTCCCCACTGAACAGTCGCGAGCAGCGAATCGCGATCACCAGCTCGTCATACAGCCGGAGCCACGCCGCGTCAATGCTGTTCTGCTCCAAATGATCACGTGCCGCCCGGTACCTTCGAGTCTGTCGTTGATCAAGGCAAGGTGTGCCGCGATGGCGGGACCGGTAAGACTGGTTGCGCGAGTGATCCGATTGAAGAGGTGCTGTACGGCGGAAATGTCGCGACCTCCGTCGTACGTATCGCCGACCGCGAGGAGCTGATCTGCCACAACGACCTGGCGCCCTGGAATCTCATTCGTGACGGTGATCGATGGGTCTTTATCGACTGGGACGGTGCCGGGCCAGGTTCGCGCCTCTGGGATTTGGCTTACGCAGCACAGACCTTCATCCCGCTCTGGGACGGCGGCAACCCGGACATCTGCGGTCGTCGCCTGCGCCGCCTCGCTGACGCGTACGGGCTGGACCAGGATCACCGACATCGGTGGCTCCAGCTGATCACCGCGCATACAGGCGGAATGTTCACCCTATTGCGCGAATCCGCTGTGTGCGGCGTTCAGCCGTGGGCAGATCTTGATCAACGTGGTCATGGTGCCGTCTGGCATGCAGCGGCCCAATTCACGGCCGATCACGCGCAGCAATGGATGGACGCCCTCACAAAATGATCTTGATTAGGTCGCCGGCGGGTAAGGCGTTTCACGCCGCGAGGACCGGTGGTGGTGCGGTCGGAATTGCGGCACGCCATACTCTGCGAGCGAAGGGTCCATCCCCGAGGGTGTGGGTGCCAGCGTTGCTGACCAGGTAGTGGGCGCCGTGGGGTGATCGCCAGATCCACACCCCGGGTTCGGGTTGTCGTACCCGCCATCGACCGTGGGTCTTGGCCCGGTGCTCAAACTTGATCAACGGACCGAGCTTGTCGACAGAGGTCTGGCCGGGCGGCCCACCCTGAGCCGGCGGTTTGTACGAGATGGTGTGATCCAGTTCCAGACGTCCGGTGTGAGCGGCGTAGGGAAAGCAGCTGGCCGGCATACGAAGAAACATCGCTTCCCGGATCCTGCGCGGAATCTCATAACCATCCACCGGTGGAGTGTCCTGCGGGTCGATGACCGGCTGTACCCGCACCTCGCAGTTGGTGTCGGCGAGGAACCGCTGGACGTGGCCAAGGGTGACCGGTCCGACCCTTTCCATGCGGGCGACGCCGCCGCCGAACCGTGACGAGCATTGGTAGCTGGTCAGCGCTTCCTCCGACAGATGAATATGCAACACCACCTTGGGGCGTAGCTTGGCCACATCCACACCGGAAGGTTGAATGATCAACTGGCCGCCAGCCAGCGCTGCCGAACCGTTCCGGGGAGTCTTCGTCTCCGACGCGTCTCCTGCTTCCCTGTCGATCAGATCGTCTTCGAGTCCGGACGTACTGGTGTCGCAGGGCGCGGTCGGGTCGTTGTCGATGGGCTCGCCCGCCTGTTGTGGCTCGCCCGAGGGACGCTGCTCGCCGCGAAAGTCCCACAGCAGCTGCAACGCCAATGCCGGTTGGGCCAGAATGCCGAGCGCCTTCGATCGACGCACGTCAACTGACTCCATGTCGCCTTGCAGCCGCAGAATCTCCGCGAGCCGGTTCACCGTCGCCATAAACCAGATGACATCACCCGCGTTGGCTTTGGCAATCAACAGCTTCAAGCCGGACTGGTTGGTGCGGCCGGCCCGTACGAACCGTTCCGCCTCCCAAATCTTGGCCTGCTCGTCGGCGGCATGGGGATCAGCCTCGATGAGCTTGGCGGCCAGCAGTGTTTCGAACCGGGCCCACGGCAATCCGGTGATCGCCCGAGCCACCGTGGCATCCACCTGCATCGCCGCATCGCGACTCAAATGCCGGCTGGCCTGGGCGACCCTCCGTGCCTTCCACGCTGGCATTCCACCGGTCAAGATCAACTGCCACAGCTCAGGCAAGCGGTGCCTCAAATCCAACGCATCAGCCATCAACGCCCGCGCCGACCCGGAGCTGGTCTCCAGTCGCGCACCCAATTCGGCGGCGGCGAACTCCAAGACCTCCGGCGTACCCTCCCCACCCAACCTGCGGCCCCGTTCCGCACCCGGCATTGGCCTCTCCACCGGAGCTTGGCTGTCTGGATGATGCAGATCCGCCCAATGCGCGGCCAGCTCCACCAGCCGGCACTCATTGTCAAGCACCAGGCGATGTGCCGTAGAGACCAGCGACAATGTTGTCGCGGCATCTGGGCCGCCCACCTGACTATCGAACATGCATCCTGCATATCCGCTTGAGTGCAGTTGACGCTCAGTCGCCTCTTTGGTCCGCAAGTCGTTGTCGATGCCACAGATCAGCTAGCTGAGGGGATGCGAGTCGCTGCCTAGCGACCTACAAGAGCCAAGCCGAAAAGCAGCCTCCGAGCTCGAGAAGGTCCCCGGTTCGACCGGCAAGGTCAATTCGTCCAGGCAGTAACAGGCATCTCCTTGGCGAGCTCATCGCGGTAGTGCAACGACGTGGCCGGCAGTTCCGATCACGCGTACTGCACTCAAGCGGATATGCAGGACATGCATTCACATTAGAAGTCGGCACTGACGCTTTCACCAGGCCTGGTTCGCGGCGTGTCGATACTGTCTGTGCATGATCGCCCGAATGTGGAGAGGCGCCGTGCGTCGCGACGACGCCGAGTCGTATGCGGATTACATCGTCAGGACCGGCATGGCCGAGTATCGATCGACGCCCGGCAATCAGGGCGCCTGGATGCTGCGCCGCGACGATGGTGATCGCTCAGAGATCATCACCTTCTCGCTGTGGGAGTCTCGAGATAGCATCCGGACGTTCGCCGGCGATGATATTGATCAGGCCGTGTTTTACCCGGAGGATGATCGTTTCTTGATCGAACGGGATCTGATGGTCCGGCACTACGACGTGGTGGGTTGATCCGTACCTCCGCCGAGCCGATGACCACGGCCTCCAGAGGAGCTGTCAGCGGCGTGGCCTAGCCTCAGCCCAATAGACCTTGTTCTCATTCCTGGCTTGTGGCTAGACGGCTCCTCATGGGATGCAGTCGTTCCCGTTCTGGAGCATGCGGGCCACCGCACCCATCCGCTCACGCTGCCCGGGATCGAATCCTCCGACGCTGACCGCTCCATGATCACGCTGCGCGATCATGTGCATGCGGTTGTCGCCATGATCGATTCGTTAGACCCGACGAACCGCCATGTCGTACTCGTCGGGCGTTCGGGGGGCGGCGCGATTGCCCGTGCCGCAGTGGATGCACGGCCAAACCGCGTCGAGCGTGTGGTGTACGTCGACAGCGTCCCGGACCTGCGAGAAGCACGTCACATCGTTTCTGGGTAGCCAGTCTGGGTAAAGCCCAGAAGTCGCTGCTGCGGACCTACCACGCTCCCGCAAAGGCGACGCTCACGAGTGAAACCACGGGCGAAGGGAATCTTATGAACGCATCAACGGCGGTGACGATCAACCGTCCCGAGAACGAAATCATTAGCCGACTGCCGGAGGCGGAGTCGCCCTTGGCCGATGACTCTGCGCACGTCTCGTACGCCGCCGCGCCCGGCGATCGGGGCACCGAGATGCGCGTTGTGCTCGACGAAAGCGCATCTGGTGGGGGATTGGGGAACAAAGTTGCGGCGGTATTGGGAAAAGACCCGCAGCGCCAGCTGGATGATGCGGTACGCCGGTTCAAGCAGCTCCTGGAGACCGGTGAGGTGATTCGCTCGGACGGCAGTCCGGAAGGTACCGATGCCACCCGCCAGCGGCGCCGGCGCCCCGCCGAGCCCGTAACGCCTACGACGCAAGGCTGAGGAGGGCGACTGCCATGCGAGCCAACTGTTGGATGGGACGCAATACGGTCGAGGTGCGCGAGGTGCCCGACCCCACGTTGCTGAACCGGCGTGACGCAATTGTCAAGGTCACCTCGACCGCGATTTGCGGCTCCGATCTACATCTTTATGACGGCTATATCCCCACCATGAAGGAAGGCGACATCCTGGGCCACGAGTTCATGGGCTCGGTTGTCGAGGTCGGTCCGGATGTCAGCAATTTGAAGGTCGGAGACCGGGTCGTCGTCCCGTTCCCGATCGCCTGTGGCGCCTGCAATTCCTGCACTACGGGCCTCTTTTCGCTCTGCGAGAATTCCAACCCCAATGCCGGTATGGCGGAAAAGCTGTGGGGCCACGCCAGCGCCGGCATGTTCGGCTACTCCCACCTCACTGGCGGGTTCGCCGGCGGCCAGGCCGAATATGTCAGAGTTCCGTTCTCCGACGTAGGGCCCATCAAGATCGAATCCGACTTGCCCGACGAGAAGGTGCTCTTCTTGTCCGACATCTTTCCCACCGCCTACATGGGGGCTGAGATGTGTGACATCAAGCCTGGCGACGTGGTCGCGGTATGGGGTGCGGGGCCGGTTGGACTGCTTGCCATCTCCAGCGCGTACCTGCTTGGCGCCGAGAAGGTGATCGCCATTGATCGTTTCGACTATCGCCTGCAGATGGCCAGCGAGAAGGCCGGCGCCGAAACGATCAACTACGACGACGCAAGCGTCTTCGAGGCCCTCAAGGACATCACCGCCGGACGGGGGCCGGACGCATGCATCGACGCCGTTGGTCTGGAGGCCCATTCCGACATCGGACCATTGCAGCTTTACGACCGACTCAAGCAAGCCGTCCGGCTGGAAACTGACCGTGGCCCAGCGCTGCGTGAGGCCATCCTCGCCTGCCGCAACGGGGGCACTGTGTCGATCATCGGCGTCTACGGCGGCCTGATGGACAAGTTTCCAATCGGGTCACTGATGAACCGCTCCATCACCGTCCGCGCCGGGCAATGCCACGTGCAGCGTTACACCAGGCCGTTGCTCAATCGGATTGAGCAGGGCGAGATCGACCCCAGCTTCGTGATCACGCACCGTCTTCCGTTGGAGGAGGCGCCGAACGCATATGAGACGTTCAAACAGAAGCAGGACGACTGCGTCAAGGTCGTTCTCTCTGCGTAACCGAGGCAACCCCTGCTGAGTCCGTACGTCGAAGTTCAGCATCGTTACACGAATCCGCTGCGGCGCCACGCGCTCAGCGTGTCCTGCGATACTCCACAACGATGACCGTGCTAGCGCTGAAGCTGCTACTTGCTCCGCTGCTGGTCGTCGCTTCCTCACTTGCCGGGCGACGCTGGGGTCCGCGGCTGGCCGGAATTCTGGTCGTCTTGCCCATCGTCGCGGGCCCAATCTTGCTGATCTTGTACCTAGATCACGGCGGCGAATTTGCTGCCAATGCCGCTCGGGCTGCCACGTTAGGCATCGTGCCGCTCGCGGCATTCGCGTTGATCTTCGCCTATTTTTCCATTCGGCACGGTTGGTTGGTGATCTTGCTCGCGAGCTGGGTCACGGTTCTCGTTGCTGATCTTGCGTTATCTCGAATCGCTGTGGCCGCCGGGATCGCGCTGCTGCTCGCCCTGCTGGCACTTCATGGGTCCGGCGCATTGCTACGCCGAATGCACTCGCCACCGCCGCCGGCAGCAGCAACGCAGTGGTGGGATCTGCCGGCCCGAGCGATCGCTACTGCAGTGCTGGTTGTGCTACTGACCGGGTTTGCAGCGTTTCTGGGTCCGGCGCTTACCGGTGCGTTGGCGCCCTTTCCAATTGCCCTGAGCGTGGTATGCGCCTTCACCGTGGCGCAGTCTGGTCACGCCGGCGTTCTTGCATTACTGCGCGGCATCGTGCCTGGGCTGGATGGCTTTGCGCTGTTCTGCTTTCTGGTTGCTGTTCTGATCAACAAGATGAGTGCCACGGCAGCGTTCAGTCTGGCAACAGCGGCCGCAGTAATCTTCGCGGTCATCCTGGCCACGCGGAGCTAATGATTCGACCGGGCGCGCCACGTTCCCAGCAGCAGCGGTCGCGACTAGGGTCGAACCCATGACCGTTCGGCGCCCGCGGACGTCGTGGCCGGCCACCGTGATCGCCTCCGTTGTGATCACGACTACCTTCCTTGCCGCGGGATGTCATACCACCTCGAATCAGGGTGCGGTTGCTCCTCCTCCCACGGTGGTATCGCCTGCGCCGGCGCCGGTCAGTCCATCTGCCCCACAGACCTCGATACTTCCGCGTACCGCGCAGGATCAGACTCCTGATGATGCCGACAACCCGATCGATCATGTGATCGCCATCTCCATTGATGGCCTCAACCCCGCTGCCATCTCCAAGCTAGGAAAGTCTCGTACGCCGGCATTCCACCGGTTGATGCGTGAGGGGTCCTACACCCTCAACGCACGCACGGATCGCGAGAAGACGAGCACGCTGCCTAATCACACGACGATGCTCACCGGACGTCCGGTCAGCGCGCGGCGCGGTGGCCATGGATACACCGGAAACTTCGACAACGGTGGCACCATCCATCGCGCGGCAGGGCACTACGTCGCCAGCGTCTTCGATGTGGTTCATGATCATGGCGGCTCAACCGCGGTATTCGCAGCCAAGACCAAATTCAGGATCTACAAGCGCACCTGGAACACTCATGGCGCCCGCGATCGAGAGGGAGCCAATGACGGTCGCGCCAAGATCGATCGGTTCACCATCGACCGTAACAACACCCGGCTCGTTGCGAAGTTGACTGCGGAGCTGCGCCGAAAGCCGCGAGAGTTCACCTTCGTCCACTTGTCATTGCCGGACCGAGCCGGACACGCGCGGGGGTTCATGAGTCAGCCCTACCTGGCAGCAGTGATGCGCACAGACAAGCTGCTCGGCCGCATTCTCGACGCCGTTACCGATCACCCGGCGCTGCGCCGCCATACCTTGCTCATTCTGACCGCCGACCATGGCGGCCGCGGCGCCTCGCATTACGCGGTCAGCAAGGTTCAGAACTTCCGAATCCCGTTCATGACATGGGGTGCTGGCGTACCTGCCGGTCGCAACCTGTACGGCCTCAATCCCACCTTCCGCAGCCCCGGCAGTAGCCAGACGAGCTATCGGGGGAAACAGCCCATCCGTAATGGTGATCTTGCTAACCTGGCCACCGACGCACTTGATCTGCCCCGAGTCCCTGGCTCCGCATTCGATAGCCCGCGAACCCTCAATCCGTTTCGCTAGCCGCCTGTTGGCGCGTCGCCTCCCACAAGACGGGACAGCTGATCGATACGGACGGCGTAGACGTCTCCGGACCGATCATGGGCGGGCATCGCGCGCAAATTCTTGATCATATCGTCAGGTGTCAGCCAATGAGCCGATGCCCAGCGGTGAGTCTCGACCCGGGAGTGGCGATAGCGGTACTCACCGAGAGCACCGAGTCGTTCCACGCAAGCAACGGCGCCATCGATGGCGATCGGAATGTATTCGAAGGACAGCGACGGGAGCGGCCTACTCAGGCCTAGAAGCACCTCATGCTCGAACCCCTCCACGTCGATCTTGCAGAATTGCGGTTCGCCGTACTGGGTGATGAGTTCATCGAGCGTCACCAAGGGCACGGTAACGACGGTGTCCCAACGGATCCGCTGGAATCGGCGATCGGCCTGCACGTCGGTCATCCAGGAGTCGGCGAAGGTCGACACGGTCGGCGTACGGCTGCTCAAGTGCAGCTTGCCGACACCAGACTGTGCGGCAACTCCACTCGCGTCGATGACGACTGCGGAGTCCCGGCCATAGAGCAACCGCAGCACAGCAACGAAATCCGGTTGTGGCTCGAGGGCAACGACACGGGCTCCGATACGGCGAAAGACGCGTATCCGATTGCCCACGTGGGCGCCGATGTCGAATGCCAGATCGCCGACCTGGAGGAACTGTCCGTAGAACGCTTTGAATCGTCGGCGCCGCCAGACCGGCCCGTAGTAGGTGAGAAGGGACCGGGCGATGCCGGTTGCACGGCTGATCATCGAGCGCACTGGCATCGACTGACGTGCTTGCCCACCAGCCCATCAAACACGACGTGAAGCGGCTGCGCGGGCGTACCAAGCCCGCATCAATCGACGACCGTCCCGCCACGCCGTACGCGATCAGACGCGCACGGCGTGCGACAGTGCAAGAGTTTGCCTCCTCCAACTGTCGCTCGCCGACGTCAGACGCGGTAGTAGTGGCGTGGTCCTCCGTAGCGCCGGCGATGCCGGAATAGCCCGGTGATCAGGAACATCCAGAGGAAGATCCAGACGAGCCAGGGGGCGCTGAGCACTATGGCCGCAACCACCGCGGTGATCACGAACAGAGGCGCCAGCCAGAACATCGCTGCCCATGCGAGAGGGATATCAGACCTGGGCTGCGAATTCGGCTCGACGTGAGGCTCCACCGTACGTGGCAGATCGATGAACAGGGGTTCGAGATCGTCGTTGAAGCGTGCCTTGATGGCCTGCTCCATGCGCTGCTCGAACTCCTCGTTGGTAAGCCGACCGGCAGCGAAATGATCGCCGAGAGCGGCTACGGCCCGGTCTCGCTCGGCATCACCGATGCGAATCTGGGTCTTCTGGGATGGTCGAGAATCCATCGGGCCATAGGGCGTTGGCCATACCCACAACCCATTCCCAGGGGGAAGGCTCACCCGGCCCGGATAGTTTCGAGTCATGAGCCATTGTGCGGCGGAGTGTCGACTTCAGCAAGGATGGAGTAGAGCTTCCGTCGGAACTCCACCAATGCTTCACGACCTTTTGCCTGCTGCTCGGGCGTTCCCACGGTGACGATCTGCCACACGGCTCCCGCGACCTGTCCCAATAAAGGCTTGAATTCGTCGTCGCTGTCGCCGGCCTCGGTCCTGGCCTGCCACGGAGCCGACACCTCGTCTGTGTGTTCGCTCACATAACCCCGACCTTCGTCGGTCAAGGTGTAGCTGCGTCGACCGCCATCGTCTTCGACCCGGACCAGACCTTCGTCCTCGAGCTGCTGCAGAGTTGGATAGATCGAGCCGGGGCTGGGCTTCCAGGCGCCACCACTTCGGGTCGCTATCTCCTGAATGATCTGATAGCCGTTCATTGATTGCTCAGCGAGGACTGCGAGGATTGCCGCTCGCACATCGCCGCGCCGTGCCTTGGGAGCCCGCCAGTTGCGGCCCGAGCCCCACCATGGGCCGAACGGGGCACCGCCAAAACCTGCCCACTGGCCGAATCCTTGCTGACCACGGGGTCCGCCAGATCCACTCATCTTGGCCAACCAGTCGCTCAGCTGCCGCCACTCAGGACCGCAGGCGCTGGCGAAGCGGAGCCACGGCGCACCCATTGCGTACGCGCCACCCATGTTGATCACCTAGCTTTCGTAGACGTAGTGCGTGTTTGATTGCTTCGCTCGCTTTCGCTCGCTCCGCGCGGATCGCGTCTGGAACTCGTCTACTTCGTCGTCGCTCGCAGACGGTAAAGCGTGTCTGCTCACTTCTCCTCAGCACGGCGAGGGCCGCGCTCCGATACGTCAACGATATATCGCGACCGGTCGCCAAACAACACAGTCGCCGGGGCTGGTCCAGCCGAGCTGCCCAGCGTCGGATTCTCTAGGCACGATCAGTCCGTTTCGACGGCTGTGATGCGAAACGACCCCTGAGAGGCGAAGTGGGAAGGTCGTTTGAACGGCTGTGATGCGAAACGTACCTCGCCCGCCGCGACGATGCCCGCGATGCGCGAGTAGCTGAGCTACCAGCCGCGTTTCCGCCATTCAGCCAGCTGCGGCCGCTCCATGCCAAGCGTGGTGTCGTCGCCATGGCCAGGATGCACGACCGTGTCATCGTCGAAGCGGCCGAAGATCTTGCTCTCAAGATCATTCATCAGTGACGTGAAGTCCTCAGGATTATTGGTCTTGCCCGGGCCGCCAGGAAACAGGCTGTCTCCGGTGAACAGATGCATCCGCGCGGCGCCGGCGTACGCGAGAGTGATCGAACCAGGCGTATGACCGACCAGCCCGATCACTTCAAGCTGCTCGGGACCCAGCTCGATGTGATCGCCATCCCAGACTCCAATCAGTCCCTGCACCCAGGCACCCTCACTGATGGCCTCAAGATCGGGCTGACCGCAGATCAGCCGCGCACGTGTAGCGGAGGCGAGCGAAGGCAGTGCCTGCCAGTGATCATCGTGCCGATGCGTGGTCACGATAGCGTCCACGGGCAGGTCAGCGATGATCTTCAGAAGTCGATCATCGTCATTGGCGGCATCGATGAGGATGCTGCCGCCACCGATGCGCTGCAACAGGTAGGCGTTGTTGTCCAGCGGTCCGACGCTGACCTTGATCATGGTGACGGAGCCGGACAGTCGCGTGACGAGCGGCGCACCACCCGGCTCGACATGATTGATACCCATGATCAGAACGCGGGAAGCCGCAACCCCTCGCCGCCGCGGATCGTCGAGTCATCGGTCCGTCCCATCAGCCAGCCGAGGAGAGCAGCACTGCTGCCGCTGACCGCAACGGGCTCGCCAACGTTGCCCATCGCTGTGGTGAAGCCTGAATCCGAGGTCAGCTCGAGTCGCGGACAGTCTTCTCGGCTGCCCAGCTGAAATGAGCACCATTCCAGCAACCACTCGGCAGTCTGGTCGTCGATGTCGGTGATCTGATAGCCGATATCAAGATCAACATGGTGAATGACCACCTCGAGTAACCGCGCCAAGGGCAGCAGCCGGGCCTGTACCTGCGCCCCCCTCATCTCCACGACGACATCCCAAGCGTCAGCGGCATCGACCTCATCGAAGGCGGAGCCCAACCGTCCCGCCGAGGTGTCCAGGTCGATCTGGAGCTCCAGACCGGATCGCCCGGCGCCTGCCGCGATCTCCTCAGCGCGGTGCTCCGGTGAGGGGTACATGTCCTGCCGCTCACCGGTCCGCGCCCACTCGGCCAACCGACAAACGGCATCGGCATTCCGGGCAATGTGGCTGGCGACGTGACCGCGTGTCCAGTCGGGGAGCCGGCTGGGAGCGCCCCACTCTTCGTCACTCACCAAGATCGTGTCGCCCAATAATCGTTGGGTGGCGGTCCTGACCAGTCCACGCAGCGTCTCGAGCTGCGCTGTGGCAGGAGAGGCTGCGGCAGTCATGCCCATACCGTAATGCCCAACACAGACTCCAGACAGGCTCCACAACCATTCGCATCTGGGTGTTTCCTGTCAGCGCGGCCACATACGATGTGCTCCGTGACTGACCGTCTCGTCGTCCGGGGTGCGCGCGAGCACAATCTTCAGAACATCTCGCTCGATCTACCGCGAGATGCCCTTATCGTCTTCACCGGACTGTCGGGATCGGGAAAGTCAAGCTTGGCGTTCGACACCATCTTCGCCGAAGGCCAGCGTCGCTACGTCGAGTCGCTCTCCGCGTACGCGCGGCAATTCCTGGGCCAGATGGACAAGCCGGACGTGGACTTCATCGAAGGTCTATCGCCCGCGGTTTCCATTGATCAAAAGTCCACCAGTCGGAACCCACGATCCACGGTCGGCACGATCACCGAGGTCTATGACTACCTCCGGCTGCTTTATGCCCGTGCCGGTCGCCCGCACTGCCCGATCTGTGGCGAGCCAATCAGCCGACAGTCGCCGCAACAGATCGTGGACCGGCTGATGGCGATGCCCGAGGGCACCCGATTCCAAGTGCTGGCGCCGGTGGTTCGTGGTCGTAAGGGGGAGTACGTCGAGGTCTTCCGCGAGCTCGCGTCAGAAGGGTTCAGCCGCGCTCGGGTGGATGGTGAGGTCGTCCAGCTCACCGATCCGCCGGTCCTGGACAAGAAGTACAAGCACTCCATCGACGTCATCGTTGACCGGCTGGCGGTGAAGCCGAATGTCAAGCTCCGACTGACCGACTCAGTCGAAACTGCGCTGAGGTTGGCGCAGGGCGTCGTAACCATCGATTTCGTCGACCTCGACCCGAAGGATCCGCAACGGGAGCGGGCCTACTCGGAGAAGATGGCGTGCCCGAACAACCATGACATCGGCATCGACGAGCTTGAGCCACGGCAATTCTCTTTCAATGGGCCGTGGGGTGCCTGCCCGGCGTGTTCCGGCCTGGGCACGCGCATGGAGGTCGATCCGGAGCTGGTCGTTCCCGATGACGACAAAAGCTTGGCCGAGGGAGCGATCGCTCCGTGGTCGTCTCAGCACGTCGCCGACTACTTCGGTCGGCTCATCGACGCACTCGCGGAGAACGCCGGTTTCTCGACAGCAGTGCCGTGGCGACGGCTGCCGGCCGCGGCCCAGAAGATCCTGCTCGACGGCGTGCCCGGGCTGGTCCATGTCCGTTACAAGAATCGATACGGCCGCGAGCGGAGCTACAACGCCAAGTACGAAGGGGTCATCCCTTACATCGAGCGACGACACGCCGAGGCAGAAAGTGACACGTCGCGGGACCGGTTCGCGGGCTACATGCGGGAGGTGCCGTGCCGGGTGTGCAAGGGTGCTCGGCTGAAACCCACCTCCTTGGCGGTCACCATTGGCGGCAAGAACATCTCAGAGGTGTCGTCGATGTCGATCGATGCCACGGCTGCCTTCCTCGGTCAGCTCGAGCTCAGCGAGCGGGAACGGCAGATTGCTGAGCGGGTGCTCAAGGAGATCAACGAGCGGCTGAAGTTCCTGCTCGACGTTGGCCTGGACTACTTGTCGCTGAGCCGACCCACCGGCAGCCTCTCTGGCGGCGAGGCACAGCGGATTCGGCTGGCCACTCAGATCGGGTCGGGACTCGTTGGTGTTTTGTATGTCCTGGACGAGCCCAGCATCGGACTGCACCAGCGCGACAACCGGCGACTGATCGAGACGCTGCTTCGGCTGCGCGACTTGGGCAACACCTTGATCGTTGTTGAGCACGACGAGGAAACGATCAAGGCCGCAGACTGGGCGGTCGATATCGGGCCGGGTGCTGGCGAGCATGGCGGCCATGTCGTGCACTCCGGCACCGTCGAGGGGCTGCTGAAGAATCGCGACTCGCTCACCGGTGCGTACTTGTCGCGACGCCGCTCAATACCGCTGCCGGCCAACCGCCGCCCGCGTACGGCGGGCCGGGAGATCACCGTGCACAAAGCCGTCGAGCACAATCTGCGCAACATCACGGTGTCGTTCCCACTCGGCCAGCTCATCGCGGTGACTGGAGTGTCCGGATCGGGCAAGTCCACGTTGGTCAACCACATTCTCTACAACGCCCTTGCCAAGAGGATCTACAACGCCCGCGAAGTTCCGGGGCGGCACCGCTCGATCAGCGGAGCTGATCAGATCGACAAGGTCATCCAGGTTGATCAGTCCCCGATCGGGCGTACTCCGCGGTCGAACCCGGCGACCTACACCGGAGTGTTCGACCATATCCGCCGGCTATTCGCCGAAACGCCCGAGGCGAAGGTCCGCGGCTATCAACCGGGGCGATTCTCGTTCAACGTCAAGGGCGGTCGGTGCGAGAACTGCACCGGAGACGGCACGATCAAGATCGAAATGAACTTCCTGCCGGACGTGTACGTGCCATGCGAAGTGTGCCATGGTGCGCGTTACAACCGGGAGACTCTCGAGGTTCACTACAAGGGCAGGTCGATCGCCGAGGTCTTGGACTCCTCGATCGAGGAAGCACTGGAGATCTTCGCGCCGCTGCCGGCAATTGCACGTCACCTGCGCACCCTGGTCGACGTGGGACTCGGATACGTACGACTCGGACAGCCGGCACCAACTCTGTCCGGTGGGGAAGCGCAGCGTGTCAAGCTTGCCAGTGAACTGCAGAAGCGTGCGACGGGCCGCACGCTCTACGTATTGGACGAGCCAACCACCGGTCTGCACTTCGAGGACATTCGCAAGCTGCTTGGCGTGTTGGGCCGTCTGGTCGATGCCGGCAACACGGTCATCGTGATCGAGCACAACCTCGACGTGATCAAGACTGCCGACTGGTTGATCGACATGGGTCCGGAGGGGGGATCGCGTGGCGGCCTGGTGATCGCGCAGGGCACGCCTGAGCAGATTGCGGCCAATTCCAAGTCCTACACGGGTGAGTTCCTCAAACCATTGCTCAACGGGCAATCTGTCCCCATCAGAGCGACCCAGCCGGCACTCGTGGCCAGCTGAGATAGGCGTCGATCGAACCAAAGCAATGCCTGTCTCGTGTGGGCTCGAAACAGCATCTTCAACAGTTGGAGGCTTTCTGTGTCCGAGCTCGGCGACGAACGACCAGACCCGGAAACATCTGCCCCCACCCGGCGGACCATGCTGCGAACCGCTGGCTTGGTCGCGCTGGCCAGCGCCGGCGCCGCCGCACTGGCTGGTTGCTCCGCCGACGCTGACAGCGGCTCCCCAGCGACCGCGCCGGCCGAACCGGCGACATCTGCACCAGCTTCGGCGTCGCCGAGCGCCGAAGCGACTTCCTCCCGACCGCCAGCGTCGAAGGCCAAGGCGAAGGCGCCTAGCGGTCCCAGCGTTGCGGCATCCAAGGTGCCGGTGGGCGGCGGCGTGATCCTGGAGAACGCCGACTACGTTGTCACCCAGCCGAGCAAAGGTTCCTACAAAGCGTTCAGCAAGATCTGCACCCATCAGGGATGCCCAGTGAGCGCCGTGCGGGACGGCATCATTCATTGCAACTGTCACGGCAGCGAGTACTCGATCAAGGATGGCTCCGTGACGAATCCGCCGGCTTCGAAGCCGCTTGCCGAATCGAGGACCACCGTCTTCGAGGACGAGGTTTACGTCACGGGCTGACCGGCATGCCTTGAGCCCACGTGGCATCACTTGCTCGGACTTGGCATCAGCTGCAGCTGTAGCCAAGACCACGGAACTGATGCGGAGTCGAGCAAGTGATCAAATTGCCAACGCAACAGACCTGTCTCAGCAGCGGCTTACGCTAGGCGCGTGGTACCTCCAGTCGCATCGCATTCAGCGCCGGCATACCGGCCTGCGCCCGGGTCGATCCCCGACCAGCCTGGTGTGTACCGCTTCTCCGACGCAGAAGGTCGGGTCATATATGTCGGAAAGGCGAAGAGCCTGCGCTCGCGGCTGAACTCCTACTTCGCCGACCCAGCCTCCTTGCTGAGCCGTACTCGATCGATGGTGAGCACCGCCGCCAGAGTCGACTGGACCGTGGTGCACAACGAGGTCGAGGCGTTGCAGCTGGAGTATTCCTGGATCAAGGAGTTCGACCCGCGTTTCAACATCAAATATCGCGACGACAAGTCCTATCCCTGGCTCGCGGTCACGGTCTCCGAAGAGTTTCCGCGAGTCATGGTCGGTCGCGGGGCGAAACGTAAAGGCACCCGATACTTCGGTCCTTACTCCCATGCCTGGGCGATCCGCGAGACCGTCGACCTGCTGTTGCGGGTCTTTCCGATGCGCTCGTGCCGCCCGGGAGTGTTCAAGAATCACAAACAGCTTGGCCGGCCGTGCCTGCTGGGATACATCGGCAAGTGCTCGGCGCCGTGCGTCGGCCGAGTAACCGCGACAGAGCACCGCGCGATCGTCGATGACTTCTGCCAGTTCGTTTCCGGGCAGGCCACGCCGATGATCAAAAAGCTGGAGCGGGAGATGCGGGCCGCCAGCGACGCGCTGGAGTTCGAACGCGCGGCCCGGCTGCGGGACGATATCGGTGCGCTGCAACGAGCCACCGAACGAAACGCCGTTGTGCTGCGCGACGGCACCGACGCTGATGTCATCGCGCTCGCTGAAGATCCGTTGGAGGTGGCCGTTCAGATCTTCCACGTACGCGGTGGGCGCGTCCGTGGGGAGCGCGGTTGGGTCGCTGACCGGTTCGACGATGGCGGCAGTGAGGAGCTGGTGGAACAGTTCCTGCTCCAGCTGTACAGCGAGCCAGACCCCGGTAGCAATGATCATGACGCGGTGCCGCGGGAGATCCTGGTACCGGTGATGCCGCCGTCGGCAGAGTCCCTGACCAGCATGCTCGAGGATCGCCGCGGCTCTCACGTCTTCATCCGGGTGCCGCAGCGCGGCGACAAACGGGCACTGATGGAGACCGTGGCTCGCAACGCCCAGGAAATCTTGATCAAGCACAAGACCACCCGCGCTGGTGATCTTTCGACCCGAAACCGTGCGTTGGAAGAGATCCAGGACGCGCTAGAGCTCCCAGCGGCCCCGCTGCGCATCGAGTGCTACGACATTTCCAATCTGCAAGGCACCGAAGTCGTCGGCTCCATGGTGGTCTTCGAAGACGGGCTGCCTCGAAAGAGTGAGTATCGGCGGTTCGTGATCCGGCACGTCGAGGGGCAGAACGATGTCGCTGCCATGCACGAGGTGATCACCCGTCGGTTCCGACGGCTGATCGATGACCGTGCCGCAATGAAGCGACGGCTAGCCGCGGAACAAGGAGCCGACTTCGATGACGAGGAAGGTCCGCTGCTGATCGATCCGACGACCGGGGCGCCTCGCAAGTTCGCGTACACGCCGTCGCTGGTGGTGGTCGACGGCGGACCGCCGCAGGTGGCCGCAGCCGCGAAGGCCCTGCACGAACTCGGCATCGATGACGTGGCGCTGTGCGGTCTTGCCAAACGACTCGAGGAAGTCTGGTTGCCTGACGTCGACGATCCGGTGATCTTGCCGCGCACCAGCGAGGGCCTTTATCTGTTGCAGCGGCTTCGAGACGAGGCGCACCGATTTGCGATCACCCACCATCGCTCACGACGAAGCAAGTCGATGGTCGAATCGTTGCTCGATCAAGTGCCTGGCCTTGGCGAGGTGCGGCGTAAAGCGTTGATCAGCTACTTCGGCTCGCTGAAGAAGCTGCGTGCGGCAACTGTGGAGGAGATTGCTGCGGTACCCGGTTTCGGC
The DNA here is from genome assembly GCA_963798835.1 of uncultured Actinomycetota bacterium. Lineage (GTDB taxonomy): Bacteria > Actinomycetota > Actinomycetes > Propionibacteriales > Propionibacteriaceae > Microlunatus. The sequence continues at coordinate 212,719 of CAWCVF010000003.1, read as the reverse complement.
CCCAAAACCGCAGTCGCGATCAAAGCTGCGCTGCAAGAGGCGCCGCGGCCCGAGGCGATCGATATGGCCACCGGTGAAGTACTGCGTTGATTGCGTCGCTCGCAAAACTCGCTCCGCGCGGAGTTAATTGCGTCGCTCGCCAAACTCGCTCCGCGCGGAATAATCGACCTCGTGACCAGTCCGAGCCCTGAGGGACCGCTCGACCTCGAGCGCCCGACCAAGCCGCTCCGGCTGGTCGTCGTCAGCGGAATGTCGGGCGCCGGACGCTCGACGGCGGCGAACAGCCTCGAGGATCTTGGCTGGTACGTGGTGGACAACCTGCCACCCAGCGTGCTGCCCGAAGTCTGCCGGCAGGCGCGCGAAATTGACGTAACGCGGCTGGCCGTCGTGCTGGATGTCCGTACCCGCGGCTTCTTCGAGCAGCTACCGGCGATGTTCACCGAGCTTGCCGCTATTGGCACGCTGCCGGAGATCTTGTTCTTGGAGGCGGCCGACGACGTGATCGTGCGGCGTCAGGAGTCCGTACGCCGCCCGCATCCGCTGCAGGGCGATGGACGGCTGCTGGACGGCATTCACCGGGAACGGGAAACGCTGGCCACACTCCGTGCAGCGGCCGATTTAGTGATCGACACCTCTTCACTGAACATCCACCAGCTTGGCTCTCGGGTCGCCCACGCGTACGGCGGCAGTACGGATGATCAACTCCGCGTGACGCTGTTGTCGTTCGGCTTCAAGTACGGCATTCCGGTGGATGCCGACATGGTCTTTGATGTGCGTTTCCTGCCTAATCCGCACTGGATCCCAGAGCTACGCCCGCAGACGGGTCTCAGCAAGCCGGTGAGTGACTATGTACTTGGCCAGCCGGGCGCTGATGCCTTTCTCACTTCGATGCAGGATCTGATGGCCGTGGTATCAGTGGGCTATGTAGCCGAGGGTAAGCGGTTTGCCACACTCGCTATCGGCTGCACGGGCGGCAAGCACCGCAGCTCGGCCATGGCAGAGGAGCTGGCCCACCGGCTACGCGGCACCGGTCTACCGACCACTGTGCTGCACCGCGATCTGGGTCGCGAATGAGCACCCGCGAGGTGACGCGGCTCGTCACGTCGGGCTCGTTGGGCCCGACGCTTCCTACTGTGGTGGCGTTCGGTGGGGGGCATGGGCTGGCCGCGTCGTTGACGGCGTTGCGTCGGGTGACCGACCACCTCACCGCGATCGTGACAGTGGCTGACGACGGCGGATCGTCGGGCCGGCTTCGCGACGAACTCGGCTGCCTGCCCCCGGGAGACCTCCGAATGGCGCTCGCGGCGCTGTGTGGCGATGACGAATCGGGCCGTACCTGGGCCGACGTCTTGCAGTACCGGTTCAACAGCACCGGACCTCTAGATGATCATGCAATTGGCAATCTACTGATCGTGGGGCTATGGGAGCGGCTGGGCGATCCGGTAGCCGGGTTGGACATGGTCGCGAAGCTGCTTGGGGCCAAAGGCCGGGTGCTGCCGATGGCGTCCGTACCACTGGAAATCGCTGCCGAGGTCCTCGGCCTCGACGCCGACAAGCCGGACGAACTCGCCGAGATCCGCGGCCAAGCCCGAGTGGCGACCACTGGGGGAGAGGTGTGCTCGGTGCGGCTCATTCCGCATAACCCACCAGCCTGTCCGGAGTCAGTCGAGGTCGTGCTGCAGGCTGACTGGATCGTTCTGGGTCCCGGCTCCTGGTTCACGTCGGTGATTCCGCACCTGCTAGTTCCGGAACTTGCGGAAGCGATTTATGCAACCAGAGCCCGTCGCATTCTCACCCTCAACCTGGAACCCTCCGGCGAGACAGCAGGCTTCTCCGCCGCCAAGCACGTCGAGCTGCTTGCCGACCACGCTCCGGATCTGCGGCTCGACGCCGTACTTGTCGACAGCGGTTTTGCCTCTGATGACCCGCATTTGGCCTCGCGAGTCGAGTCCCTAGGGGCACGGCTCGTCGTGGCCGACCTCGCCGCTCGCGACGGCTCGCCGCGCCATGACCCGCTTCGCCTGGCCTCCGCGTACGCCGAAATTCTGGGTATCTAGCGGTTAGGTCTAAACATGCACATGCCGCAGGGGCCGTGACTGCATGAAAGTGGCGCCATCGACCCGGATTTGATTGCTTCGCTCGCCAAGGCTCGCTCGGGGCTCCCAGCCCGGTGTCCCAAAAGCGGCAAGATGCGGGGGTCAGCTATGTAATCATTCACCAATGGCCATGACCGCCCAGGTGAAAGCAGAGCTAGCAACCATCAAGGTGAGCAAGCCCTGTGACCGCAAGTCTGAGGTTGCCGCAACACTCAGGTTCGCGGGCGGCTTGCACATTGTGAGCGGGCGAATCGTCATCGAAGCTGAGCTCGACACTGGCGCCGCTGCGCGGCGTCTGAGGACCGACATCAATGAGGTGTTCGGCCACCCGAGCGAGCTGGTCATCGTGAACGGATCCGGCATTCGGCGCGGCACCCACTACGTGGTGCGGGTCATCAAGGATGGTGAGGCGCTGGCGCGGCAGACCGGTCTGATCGACTCCCACGGACGACCGGCGCGCGGCCTCCCACCACAGGTAGTCAGCGGAGGTCTCTGCGATTGCGTCGCGGCATGGCGTGGCGCGTTCTTGGCGCACGGCTCCCTCACTGAGCCAGGCCGCTCGATGGCCCTTGAGGTGACCTGCCCTGGGCCGGAGGCAGCACTGGCACTGGTAGGCGCGGCACGCAGGCTCGGAATACCGGCGAAGGCTCGCGAGGTGCGCAATATCGATCGAGTCGTCATCCGTGACGGCGACGCCATCGCGGCGTTGCTGACCAAGCTCGGCGCTCACGAGTCACTGTTGGTCTGGGAAGAGCGTCGGATGCGCCGTGAGGTGCGCGCCTCAGCCAATCGCCTGGCCAACTTTGATGATGCGAATCTGCGACGCTCGGCGCGTGCCGCGGTAGCCGCAGGCGCCCGAGTGGAGCGGGCGCTGGAAATTCTGGGTGACGACGTTCCTGATCATTTGAGGGCTGCCGGCTTGCTGCGCATTGAGAACAAGCAGGCCAGCCTCGAGGAGCTGGGCCAGATGCATGAGCCGCCGTTGACCAAGGACGCGGTTGCGGGTCGGATTCGCCGACTATTGGCAACAGCTGACAAGCGGGCTGCGGAGCTGGGCATACCGAACACCGAGGCGAATCTCAGCGCTGACATGCTCGACGAGGAGTAGCGCAAGTTCGTTAAGGTGGTCTTTGGCCCCCACTCCTGGGGACCTTGAACAGCTCGAAGGAGATCGTGTCATGACCATCCGTGTTGGTATCAATGGTTTCGGCCGTATCGGCCGAAATTTCTACCGCGCGCTGCTCGCCTCGGGTGCCGACATCGAGGTCGTCGCCTTCAACGACTTGTTCGATGACGACACTCAAGCCCACTTGCTGAAGTACGACTCGATCTTGGGCCGCCTCGATGTGCCAGTAGAGGTTGTCGAGGGCGGCATCAAGGTTGGTGACAAGATCGTCAAGTCCTACGCCGAGCGCGATCCGGCGGCTCTTCCGTGGGGTGAGATCGGCGCTGACATTGTGATCGAATCCACTGGCTTCTTCACCGATGCCACAAAGGCAAAGGCGCACCTGGACGCGGGTGCCAAGAAGGTGATCATCTCCGCACCTGCCAAGAATGAGGACTGGACAGTCGTCATGGGCGTCAACGATGGCGACTACGACCCGACGAAGCACAACATCATTTCCAACGCTTCATGCACCACCAACTGCCTGGCGCCAATGGCAAAGGCACTCGACGATGGACTGGGCATCGTCAAGGGCCTGATGACCACCATCCACGCGTACACCCAAGATCAGAACTTGCAGGACGGCCCGCATCGCGATTTGCGTCGGGCTCGTGCCGCGGCACTCAACGTCATACCCACCTCCACGGGTGCGGCGAAGGCGATCGGACTCGTGCTGCCGCAGCTCAAGGGCAAGTTGGACGGCTATGCATTGCGGGTGCCGGTGCCCACAGGCTCGGCGACCGATCTGTCTTTCGAGGCATCCCGGGAAACCTCCGTCGAGGAGGTCAACGGCATCATGCAGGCGGCTGCGGACGGTCCGCTCAAGGGATATCTGAAGTACACCAGCGATCCAATCGTCTCCACTGACATCGTCACCGATCCCAGCTCATGCATCTTCGACTCAGGCCTCACCAAGGTGATCGGGAATCAGGTCAAGGTCGTCGGCTGGTACGACAACGAGTGGGGCTACTCCAACCGCCTTATCGACCTGGTTGCCTTCATCGGCGAGTCGCTCTGAGTTAGTCATTCGCCACCGGTATCCCACGCTGCGTGGGATACCGGTGCTGTGTCGGGGAAAGGATCATGCGTGAAGTCAGTTTCTGATCTTGGTGACCTTAGCGGCAAGCGGGTGCTGATCCGCTGCGACTTGAACGTCCCGCTGGAGGGTCAAACGATCACTGACGATGGCCGAATTCGCGCCTCGCTGCCAACCCTCAACGAGCTGCGGAACCGTGGTGCCAAGATCATCGTGCTCGCGCATCTGGGCCGGCCCAAGGGTCAGGTGAATCCGAAGTACTCCCTGGCTCCGGCTGCTAAGCGGTTGTCGCAATTGCTTGATGCCGAGGTGCGTTTGGCTACCGACGTCGTCGGAGAGTCGGCACACAGCGTTGTCAACGCGCTGAATGCTGGCGAGGTCGCGATGTTGGAAAACGTCCGCTACGAGCCGGCGGAGGAGTCCAAGGACGACGCGGAACGCGGTGCGCTGGCGGACCGGTACGCAGCATTTGGTGACGTATTCGTCTCAGATGGCTTCGGTGTCGTGCACCGCAAGCAAGCCTCTGTGTACGACGTGGCACAGCGGCTGCCGAGTGCGGCCGGCGAGCTGGTGAAAACTGAGGTCGGGGTGCTGAGCCGGCTCATCGAGTCACCGGCACGCCCGTACGTCGTGGTGCTTGGCGGCGCAAAGATCTCCGACAAACTTGGAGTGATCGCCAACTTGATCAAGACCGCCGACACCCTGGTGATCGGCGGCGGGATGGCCTTTACCTTCCTTGCGGCGCAGGGCTACGAGGTGGGCAAGAGCCTCCTCGAGGAAGATCAGATCAAGACCGTACGCGGATACCTCAATGACGCTGCGGGCGGCGGCAAGCAGATTCTGCTGCCCTCGGACATCGTCGTGGCACCCGAGGTGGCGCCAGACGCACAGCCGACCGTGGTGCCCGCCGACGCGATGCCCTCGGACCAATTCGGCCTGGACGTCGGCCCAGATTCTGCCCGGGTGTTCAGCAGGGTGATCAACAGGGCCAAGACAGTGTTCTGGAATGGGCCGATGGGCGTCGCAGAGTGGGAGAGCTTTGCCGGAGGTACGAAGGCCGTAGCCAGGGCGCTGACCGAAGTGGACGGGTTGACAGTGATAGGCGGTGGCGACTCTGCCGCCGCGATCCGTGATCTTGGCTTCCGCGATGATCAGTTCGGTCACATCTCGACCGGCGGCGGTGCGAGTCTGGAGTATCTGGAAGGCAAGACCCTTCCAGGCTTGGCCGTGCTTGACGGCGAGGTTTAACTCATGGCCCGCAAGCCGCTGATGGCCGGCAACTGGAAGATGAACCTCAACCACGTTGAGGCCGTCGGGCTGGTTCAGAAGCTGGCATGGACGCTCGAAGACAAGAAGCACGACCCAGAGAAATCCGAGGTCGTCGTGCTGCCACCATTCACCGATCTGCGGACCGTGCAGACGTTAGTCGAGGGCGATCGGCTGGAGATCGGTTACGGAGCGCAAGACGTGTCAGTGTTCGACAATGGCGCGTACACCGGTGACATCTCCGCGGACATGCTGGTCAAGCTCGGTTGCCGCTATGTGATCATCGGGCACTCCGAACGGCGGCGCTTCCATGGCGAGGACGACAACATCGTCAATGCGAAGACGATCAAAGCGGTCTCCCGTGGCATTGTGCCGATCGTCTGCGTTGGCGAGCGTCTTGCAGTTCGCCAGGAGCTGAGGCAGGTGCCCGATACCTTGCACCACGTTGAGGGCGCGCTCGCGGGACTCACCGCGGAGCAAATTGCGAACATGGTGATCGCGTACGAGCCGGTGTGGGCGATTGGCACCGGACGGGTGGCGACACCTGATGATGCTGAGGAAGTCTGTGCAGCGATCCGTGGCTGGATCTCATCGCGGGATGGCGCCGACATCGCGGCTCAGGTAAGGATCTTGTACGGCGGATCGGTCAATGCGACAAATGTTGCTGCCTTGATGGCACAGGAGGACATCGATGGCTGCCTAGTTGGCGCGGCCAGCCTCAAGGTCGACGAATTCGCTGCTATTGCACGGTTCTACGAGATGCCGATGATGTGAGAATGCCGCGAATCTAATGCTGGTGGAGATTTCCCGCATTTCTGAATCGGTGAGTTAGGCTAACGTCCGTGCTTCTCGTGCCCATGATGACCGTGCCGATTCTGATCTTCTCCATCATCTTGGTGATCACCAGTGTCGCGCTCGCGTTGTTCGTGCTGATGCACAAAGGCCGCGGCGGCGGTTTGTCTGATCTCTTCGGTGGTGGAATCTCTTCCTCCCTGGGTGGGTCCTCGGTCGCAGAACGAAATCTCGATCGACTCACCGTCATCATCGGAGTGGTCTGGCTCGCAGCAATCGTGGCGCTCGGTTTGCTTTACAAATTGGGTGCCTGACTGCTTACCACCGGCTGGTCGCTTGACTCAAGACACCGACTCATCCACAGCTAGGAAGGGCGAGGGAGAAAGAACGTGGCTGGTGGAAGTGCCATTCGTGGCAGCCGGGTGGGCGCAGGTCCAATGGGGGAGGCTGAGCGGGGCGATGCCGCACCGCGCCTCTATGTTTCCTACTACTGCGCAAATGCTCATGAAACGCGGCCCGCATTCGCCGCAGACGCCACGATTCCCGAGACCTGGGATTGTCCGCGATGCGGCCTGCCGGCAAACCTTGACTCCCTGAATCCACCGCCACCGCCGAAGATCGAGCCGTACAAGACACATCTGGCCTACGTGAAGGAGCGCCGCACCGACAAGGAGGCGGCCGACATCCTGACCGAGGCCCTGCAGGCCCTCCGGGCCCGGCGCGAACGCGGCGAGGTTATCTACTAACGTCGATCTGCTAAGCACATCCAGCTGATCTGCCGGCGGTTCTGGCTGCCTACGAATGATTGTTTGCCGCTTGTGGCATCCGGCCAGCTGACTGGACGCGTTTCTCCGCACCAGGCCACAAACGAAGGCCATTTCGGCCGGATCGGACGCCATTCGTGGCCTTGTGCGGAGAAACGGCAATCAGAGCCGCCTCGCAATCAGAGCCGTCCCGCAATCAGAGCCGTCCCGCAATCAGAGCTGACCCGCAACCAGAGCCGCCCCGCTAGATGCGGCCGCGCTGCTGGAGATCTGGGGGCAACTCCGCAGCCGCGTCCCGATCCAGCAGCCAAAGCGTGCGCTCCACCCCAGAGACGCCGGCTGCTGGCACCTGTACCGAGCCGGCACCCAGCAGAGCCATCTTTGCCGCTGCTGCCTTGTCTGATCCGCTGACCACGAACCACACCTCATGTGACCGGTTGATCACCGGAAGTGTCAGGCTGATCCGCTCCGGCGGCGGCTTGGGCGAGGCACGTACCGGGATGACCTCGCCTTCGGCGTATGAGGAGGGATGCTCGGGAAAGATCGACGCGACGTGGCCGTCCGGTCCCATGCCGAGCAGGCAGATGTCGAAGATCACATCGTCGAGCTCACGCGCGTACGCGTCAGCCGCTTGGTCAAGATCGAGGGCGCCATCGCTGGCAGGCATCTCGTGAACGCGATCTGGATCAAGCCCCAGCGGCTCCGCAAGCAGGTCGAGGGCCTGTTTGGCGTTTCGGTCGGCATCATCGGCGGGCACAAATCGCTCGTCTCCCCACCAGAACTCCACGCGGGACCAGTCGACGGCTGAGTTCGGTCCCTCGTCGGCGAGCCGCTGATAGGCCCGAGTGGCGATCCGACCCCCGGTGAGCGCAACCTGGGGAGTACGGAAGTCTCGCTGAATTTCACTGATCCGGGCCATCAGCCGAGCGGCCAGCGCCTCCGCGACCTCATCCGACCCGGCGTGCAGCAGGATCTCTGGACTACCGACGCTGCTCGTCCCGTCCATTCTCAGCGACCCCCTGCTGTGATCCTGGACTTCTTGGCGGCCGCTCGGGGCCGGCCCGCTGCCTTCGTAGTGCTCTTCGTGGCTGTGTTCTTCTTGGCCGACGTCCGGCTCCCTGTCCTCGGCTCACCGTCGAGCAGCGACTTGACGGTTCGTTCGTAAACTTGGTCCGGATCCATCCGACGCAGTTCTTCGGAGAGCAGTTCAGTGAAGTTGCGCCGCTTGAGGGCAACGAGCCGCTCGGGCTGCCCCGGTACGGCATAGGAGGCCAGCAGGCCGTCCGGCCGGGTGATCGCGATATCACCGGCTGCGGTACCCATCCGGACGGCAGTAAGTCCAGGCCCGTCGCTGACCTTGGTGGTGACCTGAATTTTGAGCCGGGTACGCAGCCAAGCTGCGAGCAGGTCGGCAGAAGGGTTGTTCCGCTCAGACTCGATGGAGACGGACTTGATCTTGGCCGGGTACTGGTCCAGGGCGGCGGCCAGTAGCGCCCGCCACGGCGTCAGACGCGTCCAGCTCAGGTCTGTGTCGCCCGGGGTGTAGTCCTTGGCGCCTGCCTTCAGCGCGGTAAGTGGACGAGCAGAAGCGGCCGCATCGGTCATCCGTCGCATGGCCAGCCGCGCCAGCTCATCAGCCGCCCGGTTGTGCGGCGCTTTACCCGGCCACCAGATCACGACGGGGGAGTCAGGCAGCAACAGCGGCCGGATTACTGAGGCAGGATGTGCTGCCACTGCGCCGCGCATCCTGATCACCACAACCTCGCCTGGCGTGCCCTCGCCGATATGGACCTCGGCGTCCAAGCCGGCGGCTCGCCCCGCCGCCGTGACCACGAGCAGGATGCGAGAAGGATGTTCGCGTCCAGCTGCCATGCTCGCCTCGAGCGCGCTCGGAAATTCGGACTCGTCGCAGACGATGATCAAGGTCAGCACCATGCCCTGGGCTGGGCTGCCGGCACTGCGCCGCACCCTTATCAACTCGGCGGAGATTTTCGCCGACGTCGTGCCCTCCAGATTGATGATCATGGCCGCCTCCAGCTGAAGCCGTCCCGGGCCAGCATCTCCTCGGCATTCTTCGGTCCCCAGGATCCCGGTTCGTACGGCTGGGGTTGCTCCGACAGATCGGCCCAGTAGTCCAGTACCGGATCCAAGATCTCCCAGGAAAGCTCAACTTCCTCGTGCTGGGGAAACAGCGGCGGATCGCCGAGCAAGAGGTCTAAGATCAACCGCTCGTACGCCTCAGGGGAGGACTCGGTGAATGCCTCGCCGTAGGCGAAGTCCATGTTGACGTCGCGAATTTCCATCTGGGTGCCCGGCACCTTGGCGCCAAAACGCAGCGTCACACCCTCATCCGGCTGAATCCGCAGCACAACGGCGTTGTAGCCGAGCTCCTCGGTGTCGGTCTTGGCGAAAGGCAGGTGCGGCGCGCGCTTGAACCCCAAGGCGATCTCGGTGACTCTCCGGGCGAGGCGTTTCCCGGTACGCAGGTAGAACGGCACGCCCGCCCAACGGCGGTTGTCGATGTCAAGCCGGATCGCGGCGTAGGTCTCGGTTCGTGAGTCCGGTGGAATGCGATCTTCCTCGAGATAGCCCTTGACCTTCTCGCCGCCCGTCCAGCCGGCGGCGTACTGTCCCCGGGCGGTATACAGGTCCATTCGCTTCGACGGTCGAGCGGCAGCAAGTACTTTCTGCTTCTCCGTACGGAGCTGGCTCGCTTCGAAGGAGTTAGGCTCCTCCATTGCTGTCAGCGCCAGCAGCTGCAGCAGGTGGTTCTGAATCACGTCCCGAGCGATGCCGATGCCGTCGAAATATCCAGCGCGACCGCCGATGCCGATGTCCTCGGCCATAGTGATCTGCACGTGGTCGACATAGTTGTTGTTCCACACCGGCTCGAACAGCTCGTTGGCGAACCGCAGCGCCATTACGTTCTGTACGGTCTCCTTGCCGAGGTAATGATCAATACGGAAGACCGAGGAGGCCGGAAAGACGCTGAGGACGATGCGGTTCAGTTCCCGAGCGCTGGCTAGATCGTGACCGAACGGCTTTTCGATCACTACCCGGCTCCACCTGTCGTGGTGCTGCTCGGCCAGCCCATGGGAACGCAACTGATCGACGACCGTCTGGAACAACCCGGGCGGGATGGAGAGATAGAACGCGTGATTTCCGCCCGTACCACGGGCCTCGTCGAGATCGGCGATGGTGGCGGCCAGAAGGTCGAAGGACTCTTCGTTGCCGATCTCACCTGGGACGAACCGGATGCCTTCGGAGAGTTGTTGCCAAACTTCCTCTCGGAAGGGTGTTCGAGCGTGCTCCTTGACCGCGGTGTGCACCACGTGCGCGAAGTCCTGGTGTACCCAGTCCCGCCGGGCGAACCCAACCAGCGCGAAACCTGGCGGCAGCAGACCACGATTGGCCAGGTCGTAGACCGCAGGCATGAGCTTCTTGGTGGACAAATCGCCGGTGACACCGAAGATCACCAGCACGCACGGGCCGGCAATCCTCGGTAGTCGCCGATCTTGAGGGTCGCGAAGCGGGTTGGGCCGCAGATCGGTGATCACAGGCGTGGACTAGCTAGCAGACTTAGCGGCCTCGAGCTCCTGCTTCACTCCCGCAACTAGCTCGTTCCACGATGCCTCGAACTTCTCGACACCTTCCTTCTCGAGTACCTCGACCACCTCGTCGTAGGAGATGCCAACTCGCTCCAGATCATCGAGCACCTGCTGCGCTTCAGCCTTGGTACCGGTCACCATGTCACCGCGTACCTCACCATGATCGGCAAAAGCCATCATGGTCTTCTCCGGCATGGTGTTCACCGTGTTCGGCACGACCAGCTCAGTGATGTACATCGTGTCGGAGTAATCGGGGTTCTTGACGCCGGTGGAGGCCCACAACGGCCGCTGCCGATTGGCTCCCTTGGCTTCCAGCGCAGCGAACCGCTCCCCGGCGAATTCCTCCTCATACAGTGCGTAGGCCAGCCGGGCGTTGGCGATGGCGGCCTTGCCACGCAGCGCGAGCGCCTCATCGGAGCCGATGGCCTCCAGCCGCTTATCGATCTCGGTGTCCACCCTGGAGACGAAGAAGGATGCCACGGATTGGATCTTGCTCAAGTCATGGCCGGCGTCCGCCGCCTGCTCCAAGCCGGTCAGGTAGGCATTGATCACCTCGCGGTAGCGCTCCAGTGCGAAGATCAGCGTCACGTTGACGCTAACCCCCTCACCGGTCACCGCGGCGATCGATGGCAGACCGGCCTTGGTCGCCGGAATCTTGATCAAGACATTGGGCCGGTCGACGACCTTCCACAGATCCGTGGCCTGCGCTGTGGTCGCCTCGGTTTCGTCGGCAAGATCAGGATCGACCTCGATCGAGACCCGGCCGTCGACACCGTTGGTCGCCGCATACGTAGCCGACATCACGTCACAGGCATTGCGTACGTCGTCGGTGGTCAGCTTCTTGATCGCCTCGTGCAGGTCCGCATCGCGCGCTGCGAGTTCCTTGATCTGCGCGTCGTACATGTGGCCTTGGGACAGAGCCGTGGCGAAGATCGTCGGATTGGTGGTGACACCGCTGACCGAATAGTTCGACACCAGGTCGGCGAGATTGCCAGAGGTGATGCGCTCGCGCGAGAGGTCATCTAGCCAGATCGATACGCCGGCGTCTGCAAGGGCCTTCAGTCGTTCGCTCATGATCAGTTCTCCTGGTTGGTGAGGGGTGGCATCAGCTGGACTCAGCTGATCGTGACGCCGGGGTGGTCCTCGACATCTGCGGGACCTTTCGACCCGCTGGCTGCCTCATGCGTGGGTGCAGATGTCCCGGTTGCCGCATCGAGGCTCGATTGGGCGGCCACGACAACTGTTTCGGGGCTGAAGCCAAACTTCTCGAACAACAGGCCGCCGGACGCGCTGGCTCCGTAGTGATTGATGCTGATGATTCGACCGGCGTCACCGACAAGGTCACGCCAACCGTTCTGGACTCCAGCCTCGATCGAGACCCGCGCTTTGATGTCGGGGGGGATGACGGAGTCCTGGTACTCCTGATCTTGCTCGTCGAACCATTCCCGACAAGGCATGGACACGACGCGCGCAGCAATGCCCTGCTCGGCGAGTCGCTGCTGAGCCGTAACGGTGTACTGCACTTCCGAGCCGGTCCCAATCAAGATCACATCCGGAGTGCCGTCACAGTCTTTGAGTATGTAGCCGCCCTTGGCCACCTCGGAAGTATCCGCGAAGCCATCCGCGCCGCGTGGGAAGATGGGCACCGCCTGCCGGGTGAGGGCCAGCCCGGCGGGTCTGTCTTTGTTCTTCAAGATCACTTCCCAGGCCGCCGCGGTCTCGTTGGCGTCTGCCGGCCGCACGACATCCAGCCCCGGAATCGCCCGTAGTGCGGCGAGGTGTTCGATCGGCTGATGAGTGGGCCCGTCCTCGCCGAGGCCGATCGAGTCGTGGGTCCAGACGTAGGTGACTGGCAGCCTCATCAGCGCCGCCAGCCGCACCGAAGGCCGCATATAGTCGCTGAAGATCAAGAATGTGCCGCCGTACGGCCGTAGGCCGCCGTGTACCTTGATGCCGTTCATGATCGCGCCCATGGCGTGCTCGCGGATCCCGAAGTGCAGCACCCTGCCGTAGGGTCCACCGCGAAACATCCGGCTCTGCCGGTCGGACGGCAGGAAGCTTGGCTCGCCTTCGGGGGTGGTGAGGTTGGACTCCGCGAGGTCGGCGGAGCCGCCCCAGAGTTCAGGCAGTTTTGGCGCGATTGCGGTCAGTATCTTTCCGGAGGCCGCCCTGGTGGCTACGCCTTTCGCGTCGGCATCCCAGCTTGGTAGCGCGTCCTCCCAGCCAGGAGTCAGCTCATTGTCGACGAGCCGCTCGTATAACGCCTTACGCTCAGGATTATCGGCAGCCCAGCTGTCGTACGCCTGCTGCCAGTCCGCCTGGGCCTGCGCTCCGCGCTCGATCAGCTTGCGAGTGTGTTTGATCACCTCGTCGGCCACTTGGAAGGTCTTGTCCGGGTCGAAGCCGAGCACCTCCTTGGTAGCGGCAACCTCCTCCTCACCCAATGCGGCGCCATGAGCCTTGCCAGTGCCCTGCAGCTCCGGCGCCGGCCAGCCGATGATCGTCTTCAGGCAGATGAAGCTCGGCCGATCGGTGACGGCCTTGGCCGCTTCCAAGGCGTCGGCAAGCGCAGCCACGTTCTCCCGATAGTGATGGGCATCGCCGTGCGTCCAGTCCACGGTCTGCACATGCCAGCCGTACGCGGCGTAGCGAGCAGAGGTGTCCTCGGAGAGAGCGATGTTCGTGTCGTCCTCAATGGAGATCCGGTTGCTGTCATAGATCAGAGTGAGATTGCTGAGCCGCTGTGTGGCTGCTAACGAAGAAGCCTCGGAAGAGACCCCTTCTTCGATGTCGCCATCGGAGGCTAGGCAGTAGATGTGATGATCGAAGACCGAGGCGCCCGCTGCGGCATCCGGATCAAGCAGCCCACGCTCCCGGCGAGCTGCCATCGCCATTCCGACAGCATTGGCAACGCCCTGGCCGAGCGGCCCAGTGGTGACCTCGACTCCATCGGTATGCGCATACTCCGGATGCCCGGGGGTCTTCGATCCCCAGAATCGGTAGGACTTGATGTCATCAAGTTCTAGCCCGAAGCCGCCTAGGTAGAGCTGAATGTAAAGCGTCAGGCTGGTGTGTCCACAAGACAGGACGAATCGATCCCGCCCAGGCCAATGGGTGTCTCTCGGGTTGTGCCGCATGACTTTCTGGAACAGCAGGTACGCGACTGGCGCCAGGCTCATGGCAGTGCCTGGATGTCCGTTGCCAACGTTCTGAACTGCGTCCGCGGCCAGCACACGTATGGTGTCGACGGCTCGATAATCAAGCTCGGTCCACCCCTCCGGGAGAACCGCGTCTGAGATGTCGGTATCGGTCACACTCACGTAGGAAAAATCCTTCCGAGACGCCCTCAATCTTCGAACGAAGTGCGGGCTGCAATCGAGCAGGCGGGTCAATGTGAGCCTATCTGGGGCCAGTCGGCCGGGGATATAGGGTCAGGCCGAGAACCTTGCACGTGGTGATCTGCTGCTAACTCCACGTCATGAAGTGTCAAGCGCCACATCGACCCCTAGACTCAGCCATTGACTTGAGTCAACGAATAGTGAGTGAGTAGAGCTTGTGACGAGCATCGACGTGCCAGATCGGGTGGCCGCCGACAAGGTTGACACAGGCAGGCGTGCAGCCCGTGTCGACCTCGGGGTGAAGGCGAGAAGCCGTAGTCGTCAGCTCACCAGAATTCGCGATGTTGTGACGGCCTACCTCGGACTGACCAAGCCGCGCATCATCGAGCTTTTGCTGGTGACCACCGTGCCGGTGATGTTCCTCGCGGCCGGCGGGGTGCCGCCGCTCAGCGTGGTGCTGTTCACAATGGTGGGCGGCTGCCTTGCCGCGGCGAGCGCCAATGCCTTCAACTGCGTACTCGACCGGGACATCGACGAGCGGATGCGCCGCACCCGTCGCCGTCCGCTGCCGAGGCACGCTGTTGGCCCGCTGGGTGCGACTGTCTTCGGAATGATCTTGGGGATTGCGGCGACGCTATGGCTGGGATATTTCGTCAACTGGCTGTCGGCGGCGCTGGCGTTGGGCGCTAATGCCTTTTACATCGTCGTCTACACCGTCTGGCTGAAACGGCGCACCCCGCAGAACATCATCTGGGGTGGCATCGCTGGCTGCTTCCCGCCACTGATCGGCTGGACTGCAATCACCGGCAGCTTGGCGCTCACCCCGTTCATCATGTTCTTGATCGTTTTCTGCTGGACTCCGCCGCACACCTGGGCGCTGGCCATGCGCTATCGCGAGGACTACGCGGGGGCGAATGTGCCGATGTTGCCCGTGGTGAGGTCAGCGCCGGTGGTGGCTCGGCAGATCATGGCTTACTCGGCGGCCACGGTGCTGGTGTCGCTGGCCTTGTGGCCGGTTGCGCACACCAGCTGGCTGTATCCGGCGGTCGCCATCGTGCTGGGCACTGCGCTGCTGTGGCAATCGGCTCTGCTGTTGGCCCGGGCGCGGCGGGGGCTGACGGACGCGGCGTTACGCCCGATGCAGCTCTTCCACTGGACGAACTCTTACCTCGCGCTGCTCTTCGTCGCCGCGGCCGTGGACACCCTGCTGCGCTGAGGGCACGCTACTGCCCTAACGAGTTGATCATCTTGTGCCGCAGCGGCGGTACCGCGGCGATTACGCGTAATCCGGTACGGAACACCCGGCGGCCGAGAGGATTGGCCGTTCCGGCCTGCCGGGCGTTGTTGAGTGATCTTTTGACTGCGGCGAAGCCGTAGTCGCGCATCTGCTCCTCGTAATCGTGCAGCGCCGGAATCAGCTCCGTTTCTCCAGACGCGACCGCACTCAGCCGATCGCGTAGCACGTCGGCGTCGCGCAATGCCGTGTTGGCGCCAATGCCGGCCATCGGGGTCATGTTGTGGATCGCGTCACCCAGCACGGTCACTCGTCCGGTCGGCCAGGGATCGACGGGCGTCGCGCTGCGAACCTGGATCGCATTGACCGTAGTCGGATCTGAGCCTCCGATCAGCTTGCGCAATTCCGGCGCCCAACCGGAGGTGCGGTCGAGCACGAGATTCTGCAGATCCGCGCCGCTCAGGGCATTGGTCTCGGCTGGAAAGCGCCTGGTCTGGTCGGCGTACGCCCAGAACGTGTACGCGGTCGAGTTGTCGAGTAGAAAGCCGTTGGTGGCAGACTCCTGGACAACGGTCCTACGGTCCGGCTGCCAGATCGCTGTAAATAGAAAGCCGCTGCGAGTCGGAATGATCATGTTGGCGTCCTCGCGCAGCGAACGTGGCAGCTCGGCGCCGGCGAGACCGTGCTTGCCGGCAATTGCCAGGATGCCGGTATCGATGCGCTCGGCATCCGGAAGTAGCTGCTGGCGGACCCGGGAGTTGGCGCCGTCGGCACCGATCAGGACGTCGGCGGTGGCAGAGCTGTCGTCGGAGAAGTATGCGAAAACTCTCCCGTCCGCGCCGATTTCGTATCGCGCGAAGGTCTTGCCGAGGCGTACCACATCGTCAAGATCGGTCAGCAGTACCTCGCGCAGGCTGATGCGGCTGGCGCCGTAGTGGCCGTCGGCGGGGGCGGCGTGGGGCAGAATCTCTGAGCCCGAGAACCGCAAGAGATCATCCAGCTGTTCAGTGGCGAAGCCAAAGCCGCCCCCATTGACCGAGACCGTGTCAAGGAACTGCTGCCAGGTTTCGGGCGGCAAGCAGTTGTGTAATGCGCGGCTGCCGTGCGGATTGATGTGGATGCGGTAGCCCTGAAGCCAATCGGTACGGACGTTGGTCCGCTCGTAGACGGTCACGTGAATTCCCGCGCGGCGCAGACCTTGGGCCAGGCAGAGACCGCCGATGCCGCCGCCGATGATCATGACGTCGAGTTGTTGTGGAGCGTTCATACTCATGAGTTTCAGTCGCCTGCTCTACTGTGTCAAGTATACACTTGATTAGTTCAAGTAAACATCTGATTCTGTTAAGGTGCTCGTTGTGAGTGAGCCTCGTCGGTCCCCCCGCGGCTCGGACCGCAAGCGGGACGCAGAGCGTACCCGGGAGCGCATTCTTGATGCCGCACTCGTTGAGTTCGGAGACCGTGGCTTCGCGGGTGCACGGATCAGCGCGATTGCCAGCAGAGCGGGGGTTAATGAGCAGCTGATTTCGTACTACTTCGATAGCAAGAAGGGCCTTTACCGCACCCTCCAAAATCGTTGGCAGCTGACGAGTAACGATGCGAGCCGACCCGAGCTGCCGCTCGGCGATGTCGTCGCTGAGTTCCTCCGGCTCAATGCCGAGCAGCGGTCCTTCGCTCGACTGCTGGTCTGGGACGGGTTGGCCGACACCGGCAGCGCTGAGAGCGAGTCGGACGGCTATTTCAGCAACATGGTTGAGGAGCTGCGAGGCCGGCAGGCCGCGGGCGAGTTGGCCGCCGACCTGGATCCGGCCTATGTGCTGCTGGTGCTTTTCGCTGCCGCGCTGGCCCCCACGGTCATTCCGCAGGTCGCCCGGCGGTTTACCGGTCTTTCCGTCGACTCGCCCGCGTTTCAGGCGGCGTACGCCGAGCAGCTGCGGCGGGTCGTCGAACGACTCGCCGACTAGGTTGGCCGTGTGGCCCAGTCCGTGGAGTTGACCCTCGATTCCTCGGCCGAGGCCGCACTAGTTGATCAATGGGATCGCCTGGCCGCGGCGGGCGTGGCGAAGCCGCGGCGCTCGGACCCTGATGGAAATCACCGACCGCACGTCACCTTGTACGCCGCCGATGCCATCTCAGCAGCGGCGGAGTCGGCGTTGCCCGGCATCGTCGCTGGACTTGATCTGCTCGTACGCGTCGGTGCTGTCATGATCTTTGGTCCTCGCAACGGCACATGCATCTTGGTGCGCCAGGTGCTGGCATCGGTCGAGTTGCTTGAACTGCAGCATCGGATTGCGCTCGCGTGTGAAGCCGATCCGCGGGGCCAGTTCGGACCTGGGCGTTGGACCCCACATGTCACACTGGCGCGTCGAGTCGCGAGCGATCAGGTCGGCAAGGCGCTCAGCGCGCTCGGATCCCACGGCGAATTGGATGCGAGGATTCAGCGATGTCGGCGCTGGGACGGCCAGCGACGCACCGCGTGGTGGCTTACCTGACTCCCGAGCGCGCCACGATCCCTACCCGAGCGACAAGCGCGATACCCCAGCCGAGCGCCGGCCAGATGGGCCAGAAATACCAGGCGCCTGCAGCGATGCCGACGATGAGCCAGATGACCACAAGCACGGCGATAACGCGGAGGTAGGTCATGATCTCACCGCGTATGGCGTTCTTGGCTTCAGAGTTTTCGTTGGTGGAGCGTGCGCGCTCTGGACGAAGTGCTCGCTTCTCAGGTGGCAAGTCGGAAAGGAGTCCGGTGAGATCTCCCATAGTGCGCGCGGCTAATGCGACGCTAGTCCGCTCATCGAACTCGTCCGGGGTCAGATATCCCTCGGCTGTTGCGTCGCTGAGAAGTGTGATCGTCCTCTCACGCTCGGCGTCACTAGCGCGTCTTTGTGGGTCAGTAGGCCAGCTGCCGCGTTCGTCGACATTGCGTTCCTTAGACCAGAGCTCGGACGACGCGAAAGTCGAGTGGCACATATCGAGATCCCTTCGGTGTACTGTCCATAGTGGACGGTCGCCTTCAAGCATGCACTGTCCAATGTGGACTGTCAAGAGGAGTTGCCAGTGAATGCCACTGCGGCGTCGTTACTTGGTCTGCTCGACATAGCAGGCGGGGAACTGACTGGTGGTGAGCTCGTACGCCTGGCGCAAGATCGGATCGGTGATTTCTGGACGCTGACTCGGAGTCAGGTCTATCGGGAGATCGCCGCGCTCGAGGAGGAGGGACACATCGAGCGGGGTGAGCCTGGTCCACGAGAGTCGAGGCCTTATCGAGTGACCGAGGCGGGGCGTGCCACCTACCGATCATGGCTCTCAGAGAATCTGCCAGCAGAAACCGTTCGGATACCTATCCTGCTTGCGGTCGCGTTCGGATCTGTGTTGCCGAGCGACAAGGTAAGGACGCTCCTTCGAGAGGCGGAAGCCGAGCATCGCAGGCAGCTGGCGGAGTATCGCGAGTTGGACGGGCAATTGACGCGCTGGGATGTCGATGCCTGGACTCGCGCGACCTTGTCGTTCGGCCTGCACTACGAACAGGCGGTAGTGCGCTGGTTCGAGTCCCTTCCGCCAGACATCATCGGATCGCGGGCAGACAGCGCGGGTCAGGCGGAAGTCTGAGTGCGCTGCCGCGTCACCGAGAGCATCAGATTGGTGACCGTGGCAATCGCAAGTGAAGCGCCGAGTAGATGCAGCGCGACCAACCCAATTGGCAGCCCTGATTGGTACTGAGCGATGCCGATGCCAGCCTGCATGATCTCGACCAGTAGCAACAGCAGCACGGCTCTGCTGCGCAGCAGCACGAAGCAGATCACACTTGCCGCGATCGTGGCGTAGACAACGCTGGTGTGCAAGCGAGTCACCAACATGCCGTCAAGTGCATTACGCGGCGCGTTCTGGTCACCGGCATGCGGCCCGCTGCCTGTGACCAAGGTGCCTAGCCAGACTGCCAGCCACATCAGCACAAAGGTGATCCGTGTGGCGATGACTGGGACACCCGAAACACCCGAAGGTGTGAGGTGCCACGCTTTGCGCACCAACCACACCGCGAGTGCGATCAGGACCATCGACAGCAGGAAGTGCAGCGCGACGATGTACGGGTTGAGCTGCGTGAGTACGGCGATCCCACCGATGACACCTTGCAACGGGATGCCCAGCGCGAGCCCACCGGTCAGCAAGCGGAGGTCTGACCGCGGCCGGCCGTTCTCCCGATACAGCAAGGCGCTGATAAAGGTGAGCAGAGCCGCGATGATCAATACGAAGGTGAGCAGTCGGTTCCCGAACTCGATCGCGCCGTGGATGCCGAGCTCGGGATGGGAGATGTAAGAGTCCTCGGTGCACCTCGGCCAGGTCGGGCACCCGAGCCCCGAAGCGGTCAGCCGAACCAAACCACCGGTCACCACGATCACGATGTTCATGATCAAGGAGACAATGGCCCAGCGGCGCAGGGCGTACGGGCTGCGGACGACCCGTAGCAGCGCCGGTCCGCGCTTGGCGGCCGCCTCCGCCTCCGAGCTGAGTTGTTGCATGCTGGGCTGGTTCACGACGTCCAACGAAAGCCCTTCCATGCTGCGAGTCCAGCGGCTACGAGCCAGGCTAACAAGACCACGACGGGCCAGCCCAGCAGCTGCCCATTTGCTGCGGCTCGTAGCCCCTCACCCAGCGCAGCCGTCGGCAGTGCTTCAATCACCGGCTGCAGCGCCGCCGGATATCGGGCTATGGGAATGATCAGCGCCCCCCCAAGGAGCAAGATCACATAGATCAAGTTGGCGACACCCAATACGGACTCAGCACGGAGTCGGCCGGCGAGGAACAACGCAAGGCAGACGAACGTGGCGGTAGCCAAGATCACCAGCAATACTGCGAGCAACGCCGAGAGCGGCGTAAAGCTTGGTCGCCAGCCGAGAGCCAGCGCGGCACTCGCCAAGATCACCAGCTGGCCGATCATGATCATGATCACGGCCAGCGACTTACCGGCCAGCAGACCCGGCTTGCCCAATGGAGTGGTTGCCAGCCGTTCCAACACGCCGTAGCGGCGCTCGAAGGCGGTGGTGATCGCTGTCGAGGTAAACGCGGAGGACCATACGGCCAGAGCAAGCACCGAGGGCCCAAGAAGCTCCAGATTGGCGAATGAGGAATTGACGAACCGGCTCGCGATCAAGATCGCCAGCGGAATCACTAGGGCCAGCAGCAGTTGTTCACCGTTGCGAATCAGCAGCCGGGCTTCGAGAAGTCCGTGACGCACGATGCGCCTGACGGGCGGTGCCGGCGCGGGAGCGGGGGAGAGGTCCAGCACCCTCATGAGATGGCTCGTGCGGTCGTGTGAGTAAGGAAGACGGTCTCCAGAGTGCCGCCCGACTTTGTCAGCTCTCGCACCGTTCCCGAGATCGTGACGCGGCCCCTATCGACGATATACACCTGGTCGGCGAGGGCTTCGGCCTCATCCATCGCATGAGTGGTCAGCAGCATGGCGACGCCGTTTGCGCGGAGCTCGCGCAGCAGCAGCCAGGTGGCGCGACGAGCGTGTGGGTCCATGCCCGCTGTCGGTTCATCCAAGAAGACCAGCTCCGGCCGGCCAATGAGTGCGCCAGCCAGATTCACCGCTTGCTGTTGACCACCGGACAGCCGCCGGTACGGGGTCTTCGCGCAATCCGTGAGCCCGAGCCGTTCGACCAGCGGTCCCACAGGCAACGGATGGGCGTAGAGACCTGCCAAATAGTGCAACAGCTCGATTGCCTTGATTCCTGACCAGGAACCGGCGCTTTGCGGCATCAACCCGATCCGACCGGAAAGCTGCCGAGATCCAGCGGCTTGGCCGAGCACCGTGACTGTCCCAGTGGAGGGCCGAATGAGATTGGTACAGCACCGGATGAGGGTTGTTTTGCCCGCGCCATTGGGACCGAGGACCGCAGTCAGTGCGCCAGTTATGGCCTGCAACGTGAGCCCATCCAGCACCGCGCGGCCGCCGAATCTGACTACCAGATCGTCGACCCGAACGGCGGTGTCGGGACTGGGCACCGAGAAATTCTAGACCGGCTGACTGGGTGCTCAGCCGATGCGGTCAGGGTGCGACTGGGGGCTCAGCGTCTGCGGTCTGAGCCTGTCGAAGACCGTCCTTCGACGAGCTCAGGGCACAGTGTCGGTGGCCAGAATGTCGGCGAGGTCATAGGTGACCGGTTCCTCGAGCTGTTCGTAAGTGCACGAGCGCGGATCCCTATCGGGTCGCCAGCGGTTGAACTGGGCGGTGTGCCGAAACCGGTCGCCTTCCATGTGCTCGTAACGGACTTCGACGACCCGTTCCGGTCGCAGCGGGATGAAGGAGAGATCCTTCTGGGCATTCCACCGGCTGTACTCCGAGCTCCGCGGCGTACGGGTGCCCTCCTCCTGCTTGGCCCACGCCCAGGGATGATCATCAAAGGTGGTGACCAGCGGCTGCAGTTCGATGAACAACTCCTTGCGGCGCGCGACTGGGAAAGCGCCGATCACGCCGACGCTCGCCAGCTCGCCGGTGTCCTTGTACAGGCCCAGAAGCAGTGAGCCGATGCTGTCTGGCCCACTCTTATGCACCCGGTATCCAGCGACCACACAGTCGGCCGTGCGCTCGTGCTTGATCTTGAACATGGTCCGCTTGTCTGGCTGATAGATGCCGGCGAGCGGCTTCGCCACGACCCCGTCGAGCCCGGCACCCTCGAATTGCGAGAACCACTGCACGGCCAGATCGTGATCACGGGTGGCTGGCGTGAGGTGAATCGGCGGTCCCGCGTCCGCTAACGCCTTCTCAAGAGCAACGCGGCGCTCTTCGAACGGCCGCTCGGTGTAGTCGGTGTCGTCCAGCGCCAGCAGATCAAAGGCAATGAAGCGGGCTGGCGTCTTCTGCGACAGCAGTTTGACCCGACTGGCAGCCGGATGAATGCGCTGTTGCAGTACCTCGAACTCCAACCGGTCGCCGACCACGACGATGATCTCGCCGTCGATGACGCACTTCTCCGGAAGGTTGGCCTTGATCGCCTCAACGATCTCGGGGAAGTAGCGAGTCATGGGTCGCTCATTCCGCGAGCCGATCTCCACCTCGTCTCCATCTCGGAAGACGATGGAGCGGAATCCGTCCCACTTGGGTTCGAACGACATTGGACCACTCGGGATTTGGGGCACCGACTTCGCGAGCATCGGTGCGACCGGAGGCATCACGGGTAGCTGCATGCTGGCCATTCTGGCCTACCCGTTTGTTGATCAGTTCGGACTGTCAGTGCCAGATGGAAGGGTGGTTGTTATGACAGATCCGGTCTTTGTCGTGCCCGATGCAGTCCTCGATGATCTTCGTACGCGGTTACAGAACACTCGATGGCCCTCGGTCGTGGACGGTCAGGGCTGGTCGAGGGGAGCGGATCTGGATTACCTCCGCGAGCTTCTCGGCTACTGGCAAACCGAGTTCGACTGGCGCGCCCAGGAGGCTGCGCTGAGCCGATTCACTCATGAACGTGTGCAGGTGTCAGGCCTCTCGCTGCACCAAATTCACGAGCGCGCCGCCGCGCCGGATGCCCTTCCGCTCGTGTTGCTGCATGGCTGGCCCGATTCGTTTCTGCGCTACACCAAAGCGCTGCCGCTGCTGCGCGATTTTCATCGCGTTGTGCCGTCGCTTCCCGGCTACGGCTTCTCGGAGCGACCAACGCGCCCAGGTTGGAGCTCCCTCAGGGTTGCGGACGCCATCGCCGAATTGATGACAGCCAACGGCTATCACCGCTTCGTCGTCTCAGGGGGCGACGTTGGTGCTTCGGTGGCAGAACAGCTGGCCCGGCGTCATACCGATCGGATCATCGCGCTACATCTCACCGACGTGCCCTACACGCATTTGTTCTCGGTGAATTCAGCCGAGCTGACCGAGCCCGAACGGGCCTATCTTGCTGCCGGACAGGCGTGGCAGATGAGCGAAGGTGCTTACGCGCTGCTTCAGTCCACCAAGCCAGCGACCGCAGCAGTGGGGCTTGCCGATTCTCCAGCCGGACTGGCCGCCTGGATCACTGAGAAGCTTCGTTCCTGGAGCGACTGTGACGGTCAGCTGGAGCGACGGTTCAGCCGAGATGAGGTGCTCACTTGGCTCACCCTCTACTGGGTTACTAACACCATTGGGTCCTCATTCTTGCCCTACGTCGAGTACGATCCCGGCGAAAATAGCCAAGTGAGCGTGCCAACGGGGATCACGATCTTCCCCAAGGACTTGGTGCCGGCGCCGCGCGAATTCGCGGAACGCTTCTTCCGGATCGTTCGCTGGACCGAGTTGTCGACCGGTGGACACTTCACAGCGTGGGAGGAACCGGAAGCGTTTGCAAGCGAGCTGACGGCTCTCGCGGTCAGTGCGAGCGACGCTGCCTAGCCCAGTCGGAGAAGAGCGTGAGGGCCTCCGAGTCGCTGGGCGGACCGTGCACGATGTTTTGTTCGACAAACTCGGCAGTGCCGGGCCAGGCACTGGCTTGCATACGTTCGGCGGCGCGCTTCAGGTCGTACGGCGTACGACGCAGCGACACGTCTGGGCCGAGCAGCGCCCAGTAGGCGACTGTTCCAGGTGGGCCGTAGGGCATGCCGACGCTTCCGGGATTGATCACGCGGCGGCCCGCGGCCAGGCGGTCGAACGTCATGTGGGTGTGGCCGCAGACGACCGTTTGTTCCTCTACGTCGGCAAACCCCTCGACGAACCACTCGACCGGACTGTCGACCAGCACGATCTCCTCGTCGCTGCGGGCGGTCGCGTGGCAGAACAGGACCGGACCGAGCCCGTCGACCTCGATGCTCGCCGTCAGCGGCAGCGAGGCTAGCCGGTCCCGCTGCGCGCGGGTTAGTTGATGTCCCGCCCAGATGGTTCCGGCCTCGTGTGCGGCCCCAGTCGGCTGGTAGCGGCCATCGAAGACCTCCACGACATTGCGCTCGCAATTGCCTCGCACCCAAATTGCCTGATCGCCGAGGGAGTCGAGCAGATCGAGTGTCTCGGATTGCAAGGGGCCAATGGTCATGTCGCCAGGCAGCACAACAGCGTCCGCGCCCGCCGCGTCGACCTCGCGCAAGACCGCCTCCAACGCCGGCAGATTGCCATGAATGTCGGCGAGTACGGCGACGCGCATGCGCCGTACTGTACTTGGGCACGCTCTCGAGGCCGGCAAGTTGCCCCGGCGGTTCGAACGCCACCATACGATGCACACAATGCTCACCACGATCGCCATTGAGAACTACCGCTCCCTGCGCGATCTACGGCTTCCACTGGGGCGGCTCAATGTCGTTACGGGCGCCAACGGGACCGGCAAATCCAGTCTGTACCGGGCGCTCCGGTTGCTGGCCGACTGCGCATCGGGTCGGGTGATCTCCTCGCTTGCCCGTGAGGGCGGGCTCGATTCGGTGCTATGGGCTGGGCCGGAGCAGATAGCTGCGTCGGTTCGCTCCGGCAGGCATCCAGTTCAGGGCACTGTACGGTCTGGCCCGATCAGCCTGCAGCTGGGCTTCGCGTCGGACGACTTTTCCTATCTGATCGACCTTGGCCTGCCAACTCGAAACGAGACGTCGGCGTTCAATCTCGATCCCGAGATCAAACGTGAAGTGGTGTGGAGCGGGCCGATCATGCGCCCAGCCAGCGTGCTGGTGAAGCGCAAACGTGCGCTGGTCGAGCTCCGTGGCAACACATCCAGTCGCGATTCTTTCCAGAACTTCGAGGCCGGGCTGCGACCGTACGAAAGCGTGCTCACCGAGGTGCTGGATCCGGCGCGCGCTCCGGAGATCGTGGCAGTGCGGGAGGAGATCCGCAGCTGGCGCTTCTACGACCAGTTCCGCACCGACGTTGACTCGCCCGTGAGGCAAAGTCAGATCGGCACCCGGACTCCGGTGCTCGATGGTGACGGGCGCGACCTCGCGGCCGCCTTGCAAACGATCATCGAGATTGGCGACGTTGATGCACTGATCGGCACGATCGACGATGCGTTTCCTGGTTCTCACATCCAGGTCGTGGAAACCCGCGGCCGCTTCGACCTCGAGCTGCGCGCCCATGGACTGTTGCGTCCACTCAGTGCAGCCGAACTTTCCGATGGGACGCTTCGCTATCTGCTGCTGGTTGCGGCACTGCTGAGTCCTCGACCGCCGTCATTGATGGTGTTGAACGAACCAGAGACCAGCCTGCATGTTGATCTTCTTCCGGCGCTCGCCCGGCTCATCGCTGGGGCCAGTGAGCGGACTCAGATCGTTGTCGTCACCCATGCCCGAGAACTGGTCAGCGCGTTGACCAAGGCCGGCGCCGATCCGTTGCGCCTGGTGAAGGACTTCGGCGCAACAACGATTGACGGTGTTGGAACCTTCGAACAGACGCCCTGGAACTGGGGGGCCCGCTGATTGGGCTTAGCCTGTCGTCTCGGACGTGAAAGGTTCCCATGTCAGACACGAGGGATCAGCGTCGCCGCGATCATTGCCGGCGTGATCGTGACACTGCCCTTGATGGCCGGTGTTGCCTTGTTTGGAGCCAGGCGAGCCAGGCGTACTCAAGCTGGCTTTTGCGCGCGGATCTACCTGCACCGGCTCCCTGCGGAGGATCGCGACGCCGCATTGGCGCTGCTCGATGAGACCGCCGCTGCGCGGCGCGCGGGATGCGCCCTACGAATGTCGAAGGGCGCTAGCTCGGGCTTCGACTAGCTCAGCCGGCATTCAGACGACTAAGGCGAGCCTTATTTGAAGGTGCCAGTCGAATTAAGGCACACTGGTGTTGTGAAAAACCACCAGCGGGTCACCTCGGGTGCCGCTGGGGTTTCCCAGAGCGTTGAGACCGACGCATCCACCCGGCAGCGAGTCGCCAGTTCCATTTTGGAACATGGCCCATCGACTGCCGCGGAGTTGGCTGAGCGGCTGGGGCTGACCCCAGCGGCTATTCGTCGGCATCTCGACGTGCTGCTCGCATCTGGCCATCTCGAGGCTCGGGAACGGCGCGTCTACGGCAGTCGCGGCCGTGGTCGCCCCGCCAAGGTTTTCGTGCTGACCGATGCTGGGCGTTCAGTGTTCTACACCGCCTACGACGGCCTAGCCATCGAGGCCCTAGAGTTCCTCTCGGCCGCGGCCGGCCCGGAAGCGGTCACGCTCTTCGCAGAGTCGAGAATGGCCGAGAGCGAGCAGCGCTACCAGCAGCGGATCGCGCACGCGGCACCAGACAGCACGCCAGTGCAGGCTCTCGCCGCTGCCTTGTCAGAGGATGGCTACGTCGCATCGACATTGCCGTCGGCGATCGGCGAGCAGCTCTGTCAGCATCACTGCCCGGTTGCGCATGTGGCCGAGCGATTTCCCCAGATCTGCGAGGTGGAGACTGCTGCGTTCTCCCGTCTCCTTGGGGTACATGTGCAGCGCCTCGCCACCATCGCGCATGGCGATGGTGTGTGCACGACCCATGTTCCGCACGTGTCCGCACCATCTGGGCGCAGGACAACGACCGATATGACCACATCCGAAAGGGCACGATCATGACCCAAACTCAGGATCCCGCTGTTACTCGACCTGTCGGCACCGGCCAGACCCAAGATCAACATCTGGCTGCCCTCGGTCACTACGAGTGGGGCTGGGCCGATAGTGATGTTGCCGGAGCGTCGGCGCAGCGTGGCCTGACCCCTGAGATCGTCGCCAATATCTCCCGGCTCAAGAACGAGCCCAAATGGATGCTCGATCTGCGGCTCAAGGGCCACCGGCTCTTTGGCCGCAAGCCGTTACCCACCTGGGGGGCCGAGCTCGGCGACATCGACTTCGACAACATCAAGTACTTCGTGCGTTCCACCGAGAAGCAGGCGACGTCCTGGGACGAACTGCCCGCCGACATCAAGAACACCTACGACAGGCTGGGTATCCCCGAGGCGGAGAAGGCACGGCTGGTGGCTGGTGTGGCGGCTCAGTATGAATCAGAGGTGGTCTACCACAAGATCAACGAAGAGCTCGAGCGCCAGGGCGTGATCTTCCTCGATACCGACACCGGCCTCAAGGAGCACGAGGATCTCTTCCGGGAGTACTTCGGGACAGTCATCCCTGTCGGGGACAACAAGTTCGCCTCACTGAACACCGCCGTCTGGTCCGGTGGCTCTTTCATCTACGTGCCGAAGGGTGTGCACGTGGAGATCCCGCTGCAGGCCTATTTCCGCATCAACACCGAGAACATGGGTCAGTTCGAGCGGACTTTGATCATCGTCGACGAGGGCGCGTATGTGCACTATGTCGAGGGCTGTACGGCACCGATCTACTCCTCCGACTCGCTGCACTCCGCGGTTGTCGAGATCATCGTCAAGAAGAACGCACGCTGCCGCTACACCACGATCCAGAACTGGTCGAACAACGTTTACAACCTGGTGACCAAACGGGCCACCTGTGAAGAGGGCGCGACCATGGAGTGGATCGATGGGAACATCGGGTCCAAGGTCACCATGAAGTACCCCGCGGTCTACCTGATGGGAGAGCACTCTCGCGGGGAGACCCTGTCGGTCGCTTTTGCCGGCGAGGGGCAGCACCAAGACGCCGGGTCCAAGATGGTGCACTGCGCGCCGCACACCTCGAGCTCGATCATCTCCAAGTCGGTAGCTCGGGGCGGCGGGCGTACGTCGTACCGCGGCCTGGTCCAGGTGCAGGAAGGCGCCCATCACTCGGCCAGCACTGTGAAGTGCGACGCGCTTCTAGTGGACACGATCAGCCGCTCTGACACCTACCCCTACGTCGACGTACGGGAAGACGACGTGTCGATGGGTCACGAGGCGACTGTCTCCAAGGTCAGCGAAGATCAACTGTTCTATCTCAGGAGCCGGGGCCTTGGTGAAGACGAGGCCATGGCCATGATCGTCCGCGGCTTCATCGAGCCGATCGCGCGAGAGCTTCCGATGGAATACGCGCTGGAGCTCAATCGGTTGATCGAATTGCAGATGGAGGGTGCGGTCGGCTGATCATGCACCCTGAGCCCCGTCGATTATGTGCCCTGAGCCCGTCGAAGGGGTGCGCTTCGACGGGCTCAGCGCACATGACATAAGGCGCCAAACACCCATCCCACCGACCTAGAAAGAGATCTGTCGACGTGACCTTGCTTGATCAGGCTGCCGCACGCGTAGCCGATGCGGTGGAGAGTCGCCATAAAGTGGCCAGCCGACTCCATCCGCCCGGCTCATTTGATCTCGATGATCATCCCGTCCCGACCGGACGCGAGGAAGCCTGGCGCTTTACTCCGATCAAGCGTCTGAGAGGTCTGCACGACGGCACATTCGTGGCAGGTGGCGGCGCACGCGTTGACGTCCAGGCACCGCCCGAGGTGACGGTGGACCTCGTGGACCGGGATGATCCGCGACTGGGGAGGATTTATGTTCCCAACGACCGGGTCGCTGCCCAGGCGTGGAACTCCTTCGAGCAGGCCCGGATCATCTCCGTGCCGCCGAGCGCTGAGCTCGACGAGCCGGTGGTTGTGAACATTTCAGGTACTGGCAGCGAGGCCGCGATGTTCAGCCATCTGGTGCTGGAGATCGGTGCCAATGCGCGCGCCACCGTGGTGCTGCAGCATCGCGGCTCGACCGTGCGCGCCGGCAATAGTGAAATTCTCGTCGGCGACGGCGCCGCTCTGACCTTGGTATCGGTACAGGATTGGGCCGACGACACGATCCATCTCGCCCACCAGCATGCCCGAGTCGGCCGTGATGCCAGTTATCGCCAGGCACTGGTGAGCATTGGCGGCGACGTAGTCCGGATCTCCTCCTCGGTCGACTTCGCCGCTCCCGGCGGCGAGGCCGAATTGCTCGGTCTTTATTTCGCCGACGCCGGGCAGCATCTGGAGCATCGGCTCTTCGTCGACCACAACGCGCCACACACCCGCAGCAACGTGGACTATCGAGGTGCCTTGCAGGGCCAGGGTGCACACACCGTCTGGATCGGCGACGTCTTGATCCGAAAGGTCGCCGAGGGCATCAGCACGTACGAGTCGAACAAGAATCTGGTGCTCACCGATGGTTGCCGCGCCGACTCGGTGCCCAACCTGGAGATCGAGACCGGCGAGATCGAGGGCGCGGGCCACGCCTCCACGACTGGCCGATTCGACGACGAGCAGCTGTTCTACCTACGCAGCCGGGGCATTGATGAGTCGGAGGCTCGTCGGCTCGTCGTTCACGGCTTCTTCGCCGACATCATCCGGAAGGTCGGCGTACCGGAGATCGAAAAGCGGCTGCTGGAAGCGGTCGAGGCTGAACTCGCGATCAACATCGGATTGCCATCATGAGCAGTCTGGTTCGGGTCTGCTCGGTGAATGACGTCGCTACAGAGTCGGCGATTCCGGTAGAGGTGCCGCGTAATGGCCGCACTGTGGAGCTGGCCATCGTGCATAGCAGCGGGGCTTTCTACGCCATCGCCGATGAGTGCTCGCACGCTTCGATTCCGTTGTCCGAAGGAGATGTGGGCGAGGGCGAGATTGAGTGCTACCTGCACGGTTCGCGCTTCGACTTACGCACCGGAGAGCCGATTGGGCTGCCGGCCACCGAGCCGGTACCGATCTACCGATGCCTCGTCGAAGGCGACGACGTCTTGGTCGATGTCTCTGCACCCCTAGATTCCAATACTGCGGATCGCACTTCCTCACCCACCTACGCACAGGAGTTCTGATCTTTCATGTCCACTCTGGCCATTCGTGATCTTCGCGTTTCGGTTGATACCGAAAGCGGGCCGAAGGAGATCCTCAAGGGAGTCGATCTCACGGTTCGCAGCGGTGAGACGCACGCGATCATGGGTCCCAACGGTTCGGGCAAGTCGACGTTGGCGTACTCGATCGCCGGTCACCCCAAGTACCACATCACCTCCGGCAGCGTGACCTTGGACGACCAGGACATGCTCTCGCTGACCATCGACGAACGGGCCCGTGCCGGTCTGTTCCTCGCCATGCAGTATCCGGTCGAAGTGCCGGGGGTATCGGTGACGAACTTTCTACGTTCGGCCAAGACAGCGCTCGACGGCGAGGCTCCCAAGCTGCGGACCTGGGTAAAGGAAGTCAACGCCGCCATGGAGCGGGTTCAGATGGACCCGGACTTCGCCAACCGCAGCCTCAACGAGGGCTTCTCGGGAGGGGAAAAGAAGCGGCACGAGATCGTCCAGCTCGAGCTGCTGAACCCGCGCTTCGCGATCTTGGACGAGACCGACTCCGGGCTTGACATCGACGCGCTGCGGATCGTCGCCGCCGGGGTGAACCGTTTCTCAGCGCAGGGTGATCGCGGTGTGTTGTTGATCACCCACTACACCCGGATCCTGCGCTACATCACACCCGACTACGTGCATGTCTTCGTAGCCGGCCGGGTGGCGGAGCAAGGCGGTCAGGAGCTGGCCGAGCGGTTGGAAGCAGAGGGCTACGACCGTTACGTACGAGCGGCTGCGGCGGCTGGGGCGGAGTAGTAGATCATGTCGGTCGACGGCGGGCCGGAGTATCCCGCCACCACGGATCTGGATGATGTTGCGACGGGCAGCATCGCGCTTGCGGACGAGCCAATCCTCTTTGACGTAGACGCAATCCGCGCCGACTTCCCGATCCTGGAGCGGACCGTGGACGGGGCGCCGCTGGTCTATCTCGACAGTGCCAACAGTTCCCAAAAGCCGCGGGTGGTCGTCGAGGCGATCGAAGATCACTATCTGAACCACAACGCGAACGTGGCCCGCGCCATGCATGTGCTGGGAGCCGAAGCGACCGAGGCGTTCGAGGATTCGCGCGCTCAACTGGCGAGGTTCATCGGCGCGAACCGCACTGAGGAAGTGGTGTTCACCAAGAACGCCTCCGAGGCACTTAACCTCTGCGCGTACACGCTGGGCGCGTCCATCCGAGCTGGCGACGAGATCGTCATTTCGGTCATGGAGCATCACTCGAACATCGTTCCGTGGCAGCTCCTCGCACAGCGCACCGGCGCGGTACTCCGCTGGTTTGACGTCACCGATGAGGGACGGCTGGATCTTGAGAAGGCGGCTGCGGAGGGCTTGATCAACGAACGCACCAAGATCATTTCGGTGGCGTACGTGTCGAACGTGCTCGGTACGGTCAATCCGATCAGCCAGATCGCCGCGCTCGGCCATGCCGTGGGAGCAACTGTCGTAGTCGATGCCTCGCAGGCCGTTCCTCAACTGTCGGTTGATCTGGCCGCGCTTGGGGCGGATCTGGTCGCCTTCACCGGGCACAAAATGGTAGGACCCACGGGCATCGGTGTGCTCTGGGGACGCTATGAGCTCCTGGCCGCGCTGCCGCCCTTCTTGGGTGGTGGCGAGATGATCGAGATCGTGACCATGGAGGGCTCGACCTACGCGCCACCGCCGCATCGTTTCGAGGCCGGCACTCCGCCGATTGCTCAGGCCGTCGGCCTCGCTGCGGCAGCGCAGTACTTGAGTGTCATCGGGATGGATCAGATCAGCGCACACGAACGCGACATCACCGCGTACGCACTGCAAGGGCTACGGGGCCTGCCCGGGGTCACAATCCTCGGACCGGACGAGCCAGTGGATCGCGGCGGCGCCGTCTCGTTCACACTCAGCGGTGCCGACGGGCAGCCGATCCACCCACACGACGTAAGCCATCTGCTGGACTCGCGAGGTATCGCGGTGCGGGCCGGCCATCACTGCGCCCGGCCGCTGCATCAGCGCTTCGGCGTACAGTCTTCGACCCGGGCTTCCTTCTACCTGTATACGACTTCCGCCGAAATCGACGCCCTGATCGATGGTCTGGATTACACGATCTCGTTCTTCGGGAGACTGCGATGAAGGTCGAAGAGCTGTATCAGGAGATCATTCTTGATCATTACCGGACGAAGCATCACAGTGGACTCCGGGAGCCGTACGACAGCGAAGTGCATCATGTCAATCCCACCTGTGGCGACGAGGTGCGCCTCCGAGTGCAGCTAGATGGGGACACCGTCACAGATGTGTCCTATGAGGCGATGGGCTGTTCGATCTCCCAGGCATCAACCTCGGTCATGACCGACCTGGTGATCGGCAATGACATCGCCTATGACGTGGGCTTGTATGAGGAGTTCTTGGCCATGATGCAGAGCAAGGGTCAGCTCGAGCCCGATGAGGAACGGCTGGAAGACGGCATCGCATTTGCTGGCGTCGCCAAGTTCCCAGCGCGGGTGAAGTGTGCCCTACTCGGTTGGTCGGCCTTTCGGGACGCCGTCATGCGAGCCCAGAGCGAGCGTAGCTAAGGAGATAGAGCAATGACCGACACACGCCCGTCGGATCTGGTCGCAGATGATCTGCCTCAGGTCGATCTTGGTGAGCAGCCAGACCAGCTGGATGATCAGCGGCTGCTGGAGGACATCGAGGAAGCGATGAAGGATGTCGTCGATCCAGAACTCGGCATCAACGTCGTCGATCTTGGTCTGGTCTACGGTCTGCACCTGGAAGACGATGAGTCCTTGACCATCGACATGACGCTGACCTCAGCTGCTTGCCCGCTGACGGATGTGATCGAGGACCAGACTCAGAGCGCACTGGAAGGGCTGGTCGATCGGTGGGTGATCAACTGGGTCTGGATGCCCCCGTGGGGCATGGAGATGATCACCGACGACGGCCGTGACCAACTGCGCGCTTTGGGCTTCAACGTCTGAGCGCTAACTCCCACACTCTGTGGTTCGGGGAGGCCCGGGGAGCACCCGCAGAAACGTTGTGGGCGGGTTAGCGGCATCTGCGAGTCAGCGCTGCATGGGTTTCAAGCATCTTAGTTTCTGCGCATGCTCCCCGGGCCTCCCCGAACCTTTCTCGGGGGCGCTCAGACGGGTGGCTGAGTGCGGTTGGTCGCGGACGTGGCGGTGATCATCTTCAGCTGGTCGCGGCTGAGGGTCGTTTGTTTGTGGCGTGATCATCTTCGGCTGGCGTTTCTCCGCACAAGGCCACGAAGGTCGTCGCTAACCGGCGAATCGCGGTTCTTCTCTCCGCACAAGGCCACGAAGCTGATCTCAGCCCCTCCTGCGCAAGTCCTGACAATTTGCCCAGGCTGAAAGCTGTCGTTGCGGGCGATAATTGTCAGCAATTCGACCTAAGGGTGGTGCTGATGACTGCGACCGCTCCGCCGTTATTCGGGCCAGACATGCTGACAGACCCGTACGCCAAATATGCGCAGATCCGGGGTCCGGCCAGTTGGAATGATCAGATGGGTCTGTGGCTGCTGACTCGCTACGAAGACGTCCGCTGGGCGTTGGGCGAGCCGCGACTCTCCTCAACCATGCCGCCGCTGCCGCAGACTCCACGATCGGCTCTGCCGATCTGCTCGCAGACATGTACACCTTCGTCCAATCCGGTCTTGTCTTCACCGACCGCCGGACCACACCCGGCTGCGACGGCTCGTGATCGCGGCGTTCGTCCCGTCAGTGATCAACGAGTTGGCCGGGCCGATCAGCATGATCACCAACCGGATGCTCGATGAGCACTTGACTCACTCGACCTTGCTGCGCACCTCGCCGAACCGATGCCGATCGCCGTTCTCGGGCAGCTGCTCGGTGTGTCGCTCTCGGAGGCCGAGGCGCCAGCTCAAGTGATGGTGCGATGACTTCCTGCTGCCTTTCGGGCGTGATATCAACACCTTGAGCTCAGCTGAGCTGGCGCCCGTGAAAGCAACAGGGGAGGGGTTGCACGGCTTTGTAGACACCGTGTTGAGCCGGGCGCCCGTGAGGACATTGATGTCGGCGATCAGACCATCCGGGCGGCCGACGCCTTGCTCTTAATACTCGCAGCCGCCAACCGCGATCCCGAAGCATTTCCGGAACCGGACCAGTTCGTGTTCGACCGACCCAATCGACAAAACGTCGCGCTCGGTCACGGCATCCATTACTGCCTTGGTGCCCCACTGGCCCGGCTCGAAGGGCGTATCGCCCTGCAAACTGTCTTCGAACGGTGGCCGGCTATTCGTCAAGCCGGGGATCTCACATACGCCAACAATTTCAACGTCCGGCTACTGCACTCTCTGCCGGTCGCCACATCCTGATCGCCAGAAATTCGATTTCCGCCGGCAGGCGCCGCTCGCTAGTCGTACTTCAGCTACGCGGGCGCAGAACTCGATGAGTCCGCTCCATGACGTCAGCTAGCTTCGCTTTTGTTTGGGTCGAGTGTGCACTAACCTCCCACCGCCGGTGAAGATCGTGGGCGATTGCTGCCCACTCGCGGCGGAGAGCGATTCTTGATCACGTAAGGAGACTTAAGTCTCATGCTGGTCGCGAGGGATGTGGAGGTGCGCGCGGGTGCGCGCCTCTTGCTGGAGCATGCCTCATTCCAGGTGGCGGCTGGCGACAAGATCGGCTTGGTAGGCAGGAATGGCGCCGGCAAGACCACATTGACCAAGATCCTGTCGGGTGAGGCTCAGCCGGCGAGCGGCGCGATCACCAGAACGGGCACGGTGGGATACCTGCCGCAGGATCCGCGAACCGGTGATCTTGACGTGCTGGCCAAAAACCGCATCTTGTCCGCGCGTGGCCTGGACTCGGTCGTTGATCGATTGCGCCGCGCCGAGTTGGCGATGGGCGATGACTCGCCCGAGGTAAGGGACAAGGCGATGGCCGCGTACGCCAGGGCTGAGGCCGAGCTGGCAGCGGCCGGCGGTTACGCAGCGGAGTCGGAGGCGGCCCGGATCGCCAGCAACCTCGGCTTGCCGGAGCGGGTGCTTCATCAGCCAATCGGGACGCTTTCGGGTGGCCAGCGGCGACGCGTCGAGCTCGCCAGAATCTTGTTCTCCGGCGCCAAAACTATGCTGCTCGACGAGCCGACGAACCACCTCGACGCCGATTCGATCGTCTGGCTGCGTGATTTCCTGGTGGCGCATTCTGGCGGCTTGCTCGTGATCAGCCACGATGTCGGCCTGCTGGAGCGCTGCGTCAACAAGGTGTTCCATCTCGATGCGAACCGGGCTGAGCTCGACATCTATGCGATGGGCTGGAAGCTGTATTTGCAGCAACGCGAGACAGACGAAAAGCGCCGCAGGCGGGAGCGGTTGAATGCCCAGCGCAAGGCCGATCAGCTGATCAGCCAAGCAGACAAGATGCGCGCCAAGGCGACTAAAGCCGTGGCTGCGCACAACATGGTGCGGCGAGCTGAGCGGTTGTTGGCCGAGACCGAGGGCGAGCGAGCCCCGGAACGGGTCGCGAAGATCAAGTTTCCCGATCCGGCACCGTGTGGCAAGGTCCCCCTGACGGCATCAGACCTCAGCAAGAGCTACGGATCCCTTGAGGTGTTCACTGATGTTGATCTGGCCGTCGACAAAGGCAGCCACGTCGTGGTGCTCGGCCTCAACGGTGCCGGAAAGACCACGCTGCTGCGCATTCTGGCGGGCCTAGACGATCCCGACACCGGCGAGGTGGTGGCAGGTCACGGCCTGCGCATCGGCTACTACGCCCAAGAGCACGAGACTCTGGACGTCGGCCGATCTGTGCTGGCGAACATGAGGACCGCTGCCCCCGATCTTGGTGACACCGATGTCCGGAAGGTTCTGGGATCGTTCCTGTTCAGCGGTGACGATGTCGACAAACCGGCGAGCGTACTCTCCGGCGGCGAGAAAACCCGGCTCACCTTAGCGATGTTGGTCTGCTCGAGCGCCAATGTCTTGCTGCTGGACGAGCCAACAAACAATCTTGATCCTGCGTCGCGAGCCGAGGTGCTCGCGGCGATCAAGCGTTACCCAGGTGCCATCGTGTTGGTGACCCACGACGAGGGCGCCGTGCACGCCCTCGATCCTGATCGCGTGCTGCTGCTTCCCGATGGTGTGGAAGATCTTTGGAGTGCTGAGTACGCCGATCTGGTCGCCTTGGCCTGATAGCAACGGCTGATCATCGACAACCTCTTGCCTAGTGATCAGCCTTACTCAGTCAGAGATCATCTGGGCTCCCGCTGCGGTGATCAATCGCCTCAATTATTGATCAGTCGGAAAGTCCCCAAAGCTAGCCAAAACGTGCTAGAAATGAGTGATCATTGATCTTGGATTGTCGATCACTGTTCAGGCAAACACTGTTTCGCGAAACACAGTTCTGGCTGAGTTATCGCCCAACGCGATGACCTCAAGACACAGGGAGGCGCAGTGGCCAAGGCATTGGCTAAGGGTTCACGCATTACCGGGGCGCAGCGGACAACGCTTGCTTCCCAGTACGCCAAGCGGTACGCCGCGGGCGAGAGCATCCGCAAGATCGCGGACGATGCCGGTCGTTCCTTCGGGTTCGTACACGGCGTTTTGAAGGAAGCCGGAGTGGAGTTACGCGGCCGTGGCGGTGCTACTCGCGGCGTGAAGAAGACAACGTCGAGCAGCGCCGCAAAGAAGACGACTGGTGCTGCCAAGAAGACCACTGCCAAGAAGACTCCTGCGAAGGCGGCTAAGGCGCCCGCGAAGAAGTCGGCCGCGAAGAAGGCACCGGCGAAGCAGACGACCGCCAAAGCACCAGCCAAGAAGTCGGCCGCCAAGAAGGCGCCCGCGAAGAAGACGACCGCCAAGGCGACCAAGGCCCCGGCCAAGAAGTCCGCGGCTAAGAAAGCGCCTGCGAAGAAAACCGCCGCAAAGAAGGCTCCTGCCAGAAAGCGCTGATCGCGAGTTTCCCCCAGGGCCCGGCCGCCAATGCGGTCGGGCCTTTGCGCTTGCCGCTCTATGTCGTAGGGCCGGAATAGCCTGGGGACGCCGAACGTTTTGAGCCCCGGAGGAAAGCCATGTCGATGTACATGATGATGCGACGCATGTCGCAGGATCCCGAGGTTGCCCAGCATCAGCTCAGCCGCGGGATCGTGTGGCGCGTCCTGAGGTTCGCGAAGCCGTACCAGGGATGGATCGCCGTGTTCGTCGCGACGGTGGTGGTGATGTCAGCTCTGAACGTGGCGCCCCCGCTGCTTTTCAGGGAGATCATCGACAAGGGCATCTTGCAGGGCGATCGGCAGATCGTCATCATCCTGAGTTTGACCGTTGCCGGCCTGGCTGTGTTGGCGGCAGTGCTCGGGGTGGTGCAGCGCTGGTTCTCCGCGAGGATCGGCGAAGGCTTGATCTTCGACCTTCGCACTCAGGTCTTCGACCATGTGGTCGAGATGCCCGTTGCGTTCTTCACCAGAACCCAGACCGGGAAACTGGTGTCGCGGCTGAACTCAGACGTGATCGGCGCACAGCAAGCCTTTACCTCGACTCTCTCGACTGTGCTGTCCAACCTGATCGGCCTGATATTGGTGCTGGCCGCCATGATCGTGCTGAGCTGGCAGCTCACCCTCGCTGCACTGATCATGTTGCCGATCTTCCTAATTCCCGCCAAGATCGTTGGCCGCAAGTTGGCTGATCTGACGCGCCAGCAGATGCAACTCAACGGCGATATGTCCGCGACAATGACGGAGCGGTTCAGCGTCAGCGGCGCATTACTCGTCAAACTTTTTGGCCGGTTTGTCGAGGAGCACGACCGGTTTGCAGAACGGGCCGGAGCCGTACGCGATGTCTCGGTCAAGATCGCCATGAACGGCCGCTTCTTCATCACCTCGCTGGGGCTAGTCGGGGCGTTGGCGACCGCGCTGGTGTACGGCGTGGGTGGGTCATTGGCTATCGACGGCGTGCTCACGATCGGCACCTTGACGGCTCTGGCCGGGCTGCTCACCCAGCTCTACGGGCCGCTTACCCAGCTGACCAATCTCCGTATCGATGTGATGAACGCCCTCGTCAGCTTCGATCGCGTTTTCGAGGTCCTCGACTTGGTGCCCATGGTCCGCGACGCCGAGGATGCTGAGCCCGTCGATGGCCCAGCTTCAGTCAGCTTTGAGGACGTTTCGTTCAGCTACCCGACCGCCGATCAGGTTTCACTGGCGAGCTTGGAGTCGATTGCCTCTCTTGATCAACGACCGAGTGGCGAGGTGCTGCATGATGTGACGTTCAGTGTTGCGGCCGGCCAGACGGTGGCACTCGTCGGCCGCTCTGGCGGTGGCAAGACGACTATGACGCACTTGATCGCTCGGCTGTACGACGCCACATCGGGCACGGTCTCGGTTGCTGGCACGGACGTCAAGAAACTGAAGCAGGATTCGCTCCGTGCGGCAGTTGGCTATGTGACGCAGGACGCCCACATGTTCCATGACACGATTCGCGCCAATCTTCGCTACGCCCGGCCCGATTCCACCGAGGCCGAGCTGTGGGAGGCGCTGGAAGCCGCGCAGCTCAAGACACTTGTGGAGAGCCTGCCTGACGGGCTCGACACGGTAGTCGGCGAGCGGGGCTATCGGCTGTCCGGTGGCGAGCGGCAGCGGCTGGCGATCGCCCGGCTGTTGCTCAAGGCGCCGCCCATCGTGGTGCTCGACGAGGCGACAGCGCACCTGGATTCCGAATCCGAAGTTGCGGTTCAGCAAGCACTGGACCTGGCGATGCAGGGTCGCACCAGCGTCGTGATCGCCCATCGCTTATCCACGGTGCGTAACGCCGACTTGATCATCGTCGTTGACGGAGGCCGGGTCGTGCAGCGCGGCCGGCACGATGAGCTGCTGGCCGAAGGTGGTCTCTATGCCGAGCTGTACCGAACGCAGTTCGATCAGAGTCCGCGTTGGGCCCCACCCTCGACTGGGATTACCGAGCCGGTGAGGTAGGACGCGGCAGGGGAGAGCACGAAGGCTGCCACTCGACCGAATTCCTCAGGCTGGCCGTATCGGCGTAACGGGATGAACGCTTCCATCTTCGCGCGCGCCGCGACCGGATCATCCTTGAGCGAGTCGAGATACCGGGCGCGCTCGGTGTCGATTGCACCCGGCATGAGGCCGACCACCCGTGTCCCTTGCGGGCCGAGTTCGTCCGCCAGCTGCTTGACCAGCATTCCTAGACCGGGGCGCAATCCGTTGGAGGCAGCAAGCCCCGGGATGGGTGTCTTCACCGACGTTGACAACACCCAGGCGATGCAGAGGTCAGGCGCCGTGCCATGCCGTACCACAGCTCGGCTGACCCGCAGCGCTGCCAGGAAAACGGATTCAAAGGCAGCGCGCCACTGTTCCTCGCTGGTCTCCAGGACGGATCCGGCTGGCGGTCCCCCGACACTGACCAGTGCTCCATCCAACCGACCGAAGGCGTCCAGCGCCAGGGCACAGGCCGTCTCGGCTGTGCTGGCATCGGTGAGATCAGCTGCTAGTGCCACAGCCCGGTCCGGGCCCATCTGGCTCACGGCTTCGGCAAGAAGCTCTGCTCGTCGCGCGACCAGGACGACGCGGCCGCCCTCGGCAATGAGCTGTTGAGCCGCTGTACGCCCGAGTCCACTGCTCGCGGCGGTGACGACGAATGCACGGTCGGTAAGGCCAAGGTCCATGATCAGATCTTCACACTGTCGCGGGCTTCGTCGGCGTCCTCGCGCTCTTCACGGCGCGTTCGAAGATCAGCTCGAATGAAGACAACAATGCCCGCGACGCCAACGGCGGTGAACATGAACCACTGCACCGCGTACCAGAAGTGCGGGCCCTCTGAAAGCTCCGGCAGCTTGATCGGCTGAAGGCCGCCTTGCTGCTCCGGCTGGATCGTCAGCACGCCGATGTAACCAGAGGCAATCGGATAAGGAAGCGTTGCCGCGATGGCATCGGAGTTGATCAAGCGCATTTGATTGCTGACCGGAGTGATCGCGGCTCGCCGACCCCTCTCGTTACGTCGCACGTGTCCGACTACCGTCACCTCACCGGTTGGTGGCGGCGGGCCTGCCGATGGAATCTGAGCGCCACGTTGCAGCGGAATGAATCCGCGATCCACGAGTACGGTGCCGGTCGCAGTGTGCAGCGGAGTCACGACTTCGTAGCCATCAGCATCACCACTGTTGCGGTAGCGCGCGACGAACTGATGATCGGCGTCGAAGGTGCCGCGCGCCTCGACGCGCTGCCATTGATCAGCATCAATGATCGGATGAGTGAACACCTGCTCGTACGGCCGGATCGGCTTTTGCTCGTTCGCAATCGTGGTGGCATTACGCTCCCGGCGCTGAGCCAGCCGGTCGAGCTGCCACTCGCCCAGGTTGACGAAGACGATTCCGAGCACGCCAACGAAGATGATCAGCAATGCCCAGCGAAGCCACAGGCGGCGCACTCAGCCAGGCTAGCCGGAGGCATCCTGATTCAGCAGCAGTTCGGTGGCGGAGGCGGCCGTACGTTCCAGCGATGCACCGCGGCCTACAGCAACTCCGATCAGGAATGTGGTCAGCGGCGCGGCGACCCGT
The DNA here is from genome assembly GCA_963798835.1 of uncultured Actinomycetota bacterium. GTDB lineage: Bacteria > Actinomycetota > Actinomycetes > Propionibacteriales > Propionibacteriaceae > Microlunatus. Next base: position 172,272 of record CAWCVF010000003.1, on the reverse strand, counting down.
TCCACCTCATGGGCAGAGTCCCGCGCGAGATCCAGCAAAATGTGCACTGCATCTTCGTCCATTGTGATGTCGCTGATCTCCAGCTCGGCAGCGAGGTTAGTCAGCCACTGCTTGAGTTCCATGGTCGGGATGCTCCTGGCGAGGGTTGTTTGGATGGTTTCGCTTGATGCGAGGGGCCAGGATGATGCTATGGGACGAGTAACCCGTCGCCACGCCGTGTTGCGGCTGGGACCTGGACTGGATCAGTCGATGCGCCGCACTGACACCGTTGCTGTGGAGGAGCCGCTCGAGGTTCGCCTGAACGGTGAGTCGTACCTGGTCACGATGCGTACGCCGGGGAACGACGTGGACCTCGTGCACGGGCTGCTGCACAGCGAGCGCATCATCGCCGGGCGGTCGGACGTCATGGTGGCGCGCTATTGCGCGGGATCCGGTCCCGACGGTGTGAATAGCTACAACGTGCTTGATGTCACCTTGGCCCCGTCGGCCGAACCGCCGGCGCCAGAGGTGCGCCGGAACGTCGTAACGACCAGCGCCTGCGGCATCTGCGGTACGACGACGATTGAACAGGTGCTGCGCGATTCGCCGTACAGGATGACAGCCGGGCTGGTGGTCCCGGCCGGATTAGTTCTTTCGGCACCCACTCGGCTGCGACAGCAGCAACGAGCATTCGACCAGACCGGCGGACTGCATGCTGCGGGGCTGCTTGGCCTCGACTCGGAGATGATCTGCGTTCGAGAAGATGTCGGTCGCCACAACGCCGTGGACAAGGTCATTGGATGGGCGATCCGGGAGCAGTTGCTGCCGCTGGGCCAGATGATCTTGACCGTATCGGGACGAGCGTCGTTCGAGCTCACCCAGAAGGCCGTACTCGCCGGCATCCCGGTGCTCGCTGCCGTTTCGGCACCGAGCTCATTGGCGGTCGAATTGGCTGAGCAGGCTGGCCTGACCCTGGTTGGCTTCATCCGCGGCGAGACCATGAACGTCTACACCCACTCGGAGCGGATCCAATGGCCGACGAACGGCCAAATTAGACTCCAAGAATGACCACGCTGCTCCCATTTCCGCGGCTGCGTAAGGCTGATTCCGCGCCCGCGGAGTCGGTAGTGCGTAATCAACAAGCACTTGCGGATGGCTACGGTCGAGTGGCGACGGATCTGCGGGTGTCACTCACCGACCGGTGCAATCTGCGCTGTGCCTATTGCATGCCTGCCGAGGGATTGGACTGGCTTCCCGGTGCCCAGGTGCTGACCGATGACGAGATCGTGAGATTGATCACCATCGGCGTCGAGCGCCTCGGCATCAAAACCGTACGCCTCACGGGCGGTGAACCGCTGTTGCGGAAGAACCTCGAGCTGCTGGTTGCAGATATCGCAGCGCTCTCGCCGACGCCGGAGATCGCGCTGACGACGAACGCGATCGGCCTCGCCGCGCGCGCCGGGAAGCTAGCCGTGGCCGGGCTACGGCGCATCAACATTTCGCTGGACACTCTTGATCCGGATACCTTCAGCCGGCTCAGCCGGCGGCGACGGCTGCCCGACGTGCTCGCCGGTATCGCCGCTGCGCGCCAGGCCGGCCTGCAGCCAGTCAAGATCAACACCGTGCTGATGCGCGGAATCAATGATCATGAAGTGGTTGAGCTGCTGGACTGGGCAATGGCGGAACAGGTACAGCTCCGGTTCATCGAGCAGATGCCGCTGGATCCGCAGCACGGCTGGCAGCGCGAGAACATGATCACCGCAGCCGAGATCAAACAGCGGCTCTCCGAGCATGTCGAGCTGGTGGAAGATCCGCAGGCTGCGCTCACCCGGGGCAGCGCGCCGGCCGAGCTGTTCCGGGTCGTGGGCACCGGCTACTCGGTCGGCATCATCGCAGCCGTCTCGAAACCCTTCTGCGGCGCATGCGACAGGGTACGGCTTACCGCCGACGGCCAGATCCGGAATTGCCTGTTCGCTCGAACGGAATCCGACCTTCGTACGCCACTACGGCGTGGCGCGAGCGATGCCGAGCTCGCCGCGCTCTGGGTGGCGGCAGTCAGGGGAAAGCAACCCGGCCACGGCATCAACGATCCGAGCTTCCTGCAACCGGACCGGCCCATGTCGGCGATCGGCGGCTAGTGGCGCGGTACTTCTCTAGAGGGGCAGTACCTCTTTGAGGAAACTGCGCGCTGAGAGAAACTGTGCCAGCGAGTCGCGGTGATCATCGCAGGCGAGCCAGTGCTTGCGTCGGTCCGTCGTATGGATCTTCGGGTTGTTCCACTGCAGGTCGTATGAGGCCGGCTTGCGGCAGCCTCGGGCCGAGCACAGCAACCCCCCGGGCCCGGCCGGCAACGGGTCAGAGCTCCTCGGACCCGCAGGAAGCGGGTCAGGGCCGCTAGGCGACGCGTTCATTCGGCCGCGGTTGCCCGTCGTCCTCCTCGTCGATGACCTCACCGCTTTGGGCATCATCGTGACCGGTAGTGAGCTCTGGTCCACCACCGAGCACGGCGTTCGGGGCTCTCTTCTTACCGGCGCGGAAGTGCTGATTGACCTGGTTCGCTGCGATCACCGCAATGAACGGCAACACCACGGCGCAGGCGAACAGCACCCAACGAAATACGCCTTCCACGAAGACCATGCTGATAAAGCAGGCGGCGCGGAAGGCCATGGTGATCGTGTAGCGGCGAATCCGAGACGACATCTCCTCGCTGGTGCCCATCCGGGCGTCGGTTATCACCGTGGGTGAGCTTCGGTGTGCCATCTCCGCCATGGTGCGGGTGTGTGCCATCTCGCGATCGGTCACCACGTCAGCCTACGCCTGCTCGCAGACGATCCTTCGGTGTCGATAGCGTGACCCCGTGAATCCATCGAGGGTCGTTCTGGTGACCGGTGGCAGCAAGGGAATCGGCCAACGTCTTGCCGCCAAATTTGCCCAGGCCGGGCACCGCGTGGCGGCAACCTATCGCAGCGGAGAGGTCCCAAACGACGTTCTCGGCGTGCAGTGCGATGTCACCGATCCTCCTCAGGTGGAGGCGGCCTTTGCTCAAGTGGAATCGGCTCTCGGCGCCGTCGAGGTGCTGGTGGCAAACGCCGGGATCACCCGCGACACGTTGGTGCTCAGGATGTCGGACGAGGACTGGGATCAGGTAATCGCCACCAATCTGACGGGGGCGTTCCGGGTGGCGCGGCGGGCCGCCAGGCCGATGATCCGCGCCAGATTCGGGCGCATTGTCTTCATCTCCTCAGTGGTCGGACAGCTCGGCTCAGCCGGACAGGTCAACTACGCGGCATCCAAGTCCGGCCTGGTGGGGATGGCCCGCTCGCTGGCCCGCGAGCTCGGATCGCGCGGCGTGACGGCAAACGTTGTGGCGCCCGGATTCATCGAGACGGACATGACGTCCGAGCTGGGCGAGGACCTGGTGAAGAAGTATGCCGAGCAGATTCCGCTCGGCCGACTTGGCTCGGTGGATGATGTCGCGGCTGCGGTCGAATTTCTCAGCAGCGACGCAGCCGGTTACATCACAGGTGCGCTGCTTCCGGTCGATGGCGGCCTTGGCATGGGGCACTGAGAATCTGTATGGGTCTGAGCCAGTCGAAACCGCCCTTCGACAAGCTCAGGGCGCAGAAGGGACAAGCTCAGGGCGCAGAAAGGGACAAGCTCAGGGCGCAGAAGGAAGGACACTTGTGGGCATTCTCGAGGGCAAGAACATCCTTGTTGCCGGCGTCACCCTGGACACCTCGATCGGCTTCCACGTGGCGAAGATCGCTCAGGCCGAGGGAGCAACGGTCGTCGTCTCCAACTTCGGCCGGGCCATGAGCCTGACCGCTCGAGTGATCAAGAAGCTCGATCCGGTCCCGCTGCTGCTAGAAGTCGACGTCACAAATGACGATCACCTCGCCGGCTTGGCCGCGCAGCTAGGCGAACATTTTGATTCTCTCGATGGCCTGGTGCACTCGCTGGCCTTCGCCAATCCCGAGACCGCCCTGGGCGGAAAGTTCCTCGGCACGCCCTGGTCAGACGTCGGCACCGCTTTGCAGGTGTCGGCATACTCGTTGGCCTCATTGTCGATGGCCTGCAAGCCGCTGCTCGCCAATCCAGCCTCCGTGGTCGGCCTGACGTTCGACGCAACCGTCTCTTGGCCGGTCTATGACTGGATGGGCGTTGCCAAGGCAGCGCTGGAGAGCACCTGCCGCTACCTGGCCCGATATCTCGGACCGGATGGGATCCGGGTCAATCTTGTTGCCGCCGGCCCGCTGGAGACCCTCGCCAAAAAGGCAATCGGCGGCGCCGACACTTTCAACGAGGTGTGGGGGCAGCGAGCACCCCTGGGCTGGGATCCACGGGACATCACGCCCACGGCGAAGGCGGTAGTGGCGTTGCTCAGTGACTTCTTTCCGAGGACCACCGGAGAGATGATCCATGTGGATGGTGGCCTGCACTCGACCGGCGCCTGATGGCGCCTGATGGCCACCGCATCTACTCCCCGCTCGCTGGTCGAGCTGCGCCTACTTGACGGGCCGAACCTGTACTTTCCACGACCGGCGGCGAAGGTGACACTCGATCTCACCGAATTGCTCGACTTGCCACTAGCTGCGGCTCGTGATCTTGGAGCGGGGTTGGGACTGGCCAGTGCGCGGCCTGGAGCGGCAGGATCGGTGTTTCGGCAGCGCTTCGCGATCCGGCTCGTGACCCAGGTCGTCCGGCAGCTGGCCCGGGAGGGAGGGGCCACGAGGCTGGCTGTGCGTACCCGGCCCGGACAGAGCGTTACAGAGCTTGTCGTGGCCTATCCGTGGCGCCATGCCGGCCGGGCAGAGGCGTTGGCGTACGGGCTGGCGCGAGTGTTGGACAGTGTGAGCGCTAGCCCGTCCACCATCGCTGGGATGATCACTGCCGAGGGCCTGGCGCTGGCCGAGGCTCCACTCGGCTCCGCGCCGCAGCTGATCAGGCCGCAGATTCCCGTCGTCGCGATCACCGGCACCAACGGCAAGACCACTACGGCGAGAATGATCGGTCACATTGCGCGCCAGGCCGGGAAGTCGGTGGGCTGGTCAAGCACCGATGGCGTCTACATCGACGGGCAACTCGTGGAGGCTGGCGACTTCTCCGGTCCGAGCGGCGCCGGCCAGGTGTTGCGCCACCCCGGCGTTGAGCTCGCCGTCACTGAGACGGCGCGCGGCGGAATCCTGCGGCGGGGCGTTGGGGTTGCGTACAACGACGTCTCCGTGGTCACCAATATCAGCGCCGATCATCTCGGACTTGGTGGCATCGACACCCTCGATCAGCTGGCCGAGGTCAAGGCTGTCATCACCAAGATCACCAAGCCCGACGGCTGGTGCGTGCTGAACGCCGACGACCCTCGAACCTTCGCTATGCGGCTTGGGATCAAGGCTCAGGTCTGGGTGTTTACGCGTGACCCCGACTCACCCGCGGGTCGCAGCGTCCTTTCCGCAGGCGGCCGATTGACCACGTTGTTGGGCGGCTGGGTGTGCGTCCTTTCCCCGGGCGCCGACCCACTCCAGGTGGTCGAGGTGATCGATGTGCCGATGACCTTGGCGGGCTTGAGCCGAGTCAACGTGGAGAACGTGCTGGCCGTCACCTCGGCCACTTTGGCTCTGGGATTGTCAGTCGAGCAGGTAGCCGCCGGCCTGCGATCGTTTGAGCCGAACGAGAACAACCCGGGACGGATGAACATCTGGAGCCTGCCGATACCGAGCGGCTCGATCAGCGTGGTGATCGACCTTGCTCACAACGAGGCCGGGCTGGAGGCGCTGCTGGAGATCATGAGGGGCATTCGGCCTCCGCAGGGACGGTTGTTGCTGGGCGTCGGTACTGCAGGAGACCGAGGCGATGATGTGTTCGTACGCCTCGGCGAGATCGCCGCTCTAGGTGCAGACGTGGTCGAGATCGTGCACAAGGGCAATTACCTGCGGGGCCGAAGCATGACCGAGATCAACGAGCTGATCACCGACGGCGCGGCGCATGCCGGTATGGCGATCCCGCGCGCGCACGACAGTGAGCTGGAGGGTCTCGTGTCGCTAGTTGATCAAGCACGAGACGGTGACGTCGTCGCGATCATGACGCACCAAGATCGTGAGTTACTGGATCGCTGGCTGCTTGATCAGCATGCAAATCGCGATAACGCTGGGACACTGCGGTCCAAGGTTCAGCGGGCCGGTCGTTCGTAGCATCCGGAACGAAGTCCGGATCTGGTACGGCATTGCTGAACTCGCGATCACCGTCAGCTCGGGCCCCAGGTTGCGCATGGTGAGCATAGGACTCCAGCAGTGCCATCACCGCCGCGTGCTGCTCGACGCAGATCACCACGAGGTCGCCGGGATTGGACCGCGACATTGCATGCCGGACGCTGGCCAATTCCTCGAGGACGATCTCGATCTGCTTGCAGCGCGCACCTTCAGCCCGAGCCTGACGGGCTCCGTGCGCCACGAGCTCGGCAACCTCGCCGGCAGCGCGGCCGCGGAGATTGACGTCCTCGCGCACGATCACCACGTCAAAATGCCGAGCTGCCTCATGCCCGAGTGCGCGCATGTCATCGTCTCGGCGATCTCCGGCGGTAGCGATTACGCCGATGCGTGACACACGTCCAAGATCGTTGGTACTTTCCAACCCATCGCCGGTCTTGTCGACGAAGTCGCCGAGCATGACCATCCCGGGGACGTTGTGGCAATAGTCGATGATCACCGTACGACCCTCGACGCTGACCTCGTTCAACCGGCCAGGGGCGAGGTAGTAGTTGGTGGAGAAGGTCCGCAAGCCCTGCCTGATGTCGTGCAACGAAGCACCCGCGGCGAAGGCGGCCGCAGCTGCTGCCATGGCGTTTTGAACATTCATCGTGGCGCGACCGCCGAAGGTCGCGGGCAGTAGGTGCGTCCAGGCCAGCTGCATGGAGCGGCGACCTTCCTTGACCACGATCATGTCACCAAGATCACTGTGCTCCAGCACAATCGCGCGACCTCCGCGGCGACAGTGATCATCGACCGACTCCCGGATGTCGCTGCCGGGCTCGGCCATGCTGAACCACACAATCCGGCCGGAGCAGCGCCTTCGCATCGCGCGAACGAGCGGATCATCGGCGTTGAGCACTGCCAAGCCGCTCCGCGGCACAGCCTCGACGATGACCGCCTTGACATCGGCGAGCTGCTCGAGCGTGTCAATCCCACGAAGCCCCAGATGATCGGCTTGCACATTCAAAACGACGCCGACGTCGTTCCGCTCGTAGCCCAGGCCTTCGCGCAAGATGCCGCCGCGTGCGACTTCGAAGACCGCGAAATCGACCCGTGGATTTTGCAGCACCATCTTGGCCGATCTCGGCCCGGAGGCGTCGGAGCGGATGACCAGCCGTTCATCGATGACGACACCATCCGTTGAGGTCATACCGACCTTCTTGCCGATCCCTTTGAAGATGTGGGCGATCATCCGCGAGGTAGTGGTCTTGCCGTTCGTACCGGTGACGGCGACGATCGGGATCCGGCTCGGCGTACCCGGCGGGAACAGCATGTCGATCACGGGTTTTGCCACGTACTGCGGATCGCCGATGGTCGGGTGAGTATGCATCCGGAACCCAGGCGCGGCATTGACCTCGCAGATACCTCCGCCTGTCTCGCGTACCGGCTGGGTGATGTCAGGCGCGATGAAGTCGATGCCGGCAATGTCCAGACCGACGACTTGTGCCGCTTCCTCGGCGATTTCGATGTTCTCCGGATGAGCCTCGAAGGTCCGGTCGATCGAAATGCCGCCGGTGGACATGTTGCCGGTGAGCGTGAGCTTGATCATGGTGCCATCCGGCGGTATGTCGTCCACAGTGAAGCCTTGAGCTGCGACCAGATCGATCGCGGCCTGATCGATCTTGATCCTGGTCAGCACCTTCTCGTGGCCGACGCCGCGGCGCGGATCCGCGTTGGTCTTCGCGACCAGCTCGTTGATCGTCAGCACGCCATCACCGATGACATGAGCGGGCACGCGTTCGGCGATGGCGGCGATCTTGCCGTCGATCACCAAGCATCGGTAGTCGCGGCCGGTGACGTAGGTCTCCACGATGATCAAGCCGCTGCGCGACTCCGTCTTGGCGGCATCGAAGGCACCGCGTACGTCGGCGTCGCTGCGCAAGTCGAGCATCACGCCACGACCGTGGTTGCCGTCCAGCGGTTTCAAGACCACCGGATAGCCGATGCGATTGGCCAGCCGGACCGCCTCGTCGACAGTTCGCACCGACTGTGATCGTGGCACCGGCAGCCCGGCTGCCGAGAGCAATGACAGGGTGAGTTCTTTATTGCTGGCAATGTCCACCGCGACCGATGGTGTTTGGGACGTCATGGTGGCTCGGATGCGCTTCTGGTGCACTCCCTGGCCGAGTTGGACAAGCGACGCGCTATTGAGCCGTAGGTACGGAATGTCGCGGCTGACCGCTTCCTCAACGATCGCTTGAGTGGATGGCCCAAACGCGGTTCGTTCGCCGCGGACGATGAACCGCTCCAGCTCCTCGTCGAAGTCGAACTCAGGATCAGGAATGATCAGGTGGTTGATCAGCCGGACGGCGAGCTCACCAGCGGCGAGGCCGACCGACTCGTCGTAGTAGGCGTAGATCACGTTGTAGCGGCCGTGCTCGCCCTTGACTTGCCGGGTCTTACCGCGTCGCATGTCGTGGCCAACAGTCTGCTGCAGCTGCAGTGCCACGTGCTCGGCAACATGGCCGACCCAGGTGCCCTCGTGCAGTCGCTCGACGAAACCGCCCCGGCGGCCACGGCTACAGCTGTGATTTGTCAGTCCGGGCAGTCGCTCCACCAGCGCATCGGCGAAGCCGGGAAGCTTGTCGGTGGGGAAGTCTTCTAATACGCCGAGATCGACGACGAGCTGGATGGCCGGTTCGTAGTGCCAAATGTTCGGACCGCGGAAGACCCTGCTAGAGATGATCTTCAGATCCGGATGTGGGGTTGGCGCAACGCTTTGGCTCACGGATGCTCCTCGATGAGGATCTTGTTTGCTGCGATCCTGCCACTGATGAGTCGGGACAGTCACCCAGTGGCTCTGCGGCTAGACTCCGCGCCAGCCCAGCTGACGCAGCGTGCCAAGATCATCGGCGTTTACCCAGGCGGCCGAGATCTTCCCCTGGTTGATCGTGAGCACATCAATGGTGCGGATGTGGACGTCGGATCCGGTCGCGGGAATGGTTCCCAACGCCGTCTCGTACGCACCTGTGTGTCGGCCATGCATCACAAAAGCGACAGCAACGCTGTCCGTGTCCGCTACCACCTGCAATATCTCCGAACGCAGGTCGGAGAAGGCAGCATGAAGAGCCCGGACCCTGGTGGCGAGATCGGTCAGCGAAAGGTCTGATCCGTTGACTCGGAACGGATCGGTGTAGAAGTCAGCGAGCCGATCTTCCACCTCATCCAAACCGCCGGGGTCCGTCCACACCTGAAAGAGCCGATCCAGATACGCATGCATAGCAGCAGTCTGGTCGAATGCCGGTAACCCGGAGGGTAAGACCCTGCTGGAGACCCGGGCATCCACTACCGCAAGTGCGGAAGGACGAAACCATCGTTTCTTAACGGCGTCGGTTACGGCGCAGTCGACGCCTGTAATTGGTCGGCGAAACACCCTCCGCGGCGATGTCTCGAGCTACCTCACGTAAGTCGGCTTCAGATACTCGGGCCTGCACCACTTCGGGATCGACCACGGGTGTCACGTGGGCGATCAAGCTTCGGCTGAGGAGGTCGAACTGGCTTCCGGCGGACAACACGTGAATCACTGCGCCGGAGATCAACAGGGGAGCGGTGCGCTTGGCGGCGAAGGCGTTGGAGATTACGTGCTGTCCATCGACGACGGTGACGGCGCCCCGACCGATGACTTCCAGGCGGCTGCCGTCTCGGATTACGGCGGCGGTGTCCTCGTCTATTCCCAGCCCGAGGAGCGATGGAGACTGGGCGACCAGGGAGAGCAACCGTCCATAGCGGTTGCGCTGCTCGAAGTGTTGGTCGATCACCACGCCCTGGATCAGGCCCAGGCCGGCGGACAACTGGCTCATACGCTGCTTCGGCGTAGCGCCGCCGGTACCGAACGCAATCATGTGCTCGGCCAGAATGCTGGCTCCCGCCGAGGTGCCGCCGACGGCCACACCGCGCTGATAAGCCTCCGAAATTCCATCCCCAAAGGGCGTTCCGGTGATCAAGGAACTGAGCTTGAGCTGGTTACCGCCCGTCATGAAGATGCCGCTCACCTTCCCCAGCGGCTCGACAAGGTCAGACTCCGTCGCCTGCGCGCGACTCTCTGGACGCAGCGAAATGACTTCCCGAGCGCCGAGCGAGGTAAAGACGTCCCGGTAGATCTCGACAACTTCAGCACCGAGTGATGAGGCTGAGGAAATAACCGCGATTCGCGCATCCGGACCGCCTGCCGCCGCAACGAAGGCACCTAACACGATCCGGCGCCGAAGCTTGGCTTCAGCGCCGCCGATAGCGAACAAGGTGCCCAGTGGCGGAGTGGGTGCCGACATGAGGACAGGATACGGATCTGGTCAGGTGTTACGGATGCGCCCAATCGGCGATCGCCTGGTCCAGAGCACTTCCCATGACCTCCCGGTCTGAATCGATACCGGTCCACAGCTTGATGTTGATGGCGGCCTGTTCGAGGAGCATGCCACGACCATCGACGGTCGTCGCACCGGCCTGCCGGGCACGCCGCAGGAATGACGTGTCGGGCGGATTGGGAATGACATCGCACACCAGTAGCTCCGTCGAATTGGCGTCGAAGTCGAGTCGCACGTCTCCGGAGCCCGGCAATCCCAATGAGGTCGCGTTGACGACGAGGGTGGCTGACTCCGGGACTGCAAGGTCTTCTCGCCACTCGATGGCCGAGCAGGCTGACGATGTCGCGGAGTTCACCAGATCCGCAATGTCGGCCGCCTTGGTGACATTGCGGTTCGCTACCCAGATCTCGGATGCTCCAGCCAGCGCGAGCTCAACCGCAATCGCTCGCGCGGCACCGCCGGCACCGAGGATGAGGGCTCGCTGTCCCGCCGGTTCAGCCACCGTCCGGACCGAGGCAAGAAAGCCCTGACCATCGGTGTTCTCACCGATCCATCGGCCGTTGCGTCGTACGGCGCAATTCATCGCACCAATGAGATGGGCCGGATCCGCAAGCTCGTCCATCAGTCCGAGAACGGCCACCTTGTGCGGCAGCGAGCAGTTGAAGCCGATCCACCCCATGGCTGTGACGCCTCGAACAGCGTCGACGAGATGTTCGGCCGCAACGTCGCAGTTCAGGTACCGGGCATCAATGCCGTGGTGTCGGTACGCCGCCTCCATCATGGCGACGGTCGGGTTCCCCGCCGCCGGTGTGGAAAATGAGCCAGTCAAGGCCGGAAGCAGGGACATGCGGGCAGCGTAATGGAGGATCGCAGCTAGCTCATCGAGCGAAAAAGCTCAGCGGAGCCAGCTGACCGCCGAACCGAGTGCCTCGCCCGCCCTGGCGCGTACCCGGCGCAACTCCTGTGCACGGCGATCAGCCTCGAAAGAGGAGAGGCTTGCTCCGTCGTGCAGCAAAGCAGCATCACATGCCGCGAGGAGCCTAGAAGCTCGCTCGGCGGTGGCGCGTTGCGAAGAGCTGTAGCCAGGGGCGAGCACGGCCGGAGCGGGCGGAGCCGGTCGTACGCCCGATCCGACATCAAGTCGCGACAAAGTCGCAGCCGCATCGAGAACGACCTCATTCAATGCCCGCTCCGCGTCGTAGGGACTGCTCGGCGGAAGTGGCCGCTCCGCCGGAAAGATCCGCCATTGCACCGCGTGACCGACTCGAATCGGGACTAGGCCGAGGCCGGCGCTGCTCGCCACGACCGCCTGGCCTTGTTCGACGGCGGCGAGGTTGAACGGTGCTGGCCCTCGAAGCGGAGCAAGCGATCCGGGCACCGGCAAGGCCAGGAACCATCCGTCGCGCTCTACAGCCAGAAGCGCCTCCAGGGCGTCGTCGAGCGTCGATGCTTGCAGCGGATCCAGCCCCAAATTTCCCTCTGGATCGACTACGTGGTGGGCGACGTCATCACCGAGGATCGCCCGCTCGGCCTGCTCAATCGACTGCTGCCCTCTGATCATCGAGTTGAGGTTGGCAGTCATCCTGACCGCGGGCAGCGACTCCATCCGCCCAATTTTATTGCCTCGCTCGCCAAGCTCACTGTGTCTGGAGGAGCTAGCGAAACGCGGTTGGCAGGTGCCGGGCAGTTCGTTCGGGAAAATGCCCGGAAACCTGCCAACCGTGCGCACGCGGCTTGATTGCGTCGCTCGCCAAGCTCGCTGAGCTCAGTCCGCCAGAATCCCCGAGCGCAAAACTGTAGGTTTGAGTCATGGCGGCTGTTGTGGAACTGGCTGGTGTGAGCATCGTCCGCAACGGTTCGACCTTGATCAACAACATTTCCTGGGAGATCGACGAGTCCGACCGCTGGGTGGTGATTGGTCCCAACGGGGCGGGCAAAACCACCTTGCTGCAGGTGATCTCCGCCCAAATCCATCCTTCGAGCGGTGTGGCCGGGCTGCTCGGGGAGGTATTGGGCACCGTCGACGTCTTCGAGCTCCGACCCCGGATCGGCCTCACTTCAGCCGCACTGGCAGAGCGCATCCCGCGAGGGGAGCGGGTTCACGATGTCGTGGTCTCGGCCTCGTACGCGGTGGTCGGCCGCTGGCGTGAGCAATACGACGAGCTTGACCACGAGCGGGCCTCGGAGCTGCTCGCTCAACTGCGCATCGATCGTCTGGCGGATCGCACGTTCGGCACACTCAGCGAGGGGGAACGTAAGCGGGTACAGATTGCGCGGGCGCTGATGACCGATCCCGAGCTGTTGCTGCTCGACGAGCCGGCCGCTGGTCTGGATCTGGCTGGCCGCGAGTCACTGGTGACGACTCTCGGCGAGCTCGCCCAAGACCAATACGCACCTGCCACGGTCCTCGTCACTCACCATGTCGAAGAGATTCCCAACGGCATCACCCATGCGATGCTGCTGAAGGCGGGATCGATTGTGGCTGCCGGTCCACTGCGCGACACGCTCACTGCGGAGAATCTCACGAAGACCTTTGAGATCGAGCTGAGCCTGGTCGAGGCCGACGGTCGGTGGACCGCTAGGGCACTTTAGCCGACTGGCACCATGGAATTACGAAAGATGACCACGTCTGGAGACCGCAATGGAGGTGAACTTGACCGACTGGCTAGGTGACAATTCGTGGGCGCTGTGGCTGAGTCTCGCCTTCTTACTAGGTATCGCCGAGATCATGTCGCTCGACCTGGTTTTGATCATGCTTGCGGTGGGGGCGTTGGCCGGCGCCGGCGTTGCGCTGCTCGCTCCGGCACTGTGGTGGCTACAGATCTTGGTCGCAGCCGCGGTCAGCATTCTGATGCTGCTGCTGCTGAGGCCGACGGTGCTCGCCAAGGTACGTAACATGCCCGGCTACCACTCCTCCGCAGCCAAAATGGTGGGCAGCAGCGGCGTCGCCACGTCACAGATCGACAAGACCGGCGGCGAGATCAAGGTCGACGGTCAGAGCTGGTCGGCACGGCCGTATTCCTCGGATTTGGTTATCGAGCAAGGCACCGAGATCGAAGTGTTTGAAATCGACGGTGTCATCGCAGTCGTTTACCCGAAGTACGGGGCACTCCCCTAGAGAGAAGGAAGATCGTGGATCTCGCTTCGTTGATCGTCGTCTTGGCCATCGCGCTGGCGGTGATCTTCTTCATAGGCAACGCGGTCCGCGTGATCCGCCAGCAGCGCGTTGGTGTGGTTGAGCGGCTCGGCAAGTTCCGGCGGACCTTGGAGCCGGGGCCACATCTTGTGGTGCCGCTGTTCGACAAGGTTCGCTACAACATGGACATGCGGGAGAACGTCGTACCGTTCCCCCCACAAGGAGTGATCACCGAGGACAACCTGATGGTCAACATCGACTCGGTCATCTACTTCCAGATCATCGATCCGGTACGGGCGGCGTACGAGGCTCAGAACTACATCAAGGCAATCGAGCAGCTGACCATGACCACGCTCCGCAACATCATCGGTGGGCTTGATCTCGAGCAGGCGCTGACCAGTCGCGAGGAGATCAATCAGAAGCTGCGTGTGGTCCTCGATGAGGCAACCGGAAAGTGGGGCATCAAGGTCAACCGCGTCGAACTGCGTGCGATCGAGCCTCCGGCCACAATCCGGGATGCGATGGAGAAGAGTGCTCGGGCCGAGCGGGACAAGCGGGCAATGGTCCTGCTCGCCGAGGGGCAACGGCAGTCACAAATTCTGTCGGCCGGCGGCGAGAAGGAGTCCGCGATCTTGCGGGCACAGGGCGATCGTGAGGCTGCCGTACTGCGAGCCCAGGCCGATCGGCAGGCCCAGATGCTGCGCGCCGAGGGCGAGGCGCAGGCGATCACCACGGTCTTCGGCGCCATTCATGCTGGCGAGCCGGATCAGGCGCTGCTCGCCTATCAGTACATGCAGATGCTCCCGGCGATCGCACGCGGTGACGCCAACAAGGTGTGGGTCGTGCCGAGCGAACTGAACGACGCACTCAAGGGTCTCGGCAGCGTGGTCGGCAAGGTCGCCTCGAGCGCCATTCCAAGCGGCACCGAGGGCGAGTTCACCCCACCGGCCAAAATCGATGTGCAAAAAGAGGTGGAACGGCAGAACGCGGCAGAGGAAGAGGCCGCGCGGCGGACCGTCGAGAAGGCAATTCAGGAGGCCCAGGAGCTGGAGCGCTCGGCGCGACCCGCGCTCCCGACGGGCTTTATCACTCCCGAACCGGCGCCTGCTCCCGGGATCCCGAACGGCCAGTCTGACCAGGAGGGTCAGCCTAACCTGGCGCAGTGACCTGGCTCGAGCTCTTGGTGCTGCTCGGCGCTGGGGCGTTCGCGGGCTTGATCAACACCGTGGTGGGCTCGGGGACCTTGATCACATTTCCCACCTTGCTCGCGTTAGGTGTGCCGCCGGTGATCGCGAACGTCTCGAATACGGTGGGCTTGGCGCCGGGATCACTCTCCGGCGCCTGGGCCACCCGGCGTGATCTCAACGATGATCGCCAACGGCTGATCCGGCTGGGCGCAGCATCACTGCTCGGCGGGATCGTCGGTGCCTTGCTGCTGCTCTGGCTGCCATCGGCAGCCTTCGACGCCATCGTTCCCGCCTTGATCGGGCTGGGCTGTGTGTTGGTGATCGTGCAGCCCTTTCTTGCGAAGCGACTGGCCGCACGGCGTGCACAACGGCCGGTGAGTGGGGAGTCAAGGATTGGATCGATCATGCTCTGGCTGGCGGTTGCTTTCACCGGCGTTTACGGCGGCTACTTCGGAGCCGCTCAGGGGGTACTGCTGATCGCGATCTTGGGCATTGGGCTCGTAGGTTCGCTGCCGTACGTCAATGCGATCAAGAACGTGCTGGCAACGATCGTCAACACGATTGCGGCAGTGGTCTTCGTGATCGTCAGTCAAGTGAATTGGCCTGCAGCGATCGCGATTGCCGTGGGGTCGGTAGTCGGTGCACAAGTTGGGGGCAAGGTGGGCCGCAGACTGCCGCCGACCGTCTATCGGGTGATCATTGTGGCCGTTGGGGTGGTCGCGATTATCAGCTTGTTGAGTTGAGCGCCAGTGCCACGATCTCCGCATTCGGCAGCGCGGCGGCGACCGATCCAGGTAGGGCGATCTTGCTGCCGCGGATGCCGCTACCGATGACGATCATGTCCAGCGCGGCGACCGCTTCGTCGACCAGGATGGGCCAGCTGCGCGGCAGGCCGATCGGAGTGATGCCGCCATACTCCATGCCGGTCTCGCGTACCGCGTCATCCATCGCGGCGAAGGAGATCTTGCGTACGTCGAGTCGTTTACGGATGACGCGATTGACGTCTGCTCGGTCAGTGGCCCGCACCAGGCACGCAGCCGTGATCGAGATCTCGGCGCGTCGGCCGGCCACCACGACGCAGTTCGCGGAGACGGTCAGCGGCACCTCATACGCCGCACAGAATTGGGCTGTGTCTGCATTGCTGGGGTCGATGGGAGCGACGAAGCACTCCAGGTCAAGTTCGGCGATCGCTTCCTTGACCGGTTGCGCGAGCAGCTCGGGATGGTCGCGAGCCGGCTGCCAATCAAGAGTTCCGACGATGTTCATCAGGGGAGGATCATAGTGAGGTTGACCGTCGTCGACGCCGACGATGCGCGTCTTGCCGACTATGTCCGGCTGCGGGAGACCTCGTTGCGTCGCCACCTCGAGTCCGAACGGGGCTTGTTCATTGCCGAGGGCGAGAAGGTCATCCGCCGCGCCGTCGAGGCCGGGTACCGGCCACGGTCCTTTCTGCTGGCCGAGCGCTGGCTCGAGGGGCTGGATGACGTGCTGCAGTCCTGGCCTGGCGTGCCGGTCTTTGTCGTAACGGAGGATCTCGCCGAACGGGTCACCGGCTTTCATGTGCATCGCGGCGCACTGGCCTCGCTGCACCGCGAGCAACGCCACAGGGTCGAGGACCTCCTGGCGATGCGGCGTCTCGTCATCTTGGAGGACATCGTCGACCACACCAATGTCGGCGCGATCCTGAGGAATGCTGCGGGTTTGGGGTGGGATGGCGCATTGCTGTCGTCGCGGGCGGCCGATCCGCTCTACCGCCGCTCGATCAAGGTGAGCATGGGCGCGGTGTTCTCATTGCCCTGGGCGCGACTGGAGGATTGGCGGGCCGCACCCGAGATGCTGGCCGCGGCCGGCTTTTTCACTGTTGCGCTGAGCTTGGCGCCAGATGCCGTCGAGCTCGATGAGCTGGCCGCCGGCGTCACCTCGCACGCAAAGCTTGCGGTGCTGTTGGGCACGGAGGGTGCCGGACTCTCCAAGCGCTGGTCGGATGGTGCCGCAGTGCGAACGCGGATCCCCATGTACGCCGGTATCGACTCGCTCAACGTCGCGGCTGCGACGGCGATTGCCTGCTATGCGCTCTCAGCCCGCGGAGTTACCGGCCAATCCTCTGGATAAAGGTCCGCCGCATCCTCGTGCAGCGCATAGAGCTTCTTGCGAGCTCGTCCGGCGAGCCGGTCGCCGAACACGGTGCCATTGAGATGGTCGGTCTCGTGCTGTAGGCAGCGAGCGAGCAGCCCAGTGCCCACTACCTCAACGTCTGCGCCGTTCTGGTCTTGGCCGCGGCAGATCGCATGATCGGGCCGAGCCAGCTCGATATAGGCACCCGGCAGGGACAAGCAACCCTCATCCGAGGCATGGAGCTTGCGCTCTTTGCCTTCCGGCAGACTGACTTCGGCGTTGCACATCACGCCGACATGCCGTACATGATCATCATCGGGGCAGTCGTAAACGAACACCGCGAGATCGACGCCTACCTGAGTCGCCGCCAGTCCGACGCCTTCCGCTGCGTACATCGTGGCGAACATGTTGCGCAGCAGGTCGACCAGCTCTTCATCGAACGCCGTGACCGGCCGAGTCCGGTGATGCAAGATCGGGTTGCCCCAGCGGACGATCGGCAGCACGGTGCCGCCGGTCCGCAGCTCGTCGACGGTGCTGGTCTGAGATGGCACGCCGGTGAGGGTACCGCGTGGCGTACTTGGAATGCGCGCTTGCGTGACTCAGAGTGTTGACGTGGCCGAGCAGGATGTGCCGCCGCAGTTCGAGGCGATGTTCGCTGACTATCTTCGCCATCTGCGAGCACAGCGGAATCTGGCTGAGCACACCGTACGCGCCTACCGCACCGACCTGCGAGATCTGTTTCTTCATCTTGATCGGCTGGGCATCGATTCGCTGGCGAAAGTCGACCTCAGGGCACTGCGTAGCTGGCTCGCCAAGCAGCACACCATCGGTCACGCTCGCACCACCTTGCAGCGGCGGGCGGCAGCGGCACGGGTGTTCTTTGCGTGGGCTCACGAGTCGGGAGGCATTGCCGTCGATCCGGCGGCAAAGCTGCAATCACCGAAGGCCACACGCGTCCTGCCGCCAACGCTGGAACAGGCCACGGCGGCTCGGATGCTCGACGAAGCTATCGCTACGGCCCGGGAATCCTGGGGGCCGGTGGCTGCTCGCGATGTCGCCCTGCTGGAGTTGTTGTACTCCACTGGAATCCGGGTCTCCGAGCTCTGCGGTCTCGACCTCAATGATCTTGATCGACAGCGGCAGGTGATCAGAGTCTTCGGCAAGGGCAGCAAGGAGCGAACCGTTCCCGTTGGCGCGCCTGCGGTGCGTGCGGTCGAAGCCTGGCTGGCCAATGCGCGGCCGCAGTTGATCACTGGGAACTCGGGTGAGGCGATGTTCCTCGGCGAGCGCGGCAAACGGATCGACCCCCGAGTGGTGCGGCGCGTCGTCCACCGCTCACTCCAGCTAACCGAGGGGGCGCCCGATCTCGGTCCGCACGGACTTCGGCATGCCATGGCCACCCACCTGCTTGAGGGCGGCGCCGACCTCCGCAGCGTCCAGGAGATTCTCGGGCATGCGTCGCTGGCCACCACGCAGATCTACACCCATGTGACCAATGAGCGGCTGCGTGCGGCCTTTGAACAAGCGCACCCCCGGGCCTGAGCATCGCGCACTGAGGCTGTCGAAGCGCGCCATTCGACGAGCTCAGGGCGCATGTCATCACAGCCAGCTCATCGGGTTGCTAAGCCGTCCATTCAGCCAGATCATCAGGTGCAGATGGCAGCCGGTGGAGAGACCGGTGCTGCCTACCGACCCGATCACCTGTCCTCGACTGACTCGCTGACCCGGCCTGACCAGGTAGCGCGTGGCGTGATTGAAGGCCGTCTCGACCTGCACTCCGGCAACGCGACCGTGGCTGAGGAACAACCGATTCCCGTACGCGGGGCTGTAGTAGCTCCGCGTGACAACTCCGGCATACGGCGCACGTATCGCGGTGCCGCAGGCGGCACCAAAATCGGTGCCGTCGTGCAGCTTCCAGACTTTGAGCACCGGATGGAGCCGCATACCGAACGCCGAGGTCACTGTGCCCGGGACCGGACGCAGAAACCCATGGCTTCCTGGCTGTCCGGCCAACGTGCTGATTACCCCGGCCGAGGACGACGACTGGGCTACCGCCCGAGCCCGCGCGGCACGCTCGGCAATCGCGCGTTGGGACGCCGCGACCAGCCGCAGCCGACCGCCGCCGTTGTCGATGAGCAGCAGTGGGTTGAGATAGGCCTTGCCCTCCCGCAGTCCCCAATGCAGGCAACCCGTACAGTGCCCGCCCACGCCGACCCTGCCGATCACCTGACCTGGCCCGACACGCTCGCCGACGCGCAAGGTGCTGATCACAGGCTCGTAGGTGGTGCGGACTTGACCGTGGTTGAGGCTGATGACCGGCTTCCCGGCGATTGACCCGACGAAGGCCACGGTGCCGGCCGCCGCGGCCAGAACTACCTCACCTGGCTTTGCGGCAAGGTCGATGCCGCGATGACCGGACTGCCAAGCCTGCGCCGGTGGATCGAATCCGCGCCGAACCATCGGGGATCCAGCAAGCGGCCAGCCAGCGGGAGCAGGCAGTCTGGCAGCGGCTACAGCTGGAGCGGGAAGCGCGAGCACCCACAGGTAGGCAACGATGAACAGTGCCAGCTGACGGTGTTTAGGGAGCCCTCGCATGCTGGCAGTCTCTGGATGTCGCGCCGAATCGTGCGGTCGGTCGGAAATCTGTGGATGAGACTCGAAGGGCCGTTGGCGTATGTGGATAGACTTCCCCGTGCAGACCTGCCATCAGGTCTGACTTCGCATGCTTGCCCACCGGCCTCCGGGCCGGGCACACGTTCGGTCTCGGCTCGAAGTAGTCGAGTGCGTGTCGCGCGAGCATCAGGCAGCACCGAAAAGTTCGGTGCTGAACAACCGGACGCCGGCACACAGCTGCCGGCAAGGAAGGAACGCGGCCATGGCCGTCGTCACAACTCGACAGCTCTTGGAGAGCGGTGTCCACTTCGGACACCAAACCCGCCGTTGGAATCCGAAGATGAAGCGGTTCATCTTCACTGAGCGCAACGGCATCTACATCATCGATCTGCAGCAGTCGCTGACCTACATCGATCGCGCGTACGCCTTCGTGAAGGACACCGTCGCCCGTGGCGGCCAGGTGCTCTTCGTCGGCACCAAGAAGCAGGCCCAGGAGGCCATCGCCGAGCAGGCGACCCGGGTCGGTATGCCGTACGTCAATCAGCGCTGGCTAGGCGGCATGCTGACGAACTTCCACACCGTGATCAAGCGCATCCAGCGGCTCAAGGAACTGGAAGGACTGGATTTCGACGACATCGCCGCGTCCGGCCTGACCAAGAAGGAGCTGCTGGGCCTCCGTCGCGAGAAGGATAAGCTGGAGCGCACGCTCGGCGGCATTCGCGATATGACCAGGCCTCCCCAGGCCGTGTGGATTGTCGATACCAAGAAGGAACACCTCGCGGTTGACGAGGCGCGCAAGCTGCGGATTCCTGTGATCGGCATCCTCGACACCAACTGCGATCCCGATGAGGTCGACTTCGCCATTCCGGGCAATGACGACGCCATTCGTTCGGTCTCTCTGCTCACTCGAGTGATCGCCGACGCTGTCGCAGATGGGTTGATGGCGCGCTCGGGTGCGCAGACGGGAACTGAGGCCGAGCTGGAGCCGATGCCGGATTGGGAACGTGAGCTACTTGTCGCCTCCCAAGAGCCAGCCCCCGCGACGCCGCACGAAGAGCCCGCAGCAGACGCCGCGCCGGTGCCGGGTGAGGAGCAGCCTGAGGAGGCTGCGATCGAGGCCGAAGAGGAAGCCGACAAGGAGATTGATATCGAGCTCCAGTCGGACAACGCAGACCCCGAGAACGCCTACAACGCGACTACCGGTTCGACCCATAGTTGATCACTGCACATCCGATGACACAGATAAGAGGACTACCGAAACTCATGGCAACGATTTCCGCTGCTGAAGTGAAGACGCTTCGCGACGCGACCGGCGCAGGGATGATGGACTGCAAGAAGGCGCTGACCGAGGCCGATGGCGACTTTGACAAGGCCGTTGAGATCCTGCGGGTGAGCGGCCAGGCCAAAGCGGCCAAACGGGGCGCAGAACGCGCCGCGACCAATGGTCTGGTCGCCTCCATCGACGGCGCTTTGTTGCAGCTTGGCGCCGAGACTGACTTCGTCGCCAAGAACCAGGCCTTCCAGGCTTTGGCCGACGACGCAGTGAAAGCAGTGGCCGCGAGCAAGGCCGACAGCGTCGACGCCGCCAATGCGGCGACCCTCGCCTCCGGCCAGACTGTCGGCGAGGCGGTCGAGGAACTGGCCATCAAAATCGGGGAGAAGCTCGAGGTCAGCGCCGCGGCGTACTTCGACGGCCAGACTGCGGTCTATCTGCACCGTCGCGCTTCCGATCTTCCACCGCAGGTCGGCGTATTGGTCGAGTACGAAGGCTCGGATGCGTCGGCTGCCCGTGGCGCCGCTATGCAGATCGCCGCAATGCGTCCGCAGTACGTCAGCCGCGACGATGTTCCCCGCGATTTGGTCGACAACGAGCGGCGCATCGCCGAGGCCACGGCGAAGGAGGAGGGCAAGCCTGAGCAAGCTCTTCCCAAGATCGTCGAAGGTCGGCTGAATGCGTACTTCAAGGACGTCGCGCTGCTGGATCAGCCCTCGGTGACCGACAACAAGGTGCCCGTCGGCAAGCAGCTCGATGAGGCGGGGATCAAGGTGCTGCGCTTCGTACGTTTCGAGGCGTCCGGGGCGTAATCCCAGCGCGAGAAGGTTTCAGACAAGCCGAGCTGCGAGCGTCGGCATCGCGCGAGCAGCTCCCAGAAACTAGAGAGGGAACTCGACGAGTGAATGGTCCGTACAAGCGCGTGATGCTGAAGCTCTCGGGTGAGGTCTTTGGTGGTGGCAAGGTCGGCGTCGACCCGGACGTCGTCGCCGGACTTGCCAAGCAGATCGCCATCGTGGTCCAGATGGGTGTTCAGGTGGCCGTAGTCGTCGGTGGCGGCAACTTCTTTCGCGGCGCTGAGCTCCAGCAGCGAGGGATGGAGCGGGATCGGGCGGACTACATGGGCATGCTCGGCACGGTGATGAATTGCCTTGCCCTGCAGGACTTCCTCGAAAAGGTCGGCGTTCAGACTCGGGTGCAGACCGCGATCACCATGGGACAGGTGGCCGAGCCCTACATCCCGCGTCGTGCGGAGCGGCATCTCGAGAAGGGCCGCGTCGTCATCTTCGGCGCGGGCTCGGGGATGCCGTACTTTTCCACCGATACGGTGGCCGCTCAGCGAGCCTTGGAAATCAGTGCCGAGGTACTGCTGATGGGCAAGCAGGGTGTGGACGGAGTCTATTCGGCCGATCCGCACAAGCACCCTGACGCGATCAAGTTCGACGAGCTGACCTACGACGAGTACCTGGCGCGGAACCTCAAGGTCGCCGATGCAACGGCTATCAGCATGGCCCGTGACTACAAGCTGCCCATGATCTTTTTCAGCCTGGATACCGACGGCACCATTGTCCGTGTGGTCTCGGGTGAGAAGATCGGAACGATCGTCCACGCCTAAGGAGACAACGTCTGTGATCGCCGACATTATGCGCGAAGCCGAGATCAAGATGGCGAATGCGGTCGAGTACACCAAGGAGGAGTTTGCGGCCATCCGTACCGGTCGGGCCCACCCGGCAATCTTCGCCAAGCTGACCGCCGACTACTACGGCTCGCCGACGCCGTTGCAGCAGCTCGCCACCTTCCATGTACAGGACGCCCGAATGGTGCTGATCACCCCGTACGACAAATCGGCGATGGCCAACATCGAGAAGTCAATTCGCAACTCTGATCTTGGGGTCAATCCATCCAATGACGGCACCACGATCCGCGTCACCCTTCCGGAGCTGACCGAGGAGCGGCGCAAGGAATACATCAAGCTGGCCAAGCACAAAGCGGAGGATGCCCGGATCTCGGTCCGCGGCGCCCGCCGTACGGCCAAGGAAGCCCTCGACCGGATGGTCAAGGACAAGGAAGTCGGTGAGGACGAGGTGGTACGGGCGGAAAAGCAGCTCGACACCGCCACCCGGAAGCATGTCGAGGAGATCGACGACGTCCTCAAGCACAAGGAAGCCGAGTTGCTCGAGGTTTGATGTTGACTGAGCCACCGGCTGTGCCGGCGCAGACGCACGGCCGCGCCGGTCGCAATCTGCCGGCGGCAATCGGCATCGGGGTCGGCCTGGGCGCATATGTGGTACTCAGTCTGATCTTCCTGCCGCCAGCCTTCGTGATCTTGGTCTCTGTCGCACTGGTATTGGCCTCGGTCGAGCTGCATGAAGCGCTGAAGAAGCAGGGCATGACCTCGGCGATCGTGCCGATCGCGATCGGCAGCGTGGCGATCTCCATCGGCTCCTTCTTCGCAGGCCGCCAGGAGCCGGTGATCTTCTCCACCACGAGTGTGCTGTTGGCATCCTTGGCGCTCACGGTCCTGGCGAGCATGATCTGGCGGATGCCGAAGGGGGTCGCCGGATATGTTCGCGACATCGCCGCGAGCTTGCTGATCATCGGCTACGTGCCGCTGCTCGGTTCCTTCGCGGCCTTGATGTTGGCCGAAGGCCAGGGCACCCTCCGAGTGGTCACTTTCATGTTGATCGTGGTGATGAGCGACACCGGCGGCTACGTCGCAGGCGTGCTGTTCGGCAAGCATCCGATGGCACCCAGGATCAGCCCGAAGAAGTCGTGGGAAGGCTTCGCCGGTTCGCTGGTCTTCGCCACGGTTGCCGGCGTCTGCATGGCCATCTTTGTTCTCAAGGTTCCGTTCTGGGTCGGCCTCATTCTCAGCGTGGGCCTGGTGGCGGTCGGCAGCTGTGGCGACTTGATCGAATCCATGATCAAAAGGGATCTCGGGATCAAGGACATGAGTTCCTTCCTGCCCGGCCACGGCGGAGTCATGGATCGACTCGATTCCTTGCTGGTAGCCGCTCCAGTCGCCTGGTTGATCATGTATCTCTTGGTTCCTGGCGGATGAACCGGATGAACCGTTCGCTGTACTTCGAGGGGGGGACGACCCCCCTGACCCCCCCGTTGAGTCTCTGGTCTTCGAGGCTCCCCATCGGGGCCGGCCGCCACGGCACTGGGCCGATCTGAGCCCGGCCGAGCGACGCGAGCAGGTCGAAGCGCTTGGCCATAGTGCCTACCGGGCGAGGCAGCTGTCCGCGCACTACTTCGAGGGGCTCCGCGACGATCCGGCCGAGTGGACCGACCTACCCGCTGGGGTACGCGAGGCGTTCGCTGCGAAGTTTCTGCCGAGATTGCTCACGCCAGTTCGAGAGCTCAGCTGCGATGGCGACTCCACGGTCAAGACCTTGTGGCGGATGCATGACGGTGCGCTCGTGGAGAGCGTCTTGATGCGCTATCCGGACCGAGTCACCATGTGCGTCTCGAGTCAGGCTGGATGTGGCATGGCCTGCCCGTTCTGCGCCACCGGTCAAGGCGGCCTGCAACGCAATATGAGCACGGCGGAGATTGTCGAGCAGGTGATGGACGGTGAGCGGAAGCTACGCCGCGGCCAGATTCCCGGCGGCAGCGGCCGAGTCGGCAACGTCGTTTTCATGGGTATGGGTGAGCCGCTGGCCAATTACAAGGCTGTCATCGGTGCGGTACGCCAACTCACCACGGCTACGCCCGACGGTCTTGGGCTCAGTGCGCGTGGCATCACGGTCTCGACCGTCGGGCTGGTACCGCGGATGCAGCAGCTTGCCACCGAAGGAATTCCGCTCACCCTCGCGCTCTCGCTCCATGCACCTGATGATGAGCTCCGCAACGAGCTGGTACCGATCAATACCCGCTGGAATGTCGAGGAAGTGATCAACGCGGCGTGGGAGTACGCCAAGACCACCAAGCGCCGGGTCTCGATCGAGTACATCCTGATCCGCGATATCAACGATCAAGCCTTCCGCGCCGAGCAGCTCGCCAAGGTGCTGCGACGTCGCGGCAATTGGGGTTGGGTGCACGTCAACTTGATCCCGATGAATCCGACGCCCGGCTCGGTCTGGACCGCCTCACGACGCAGCGATGAAGACGAGTTCGTCCGGCGGCTGCAATCAAGGGGCGTACCTGTGACCGTCCGCGACACGCGTGGTCGCGAGATCGACGGGGCATGCGGCCAGCTCGCTGCCCACGAAGTCGGCTAGCCGCCACGAGCCGCCACGAGCTGCCAAGATTGGCGCCGTGCCAGAACTCGACGATCCAGAACTCCACAGCGCCGAACTCGACCCAACCCTGCACAAGCTCGCCGAGGCATTCGGCATAGCGACCGAGTACTGGGACTGGCAGGGCAGGCACGTCCATGTCAGTCGGGACACCATCGTCGCGGTCCTTGCTGCCCTCGAGGTTGACGCGACCACGACGGAAGCAGCCGCTGCTGCGTTGGTGGATCGTCACGGCCAACCGTGGACGCAGATGCTGCCGTCCTGCCTGGTGATCCGCGAACGTCGTACCACATCGGTCTGGGTGCATGTGCCCCACGGTGATTTCGTCACGGTCTGGATCGAGCTCGAGACCGGCGGGACTCGGAATGAGCTGCGCCAGTTGGAGAACTGGACACCCCCGCGGCAGGTTGAGGATGTCTGGGTCGGTGAGGCGTCCTTCGAAATCCCTGACGATCTGCCGCTCGGTTACCACACGCTGAAGGCTGCCAGTGGCGCTCACCAGGCGTCGATGCCGTTGATCATTACGCCGCTGTGGGTGGGCTTTCCGGAACGGATGGGGCAGCGTCGTGGCTGGGGTTTCGCGACCCAGCTCTACAGCGTCCGTTCCCAGCAGTCCTGGGGGATCGGGGACCTGACTGATCTTGAGGACCTCGCGGTATGGTCCGCCGCCGAACATGGAGCGGATTTCGTACTGGTCAATCCGCTGCATGCGGCCGAGCCAGTGCCGCCGATGGAACCGTCGCCATACCTGCCTAGCAGCCGGCGCTTCGCTAATCCGCTCTATCTACGACCAGAACGCATTCCCGAGTACGCGGTGGCCGGACCTGACCAGCGTAGAGACATCGACGTCATCAAGGCCGGACTGCTTGCCGCGATCGCCGACTCAGCCCAGATTGATCGGAATTGCTCCTGGCGGGCCAAGCGGAAGGCACTCGAGATCATCTTTTCGGTGCCGCGTACGCCTGGGCGGGAGGCCTCATTCGCCGCGTATCGGCGTCGTGAGGCGGGCGGCTTGGACAGGTTCGCCTGCTGGGCCGCGCTGTCGGAGGAGTATGGCCCCGACTTCTCGGATTGGCCAACCGAGCTACGCGACCCCGAATCCGCCGCAGTCGCGGCCTTCGCCCTATCCCACTCGGCCGCAATCGAGTTTCACTGCTGGCTGCAGTGGCTGATGGACGAGCAGCTGGCCGGCGCGCAGCAGGCGGCTCAGCGTGCCGGGATGGCGCTGGGGGTGATGCACGATCTGGCGGTTGGCGTGAACTCACGCGGCGCAGACGCCTGGAGCTTGCAGGACACCTACGCCGCCGGCGTAACGGTCGGTGCTCCTCCGGATCCGTTCAACCAGCAGGGGCAGGACTGGAATCAACCGCCGTGGCGGCCCGACCGACTCGCCGCCACGGCGTACGCGCCTCTTCGAGATCTGGTCTCGACGATCGTGCGGCACGCCGGCGGGCTACGTGTTGATCATGTCATCGGGCTGTTTCGGCTGTGGTGGATCCCTCAGGGTGCGCCTCCCACGCAAGGGACCTATCTGCGCTATGACCACGAGGCCATGATCGGCATTCTTGCCTTGGAGGCGCATCGCGCAGGCGCAGTGGTGATCGGCGAGGATCTCGGCACGGTCGAGCCGTGGGTTCGTGACTACCTACGGGAGCGGGGAATTCTCGGCACGTCGATCTTGTGGTTCGAGTTCGACTGGGACGGCGACGGCCAGCCGCTACCGCCTGAGAAGTGGCGGGAATACTGCCTGGCCTCGGTCACTACCCACGACCTGCCGCCCACGGCTGGCTTTCTGACCGGTGATCACGTGCGGCTGCGTGATCAACTTGGAGTCCTGACGCGTTCGTTGGATGAGGAGCTGCAAGCCGATCAAGCCGATCGCCAGGCGTGGCTTGACAACCTTCGCCATCGGGACGCGTTGCCCGCCGAGGCGGGAGTCGAGCAGACGGTCGAGGCCCTGCACCGCTATCTGACCTGGACCCCGTCTCGACTGCTCAACCTCTCGCTGGCTGACGCCGTTGGCGAGCGGCAGCTACAGAATCAGCCTGGCACGATCGATGAGTATCCCAATTGGCGAGTGCCCCTCGCCGGGCCTGATGGCGCACTGGTGATGTTGGAAGACATCTTCACGGACGAGCGAACAGCAGCCCTGGCCAAGATCATGAGCAGCAGTCGTTAGCCGCAGCAATCACCTAGTACCTACGTTGACCCCACCCTGCTCAATTGCCTTGCGCAGGGCGTCGGCCTCGGCCTGGCTCAGAAGTCCCGCTTGCACCGCGGCATCCAGTTGCTCTTCCACGGCCGCCGACCACTCGGGCCCGTAGGTCGCGCGAAGCTCCTCGAGCGTTGCCTTCAGCGTCTCCTTATCGATGCCCAGCACCCGGGACAGCTCTTCGAGCATCGCGTCGTCCCCGGAGATCTGATCGGGCGAGACCTGATCGGGCGGAACCTGATCGGGATCAGCAGGTCCGCCTGGCGCATCAGGTGCAGGCAGACCAGTGGGCGCGCTTGATGGGCTGGGTATCGGCGTCGTGTCGGCGTACGCGAAGTTCGCCACTCCGATGCCCGCGCCAACCGCGAGGATGCCTGAGGTTATTGCGAGTGCGGCCGTCTTACTTGCTGCCACGTTGTATTGCTCCCTTGGTGATCTTCCCCGAGCGGACGTCGGTCCACTGGAGTATCGGAGGATTCGCTGGCAGTTGCCTGTGCAGAACCTGGCAAGCAGCTAGCAATGTGAGTCGACCCCCGAGTCCTGGATAGGGTCGAGATGTGGCCGGTGAGGTGGAGTCGGCGAACAATGAGCAGCAGCCGAAGCAGGTGAATCAGAGTCTGCTCACGGTGCTGGTCGCGTTCCTCGCCAACCTCCTGATCGCCATTGCGAAGTCCGTTGCCGCGGTAATCACCTCGTCGGCGTCCATGCTGGCGGAGGCGGCGCACTCCTGGGCGGATGCCGGCAACGAGATCCTCTTGCTGATAGCCGACCGGCGATCCGACCGCGGGCGAGACAGCAGGCACCCCATGGGCTTCGGCCGGGAGGCGTATGTCTGGTCCATGTTTGCCGCTTTTGGGCTCTTTACGGCCGGTGCCGTGGTGTCCATCTGGCATGGTGTGCAGCAGCTGATCAAACCTGAGGAGGCATCCAACTACCTCGTCGCGTACGTGGTGCTGGGGATTGCCTTCGTGCTGGAAGGGGTCTCCTTCACCCAGGCGACATTCCAGGCGCGACGGATGGCCGCCGAGCTCGATCGTGGCGTCGGGAGCTTCATCTTGAACACCTCGAATCCCACGTTGCGCGCGGTCTTCGCTGAAGACGCCGCTGCCTTGATCGGCATCACCATTGCCGTGACCGGTGTTGCGCTCCACCAGATCACCGGATCTGTCATTCCCGACGCCATCGGCTCGATCTTGGTTGGCCTGCTGCTGGCGGTCGTGGCCGTCTTCCTGATTGATCGGAATCGACGTTTCCTGGTGGGTGAGCAGGTACGCCCCGAGGTTCGGCAGCAGGTTCTCCGCGAGCTTCTAAAACGTTCAGACATCGATCGGATCACCTACTTGCATCTGGAGTTCGTCGGTCCAGGTCGGCTGTATCTGGTTGCCTCGGTCGATATGGCCGGAGATGACGTCGAGCACAGTCTCGCGGTGCGACTGCGGCAGGTGGAACGCGAGCTTGAGGAGCACGACCACATCGAGGAGGCGGTACTCACTCTCGCTACCCCCGACGAGGTGTCGCTGCTTCCGTAGTGCCCTGCTGGTGGATCCCTGCGGTCAGCAGCTCGGCGGCCTCTTTGACATCGTCGATGCAATAGATCAACTCGCCCATCGCTCTTCCGGCACCGAGCCGCTGCAGCAATGGCCATGCCGGATAGACATCGGTCCAATACTTCCGACCGATCAAGATCAGCGGAACCACCAGGCTGGCGTCGGCGGCGTAGAAGTTCTCGGTCACCGCTTGGAAGATTTCCTGCACCGTGCCGGCTTGCCCCGGAAGGTAGACCACTCCGCCGCCGCAGTAATGCAGCAACGTGTCTTCGCGCAGGGCGTTGGAGAAGTACTTGGCGATCTCGGTAGCGAAGACGTTGGTGGGTTCGTGACCGTAGAACCAGGTAGGGATGCTGAGACTGCGGCCCGCCTCAGCGACTGGCCAGCGACCGCGTACCTCGAAGGCAGCGCCCGCCCAGGCATCGAGGCTCGGTACGAACGTCGGCGCCGGTGTCATGATCATCAATGCGTCCTCGAGGGCCCCGGGCCAGGAGCTCAAATAGGCACCGAGATTTGCAGCCTCCATCGCGCCAGGACCACCGCCCGTGAGCACGGTGCGGCCCTCACGGGTCAGGCTCATTCCCAGCTCGGCCGCAGCTCGGTAGCCGTTGTCTCCGCGCGGCAGGGCGTGGCCGCCCATGACTCCGACAACGCTGCGCCGTTCCAGACTTGCCGTTGCATCACTGAGTGCATCGGTAATGGCGTGGTCATGAAGAGTCATGCCCAACTTCCCAGTCAGCAACTCTGCCGGCCCGGAGTGCGACCAGGCATAGACAGCCGCATCGACGCTTGTGGCGTAATCGGCCACGCCGTACAGCTCAGTCGCGTCGTAGAGCTGGGCGCGGTAGGGATCAAACGGCAGGTCGGGTAAGCGCGGAAACAGCAGTGCGCCGGATCTGCGGAGCTCGTGTTCCACTGACGGGGCGAATTGGCAGCCGAGGAAGACCGCGCCGCGGGGGTCCACTGTCCGTAGCGCTTCGGTTCGTTCGCGGAGATCGACAGACTGCAGGAACCAGCCGTTCAGATGGCGGGTTTTGCCAACGTGGGTGTCGAAATCGGCGAGGCTCTCGATGTCGATCACACGTCGGGTCACGGTCGCGCTCGTCGACTGCTCATGGTGTGCGCATTCTGCCAGCCATCGCCTCGACCTCTCGCGTCTTTCCGCACAAGTCCACATAAGAAGGCCGATCCAGCTGTTTCGAGCTGCATTTGCGGCCTTGTGCGGAGAAACGGTCGCCAGCGGAGGGAGATGGCGGAGTCGAGCAGTGACGGATTTGGCAAGGCGGGCGGCTGAGAAGTCGGTCTCCACCTGCCACACTAGCCCCGTGCGTGACGTGGTGATCTTGGGCAGCACTGGCTCCATCGGTACCCAGGCCCTGGAGGTCGTCGCCGAGCATCTCGATCAGTTCCGGGTGGTGGGCCTGGCCGCTGGAGGCCAGCAGATTGAGGTGCTGGCGCGGCAGGCGTTGGACACCGGGGCACAGACGGTTGCGGTCAGCCGCGCAACAACTGTGCAGGACCTCCAGCTCGCTCTCTATGCCGAAGTAAGCCGACGTGGCTGGTCGAAGGGGGAGGGCAAGCTGCCGCGCATTCTCGCGGGCCCCGACGCGACCGCTGAATTGGCGGCGATGCCGTGTGATGTGGTTCTCAACGGGATCACCGGGTCTGCGGGGCTCGCAGCAACGCTTGCGGCGCTGCACGCCGGCCGAATCCTTGCCCTCGCTAACAAAGAGTCTCTGGTGGTCGGTGGTCCACTGGTGACCCAAGCCGCACGGCCAGGTCAAATGGTTGCCGTCGACTCTGAACACTCTGCGCTGGCTCAATGTCTCCGCGGCGGCTCCGCGGCGGAGGTCGATCGGCTCGTTCTCACTGCGAGCGGCGGACCCTTCCGCGGACTCACCCGAGAGCAAATGAACGACGTCACTCCGGATCAGGCGCTGGCGCACCCGACCTGGAACATGGGTCGGGTGATCACCACCAACTCCGCGACGCTGGTGAACAAGGGTTTGGAGCTGCTTGAGGCGCACCTGCTGTACGGCGTAGAGCTGGACCGCATTGACGTTGTGGTGCATCCACAGTCGATCGTGCACTCGATGGTGCAGTTCGTCGACGGCTCGACGCTGGCACAGTGCTCGCCTCCAGACATGAAGCTTCCGATCGCGCTGGGTCTGAGCTGGCCCGATCGACTGCCGGGAGTGGCGCGACCGTGCGATTGGAGTACAGCATCCAGCTGGACCTTCGAGCCGCTGGACAACGTGGCGTTTCCGGCAGTTGAGCTTGCCCGTGATGCAGGCCGGCTGGGAGGAACGGCTCCTGCGGTATACAACGCCGCAAACGAGGTCTGCGTAGACGCCTTCCACGATGGCCGAATCGGTTTCAACCGGATCATCGAGGTGGTGGCTGATGTCCTCTCCGAACACGCCGGTTCCGATCCCGACGTAGGCTCGAACCTGGTCGCGAGCGATCAGCTCACGCTGGAGTTGGTACTTGCGGCCGATGCCTGGGCACGAGCTCGGGCCAGAGAACTCACCCAAGCAACGGAGCACGCGCACTAGATGGACCTTGTGATCTACATTGCTGGTGCCGTTGTCTTCTTCGCGCTGGTGATGGCCTCGATTGCCTTGCACGAGATAGGGCATCTCGTTCCCGGCAAGCTGTTCGACGTCAAGACGACCGAGTACTTCGTCGGCTTCGGTCGCAAGCTGTGGTCTCGCCGTCGAGGTGAGACCGAGTACGGCGTCAAGGCAGTTCCGGTGGGTGGCTACGTCCGGCTGGTTGGCATGTTTCCGCCGTCCAAGGATCGTCCCGGTCAGGTTCGGACCTACAGCACCGGGCCGTTTCGGGCGCTTGCCGACAACGCCAGAGCTGCCGAGTGGTCGGCAATCCGCCCGGAGGACGAGGGACGACTCTTCTACGAGAAGCCCTTCTGGCAGAAGTTGATCATTATGGCCAGCGGCCCGACGATGAACATCCTGCTGGCCTTCTTGATCTTGCTTGGGGTGTCGCTGAGTTACGGCGTCTATCGCTCTCAGCTGACGATCAGCACGGTGCAGGAATGCATCGTCGTGGTGAATGCCGCCGACCAGAGTTGCACTGGGAAACCGCCGACACCGGCCGCACAGTCGGGAATACAGCCGGGGGACAAGATCGTGGCGTTCAACGGAACCCCGGTGTCCTCCTGGGACGACGTGTCTCGGCTGATCCGGTCGAATCTCGATCACCCGGCCCAGGTGAGTGTCGAGCGGGCCGGTCAGCGCATCGAGCTGAAGCCCGTCAATACGGTGATCACCGGCGTACCGAACAGGTATGACCCGTCGAGGCGTGTCGCCGCCGGGTTCTTCGGCGTTGAACCCGAAATAGTCCGGGAGCGCGGCGGGCCAGTTGCTGTCATCGGCGACATGTGGCAGATGACCAAGCAGACCGCTGTGGCGCTCGCCTACTTCCCGGTGAAGGTCTACAACACCGCGTACAACCTGGTGACCGGCAAGCCAAGAGACGTCTACGGGCCCATGTCGATTGTCGGGGCGAGTAGAGCAGCAGGAGAGATAGCCTCCACAAACCAGATTGACGCAGCCGCGAAGGTCGCGAGTCTGTTCACAGTGCTTGGCGCGGTCAATCTATTTGTGGCTCTTTTCAACTTCGTACCGCTGCTGCCCTTGGACGGCGGCCACGTAGCAGCCGCCTTCTACGAAGCCGTCAGAAGGGCGATCGCCCGTGTCTTTGGACGACCCGACCCCGGACCCGTGGACACCGCGAGGCTGCTGCCGATTGCCTACGTCGTCGGTGGGCTGATCTTGATCTCAGGTGTCGTCTTGATCTTGGCCGACATCATCGATCCCATTCAGCTCTTCTGACCTGGTAATTCCGCGCCGGGTAATCCCGTTCTGGGCGATATGCCGAGCAGCTGAACCTGAAGAGCCTCGGCGAGCCAGGCTTGGAATCGGCTGATCGGCCAGCCACGTTGCCGAACTAGCTTGTCGTACAGCGACGGATCGTTGTAGAACCACATCAGGTCTGCGGCTACGGCAACATCGATGTCAGGCCGCAAGGCCCCAGCGTCGGCGAACATCTGTGCCGCCTCCCGCATGGCGTGGCGGCGTTGCTGCACCATTGTTTCGTAGAGCTTGGCCGCCTCAGGATCGCTGGTCGCGGCCCCCTCAAACGCCCGCCACGCCGCCGAAAGCCGACGGTCGATTCTCACCACGAGCGACGCGTACATCGCGAGCCGTTTGGCATAATCGGGCTCGGCGAGCATCGCCTTGATCTCCGGCCGATCGATCAGGGGAACGGGCTCATCGTCACCGACGATTGCGAAGTCGTACGCAAGCTTCATCAATTGAGCCTTGCCGCCGACCGAGTCAAAAACCGTCTTTCGACTGACCCCAGCAGAGGTGGCAACGGCATCGATGGTGGTGCCCGTATACCCGCGCTCAGCAAAAAGCTCTGCCGCCGCATCGACGATCCGTCTCTTTGTCTGCCGGGCTTGATCAGCCCGCAGCGTCGAGGAGTACGTCCGAGTGCCTTCTGCCATAGAGCTCACCTTAAATCCTCTGAGCTGACTTTGAATATACCATTGACTTACTCAATTAACTCTAAGTATAGTGAATTTAAGGGAAGGGGGGTGCGAAATGAGCTCAAGCGTGCCGATCCTTGCGGGATCGGTCTCTACAGCGATCTTCATCGCCAGCACCCTGCCTATGTTGGTGAAAGCGGGTCGCACCAAGGACCTGGCGTCGTACAGCCTCGGCAACATCGTCCTCGCCAACATCGGCAACCTGACCTACGCGGTGTATGTCCTCAGCCTGCCGATTGGGCCGGTCTGGGCGTTACACGGCTTCCATCTCTGCGCGACGGCCCTGATGCTCTTCTGGTACGTCCGGCATGCTGGTCTGCCTCATTCCCCACCGAACGGACCACGCACCCGACACGGCTCGGATGAGACCATTAGACGGTCGGGATGATCATCGTGCAGCTCTGCTATGGAGGTGATTCGGGTGAAGTTGTTCTTCGACGACACGGAATTCGATGCGCAGTTCGCCCGTACCGTTGGCAAGGCCGCCGTCGGCATGGCTGATGTGGGTGAGTGCTTCGCGACGGCCGACCGGATGATCACGGGCGACTACGCCAGCTGGCGGGACTGTTGGCATGCGACCGCTGACCGCGTTGAGCGCATCGCGGACGAGGCGGCGAAGGCTGGTCGGCGGCGAAGTGCCGGTGAGGCGTACCTAAGGGCTTCGGAGTACTACCGGGCTAGCTACTTCTTCGACCGCGCGGACCTGACGGGGTCCTTTCTGCTTTCGGCGTGGGAGGCGACCAGGCGCACCTTCCGAGCTGGGCTCGACCACATCGATCTCGATGTCGACCTTGTGAGCGTGCCGTACGCAGACACGACCTTGACCGGCTACTTGTTCCGTCCCCAGCAAGCCGAAGCCCGGCCGTACCCGACCGTGGTGACGGTCGCTGGCTATGACTCTCCGATTGAGGAGTACTACGCCTTCAACGTCGTGGGCGGCACGAAGCGCGGCTATGCCGTGCTGATGGTCGACGGGCCAGGTCAAGGATCGGCGTTGTACGAAAAAGGCTTGGTGTTCCGCCACGACTATGAAGCCGTCTTCGGCGCGATCCTCGACTTTGCCGTCGAGCGGTCGGAGGTCGACAGAGAGCGGATTGCGCTGTCCGGGCGGAGCTTCGGCGGCTACCTCGCGCCGCGGGCGGCCTGCTTCGAAAGGCGCGCCCGCGCTGTGATCGCCGATCCCGGTCAATACGACCTCGGAGCTCAGGTCCGAAGCATGCTGCCACCACAGTTGTGGGCGCAAGTGGAGGCAGCGGCACCAGAGGCCGAGGAGAAGTTTGCCGAGATGCTTGAGAGCGACCCGCACCGCGAGTACTACTTCATGTCCCGAGCGGTCACCCACGGCGCGAAGAGCGCCCCGGAGTACCTGCGAATGTTGCAGGACTATCGCGTGCCCGCGAGCCAGATCACGGTGCCGACGCTGGTCACCGCACAACCACACGACGCCGAGACGCGGCGACTCTACGACGCGGTTACCTCCGAGAAGATGCTCGCGGAGTTCGACCCCGACGCCGGCGAGTGGGGACACTGCGAAGGCGTCGCGCTAAGCCGGTACGACCAGGTCGTTCATGACTGGCTGGACGGGGTTCTGGCGAGCTGACCAGCTTGTTATCTTTTGCCACCCGAATGCACGTTAGGCTGGATCTTCGGCGAGCCAGTGAGAATTAGCCCGCCGTACTTTTGCACCGAAAGGCCTCATGAGCATCGACCTGGGTCTGCCGACCCTTCCTCCACCCACCCTCGCACCGCGTCGCAAGAGCCGGCAGATCAAGGTCGGCAAGGTTGCCGTCGGCGGTGATGCGCCGGTCAGCGTGCAGTCGATGACGACGACCCTGACCGCGGACATCAACGCCACCCTGCAGCAGATTGCTGAGCTGACGGCCACCGGCTGCGACATCGTTCGGGTCGCCGTACCCAGCCAAGACGACGCCGACGCGTTGCCGATCATCGCGAAGAAGTCCCAGATCCCGGTCATCGCCGACATTCACTTCCAGCCCAGGTATGTCTTCGCGGCGATTGACGCCGGCTGTGCCGCCGTACGCGTGAACCCCGGCAACATCCGCGCATTTGATGATCAAGTGAAGGAAATCGCCCAAGCTGCCGCTGCCGCCGGTTGCTCGATCCGGATCGGAGTCAATGCTGGCTCGCTCGACAAGCGGCTGCTGGCGAAGTACGGCAAAGCCACTCCCGAGGCGCTGGTCGAGTCCGCGCTCTGGGAAGCCAGCCTCTTTGAGGAGCATGGTTTTCGGGATTTCAAGATCTCCGTCAAGCACCACGATCCCGTCGTCATGGTGCGCGCGTACGAGCTGCTGGCCGAGGCGTGCGAGTATCCGTTGCATCTCGGAGTGACCGAAGCGGGGCCAGCCTTTCAGGGCACGATCAAATCTGCCGTTGCCTTCGGCGCGCTGCTCTCCAAGGGAATCGGGGACACCATCCGGGTGTCGTTGTCCGCACCTCCCGTCGAAGAGGTCAAGGTCGGCATCAAGATCTTGGAATCGCTGAATCTGCGGCCGCGGCATCTGGAGATCGTGTCTTGCCCGTCCTGCGGCCGTGCCCAGGTAGATGTCTACAAGCTTGCCGATGAGGTCACTGCTGGGTTGGAGGGGCTGGAGGTTCCGCTTCGTGTTGCCGTCATGGGCTGCGTGGTCAATGGGCCCGGGGAGGCGCGTGAAGCTGATCTTGGAGTTGCCTCCGGCAACGGCAAGGGCCAGATCTTCGTTCGTGGCGAGGTGATCAAGACAGTTAAAGAGGCCGACATCGTCGAGACTCTCATCGAAGAAGCGATGCGGCTCGCTGACGAGATGGGTGAATCGATGCCCGCTGAAGACGGCGTTCCGGTGGTCAGCGTGCCCCAGGTGAGTGTGCACTGAGCATGCGCAAGGTCGCCAGCACGATTGCATCGCGATGGGCTCGCGATGGCTCCGTGCGGGTGTTGAATCGAAGCGATCTTCCTGCCGCCATTCGGCTGCTATCTGCCAATCCGATCGAGAACGTCTTCGTCGCCTCCCGAGTGCGTGCGGCCGGACTCGAGCAGGCCAGTCTTGGCTGTCCCGTCTGGGGATACGAGCGCGGCGGGCTACTTCGTGCGCTCTGTCATGCGGGTTCCAATCTGGTTCCGGTCAATGCGGACGAGCAGGCACTTGACGCGTGGACTGAATTCGCCGGTCCGGATCGGATTTGTGCATCGATCATTGGGCCCTCGCAAGTCGCGCTGGATTTGTGGACCAGGCTCGCCGAGCGTTGGGGCGGTGCGTGGAGCGAGGTCCGCGATGTCCGCCCCCATCAGCCGGTGATGGCGATCAGTTCGCCGCCGGCCATCCCGATTGACCGGCGAGTGCGTCGCGTCACTCTTGACCATTGGGACGCCTACACCGATGCGGCCGTGAAGATGTACACCGAAGAGATCGGCGTCTCCCCGGTCCAGGGCAATCCGGCGGGATACCGCTTCTACGTTCGCCAGCTGATCTCCTCGGGCCGCGCGTTCGGGATCTTCGAAGGCAATCGAGTGCTTTTCAAAGCCGATCTTGGCTCGGTGTCGGGCTCCGTCTGCCAGGTTCAGGGGGTCTGGCTGGAACCCGAGCTGCGGGGCCAAGGCCTGGCAGCTCCGGCGATGGCTGCCGTCGTCCAGTTGGCTCGTACGGTTGTGCCCACTGTGTCGCTGTATGTCAACGACTACAACCTCCCCGCCCGAGCGACGTACGCCCGAGTGGGGTTCACCGAAGTCGGAGAGTTCGCTACCGTCCACTTTTAGTGGATACACCTGCTCGGCTGGCAGCGGCCTCGATCGGTATGGTGATGATCATGTCCGGCTGCGCGAATGCCCAGCCGCCACCCGGCCGTTCACCCGACGTTGCCCCCAGCCCCACGGTCAGCCCGACCTCGAGCGTTTCCTCATCAGCTCAGGCGGGCAAGCCTGCAGCGAAGCTGCAGCGGACCAGCGTCACGGTGGTCATGAACGGCGATCTGCTGTGGCACAACACCTTGTGGTTCAGCGCCAAGGAGGACGCCCGGCGCCGCGGACGTGGTGGCTACGACTTCGCGCCGCTCCTGGCCGGTATGAAGCCGGTCATTGCCTCGGCCGACTTGGCGATCTGCCACGAGGAGGTGCCGCTCGCTCCGGCAGGCGGGCCGTACCGAAACTATCCGATCTTCGCTGCGCCGCCGCAGGTTGTGAAAGCTATTTCAGCAACCGGATACGACGCGTGCACGACAGCCTCCAATCACAGCCTCGACCAGGGTTTCGCCGGCGTACGACGCACCCTCGATGATCTTGATCAGGCCAAGATCGCCCATGCCGGAACGGCACGGACCAAGGCCGAATCGGAGCGGCCGACGATCCTCACCACGAAGCAGGGCGTCAAGATCGGCATCGTCGCGGCGACATTCAGTTTGAACGGGTTGCCCGTACCGAACGGCAAACCGTGGGCCGTGCACCGGCTGACCAGGAAGGAGCTGTTAGCTCAGGCGCATCGCGCTCGAGCAGCAGGAGCAGACATCGTGCTCGCTGCGGTCCATATCGGAACCGAGTACTCCACGCGGGAAAACGCCCAGCAGGTCGCACTTGCTCGGGCACTGACTGCTTCCTCTGATGTTGATCTTGTCTATATGCATCACCCGCACGTGGTACAGCCCTGGACCATCGTGAACAAGAAGTGGGTGCTGTACGGCATCGGCAATACCGTCGCGCAGCAGGAGGCCAACCGCACCTACGAAGGAGCGACCGGGCGGTTCACGTTCACGCGGGTTGGAGATCGCCGATTCACCGTCAGCAAGGCGGAATACATCCCGACCCTGGTCACCTATTACCAGCCTGGTCGCCCGGCTCGGCTCTATCACGTGTCTGCGAAGCTCAAGACCGCCACAGGATCGTTGCGCGCTCGGCTGCTCGATGCCCAGCGGCGCACCAGCGCAACAGTCATGCGTATGCACCCGCGAGGCCTGACTCGGGCATAGTCCAGCGGTGAGTCGGGCCCATTCGTGGCCTTATGCGGAGAAACGCTGCGCGATTGTGGCGATATGGGCCTCTTTCGTGGCCCTGTGCGGAGAAACGCGCGAGCGGAGACAATCCAGAGACAATACAGTGCTCGGGTGATCACCCGAATGTCGGAGCTGTTCGTCCGTACGCTGCGCGAGGATCCGGCCGATGCTGAGGTGCCCAGCCACCGATGGCTGGTGCGCGCCGGATACATCCGCCGAGCTGCGCCTGGAATTTATACCTGGCTGCCGCTGGGCTACCGCGTGCTGCGCAAGGTGGAACAGATCGTCCGCGAAGAGATGGACGCGATCGGGGCTCAAGAGGTGCATTTTCCGGCGCTGCTTCCCAAGGAGCCGTACGAGGCTAGCGGGCGCTGGACCGAGTATGGCGACGCCATTTTCCGGCTGCACGATCGCAAGGGTGCCGACTACCTGCTCGGACCGACCCACGAAGAGATGTTCGCTTTGCTGGTCAAAGACATGTACTCCTCCTACAAGGACCTACCGCTGTCGCTGTACCAGATCCAGACGAAATACCGCGACGAGGCACGGCCGCGGGCTGGACTGCTCCGCGGCCGCGAGTTTGTGATGAAGGACTCCTACTCCTTCAACGTTGATGATGAGGGCCTCGTCAAGTCCTACGCGGCGCATCGCGACGCCTACATCAAGATCTTCAATCGACTCGGCTTCGAGTACGTCATCGTGCATGCCATGTCGGGAGCGATGGGCGGTTCGGCAAGTGAGGAATTTCTAGCTCTCGCCGAGACCGGCGAGGACACCTTCGTGCGCTCACCCGGAGGTTACGCGGCCAACGTCGAAGCGGTACGGATCGCACCACCTCAGCCGCTGAACTTCGAGAACGCGCCGGCCGCACACGTCGAGGACACACCGGACACTCCGACGATCCAGACACTTGTCGACCTGGCCAATGCCCGCTTCCCGCGCAGCGATCGATC
This sequence comes from uncultured Actinomycetota bacterium, assembly GCA_963798835.1. GTDB lineage: Bacteria > Actinomycetota > Actinomycetes > Propionibacteriales > Propionibacteriaceae > Microlunatus. The sequence continues at coordinate 132,920 of CAWCVF010000003.1, read as the reverse complement.
GTGGCAGGCCAGCGACACGCTGAAGAACGTTGTGGTAATGATCGCCGAGCTCGACGGCAGCCGTCATCCGCTGATTATCGGCGTACCGGGTGATCGTGAAGTTGACATGAAACGCCTCGCGGCGCAACTCGAGCCCGCTATTCCGGAGCCGTTCAGCGATGAGGATTTCGTAGCACATCCGGAACTGGCAAGGGGCTACATCGGACCCGTACGGCTGGCTGATGACGCTCCGCCGACGGCTGTGCTTGGTGAGGTATCGCTCACCAAGATCAGATATCTCGTCGACCCACGGGTAGTCACGGGCACACGGTGGCTGACCGGGGCGAACGAACCAGGGCGGCATGTCTTCGATCTCACCTGTGGCCGAGACTTCACAGCCGACGGCATTATCGAGGCGGCCGAGATTCAGGAGGGTGATCCTGCACCCGATGGGTCTGGACCACTCACGCTGGCGCGCGGCATCGAAATGGGACACATCTTTCAGCTGGGTCGCAAGTACGCAGACGCACTTGGGCTCAAGGTGCTTGATCAAAACGGAAAGCTTGTCACGGTCACGATGGGCTCATATGGCATAGGCATTTCCAGGGCTGTCGCGGCAGTGGTGGAAGGGACCTGCGACGACAAGGGACTTCGCTGGCCGCGGGAGCTGGCACCCTTCGACGTCCATGTGCTGGCAGCGGGCAAGGACGACTTGGTCACCACGACTGCCGCCGACTTGTCGGTGCAGCTCGACGAGGCAGGGGTTTCGGTGCTGCTGGATGACCGTTCGGTCAGCCCGGGCGTCAAATTCGCCGACTCCGAGATCTTGGGCATGCCCACGATCGTGGTGATCGGCCGAGGGCTGAGCCGAGGCGTTGTTGAGGTTCGTGATCGGCAGAGCGGGGAACACGTCGAGGTGGCCGTCGAGGAGGCACTCCCCGAAATCCTCGCGGCCGTACATGGCAGGAGCGCGCGGCGCCGTGCTGAGGTGGAGTGAGCAGGCGACGTCTTTTCGCCTGCGCGCGTCGACGAAGTAGGCGGCCCTGAAGCGCGCTCCGCGAGCGGAGCGAGCCATTGAACGCTGAGGCATTCGCTGCAGTCAACGTTTCCGCACTGACGCTGGCGGCGCTCGTCGTGGCTGCCTTCGTCGCGGGGTGGGTCGATGCGGTGGTCGGCGGTGGCGGTCTGATCCAGCTTCCGGCATTGCTCATCGCACTGCCGAGCGACACCGCGCCAGCGGTGATCTTGGGTACCAACAAGATCTCCTCGTTCTGCGGCACGGCCACAAGTTCGCTGACCTATGCGCTGCGTATTCCGCTGGATTGGTTGACCGTGCTGCCATTGGTCATTGCGTCGGCCGTTGGATCCGCGGTTGGCGCCTCACTGGCCAAACTGCTTCCCAAGGAGGCGTTTACCCCGATCGTGCTGGCGGCGCTGATCGGAGTGGGTATCTACATCTGGCGCCGGCCACAGCTCGGCATGGTCTCGATCCGCAAGCACCAGGGGAGCCGGCACTATGGCTGGACGGCGGTCATCGGCCTCGGCGTCGGCGCGTACGACGGGTTCCTTGGGCCGGGTACCGGTTCGTTCTTCGTGATCTTGCTCGTTGCGGTATTGGGATATGGATTTCTGGAAGCGAGCGCGACCGCCAAGATCGCCAACTTGGTGACCAACCTGTCGGCGATCGTGGTCTTCGCCGTGAACGGCTCGGTGCTGTGGGGTCTCGGGCTGATGATGGGCGCGGCGAATCTGGTCGGTGGTTACCTCGGAGCCCGGACTGCCATCAGCCGGGGCAACTCCTTTGTCCGTAAGGTCTTCCTGATCGTACTGAGCGGATTGATCATCAAGCTGAGCTATGACGTGGTGGCGCAGCTACTGCGATGATCAACTGCTCCAGCCTGGCCAGGCGCCGAGCGGAGCTCCCCAGGAGCGGGCGATCTTGACCTCTGACCCCAATGCCCTGAGGGCTTGTGCGCGGTCGGTCTGGCTTGCAGCGGCGGCGAGCCAGAGCCCGCAGAACGGCTGCAGCGCGATATGCATTCGCATGATCAACTTGCTGGCGCTCGCCGCATTGCGCGGTACGACGGACGGCACGTACGCCGGCTCCGCCGCCGGAACCTCAGCAGAGCGTTTACGCAACCAGGCGATGAGTCGATCTCGGAAGATGCGCGTGGCCAGCAGCTCGTGCTCGGCCCGAGAACGGGACTTGCTCAGCAGTTTGAACTTGCCGATTGCCAACTGATAGCCGTAGACCATCGCATGCAGCTGGCGCACCAGCTCCTGGACCGCGGCCACCTCGGAGAGGATTTCGACTGGTTTTTGCGCGGCGACCGGGCGCACACCCGGTGGGTTGGCCGAACCAACTGCCGCCGCGAAACTACCTGAGGCAATCGACAAAGAACCCCACAGCAGTGCGTCCGATCCCTTTGCGTGAAGTGCCGCACTGCGATGGCGGCTGGCTGCCGCCCGCTCCCGGCGCGCCAACGTGGCCAGCGAGGAATTCAGCGATTGGCCTGCCAGCTTGACCGGCGGCTGGCTGGGAAGCGGATTGGCAATGGCTCGGGCATGCGCGGTGTGAGCGTTGCGGACGAACGCAAGGAGTGCGCGACGGTCCTTGGAAAGCTGCTGACGTTGTGGTCCGTCCAGAATGGCGGCAGCGAGGGCTGACAGCGCCTGCTCAGGGGCCGCGGCAGCCGCGGCAGGATGGGACTCCACGGCAGTCGGGCTGGGACTTGGCGTCGCACCTGTTGCCGGACTCGACGGAGGTGCCGAGGACGGTGCGTTGGCTTGAGGGTCCACCGCCGAGTCGCTGGGGCTACATCCCGATAACCAAGGCACAGTAAGGGTAGGAGCAGCAAGTCCGAAGCCGATGATCATCCGGCGGGTCAACTGAGTTGGCTGGAACGCCGGTACTCCTGCCTCGGACTCAGCCACCCGCCGACGGTACCTCACCCGGGCGATACACTGCCGCACACGCGCTGCTGGGAAAATGTTCTCCTTCCTAAAGGCGTCACAACCGAAAGACCTAATCGGATCGAGGGGCAGCGCAATGAAAGAAGGCCAGATTGCTGGCGTGCTGACCCCGATCCTTGCCCAGTTCGGCCTCGAGCTCGAAGCGGTGGAAATCATTCCGGCCGGCAAGCGCCGATTGCTACGGGTCGTTGTCGATGGTGATGGCCCGGACGGTACTGGGCCGCTGCTGGATGACATCGCTGAGGCAAGCAAGGCGGCGTCGGCGGCGCTGGACGGGGCAGATGTCACGGGCGCTGCGGCGTACACCCTCGAAGTGACCTCGCGCGGAGTGAGCCGTCCTCTCGAACAACCTCAGCACTGGCGTAGGAACGCCGGCCGGCTGGTCGCCGTGCGACTAGATGAGGGGGACACAATCACCGGCCGAATCGTTTCCAGCACTGAGGAAAGCGTTCGGCTCGAAGTCAACGGCAACGCTCAGGACGTTCGCTTCGCTGATGTCGACCGTGCGCTGATTCAAGTGGAGCTCAATCGGCCCAAAGCGCCGCGCAGCGAAGATCAGGAGGAGTGAGATGGATATCGACATCTCCGTGCTGCGGCTGATGGAACGCGAGAAGGACCTGCCTTTCGAGGTCCTCGCCAGTGCAATCGAAGACGCCCTGCTCACCGCGTACGAGAAGAGCGATGGCGCCGTACACGGTGCCCGCGTGGACCTGAACCGCAAGACCGGCCATGTCACGGTGATGGCACCGGAGTATGACGCGGAAGGTCAGCAGATAGGCGAGTACGACAACACCCCACAAGGGTTTGGTCGAGTGGCGGCATCGACCGCCCGTCAAGTGATCATGCAGCGGCTCCGCGATGCCGAAGACGAGCAGAAGTACGGTCACTTCTCCGGCGTCGAAGGCGACATCGTTTCCGGAGTGGTGCAGCAGGGCAGCGACACTCGTACGGTGCTGGTCGACCTCGGCAAGATCGAAGCGATCATGCCGCTGAGCGAGCAAGTGCCGGGTGAGCGCTATACCCACGGGACTCGAATCCGGGTATATGTGGTCTCGGTCCGTAAGGAACTTCGGGGGCCGCAAGTGGTCGTTTCGCGGACCCATCCCGGATTAGTGGAGAAGCTTTTCAAGCTCGAGGTACCAGAGATCGCCGATGGGACGGTCGAGATCAAGGCCGTGGCGCGCGAGGCAGGTCACCGCAGCAAGATCGCCGTCATGAGCAACAACTCCGACGTCAGCGCCAAGGGCGCCTGCATCGGGCCGATGGGGCAGCGGGTGCGGGCCGTAATGCATGAGCTGAACGAGGAGAAGATCGACATCATCGACTACTCTCCCGATCCAGCCACCTTCGTTGCCCAAGCCTTATCGCCGGCCAAGGTGACGTCGGTGACAGTCGTGGATGAGAGTCTGCGAGCTGCCCGTGTGGTGGTACCGGATTATCAGCTGTCACTCGCAATCGGTCGCGAGGGCCAAAATGCGCGACTGGCGGCCCGGCTCACGGGCTGGCGCATCGACATTCGGTCCGATACCGCTCCGGCGTGAGCTCGACCTAGATCTGAATACCCGTCAGCTGTCTTGAGATGGCTAACGCGTGTGTAGAGGCGGGCTCGGATGCTCGCCAGCCGTCTTGAGACGGCACGCGTGTCAGTGGGTCGGGAAGTGCAGGCGCCATTCCGGCTTGAAGGTCCGTCGGATTCCAAGCGCTCCGCACTCCAGCAGCGCATCCCGGACGCGCTCCAGTGTTCGCAAAGGGTGCTGATAGATGCCCTCGGAGGTGACGATGACGAGCCGCCAGCGCATCTGGTCGAGTTCCTCACGACGGAAGATGTCGGTTAGCCATTGCCGAGCGTCCTCTGCGTGCTTGCGGCCGTCATATTCGATGATCAGTCTGAGGTGCTCGTACGCCATGTCGTAACGTCTGCGCCAGCCGCCGTCACGCCCACGCATGATCAGATTCACCGGTCGAGTTCCTCACGACGGAAGAGTCGGTCGGTCTAGCGGCATTCGCTCGCCGTCAGCGACCGCCCGGCGGGCTTGGCGGCCGTCACTGATTCGCATGATCAGCCTCTGAGGTGTGCTGCGTATCGCCACCACGGTCAGTCAACGTCCTGCCGCTGTCGGCTGGCACGGCCGAGCGTGGACAGCGCCGCGAGGAGATCGGCCGACTTCGGACGGATCCTTGCTCGTGCGTGGCAGGTACTTCCGGTAGCCCCTCGCCGGCACAGCAGCGCCCCACAACTCAGCCGCCGTGTGATGGCCGATGAACGATCCGCTCGGCACCAACGGTCAACGGGTGTCGCTCACGGCGCTTCCACACTCGCGAGACGTCTTGAGACGGCAAGCGTGGTCTGAGGCGGCTTGCATCACGTCAAGGAATACGCGGTACGCGGGAGAGCGTTAGCCTGTTTCGATGCCGCCGGTCCGCACCTGTATGGGCTGCAGGACCCGAGACGAGAAAGTTCGACTTCTTCGCATAGTTGCCCGCGGCACAGGCGTCGCCGTCGATATCCGCCAGCTTGAGCCCGGCCGAGGCGCTTATCTGCATCCGCGGCCTGAGTGTCTTGAGCAGGCACTCAAGCGACGTAGCCTGGGGAGGGCTCTTCGGTCGGAGATCGATGCACAGCAAGCTGCTGTCACGATCCGACAGTTCCTTGGCGCGCTCACTTAGACACGCGTGCGCGGCTGGGCATAGAGTCTCCAATGCATCCGTTCCGGTTGGTGCGGATGAGACGAGCAAGCGCTCGCGTACGCGAGCGCCGAACCAGAAAGTGGGCACCCGCTCATGACCGCTCGATGAGAAACGCTCAATGAGCATCAACAACTAACTGGTCCGGAATCTAGACCCGGACCGCCAACAAGGAGAGCAGTGGCAAAGGTCCGAGTCTACGAGCTTGCGAAAGAGCTCGGAGTCGAAAGCAAGACCGTCCTCAGCATGCTGAAGGACATGGGTGAGTTCGTACGATCCGCCTCATCCACCGTGGAGGCGCCGGTCGAAAGGCGGCTCAAGGAGAAGCTCGCCAGCGAGCCACCCCCAGTCAAAAAGGCACCAGCAAAGAAAGCCGCGGCCAAAAAGATCGACGGGGAGCAGGTATCTGCCGCCCCGCCCGCAGCTGAGGTCCCCGTCGAGGTGCCAGCGGTTGCCGAACCAGCGCCTGCCGCGCCTGCCGCGCCAGCTGCGCCAGCTGCGCCAGCTGCGCCGGCGACGCCGACAGTACCAACAACACCAACGACGCCGGCCGCACCAACGACGCCCGCGACGCCAACGGCTCGGCCCCAACCGACGGCGGTTCCGCGTCCGGCCGCGCCCAGGGCTCCGGGCCAGGCTGCGCCGGCGGCTCGGATCGACGAGCAACCGACTGCGCCGCCACGCCCGCGTCCGGGATCTACGGGCGGACTCCCTGGCGCCCCAGGCACACGCCGACCCGGCACACCGCGGCCCGGGAACAATCCATTCGCACCCTCACAGGGCATGGGCCGGTCGCGTCCACCACGACCTGGTGCAGATGGCACCCGCACTGAAGGTACGCGTCCACCCGCGGGTGGCCGGGCGCCGATGCCGGGTGCTCGGCAGGGCGTACCGGGTATGCCGCGGCCCAACCCGGCCATGATGCCCAAGCAGAGCTCTGGTCAGCTGGGCGGCGGGCCCGCCGGCCCAGGTGCACGTGGTCGCGGCGCCCCCGCCGGCGGTCGCGGCCGCCCGGGTGCCGGAGCACCTGGTCGCGGCGGTCCTGGCGGCGGGCCGGGTGGTCCACCACCGAGCGGACGTGGCGGCCGAGGTGGTCGTGGCGGCACCCAGGGTGCATTCGGTCGGGCCGGCGGCCCAACCCGACGCGGTCGCAAATCGAAGAAGCAGCGCCGTCAAGAGTTCGACCAGATGGAGGCGCCCTCGATCGGTGGCGTACGCGTCAAGCAGGGCGACGGCCAGAAGGTCCGGCTCGCCAGGGGCGCATCGCTGACCGACCTGGCCGAGAAGATCGGCGCGGACGCGGCATCTTTGGTCCAGGTGCTGTTCCATCTCGGCGAGATGGTGACGGCGACCCAGTCGGTGAGCGATGACACTCTGCAGGTGCTGGGTACTGAGCTCAACTACGACATCGAGGTGGTCTCGCCCGAGGACGAGGACCGCGAGCTGCTGGAGAGCTTCGACATCGAGTTCGGCGAGAACGTCGGGGGCGAGGAGGATCTCGAGGCCCGCCCGCCGGTCGTCACCGTGATGGGTCACGTTGATCATGGCAAGACGAAGCTGCTGGACGCGATCCGCAAGACCAATGTGGTGGCCCGTGAGGCAGGTGGCATCACCCAGGCCATTGGTGCCTACCAGGTCTCCACCGAGGTGGAGGATGAAGAACGCAAGATCACCTTCATCGACACCCCTGGTCACGAGGCCTTTACCGCAATGCGTGCTCGTGGCGCCAAGTCGACCGACATCGCAGTGCTGGTAGTGGCTGCGGACGATGGTGTGATGCCGCAAACAATCGAGGCGTTGAACCACGCCTTGGCGGCTGAGGTTCCCGTTGTCGTGGCAGTGAACAAGATCGACAAGGTTGGTGCCGACCCGACGAAGGTGCGGGGTCAGCTCACCGAGTACGGCCTGGTGCCCGAGGAGTACGGCGGCGAGACGATGTTCGTCGACGTCTCCGCGATCACCGGGGAGGGTCTGGACTCGCTGCTGGAGGCAGTCATTCTGACGGCCGACGCCGCACTCGACCTGCGAGCCAATCCCGAGATGGATGCCCAGGGCGTCGCCATCGAGGCGCACCTGGACAAGGGTCGCGGCCCGGTTGCCACCGTCTTGGTGCAGCGCGGCACCCTCAATGTCGGCGACTCGATCGTCGCCGGTCCCGCGCATGGTCGGGTACGCGCGCTGCTCGATGATCACGGCGACAACGTCAGCGAGGCACCGCCGTCGTTCCCAGTGCAGGTGCTCGGTCTGACGGCCGTGCCTGGCGCAGGCGACAGCTTCCTGGTCGTCGATGACGACCGCAGGGCACGCCAGATCGCCGAACGGCGGGCGGCGCGGCTGCGGATGGCGGCTCAGGCTGCCGGCACTCGGCGCAAGACTCTCGACCAGCTGTTCGAGCAGCTTGAGAAGGGCGAAACCCAGGAGCTGCGGCTCATCCTCAAGGGCGACGGTGCTGGTTCGGTCGAGGCGTTGGAGGACGCGCTGTCCAAGATCGATGTCGGCGACGAGGTCAGCCTGCGGGTGATCGATCGGGGTGTTGGCGCCATCACCGAGACCAACGTCTCGCTGGCTGCTGCCTCGGATGCTGTGATCGTGGGCTTCAACGTCCGCCCGCAAGGCAAAGCCTCCGAGCTCGCGGACCGCGAGGGCGTCGACATCCGCTACTACTCGGTGATCTACGCCGCTATCGACGAGATCGAGGCCGCGCTGAAGGGCATGCTGAAGCCGATCTATGAGGAAGTCACCCTGGGTCAGGCGGAGATCAGGGAGATCTTCCGCTCCTCCAAGGCAGGCATCATCGCCGGCTGTATGGTCATCGGCGGCAGCATTCGGCGTAACGCCAAGGCACGGCTGCTACGCGAAGGCGTCGTCATCACCGAGAGCAGTATCGCCTCGCTGCGGCGGGAAAAGGATGATGTCACCGAGGTCCGTGAAGGATATGAGTGCGGCATGACGCTCGCCAACTACTCCGACATCAGGATGGGCGACATCATCGAAACCTACGAGATGCGGGAGAAGCCGCGCTCTTAGGCGCTGACAACCGCCGACTTGTCAGAATCCAGTTGACCTGTAGCTCAACTGGATCCTGACAAGTGGCGTAAGGGAGGTGCACACACCATGGGTTCGTCACGCGTGGTCAAGCTGGCCGACCAGATCAAGGTGATCGTGGCGGAGATGCTGGAGCGGCGGATCAAAGATCCGCGGCTGGGCTTCGCCACGATCACCGACGTTCGGCTCACTGGTGACAGCCGCGATGCCACGGTGTTCTACACCGTGCTCGGCTCAGACGAGGAGCGGGCAAGTACGGCGGCCGCACTGCGCTCGGCGACTGGCCTAATCCGTTCCCACGTTGGAAAGCAGCTCGGTTTGAGGTTCACACCCACCCTGACGTTCGTGCCCGATGCCATACCCGAAAATGCCCGGCAGATCGACGATCTACTCACTCAGGCGCGCTCAACCGACGCTCGCGTCGCCGAGCAGGCCGCTGGCGCGGCGTACGCAGGGGACGCCGACCCGTACAAGCACGACGAGGTTGATCTGAGACGCCTGCAGCACGATGATGACGAGCCGGCTTGAGCCAGAGTCTGGCGTCGTCGTTCTCGACAAGCCGGCGGGTTGGACCTCTCACCAGGTCGTCGCAAGGTTCCGCCGGCATAGCTGGCACCCGGAAGGTCGGGCACGCGGGCACCCTGGATCCGATGGCTACTGGTGTGCTCGTGATCGGGATCGGCAAGGCAACGCGGCTGCTGGGATACCTGTCGTTGACCAACAAGACGTACGAGGCGACGATCCGGCTCGGCATCGCAACTGTGACCGATGACGCCGAGGGCGCGCTGACATCGACTGGCGGCGCGCGGGAACTGACCGACGATCAGATCGAAGTCGCCCTGGCGGAACTGCGCGGGGACAGCTTGCAGGTGCCATCCGCAGTGTCAGCGATCAAAATCGACGGAGTTCGTTCCTACGCCAAAGTGCGCTCCGGCCAGGACGTTGATCTTCAGCCACGGCCGGTGATCATTCACAAGTTCGAGGTTCTCGATCACCGTGATCTCGAGGTGGACGGCGTCCCGGTCGTTGACCTTGACGTGATCGTCGAGTGCTCATCAGGCACCTACGTACGGGCGCTCGCCCGTGATCTTGGGACGTCCCTCGGAACGGGCGGTCACCTGACGGCGCTGCGGCGCATCCGGGTGGGGCGGTTCACCCTTGAGCAAGCTCAGACCATCGACGAGGCCGAGCGGGGATTGTGGATCGTGCCTCTGGAGGACGTCGTCTGCAGCCACTTCGCAACGTTGACGGTCAATGAGACCCAGGCGGACGACATTCGGCACGGCCGGCGGTTGCTTGGTGTGACGCTTGCCCGATCGGACGACGGCACTACTGGAACAGACCGGGTCATTCCTGGCGCTCTATCGCCAGGAAGGGCCGGACGCCGTTGCCGAGGCGGTGTTTGTCTGACGCTTGAGTCTCAGTAATCACGGAGGGGGCTCGTTGCGGAGTCCAGCTGAAGTCACGACCACGGGAAGCACGCACTGCCGGGTCGCCCGGCCTTGCCGTTACCGGATCTGTGGGTTTCGACATGAATGACAATTGACATCTCGCCGTGAATCATCGACGAGGCCGTAAACGAGCACCTTTGTGTCGGCGGTTGCCTCGCCGGTGCGCTTGGAACCAGCGTCGAACCAGACCTCGTTCTGCGCATTGACTGGGTCCGGCGTCGGATGTACCTGTTGTGGCCCCCTCGTGGTTGTAATGCGGCCCAGCTTGCCAGCCGGCGTCTGGGCTAGCGTCCTGGCTGACTGCCCGTCGCTGGCGAGCGGAATGTCATAGTCCTCGTCAACACACGGACCGGTGTGAAGATGGGCAGCCGAATTCCTGGCCCGCTGCCATTCGAGGTCTTCTACGTAATTCTCGACGGTCAGCCGTGAACCCGGTGGCAGCGTCATCGGGGCTTGATTGACGCGGAGCGTTCCCATGCTCCGATCGAACGGCCCAGCGGCACCCGAAAGATCCCGGTTTGACCGCGTTGAGGAATACGTCATGTTGGCCGAATGGCCGTTGCCGCCTGGCTCCGCCCGAGAACCAGCGCGCAGCCAGCAAGTCCGCCGATTGCAGCTTTAATAAATACGCCTCACTGTGTCTCCCCCGAGAAATCAGATGCTGCGTGTGCCCGGATAGTGTTGCATGACTCGCTCATTTCTTGTGCGTGCTTGCTTGTGCGCGATTCGCTTCTGAGGCCCTCGTCGGTTCTGCTGGTTAACTGTCCGCCATTGCTGAGCACTAGATCCGGAGGCGCATCGAAGTGAGCAAGCCGACCGTCGTCGTGATCGGCAACTTCGATGGAGTCCATCGCGGACATGTCGAGCTGCTGCGTACCGCCAAGGCAGCCGAACCGGATGCCCGACTCGTTGCCGTCACCTTCTGGCCGCACCCGATGTCGGTAGTCCGGCCCGATCAGGTGCCGCTGCTGCTCACCACGTTGGAGCGGCGCAAGGAGCTGCTCCGCGATGCCGGTGTCGACGACATTGTCGTCGTTCACTTCACTGCTGAGGTCGCGAGCTGGAGTCCGGCGCAATTCGTCGACGCGGTGATTCGACCGCTGCATCCGGCACGCGTTGTGGTGGGTGAAAACTTCCGATTCGGGTTCCGGGCCGCGGGTGACGTCTCGACGCTGGCCGAGCTCGGCGCAGGGGAATTCAAGGTGCAGGCGGTCCCGCTGCTGACCGATGGCACCCAGGCGAGCTCGTCGACGCTGATCCGTCATGCGGTCGCCGAAGGCGATTTCGGCCGGGTTCGAGAGCTGAGCGACAACGTCTTCCGGTTCTCTGGGGTCGTCGTACGCGGAGATCGTCGAGGCCACGAGCTCGGCTTTCCGACGGCCAACGTGCCAGTGCCGTCCGGGATAGCTGTGCCTGCCGATGGGGTTTACGCCGGCTGGGTCACCCGGCTCGACATCCCGTCGCCGCGTTGGCCGGCGGCGATTTCTGTGGGTACCAATCCGACCTTCGATGGGTTGGAGCGCCGGGTGGAGGCCTACGTCTTGGACCGGGACGACCTCGAGCTTTATGACGTGGAGATCGCCATCGATTTCTACGCTCGGCTACGCGGTCAGGTGAAATACGCGGGCCGGGAAGCCTTGATCAGGCAAATGCACGCCGATGTCGAGGAAGCCCGGCATCTGCTGCACGCTGCCTGAAATTCGCTGCTACCGCCCGGCGCTGGTAGATTAGGCGCGCCGTTTGACCGGCCGCGGATTTTGAAGAGCTTCCACTCACACCGTGTGAAAGACCCGAAGGGGTATCCGGGAGCGCCGCGCAACGGGAAACCGAGAGGAGATCAGTGTCGATGGACGCTGCAACCAAGAAGAAAATCATCGACGAATACGCGACGAGCGACGGCGACACGGGTTCCCCCGAGGTTCAAGTCGCCATCCTCACCAAGCGGATTGCGCATCTCACCGAGCATCTCAAGGAGCACAAGCACGACCACCACAGTCGGCGTGGCTTGATGCTGCTCGTCGGCCAACGGCGTCGGCTGCTCAACTACGTCGCCAAGACCGACATCGAGCGCTATCGCTCGCTCATCGAGCGCCTTGGTCTGCGTCGCTGACCGCCACACCTGACTGCGAGCGTCGGAATCGCGCGGGTTCACAAGCGCGATGAGCGAGCAGTCGCATACAACTGAATAACACCATCACGTTCGAGATCGCATCTGGAACGCAGATGCTCGACGAGGAGAGATTCGGTCCTCGGTAGTGGTTTTCGGGAAAAGCCTGACGCTTTGGCCCGCGGACCTCGATCGAAGACCGGCCTCCACCAGCTCGGGGACTGACGCGGGACACCTTCACCGCGCCACGGCGAGCCTCATCCAATGTGCGGATGCGATCCACGCTCAGGCGTCGGCCGTAGGCCATCGCCACAGAAAGGAATCCCGTGGAGGGACCAGATCTTCAATTCACCGAGGCTGTCATCGACAACGGCGAGTTCGGCCGCCATGTTGTCCGCTTCGAGTCGGGCCTGCTGGCCCGACAGGCCGCCGGATCCGCAAACGTGTATCTGGACGAGGACACCATGGTCCTCTCGGCCACGACCGCCCAAAGCAAGCCTCGCGAGGCGATCGACTTCTTTCCGCTCACCGTGGACGTCGAGGAACGCATGTACGCCGTGGGCCGCATCCCCGGCTCATTCTTCCGCCGCGAGGGTCGTCCTTCCGAGGGCGCGATTCTGACCTGCCGTCTCATTGATCGTCCGCTGCGGCCGTGCTTCGTCAAGGGTCTGCGCAATGAGGTTCAGGTGATCGTGACGGTCATGGCCTTGAATCCGAACAAGATCTATGACGTTGTCGCCATCAACGCGGCGTCTCTGTCTACCCAGCTGGCCGGTCTGCCGTTCACCGGTCCGGTGGGCGGCGTACGTGTCGCCCTGGTTGGCGACCGCTGGATCGGCTTCCCGGATGTCGATCAGCTGGAGGATGCGGCATTCGACATGGTTGTCGCAGGTCGTGTCACTGAATCCGGCGACGTGGCCATTGCCATGGTGGAGGCAGAGTCCACCGAGCACACCTGGGATCTGGTGAGAAGCGGCAAGACGGCTCCCACGGAAGATGTGGTGGCCAGCGGCCTCGAGGCGGCCAAGCCGTTCATTCGCGCCCTGTGTGACGCTCAGATTGAGCTGGCGGCCAAGTTCCCCAAGCCGGTCGCTGACTTCCCGATCTTCCTCGACTACTCCGATGATGTGTACGAAGCTGTCGCCGAGACGGCAACTGCCGAGCTCAGCGACGTCCTGTCGATTGCCGACAAGCAGGCCCGCGAGCAGGCCTCCGACAGTCTCAAGAACACGGTCGTCGAGCGTCTGGCAGCCCAATTCGAGGGACGCGAGAAGGAAATCGTCGGCGCGTTTCGGGGGCTGACCAAGAAGCTGATCAGGCAACGGATCTTGACCGACAAGATTCGTATCGACGGTCGTGGCCTCACCGACATCCGCACCCTCTCCGCCGAGGTCGGCGTCGTACCAAGGGTCCACGGCTCGGCACTCTTCCAGCGCGGCGAGACGCAGATTCTTGGCATCTCGACGTTGAACATGCTGGGCATGGAGCAGAAGCTCGACACGCTCGCACCTGAAACCACCAAGCGCTACATGCACAACTACAACTTCCCGCCCTACTCCACCGGCGAGACCGGTCGAGTCGGCTCACCCAAGAGACGCGAAGTCGGCCACGGTGCGCTCGCGGAGCGGGCGCTTGTCCCAGTACTGCCGACCCGCGAGGAGTTCCCGTACGCGATCCGGCAGGTGTCGGAAGCTCTCGGCTCCAACGGCTCTACCTCGATGGGCTCGGTATGCGCCTCGACGCTGGCCCTGCTCAACGCCGGCGTACCGCTGCGGGCTCCCGTTGCGGGCATTGCCATGGGTCTGGTCTCCGACACCGTCGACGGTCAAATGCGCTACACCGCATTGACCGACATCCTCGGCGCCGAGGACGCCTATGGCGACATGGACTTCAAAGTCGCGGGCACTCGGGACTTCATCACCGCCCTGCAGTTGGACACAAAGCTGGACGGCGTCCCTGCATCCGTACTTGCGGAGGCACTGAACCAGGCCAAGGACGCCCGCAACACCCTGCTCGATGTGATGGGAGAGGCCATCGACGGTCCCGACGAGATGAGTGTTTACGCTCCGCGGATCATCACCGTGAAGATCCCCGTCGACAAGATCGGCGAGGTCATCGGCCCCAAGGGCAAGGTGATCAACCAGATCCAGGACGATACCGGCGCCGAGATCAGCATCGAGGACGACGGCACGATCTACATCGGCGCCGATCGAGCCGACAAGGCCGAGGCGGCCCGCGGCATGATCAACGCTATTGCCAACCCCACCATGCCGGAGAAGGGCGAACGCTATCTCGGCACGGTGGTCAAGATCACCGCGTTCGGCGCCTTCATCTCGCTGCTGCCAGGAAAGGACGGCCTGCTGCACATCTCCAAGATGCGCCCGCTTTCGGGGGGTCAGCGAGTGGAGAGCGTCGAGGACGTGCTGAGCGTCGGCCAGAAGGTCCAGGTCGAGATCAACGAGATCGATGATCGCGGCAAGCTGTCGTTGATTCCGGTCGTCGAGGAGACGGTATCGGCGTAGCGGTTGCGTCGGAGCACGACACCGCTCATGCCGCTCGTTCCTCGCAGCAGTGGCGGCCGACGGCGTCTCCAGCTGGATGGCGCCGTCCGCCGCACGGTGCTTCCGAACGGCCTGCAAATCGTCTCCGAGGACATTCGGTCCGCCAACACCTACGCGTTAGGTGTCTTTGTCTCCGTTGGATCTCGGCACGAGACGTCGCGACTGCACGGCGCCTCGCACTTCCTGGAGCACTTGCTGTTCAAGGGCACCTCAACTCGTAGCGCTGAAGAGATCTCTGCCGCGATCGAGTCGGTCGGCGGCGAACTCAACGCCTACACGGCGAAGGAGCACACCTGCTTCTATGCCCGCGTGCTGCACAGTGATGCTGAACTGGCCCTCGATGTGCTCACTGACATGATCACCAATTCGATGATCACTGGCGAGGACGTTGATGCGGAGCGAGCGGTGATCTTGGACGAGATTTCCATGCACACCGACGATCCGACCGAGCAGGCGGCCGAAGCGGTCGCGGCAGCGATCTTCGGCACCTCGGGCCTCGGCCGTGCGGTGATCGGATCGCCAAGCTCGGTTGCGACGCTGCGCCGGCCCCTGATCGTGCAGCACTGGCGGCGGCACTATCGTCCAAGCTCGCTGGTCGTCGCCGCGGCCGGCAAAGTTGATCATGACCATCTGGTAGAGCGACTGGGCGTGCTGGACGCCCAGCCCATTGAGTCTGCAGGGTCGCCCAGTCCGGCGCCGACCATGATCAACGGGCAGGGCGGGTTGATCATGCGCAAACTGCCGCTGGAACAGTGCAGCGCGGTGCTGGCGTTTCCTAGTCCTGGCATCTTCGACCGACGGCGCTATGCGCTCGGGCTGCTGTCCTTGATCATCGGCGGGGGCATGGCTTCCCGGCTGTTTGTCGAAGTACGCGAGCGCCGCGGGCTCAGCTACAGCATCGATGCCGGCGAGACGGCGTACTCCGACGCCGGTTTGTGGAGCGTGGAGTGGCAGTGTGCGCCTGGCAAGCTATCGGCGATTGTGAAGCTGGTGCGTACGGTGCTTGCCGACGTGGCGGAGCACGGTGTCACCTCCGATGAGCTGGCGCGAGCCAAAGGGCAGATGCGCGGCCAGACCGCCCTGTCCTTTGACGGCCCTGGCAGCCGGATGAGTCGGCTTGGCATCAATGCTGTGCTGGGCGACGACCGTACCCTGTCCGCGCTGCTGCGCAGCTTCGACCAGGTGACCGCTGATCAGGTACGCGCCGAGGCGGAGATGCTTTTCGCCCATCCACCAACGCTCGCGATCGCCGGGGCCAAGGTGTCGGCTCGCGGAGTCGAATCGCTGCTCTCCGGGTGGTAATTACCGCTATAGCCTGCTGGGAGTCCAAGAAGTGGGAAGGCGGTCGCAGATGATCAGGGTCGGCGTATTCGGATCCCGTGGTCGGATGGGCGCCGAAGTCTGCCGCACTGTGCAGTCCGCCCCCGATTTGGAGCTCGTCGCGGCTGTCGATCTCGGCGATGATCGTACGCCCGCCGAAGCTGCCGAGGTCATTGTCGATTTCACCCATCCTGATGCGGTCATGGACAACCTCTCCTGGTGCATCGACCACGGCATCTCCGCCGTTGTCGGCACCACGGGCTTTTCTGACGAGCACTTCGATCTGTTGCGCAGCCTGCTCGCGGAGCATGATGGTGTCGGCGTGCTGATCGCGCCCAACTTCTCCATAGGTGCGGTGCTCATGATGCGTTTCGCCGAGCAGGCAGCCGCTTTTTACGAGAGCGCAGAAGTCATCGAGTTACACCATCCCGGCAAGGCCGACGCTCCATCGGGAACCGCCGCCGCGACGGCGCGGCGAATTGCCGCCGCGCGTACGGCAGCAGCTCTCGCAGCCCCGCCCGATGCCACCAAGCAGGAGCTGCCAGGGGCTCGTGGCGCACAGGTGGACGGCATACGAGTGCACGGCGTACGGCTGCGCGGCCTGGTTGCTCATCAGGAGGTCCTGTTCGGTGCCGAGGGAGAGACCTTGACCATCAGGCATGACTCACTCGACCGGGTGTCGTTCATGCCAGGCGTGCTTGCGGCGGTTCGGGCAATCAGCACGAGGCCTGGCCTTACGGTAGGCATCGAACCCATTCTCGGGATCGGATGACGTGAATCGACTGTGGGCTCGCCTCGGCCGGGCCGCGCCTTTCGTCGGCGTACTGATCATCCTCATGATCCTTGCCCTGCTCTGCGCCGGTCTGTACGCCGGTGATCGCTATGCGAACCGGCGCGCGGAGCATCAAGCCGCGAAAACGCTCCAGTCGGAATTGGGAACGCCTGCGCTACCACAGGTGGATATCACGGGCTTCCCCTTTCTGACTCAGCTGGCCACCGGCTCAGTCAGCACGATGCATGTCGTCGCTGATCAGCTCGGCGTCGCTAACAACGCCCAGTTGACCTTGGCTCATGCCGATCTGGTGATGAGCGACGTCGTCACCAAAGACTGGTTCACGACCATGACCATCGGTCATGCCGAAGGCACTTCGCTGCTGGATTACGCGAAACTCTCCGCCTTGGCCGGTGCGCCGCTGAGCTATGGCAGCGAGGGGCGGGTCGAGCTAGTGTCCAAAACCACTGTCTTTGGCCGTGAGGTGGAGGCCGTGATCACCGGCACGCCGCGGCTGAACGCCAAGGAGCAGACCATCACGCTGAGCGATGCCAGGATCTCTGTTGCCGGCGTCAACTTGCCCGACTTCACGGCTCAAGCCTTGTTGGCGGCACTGCTCCGGCCGATTCCGCTGAAGGGCATCCCACTGGGTATGACCGCAAGTCGAATTGCTGCTGCGGAGGACGGCATTTCTGTCGACCTGGTCGGCGACAATCTCATCGTTGCCGCCTAGCGGTCCTGAGCCTCGCCGGCCGGCCGGAGATCTGTATGCAGCCTTGACTCTTGGAGGCGTATGGATTCATCGTCCGGGCCGATCTCTCGGGTAGCACCGTCAGGCGCCCAGCCGGCAGCAATCAGAAACTGGCGGAAGGTGTCATCGTCGGCATTAACCCAGCAGGTAGCCCGTAGGAATCCATCTGCGCGCAATGTGTCGGCACAGGCGTTGAGGAGCCGGGAGCCATGGCCTTGATGCTGGGCCACCGGGTCGATGACGAACGCATCGATGGCGCCTTGCTGGCTCCGATCGGCATCGTCATCTTGGCTCGGCATCGTGGTAGCGAACCCGACGACGCGCTGCCCATCAGTCGCGATGAGTACCCGGAAGGCCGCCTCGGGTGGGCGTTCGATGGCAGTCCGCCACGCATCGACCATATCGGCCAACGACACGGAGGCAAGCATCAACTCCGCCAGCTCGGCTGGCCATTGCACAGCCCAGGAGCGTCTCTGCAGCTCAGCGATGGTCGAGGCCTCCTCGGGCCAGGCGAGACGTACGGAAGTGGCAATCGGCTCGCCAGTTGCTGCACCCACGGGCGCGATAGTACTGGGCTTGATTGCTCCACTCGCTGCGCGCGCTCCCTCACTCGCGGTGGCCTGCGATCCGGGCTGTAGCCTTTCCTCCCGTGGTTGTCAGTAGCTTGCAGATCCCGCCGTTGCTGGCGTCGAACGCAATGCGCGTCGTCGCGTTAGGCGGTCTCGGCGATGTTGGCCGCAACATGGCGGCAATCGAGTTCGACGGTCAATTGCTGCTGATCGATTGCGGCGTGCTGTTTCCAGAGGACGATCATCCTGGTGTCGATCTGATCTTGCCCGGTTTCGATGCCATCAGCGAACGGCTTGGCGACGTAATCGGCCTGGTGCTCACCCACGGCCACGAAGACCACATCGGCGCTGTGCCGTATCTACTCAGGCAGCGATCTGACATTCCGATCATCGGGTCCAAGCTGACACTGGCCTTGCTGGCCGAGAAGCTACGCGAACATCAGCTGCGCAACGTCCCACAACGTACGGTCAGCGATGGCGACACGATCAGCGTCGGCAAGTTCGAGTGTCAGTTCATTGCAGTCAACCACTCCATTCCCGATGCGTTGGCCGTTGCCGTACGAACCTCGGCCGGACTGATCCTGCACACCGGCGACTTCAAGATGGATCAGCTGCCGCTGGATGGCCGAATCACTGACCTGCGCGCTTTCGCCCGGCTCGGTGAAGAGGGCGTCGACCTGCTCATGATCGACTCGACTAATGCGGAGGTGCCCGGCTTCACCACACCCGAGCGAGATATCGGGCCGGCCCTTGAGCGAGTGCTGACGGGTAGCCGGCAGCGCGTAATCGTGGCCTGTTTCGCCTCCCATGTGCACCGCGTGCAGCAGATCCTGGACGCGGCCGTCGCTCATCGCCGCAAGGTGGTCTACGTCGGCCGCTCGATGGTGCGCAACATGACCGTTGCCCGGGACCTCGGCTATCTCAAAGTCCCAGGCAATACCTTGATCGATCAGCGCGAGATCGACGACTACCGCCCAGAGGAGGTCGTCATCATCTCGACGGGCTCGCAGGGCGAGCCGCTGTCGGCGCTGTCCCGGATGGCGAACCGGGAACATCCGGTGATCGAGCTGACTAAGGGTGACACCGTCGTGCTGGCCAGCTCGCTGATTCCGGGCAACGAGAGCGCGATTTATCGGGTGATCAACGGCCTGACGCGGCTCGGCGCTCACGTGGTGCACCGCGGTAACGCGCTCGTTCATGTCTCCGGACATGCCAGCGCGGGGGAGTTGCTCGTCTGTTACAACATCCTCCGGCCACGCAACGTGCTGCCGGTGCACGGCGAGATCCGGCATCTCACCGCCAACGGCGACTTGGCCGTTTCCACAGGCGTTCCGGCGGACAGAACCATCATTGCCGAGGACGGCATGGTCATCGATCTCGAGGGCGGCAAGGCGAGGATCGTCGGCAAAGTCGACGCCGGTTACATATTCGTCGACGGCACGACGATCGGCGACATCTCGGTGCTTTCGTTGACTGATCGCCGGATCCTCGGAGAAGAGGGCTTTATTTCGGTGATCGCCGTGGTCAACACGCACGCCTCAAGAATCGTGAGCGGCCCGGACATTCATGCCCGCGGGTTCGTCGAGGACGATGGCGCGTTCGACGAGGTACGTCCGCTGATCGTTTCGGCGCTTGAGGAAGCGCTACGCGACGGAGTGGATGACTCCTATCGGTTACAGCAAGTCATCAGACGGCAGTTGGGCAAGTGGGTGAGTGATACTCGCCGGCGCCGACCCATGATCATCCCGGTGGTGATCCAGGCCTGAGGGTCAGCGGCTGACCTTGCCAGCCTTGAGGCATGAGGTGCAGACGTTCAGCCGCTTCGGGGTGCCTGACTCGACCACGCGGATCCGCTGAATGTTGGGGTTCCAGCGCCGATTGGTCTTCTTCTTCGACCATGGCACGTTGTGGCCGAATCCGGGCCTCTTGCCGCACACATCACAAACCGCAGCCACTGGAATCTGCTCCCACATCACATCGAATTGCTGTTACGCCCAAAGTGGGCAACCGGAAAAGAGTACCTGACCAGCCCTAGCACGGGCCAATCGTGGCTTACCCAGCCGGATAGCCGTTGGCGGTCGTTTTGACACTTGTAGTGGGAAACGTACCCAGATGTGTCTGCTGGGTGGGTCCTTTTCGCGGCTGTGGTGGAAAACGTACCCAGATGTGTCGGACGGGCCGGTCGTTTCGCTGCTTGTGGTGGGAAACGTTCCTCCCTACGCTCGACGGCTCACGCCGAAGAGGTCCTCTGAGCAATCCGTTCCGAATATGGTGGGTGCCGTGTCAGCCCAGCTCGGTGAGCAGGCACCCATTCGATGGGATGCCTACGATGATTGGCTGCGCCGAGCCACCAGCGTCATCAGTGAGTCGGTCGATGCGCTGAACGCGATGAACGTCTTCCCGGTGCCGGACGCTGATACCGGATCGAACCTCAAGCTCACGATGACAGGTATCTCGCATGCAGTCCCCGACCTCCAGCAAGCCAGCCTGGACGCTGCAGGGCAAGCTGCGATTCTCTGTGCGCACGGGAATTCGGGAGCCATCATCGCGGAGATGTTCGTCAGCGTCTGCCGAGCCGTGGAGCACGACGTGCAGGGTTTGCGGGCGATGCCGTCAGGGACTTTGGCCGCTTTCCTGCTGCAATTGGCGGCTGTAGCTGCTCGGCGCGCAGTCGCGCGACCGGTTGCCGGGACGATTCTCACGGTGGCCGACGCTGCCTCCGCAGCGGCAGCGGCCGCAGCGGCCCGTCGGCCCAGTGATGCATTGGCCGTCGTACAAGCGGCCCAAGAAGCCGCGCGCCAGAGCCTCGCTCGTACGCCGGAGCAGCTCGACGTGCTGGCGGCCGCCGGGGTGGTCGATGCCGGCGGACAGGCGTACCTGCTGCTGGTCGATGTGCTCGTCGAGATACTCGGCGGCGCACCGGCCCAGCCGCTGGCGACGACGGCGTCATCCGCGATCACCGAACAAATCGAGGTGTCGCGGATGAGCGGCGAATATGAGGTGATGTACACGCTGCGAGGAACTCCGCCATCAGATCTGGACGCGCTGCGCGACCGGCTGTCAGAGCTCGGCCATAGCGTTGTGATCGTGGGTGATCAGGCCATTGCGCAGGTGCATGTCCACCTCGCCGATGCGGGTGTGGCGGTCGAAGCCGCCCTGCCGCTTGGGGAGCTGAGTCAGCTCCGGATCACCGCACTACCGTCCCATCCGGCGACTGATCGGCGGAGCCTGATAGCAGTTGTAGCGGGACCAGGCATGGCGAGGGCGGTGACGTCGCTCGGCGGCGTGCCCGTATTGGCAACCGACGGCGATGCCGCGCTCGAGCAACTCCGAGCGGCCGCTGACCAAACCTGCGGCGATCTGGTCATTCTGCCGAACGGCATGGAGAACCTGAAACGCGCCAACCACCTAGCCACAGAGCTCCGACGCTCTGGACGTCGAGTTGGCATCATCCCGACACTCGCCCATGTTCAGGGACTAGCGGCCATGGCCGTCCACGAGCCGTCGGCTGATTTCGAATCGGCCGTGGTGGCGATGAGCACCGCCGCCGGCCATGCCCGAGATGCGGCAATCACCGTGGCCGAAAGCGCTGGCTTGACCGCAGTTGGACGCTATGAGCCGGGCGATGTGCTGGGCACCATCGAGGGACACGTCGTTCTCATCGGCACGTCGCTGTCGGAGGTCGCCTGGCAGCTCGTCGAGCGGCTGCTCAACGCTGGGGGCGAGCTGCTCACTTTGGTGCGCGGAATCGGGTTGGACGACGATCTGCTGCCCGAGATCACGCGCAGGGTGCATGCGCGGTTTCCAATGGTCGATGTCGAGCTGCTGGAGGGCGGGCAGTCGCGTTATCCGCTGTTGCTCGGATTGGAATGACCACGCTAGGGCTCGTCGGCTCCCCGTGGCGTACCGACACGTTTCGCCGATTGGCAACTCGTCTGGAGAACATCGTCGGCTCAAAGACCGCTAAGCAGTTCGAGCCGCTGAAGGTCCTGACCGTTGGCGATCTGATGCGGCACGTACCCCGCCGCTACTTCTCGGGAACCGAGCTGAGCGATCTGTCGGCGCTGCGCGAAAACGAGGAAGTCGCGGTGCTGGCCGAAGTAGTCGAGGCTCGTACGTTCAACCTTGATGATCGCCCCTACGCTCGGACTCGGGCGAAGCCGCGACTCGAGGCGACCATCACTGATGGTGGCGGCCGACTTACCTGCACATTTTTCGGTCAGCCTCGGTTGATCAGCTATTGGCAAAAGCAGCTCGTCCCGGGAGCTCGAGGGATCTTCGCGGGCAAGGTGACCCGATTCAACGCCCGACTGCAGCTTGCCCATCCCGATTTTGTTCTCGTCGACGAACACGGTGCAGTGATCGGCGGCGCGAAGCACAACGCATCATTGGCGTCGGCTTCGGGCGTCCCTCTTGTTGGCATCTATCCGACGGCTGGAAAGTTGCGCACCTGGACCATCGCGGACTGCGCATCCTTGGCACTTGCGTCGCTGGAAGGGATTGCGGATCCGCTGCCGGAGTGGGTGCGGAACGCGGCGGAAGTCGCTGAACTTGAAGCGGCATTCCGCGCGGTCCATCAGCCGACCGAGAAGGCTGTGGTCGAGCAGGGTCGGCATCGGATGCGGTTTGACGAAGCATTTGCGCTGCAGCTGACGATGGCCCATCGCCGAGCGGATGCGGCATCACATCGAGCGGTGTCCCGGCAACCGCGCTCCGGTGGACTGCTTGAGGCGTTCGACGATCGGTTGCCGTTCATGCTGACCAAGGGTCAGATTTCGGTAAGCGAGGAGATCATGTCCGAGCTTGCCCGTGACCAGCCAATGCAGCGACTGCTCCAAGGTGAGGTCGGATCTGGCAAGACCTTGGTCGCCTTGCGGGCGATGCTGGCTGTGGTCGACGCCGGCGGCCAGGCGGCGCTGCTGGCACCCACCGAGGTGCTGGCCGCTCAGCACTACCAGACCATCACCCGAATGCTCGGTGAGCTCGCCAGCGGTGGCACTCTGGACGCTCCAGAACATGCCACCGGCGTCGTCTTGATCACCGGATCCACGTCAGCGGCGCGCCGTCGAGAGGCCACGCTCCAGGCGGCGTCCGGTACGGCCGGAATAGTGATCGGCACTCATGCCCTGCTCAGTGCGGATGTTCAATTTGCCGATCTCGGCCTGGTCGTTGTTGACGAGCAGCACCGGTTCGGTGTGGAGCAACGCGCAGCGTTGAGTGCCAAGGCCGATCCGCGGCCACACGTGTTGGTGATGACAGCTACGCCAATTCCGCGCTCGGTTGCGATGACGGTATTCGGCGACTTGGAAACATCCACACTCCGGGAGATCCCGGCTGGTCGCGCAGAGGTGAACACCGTGGTTGTCGACACATCCCATCAGCCGGCGTGGGTGCAACGCGGTTGGCAGCGCATCGTGGAAGAAGTTGGCCGAGGCCGCCAGGCGTACGTGGTGTGTGCGCGGATTTCATCCGCTGGATCGTCTAGTAGCGATACCGAGAACCTCGACGGCGATGGTGAGACCGTGCCGGCAATCGCGGTGGAAGATCTCTACGCGCAACTGAGCACTGGGCCGCTAGCGGATCTGCGGGTCGAGATGGTGCACGGCCAGCTGCCGAGCGATGCAAAGGACGCCGTGATGAGCCGGTTCGCTGCGGGCGAAGTCGATGTGCTGGTCTCGACGACAGTCATCGAGGTTGGCGTAGACGTACCCAACGCTTCGGTCATGGTGATCTGCGACGCCGACCGGTTCGGTATCTCGCAGCTCCATCAGCTGCGCGGCCGGATTGGCCGCGGAGCTCATCCCGGCGTGTGCCTGCTGTTGACCACGGCGAGCGAGGGGAGCGCGGCACGCGAACGCCTCAGCGCCGTGGCAGCCACCCGGGATGGTTTTGCGTTGGCCGAGGTCGACTTGGAGCAGCGTCGAGAGGGCGATGTGTTGGGCGCCAGCCAATCGGGGAGCAGATCGAGTCTCAAGCTGCTTCGTGTGTTGAAGGATGCCGATCTGATAGCCCAGGCGCGCAGCCTGGCGGAGCAGTGCCTCGCCAGGGATCCGGAGCTGAGCGATCCTGCACTGGCCGACATTGTGCTTGACATGGAGATGGATGCGGCGGGGGATTGGTTGGAGCGCACTTGAGCCGGATCATCGCCGGGTCGCGTGGAGGCCGGCGGATTGCGATGCCGCCCGGTGACCGTATCCGGCCGACCACTGATCGGGTACGTGAAGCGGTGTTCTCCGCCATCGCCGCATGGGCCGGCACCGCGGCCGGCTCGGCTGAGGAGTCCTTGGCAGGACTAGCCTTCTGCGATCTGTACGCGGGCTCAGGCGCTGTCGGCTTGGAGGCGGCGAGCCGCGGTGCCAGCCCGGTACTGCTTGTGGAGCGTGATCGGCGTACGGCTCAATTTGCCAGGGACAACGCCAAAGCTCTCGGGCTGCTTGTCGAGCTCGTCGTGTCCTCAGTAGAGCAGGTACTTCGCCGACCGCCGGTCCAGGTCTTCGATGTGATCTTCGCCGATCCCCCGTACGAGCTGGAAACGACGACTGTCAACGCCCAGCTCGAGCAGCTGGTGGCCAATCGCTGGGTCGGTCCCGACTCGTTGATCGTGGTCGAGCGGTCGCGCCGTACTCCGGACCTGACCTGGCCGAAAGCGGCTGCGAAGCGCTGGAGTCGCGCCTACGGTGAGACCACCTTGTCATTTGGGTCGCTCGAAGGCGGTCCTGGCGAGCAGAGCAATCAAAATCCGGATCGCGCGCCGCCGTGCTGAGGAGGAGGGAGGGGACACGCTTTTCGTCCCCGAGTGACGACGAAGTAGGTGGCTATCAAGCGCGATCCGTGCGGAGCGAGCCTTGGCGAGCGGAGCAATAGGAGGGAGCAGTATGACTCGGGCCGTTTGTCCAGGCTCGTTCGATCCGGTTACTTATGGCCATCTCGACGTCATTGGGCGGACCGCAGGGATCGTCGACCATGTGGTGGTCGCGGTGGGTACCAACGTCGCCAAGAACGCCCTGTTCACTCCGGATGAGCGGGTCGAGATGCTTGCGGAGGAGTGCGCTCGCTGGAGCAACGTCGAGGTGACCGTGTTCGGTGGCCTCCTTGTCGACTTCTGCGCCGCCAACGACATTCAAGTCATCAGCAAAGGACTACGGGGTGCTGACTTTGCCTACGAGCTGCAGATGGCTCAAATGAACCGGCAGTTGACAGGTGTCGACACCCTTTTCCTGCCCACCGCGCCACAATGGGCGTTTGTCTCCTCATCCCTCGTCCGCGAGGTCGCGACGCTGGGTGGCGACGTTACGGCCTTCCTGCCCGCCAAAATTGCGCAGCGAACCATGGCTCGGGTTGCCTCTCGCAACGCCGGAGTGACCGGCGATGTGTGAGACCGGGCACATCTGAGTAAGACTAGGGATCAGTACACACTCGGAAAGGGGACGAGCGTGGTTGCACAGGGGGTAGGAACGTCCAGAGTTGGGCGAGGAACGGCCGAGGAGAAGTTGGCTTACCTGCGTGAGCTGATTCTCAACGCGCGGGCAATGCCGATGTCGGCGTCATGCGTCATCAACCGAGGTGAAGTTCTAACAGCGATCGATGATGTGATCGCGAATCTGCCGGATGAGATCGCCGACGCGCAGCGGGTTATCGACATGGCGGCCTTCAAGATCGCCGAAGGCGAAGCCGAGGCTGGACGAATCATGGCCGAGGCACGAGATCATGCCGCGAATCTTGCGCAGCACAGCGAGGTTGTTCGGGTTGCCGAGCAAGTCGCTGAGCAGATGCGATCCGAGGCCGATGGCGAGGCCGCCGCGCTTCGGCGGGAGACTGATGAGTTCATCGATGCGCGGATGGCGAGCTTCGAGTCGGTTCTGCATAAGACGGTCAGTCAGGTGCGGACTGCACGAGCTCGGCTGGCAGAGCGTAGCGGCCTGGATGCGGGCGACACGATGAAGCTGGACAGGCGCGCTTTTACGGAGTAGCGAGGTGAGGGAGGCCCTACGCTGCTCTGGCACAAGTGTTTTGGCTTCGGGGCCTACTCACCGGTAAGGTTGGGCGTCGGTCGCGACGAGGAGCGGGGCCGCTCGGCTTGGAAGGATTGCGATGAGTTCGCCGCATCGCCCGCTGGACCCCCGCTCAGGCTTGGTCCTCGATACCCACGAATTGGGGCGTCGCGCGGGCGCGATGAAGGTGGTTCGGACAACCGTCGAAGCGCCTGCGGATCTCGGAATTGCCGTGATCGGCGTACCACCTGGATCACCGGTTGAGCTCGATCTCCGGCTTGAGTCAGTCGTCGAGGGAGTGCTGGTCACTGGCACGGCGACTGTCCAGCTTCGCGGGGAGTGCGTACGGTGCCTCGGTGAAGTCACCGGCCAGCTTGAAGCCGACATTCAGGAGCTCTTCGTCTATCCGGGTGTCGAGCCAGATGATGACCTCGCGAGTCGGATGGAGGGCGACCTCCTCGACCTCGAGCCGCTGCTCCGCGACGAAGTGGTACTGGATTTGCCGTTTCAACCCTTGTGCCGGGATGACTGTCTAGGACTGTGTATCGAATGCGGCGCAAACCTGAACGAGGATCCCGACCATCGCCATGAGACCAGTCTCGATCCTCGGTGGGATGCTCTCCGCGGTATTGAGGGTGGCAGCGCCAAATCTTACGATGTTTTACAGCCAGCCCCACGGGCAACGAAATTTCCGGGCAAAAGCGCCCGGAGGAATCAGGAGTGAAGTCGTGGCCGTTCCCAAGAGGCGAATGTCGCGCAGCAATACGCGTCACCGCCGTTCCCAGTGGAAGGCGTCCGTGCCCGCGCTGGTGACGTGCGCAAACCCCGCTTGTCGCGAGAAGCACCTGCCTCATGTTGCGTGTCCCTCGTGCGGACAGTACGGGCCTCGCGCAGCCCGTCGACAGGTTCTCTCGTCCTGATCCGGTCAGAGGCGATGGCAGTTCGCCTACCTGCGGGAGACCTTTTAACCGAGCTCGGTATGAGTGTCGATCCCGAGCTACTCGACCGCGCTCTGACTCACCGTTCCTATGCGTACGAGCAAGGTGGCTTGCCCACCAACGAACGTCTGGAGTTTCTTGGTGACTCGGTCCTCGGGCTGGTCGTAACCGAGCACCTCTTCGTTACCTATCCCGATCTCTCCGAAGGCCAGCTCGCCAAGTTACGCGCAGCTGTGGTGAATTCCCGCGCGCTGGCTGACATTGCGCGCGAGCTCGATTTGGGCGCGGTGATCCACCTCGGCCGAGGTGAGGAAAGCACCGGAGGCCGCGACAAATCCTCGATCCTGGCCGACACGATGGAGGCAGTCATTGGCGCCGTCTTCTTGCAGCACGGCATCGAAGCGGCACGCGCGTTCGTGCACCACCTGTTCGATCCCTTGATGGCTGAGGTCGCCACCCGGGGAGCCGGACTGGACTGGAAGACCAGTCTTCAAGAAATTGCCTCGGTGAACGGCCTCGGCGTGCCCGCCTATGACGTGGTTGAGTCGGGGCCTGACCATGCCAAGACCTTTCAAGCGATGGTCAATATCGACGCTCACAGCTATGGACCCGGCGCGGGCCGGAACAAGAAAGAGGCCGAGCAGAACGCCGCAGCCATCGCGTTCGCTGCGCTGAAAGGCAACCGCGGCTCCGGACCAGTCACAACCCGCTAGCGAAATCGGTGCCCGAACTTCCCGAGGTCGAGGTCGTACGCCGCGGCTTGGCCAACACTGTCACTGGACGCCAGATCAGCGGCGTACGAGTGCTGCATCCACGTCCGGTACGCCGCCACCTCCCCGGACCGGCCGATTTCGAGCTCCAAGTCATCGGCCGCACCTTCGCTGAGCCGCGGCGGCGCGGAAAATATCTGTGGTTACCCTTCACTGACGGCGACGCGATCTTGGCTCATCTGGGCATGAGTGGCCAGTTTCGGCTAGCCGAGGCTGACGCACCGCTCGCGCCGAATACCCGAATTCTCTTTGCCTTCGCCGACGGCGAGCCTGGGCTCCGATTCGTCGATCAGCGGATGTTCGGTGGGTTGTCTGTTTCGCCAGGGGGCGCTGAGCTGCCACCCGAAATCGCCCACATCGGCCGAGATCCTTTCGATCCGGCCTTTGACCTCACCGATGTCGTCACCCGGCTACGCCGCCGCGACAGCGCAATCAAGCGATCACTGCTGGATCAGCAGCTGGTCTCCGGAATCGGCAACATCTACGCCGACGAAGCACTCTGGACAGCACGCGTGCACTACGCCCGGATGACCAAGACGATGTCACGTACCCAGGCGGCCGGGGTGATCACCGCCGCCACAGAGGTGATGAGAAGAGCGCTCGGCAACGGCGGCACCTCATTCGATGCCCTCTACGTCAATGTCAACGGGTCCAGCGGCTACTTCGAACGATCACTGGCCGTCTACGGACGCGAAGGACTTCCCTGTCTGCGGTGCGGAACACCCATCAGACGCGAACCGTTCATGAACCGTTCGTCCTATCGTTGTCCCCACTGTCAACGCGCTCCACGCGGGTTCAAGGCCAACAGCTCCATTGCGCGGGCAGCTCTTAGGAAAGGTGGGTATTAGACCCAAGTGATGGAACGCCTCAGGCACTATGTGCTCGTACGCCACGGGCAGAACTGGATGCAGCTCTTCCGGTTCGCGCTCGTCGGCGGGTCCGGCGTTGTCGTCAACCTATTCGTCGCAATCATGTGCAAGAAGATCGGTCCAGACGAGAACGGCATCTTTTTTGACCTGCCGCTGAGTGAATTCAATGTCCGCTGGTACCACGCCTACTCCACGATTGCGTTCCTAGTCGCCAACCTCTGGAACTTCCAACTCAATCGGCTCTGGACGTTCCGCAGCGCGAAGCACTCTGGCTGGTTTCGCGAGTACTTTCCCTTCCTCACAGTCGGCATCCTCGGTCAGATCGTCGGTCTCGGCATCCTCACCTTGTTGATGCACCCGAACTCGGTCTTCTCCTTGTCACCGACCTTCTTCGACAACTCAACCGGCTTCCGAACTCGCTTCTACTGGGCGCAGCTGATCACCATCGCGATCATCACCCCGCTGTCGTTCTTGCTGAACAAGTTCTGGACCTTCTCCGCCGTGCGGACCAAGAACCTCGTTGCGGCGAACGCACCGGAAAAGGTCGAAAGCGAGCATCCGACTGCCGGTGTATAAGGGCATCGAGCGAAGCAATCAAAACCGGACCCGCCCCGCGACGTACCAAGACTCTGGCTCGCGGTCAGTTACAGTCAATGGGCACAACTCGCGCAACCGACGCTCGCAGTGCCGTGGTTAGGTCGCCTTCGCAACCGGATCGTCGCCTGAGCTCACACCGTCGAGAGGTGAGACGTTGTACCTCAAGAGCCTGACCTTGCGTGGCTTCAAGTCCTTCGCGTCGGCCACGACCCTCAACTTCGAGCCGGGCATCACCTGCGTCGTCGGTCCTAACGGATCGGGCAAGTCGAATGTGGTCGATGCGCTCAGCTGGGTGATGGGGGAGCAGGGCGCCAAGACGCTGCGCGGCGGAAAGATGGAAGATGTCATCTTCGCCGGCACCTCTGGTCGCGCCCCGCTGGGCCGCGCCGAGGTCGTGCTCACGATCGACAACTCCGACGGTGCTCTGCCCATCGATTATTCCGAAGTCACGATTTCTCGGACGATGTTCCGCAACGGCGGATCCGAGTACGCCATCAATGGCAATGCGGCACGCCTGCTGGACATTCACGAGCTGCTCAGCGACTCCGGTATCGGCCGAGAAATGCATGTCGTCGTGGGCCAAGGACAACTCGACTCGATCTTGCAGGCGACACCTGAAATACGCCGTGGCTTCATCGAAGAGGCCGCCGGCGTACTGAAGCATCGCAAACGCAAGGAAAAGGCTGTCCGCAAGCTCGACGCCTGTGAAGCAAACCTCAACCGGCTGTCAGATCTGATCAACGAAATCCGACGCCAGCTCAAGCCGCTCGGCCGGCAAGCGGAGGTGGCGCGCAAAGCTGTCGTGATTCAGGCCGAGGTACGCGACGCCAGGGCGCGGCTGCTCGCCGAGGACGTGTTGCAAGCGACCCAAGCGCTGCAGTCCGAGCTTGCCGACGAGCAGGCGACGCATCAGCGCCGGCGATCCCTGGAGCAGGCTCTCGAGGGCGCGCGGGCGGCGGAGGTGACCGCTGAGGCGGCCGTACGCGACGGCGTACCAAGGCTGGCGGCCGCCCAGGAGGCCTGGTATTCACTTGCGGCACTCAAAGAGCGGGTCGCCAGCACACTTTCTATCGCGCGGGAACGGATGCGGCAGGCGGAGGACGACCCGGGTGAGCTGCTCTTCGCTCGCGATCCGGATGAGCTGGACCGGGAGGCTGCGCGGATCGCAGCTGAGGAGAATGAGCTGTCGATCGAGCTGCAGCACCGAGCCCAGGCACTGGGGGAGGCCACGGCTCATCGAGCTGCGTGCGAGGACGCCCATCGAGGCGAGGAAAATCGGCTCGCCGGGCTTATCCGGGCCGCAGCCGACCGGCGCGAGGGCTTAGCGAGGCTGACCGGTCAAGTGAACTCACTGCGCAGCCGCGGTGAGGCGGCCGCCGCAGAAATCAGCCGATTGACCGCAGCTCGGCAGGAGGCTGCCGAAAGGTCCGACAACGCGGCCCGAGCATTCACGGCGCTGGAGACCAAGGTCGCTGGGCTCGACGCAGGGGAGCACGGGCTCGATGCGGACCACGAGGCTGCCTTACGAGCCCTGGATGAGATCGAGCGGCAGCAAGCCGAGCTCAGACGCCAGGAGCAGGCGGCTATCCAGGAGCGCGCGGCTCTCGCGGCACGCGTGGAGGCGCTGCGTGTCGGGCTCGATGGAAAAGATGGCTCCTCAGCACTGCTTGCGGCGACAGATCGGCTCGATGGCCTGCTGGGTTCGGTTGCCGCCCTGATCAAGGTCCAGTCTCCGCACGAAACTGCGGTTGCGGCCGCCTTTGGTGTCGCGGCGGACGCCGTGGCTGTGACGGGGGTGCAGGCCGCAGTTGATGCGTTCGACCATCTCAAAGCCGAGGACCTGGGACGGGCTGGTTTGCTGATCGGCGATCTCGCCAAAAGCGAGCGAGTGTCCGAGTGGCCTGCGCTGCCTTCCCCCGCTCGCTACGCCCTGGACGTAGTCGATGTACCCGACCGGCTTGCCGCTGCTGTCCAGCGAATCCTGCATAAGGTCGCGCTGGTCGAAGACCTGCCGGCCGCGCAGAGGCTGGTTGTCGGTCTGCCCGATGTGGTCGCCGTCACTCCCCAAGGCGATGTGCTCAGTGCGCATTTTGCTGCCGGTGGATCTTCGGCAACGCCCACGCTGATCGAGTTGCAGTCGGCCATCGACGATGCCGAGCGCCGGTTGACCGAAGCCGGTCATGCGTGCGATCGACTCCGCTTTGCCCAAAGCCAGCTGGATGAGCAGCATCGCCAGGCGACCACCTCAGTTGAGATCACACTTGCCCGATTGCATGAATCTGACGCTGCGATGGCAGCGGTGGCCGAAGAACTTAGCCAGCTCAGCTCGACCGCTCGCTCGGCCCACGCAGAAGCAGATCGCCTTCAGAATGCAATGGCCCAGGCCGAAGAAGCGCGCGACAAGGATGTCGCCGGACTCGCCGACCTGGAGCGCCGGCTGGAACTAGCCGCCGAGACCGTCGATGGCACTGAGCCAGATCCGGCCGAACGCGACCGGCTGGCCGAGCATGCCCGGCTCGCCCGCGCCGCCGAAATGGATGCGCGGCTGGCGCTACGCACTCTTGAGGAACAAGTTCGTGCCCTCGCCGGTCGAGCCGACGCGCTGCGTCGTGCCGCTGAACATGAACGCCTGGCGCGCCTGAAGGAGATCGCCCGCCGGGAGCGAATGCTGCGGGAGGCGCGTACGGCGGCCGCCGTTCATGCGGGGGCAACGTTCCTGGCTCAACATCTCGAACGCTCCCTGGCCTTGGCGGCAACCCAGCGGGCCGAGGCGGAGGCCTTCCGAAGCGACGCCGATGCCGCGCTGGGCGCGGCGCGCGCCTCCGTACGCTCGCTGACCCGCGACTTCGAGTCTTTGGTCGACGCTGCGCATCGGGACGAAATGGCCCGAGCCGAGCAGCAGATCAGGGTGGAGGCACTCGCGGAACGCGCGATGGCTGAGCTAGGTCTGGAGACTACGGCCTTGCTGGCCGAATACGGGCCCGAGCAGCTGGTACCGGTGCTCACTGGGCGAGCCGATGACGAAGCAGATGAGAATGAAGAACCTCAGCTGGTGCCGTATGTGCGCGAGCTGCAGCAGAAGCGGTTGCGAGTGGCCGAACGCGAGCTGAGTCTGCTGGGCCGGGTAAATCCGCTGGCGCTGGAGGAGTTCGACGCGCTCGAGGAACGACACCGATTCCTGTCCGAGCAGCTGGAGGACTTGCGTAAGACGCGTAAAGACCTGCTCGACATCATCGCCGAGGTCGACAACAGGGTGGAGCGGGTCTTCGCCGAGGCGTACGCCGATGTCGCAACCGCATTCGAGCGCGTGTTTGCGCGGCTCTTTCCGGGCGGCGAAGGCCGGTTGATTCTGACTGAGCCGGGCAACTGGTTGACCACCGGTGTCGATGTCGAGGCCCGGCCGCCCGGTAAGAAGATCAAGCGGTTGTCACTCCTGTCGGGCGGCGAACGTGCCCTGGTGGCGGTCAGCTTCCTGATCTCACTCTTCGTTGCACGGCCCAGCCCGTTCTACATCCTGGACGAGGTCGAGGCGGCGCTCGACGACACCAATCTCGGCCGCCTGCTTGAGATCTATGAGGAGTTGCGCGCCACGAGTCAGCTGCTGGTGATCACTCACCAGAAGCGGACGATGGAGATTGCCGACGCGCTCTATGGAATCAGCATGCGCGGTGATGGTGTCTCAACTGTGATCTCCTCACGGTTGCGGGAGACCGAGTCGGTCGCCTGAGCTCCCAGACCGTGATGAAATCGAGAGCTGGAATCGGCCTTTCGCTACCGACATCGTGATCTTGGCTTGGCAGACTTGTCTGCAGAGCTGTTTGTCGTGCTAGTCACCTTTGTAAGACAGTTCCTTCCCCGTACGCCAGACCGTCGACTGTCTGAAAGGAAAGTCGTGACTTCCATCGTCGTCGCCATGTTTGTGATCTTGGTCGTTGCCGCGTGCACCGTAGGTTTGGTGCTGCTCGGAATTGAGGGCCGCGGGAAGGAGCGAGCCCCCAAGCTCGCCCATCGAATGGCCCGAGCGGCAAAGCACCTCAACGGTGATGCGGAGCCCCCGGATCGCCTCGTCAAGCTGATCGAGTCCACCCGCAGTCGCTGAGCAGGTGCCCGGCTGTGCCTATGCACAGCACGCGCAGCCGACGCTCGCAGTGCGAGTGGGACGCGACACTAGGATGAGCCGGTGGATGCGACAACTCTCTGGTTGATCGTTGGCATCGTTTTGGTGGTGATCGTCGGTCTCGTTGGCTTCGTAGCCGTTGGCCGCCGCCGCGGCCTGGGCACCGGTGATCAGCCGCCGAGCATCGAGGTCCCACCACGAGGCTGGGAGGCGCCTGCTAGGGACTCCGGTGACGAACCCTCCACGACACAGGTTGATATCGCGGCCGCGCCGCCAGAGGTTGAGCTGGAAGAGGTCGAGCTCGTTCCGGAGGTGCCGGTTCTCGAGCGGCCCGAAGCTCCGGAAAGCCGGCTGGTACGCCTGCGCCGTCGGCTGGCTGGCTCCAATAGCCCGCTCAGTCGCGGCTTGTTGCTGCTGATCACTCGCGACCGGATCGACGAACACACTTGGGAAGAGTTCGAAGAGACCCTGATCACCTCTGATCTAGGCGTCGCACCTACCACGGAGCTGGTCGACTCGCTGCGTGACAAGTTGCGGGTCGAGGGCGTCTCCGAGCCCGGAAAAGCACGCGCCATCCTGCGCGCCGAACTGATCAAGCTTGTCGACCCCACTATGGACCGTCGGCTCAACGCCGACCGGACCGATCAGCCTGCCGTCGTCATGGTGGTGGGGGTAAACGGAACCGGCAAGACAACGACGGTCGGTAAGCTCGCCCGGGTCTTGGTGGCCGAGGACAAGGACGTCATCCTCGGCGCCGCCGACACCTTCCGAGCAGCCGCAGCCGATCAACTCGAGACCTGGGGTAGCCGGGTCGGAGTCCCAACCGTACGCGGCGCTGAGGGGGCCGATCCCGCAAGCGTGGCCTTCGAGGCCGTCAAGGCTGGCATCGAGCTGGAGGTCGACGTGGTGTTGATCGACACCGCCGGTCGGCTGCACACCAAGGTGGGGCTGATGGATGAGCTCGGCAAGGTCAAGCGCGTGATCGAGCGTCAGGCTCCGGTTGGCGAGGTGTTGTTGGTCCTGGATGCGACCACGGGTCAGAATGGACTTATTCAGGCTCGGATCTTTGCAGAGGTCGTCGATGTCACCGGCATCGTGCTGACCAAATTGGACGGCTCGGCCAAGGGCGGCATCGTCGTTCAAGTGCAGCGTGAGCTGGGCGTACCAGTCAAACTGGTCGGTCTCGGCGAAGGCGCTGATGATCTTGCGCCATTCGATGCGGAGGTCTTTGTCGACGCGTTACTGGAGGCAGCATGACCAGCATTTTGCATCCGCCGATCGAGGGCGCCGCGTTCGATGCTTTCTTCGAGACATCCGCACCGGCGAGCCGTGATCATCGGCGCTGGCAGCCGGAGGACGGCAGCATGCCTGCTCTGTATCTGAGCCACGGTGCTCCGCCGGTCTTCAACGATGCGCACTGGATGGACCAGCTGTTCAGCTGGTCGCGATCGATCCCGAAGCCAACTGCCATCTTGATCGTCAGTGCCCATTGGGAAGCCGCCCCGCTCGCACTGTCCTCGCCGGCAGTCGGAACTCGGCTGGTGTATGACTTCAGCGGCTTCGGGCGCCGGTACTTCACCATGACCTACCCATCGCCGGATGCATCCGCGCTTGCCGCAGAAGTCACTGCGCTCATGTCGGATCTCGAGCCGGTCCACGAACATCCCAGCCGCGGTCTTGATCATGGTGCCTGGGTGCCGCTGAAGGTGATGTACCCGTACGCGGACGTGCCAGTGCTGCAACTCAGCATGCCGACGCACGATCCGGACCGGCTGATTCGAATCGGACAGCAGTTACGTCCGCTGCGCGACCAGGGCGTATTGATCATCGGCTCCGGCTACATGACGCATGGCCTGCCGTTCCTTGGCCGAGACAGCTGGGAACACAATGTGATCCCCGGTTGGTCGCGGGAGTTCGACGCCTGGGCGGCCGAGGCTCTGGCTGCAGGGCGACTCGATCTCCTGGCTGACTTCAGACATGCGCCCGGGATGCCGTACGCACACCCGACCGTTGAGCACTACACCCCGATCTTCGTCACCTTCGGGACTGCCACGGATCCCACTGCGCCACCAACAGTGGTGATCGATGACTTCCAGATGGGTCTCGCGAAGCGCTCGTTCCAGGTCGCGTAGTCGCGGAGCGACGGCCAGCGTTCATGATCATCGCGCGCTGATCGCCACATTTGCACCGCCCGGTGGTGAACTACCGCACTCCGGCGGCTTCGGGGACGGAACTTACAGCGCGACAGTCTGAAGTCCCAGTACTCCAGCTGCCTCAGTCATGCGGGCGTCATAGGTGGCAATCCCCTCAAGGTCATCACCGAGGCTAAGAGCGGCCGCGAGATGCAATGCGTCAAGTGAGCGGAGATAGCGGGATCCAGCTCGCCCGCACGAATGTAGGTGTCTGTGGTGATCGCGACGATAGCCATGCGTTGAAGGCGGTCCATTGTCGCCTTCAGAGCTTCCATCGAGACCCGACGTGCCGTGCGAACGGCCTCGGTCAACAACAGATCCGATGACCACAATGATCCACTGCGGTCCTCCTCAGCTTCAGCCCACGCCCGGAGCTCGCTGCTGTGAGGCTCCTGGATAGCCAGTTTCAAGAAGGCTGACGTATCGAGATACCAAGCCATCGGTCAGCGCTCGTCGGTGCGCGCCGTAGCGAGTGCCTCCGCGGCGGTGATCCCACCCTCGGCAACCAGAACGGCAGGAGGCGCATCCCTCATCTTGCGCAGTGGCTCGCGCACCAATCCGGCTGCGTGAAGCTCGGTGATTCCCGATCGCGTCAAGGGCGAGAACCAGTTACGCTAATCGATGCTTGGCACGGCCTCTGATCGGAGTAGTCATGCGCATTCTGCTGGTCGCCCTGAATGCGCAGGAAGGTGATCTTGACGGCAACCTGGCATCGCACATCGCCATGCTCAAGGAGGCCGCAACCCAAGGCTGCGACGTAGCAGTGTTCCCGGAGTTCTCCCTAACCGGGTCGGTCGACCCGAGCCGTCATCCGGAACGAGCTGTCACGCTTGATGCAGCACCCGTCCAGGCACTACTTGAGGCGACCTGGCGCACCGGCGTTGCCGCAGTGTTCGGCATTGCCGAACGTCTCGACGACAGATTCCACATCACCCAGATCTACGGACACTCTGGCCAGCTCGACGGCGTCTATCGCAAACGGCACCTGGGTGACGATGAACTGAGCTACCGAGTGGGCCAGGGCGCAGGAGTGTTCCAGCTTGGGTCGGCGCGGTTCGGCGTGACCATTTGCGCCGAAGGCGGTGTCGACTTTCCCTGGACCGAAGTGGTTGATGGCGGCGCCGAGGTGATCTTCTTTTGCTCCGCACCCGGCCTGTACACGCGACGGAGCGACGCCGCGAGCTGGCGCCGGGGCTACGCCTGGTGGGTCTCACACGGGCTCGGTCAGGCCGTCAGGCACGCTCGCCGGCTGGCTGTGCCGGTCGCCATGGCGACCCAAGCCGGTCGAGGAAAACATCAAGATTTCCCTGGGCTGGCGGCCCTGGTGTTGCCATCTGGCGAGGTGGCACGGCTACCGGACGGGCGAGCAGGCAGTCTGGTCGTCGAGGTCGCCGCCGATGTCATCGTTGATCCGATCCGCGAAGCCGTCCGTTGTCTGATCGTCGATTCAGACGGCCGCGCACTGCTGGTCCGTTACGCCCACAGCCGGGCTAAGTCGCACTGGTTGTTTCCACCCGGCGGAGGACTGGAGCCGGGTGAGGATCACGACGCGGCGATTCGCCGGGAGCTGCGGGAGGAGCTGGGCCGCGACGACCTCACGATCGGCCCATGGATTGGACGGCGCTGCCACACATTCTGGCTGAGCCGATGGATGACTCAACAAGAGCGATGGGTGCTCTGCCGTGCGGAGCACTTCGATGTCGATGCCGCGCACGTTGCCTTGCTTGCCGCCGAGGGCGTACAAGAAATGCGATGGTGGTCGGCCGGCGAGCTCCGTTCGACGGGCATCGTAACCTCCCCTCGCGAGCTGCCGGCGTTGCTCGACCGGGTAACCGCCGGCGATCTCCCTGATGAGAACGAGGATCTTGGGGTTTAGTCGGCCGACCCCTGATCACCTTTGAAGCGGGCTGCGGGTGTCGTCTCTCCGCACAAGGCCACGAATGAGGGCGATTTGGCTTGATTCAGGCTTCATATGGATCCGTGTGCGGAGAAACGCGGGGCGCGTAGAGGTAGTGGGCGACCAAGATTCAGCGCTGAGTCCGAGCCCGCGTAATGGCCGAAGGGCTCAACGTCGATGTAGCCGCTCGATCGGTAGAGGGCGACAGCTGCGACTTGTGGCTGGCCCGTCTCGAGAAGCATCCAGTCAGCGCCGGCGGCTGCGGCGCTTGCCTCGAGAGCGGCCAGCACCGTACGGGCAAATCCACGTCCCCGTACGCATTCGCGCACGAACATGCGTTTGATCTCTGCCGGCCGCTGAGCGACGCGGGGTACACCGGGGGTGCGAAATCGCCAGCCACCCATCGCAACCGCGTCCTCACCGAGATAACCGACCAGGAAGACACCATGCGGAGGAGCGAATTCCTCGGTGCTGAACGGCGTCTCGTCGGGCCCGCCGTAGATCGTGATGTAGAACTGATTCGCGGCCTGCGTCAACGCCGTCACGTCCGGATGCTCGTACGGCACCTGAACCAGTCGAAGATCCGAGGCCACCCGCCCAGCGTATGCAGACTGCTGAGCCCATTTCGGGACCCGAGACACCATGGCAGGTTAGTAGGCTGAGTCAGTCCAGCACTCCGACGTAAGGACACCCGTGTTCGACACCCTGCAAGACCGCCTCGCGGCAGCCTTCAAGAACCTGCGCGGCAAGGGACGGCTGTCCGAAGCCGATATCGACGCGACGGCTCGTGAAATTCGCATTGCGCTCCTCGAAGCTGACGTGAACCTCGCAGTAGTTCGGGAGTTCATTGCCGCGATCAAGGAACGAGCGCGGGCCGCCGAACTCTCCGGCGCTCTCAATCCGGCCCAGCAAGTGATCAAGATCGTCAACGAGGAATTGGTCGCGATTCTGGGCGGCGAAACTCGAGTGCTGCGGTACGCCAAGAGGCCGCCGACCATGATCATGCTCGCTGGCTTGCAGGGTTCCGGCAAGACGACGCTGGCCGCCAAGCTCGGGCTGTGGCTGAAGGAGCAGGGGCACTCGCCGCTACTCGTGGCGGCCGACCTGCAGCGGCCGAACGCCGTGAACCAGCTGCAGGTGGTCGGCCAGCGCGCCGGTGTGCACGTCTTTGCGCCCGAGCCGGGTAACGGCGTCGGGAATCCGGTGGCAGTCGCCCGCGCCTCGATCGGTGAGGCCGAGCGTCGCCTTTACGACGTCGTGATTGTCGACACCGCGGGCCGGCTGGGCATCGACGCGGAGATGATGCAGCAGGCGGTCGACATCCGAGATGCCGTGCATCCCGATGAGGTGTTGTTCGTAGTCGACGCCATGATCGGCCAGGACGCGGTCAATACGGCCAACGCCTTCGCCGAGGGAGTCGGCTTCGACGGCGTTGTGCTTACCAAACTGGATGGTGACGCCCGCGGCGGTGCGGCGCTCTCGATAGCCCGGGTGACGGGCAAGCCGATCATGTTCGCCTCCAACGGTGAGGCGCTGAAGGACTTCGACGTTTTCCATCCCGACCGGATGGCCAGCCGGATCCTCGGCATGGGCGACATGCTGACGCTGATCGAACAGGCGGAGAAGACTTTCGATGCCGAACAGTCGGCCAAGGCAGCCGCCAAATTGGCGGGCCAAGGTGGCGAGTTCGGGCTGGCGGATTTCCTGCAGCAGATGCAGATGGTGCGCAAGATGGGCCCGTTGTCGAAGGTCTTCGGCATGCTGCCCGGCATGGGAGAGCTCAAGGATCGCATCGCGGGCATCGACGAACGTGACGTTGACCGGATCGAGGCGATCATCCACTCGATGACGCCGGGCGAACGTGACAACCCCAAGATCATCGACGGTTCGCGACGCGCGCGCATCGCCAAGGGCGCGGGCGTCGAGGTGTCGGAAGTCAACACCTTGATCAACCGCTTCTTCGATGCGCGCAAGATGATGAGCTCGCTGGCAACCGGGGGCATGCCGGGCATACCCGGAATCGCCGGTATCCCAGGAGGACGCCGGCAGCCCGCACGGGCAAAGAAGAAGAGCGGCCGTGGCGTCTCCGGCAACCCGGCCAAGCGCAACGCGGCCCAACAGCCTGCCGCACCCGTCGAACCTGCTGCGGCGTTGGGAGCGGGGGAATTCGATCAGGCCGCCCTCGAGAAGGCGATGGCTGAGTTCGAGCTGCCACCTGAGCTGCGCAGCCGCTTCAGCAAGTAGCGGTCATGGGCCCTGAGCCGGTCGTCATGCGCCCTGAGCATGTCGAAGGGGATCCCCTGCACTTTGCTGGCGTGGTGCTGCCAGAGGGCGAACACCGCGACCTATGGGTGCTCGACGGCGTGATCCGGACCGAGCCGGTTTCCGGCGCTCAGACCGTCGCCAGCGGCGGCTGGATCATGCCAGGCCTTGTTGATGCGCATTGCCATGTCGGGCTAGAGAGACAGGGCCCGGTGTCCGATGAGCGGGCAGAGCAGCATGCCCTCGCCGACCGAGATGCTGGGGCACTGCTGCTTCGTGATGCGGGCAGTCCAGCAGACACCCGGTGGATGGACGCACGCGCTGATCTTCCCAAGATCATCCGTGCTGGACGGCACATCGCGCGGCCCAAGCGCTATCTGCGCAATTTCGGCGCGGAGGTCGAGCCTGCGGAGTTGATCACCGAAGTCGAGCGGCAGGCTGCCCGCGGCGACGGCTGGGTGAAACTCGTGGGGGACTGGATCGATCGGGACGTTGGTGCTCTTTTACCGCTGTGGCCAGCTGATCTTGCGGAAGCCGCCATCACTCGGGCTCATGAACTCGGGTGTCGGGTCACCGCACACGTCTTCGGCGAGCAGGCCGCGACCGAGCTCGTCGCCGCGGGGATCGACGGCATCGAGCACGGCACAGGGATCAACGACGCGACGATCTCGCTCATGGCCGAGCGCCAGGTCGCACTCGTGCCGACCATGATCCAGCTCGACAACTTCGAGTCCTACGCCCGAGCTGGCGAGGACAAGTACCCGGCGTACGCCAGCCATATCCGCGCTCTGTACGCCGGCCGGCTCGACCGGTTCACCAAGGCACTCGATGCGGGCATACCGATCTACGCCGGCACTGACGCGGGCGGCTTTCTTCCCCACGGGCTGGTCGGCGAGGAAATTGCGGCGCTGGCGCAGTTCAGCTCGGCGGAGTACGCCCTGGGTGCAGGCTGCTGGCGAGCGCGCGACTGGCTCGGCCATCCGTCGACCCTCACCGACGGAGCGCCAGCCGATTTGGTGATCTTCGATGCGGATCCCCGTGTCGATCTTGACGTGCTGAGGGCGCCGCGCTATGTGATCTTGCGCGGCGCCCTCGTCAACTGATGCGGAGGTCGTTCACCTCACCGGCATCATGGGGCGATGGTGATCACCAGCGTCGACGTACGCTGACCCGGCTTGGCCTTCGCGACAGCTTCGAGCCCACGCGCGGTCTTCACTAGCTTGACCTTGACCGGCGACCCGTTCAGTGTCGCCGAAGCCACCGTTGCTCCATCCGGCAGCACGGCACCGATGCGCAGATCGATCGAACCATGCCGGGTGACCCTGGTCGTAAACGTCGAACCCTGATGCTGTGCTGCGACGTCGATCGCCAGCGCGCCCAGCTTGATCTTGTCCGCCGCCGCCTTGGCCTGGCCTTCCGGCAGTTGCGGCACGACCGCTACCCTGCCACGGCCGAGTTCGGGTGAGACGCCGAGCCACTGGTGGATGACCGGCCAGAGCACCCCGTACGCGCCCCAGGCCTGCATGACCATCGATCGCTCGGTGAACAGCCTGTCGATGTTGGCTCCGAAGTCACCGCCCGGAACGATCTCCGGCATGGCACCCGGCATCTCCCACAAGCTCGGATCGAGCTGGCTACGGGCATTTCCCTTGACGTAGACACCCTGCTGCTTGTCACCGAGCCGCCCGTAGTTGCCCTCGCTCACTGCAGCGATTGCGCTGTTGAGAGTAAAGACGTTGCGCTCGCTCGGCACCTCGGAAACCACTGAGTCACAGCTCGGGCCTGGATTGCCAGCGGGCGCCGAGGTCGGTCCCGTTCCGGTGTGGTACAGCCCCAGGTCGTTGGTGAAGCAGGGCCGCTCATGCTGGGTCAGCGTGGTGTTTGCATGGTCGTTGGAGGCCAGCGGCGCCGAACGGCGACCCGGCAGGTTGGGCAGTACGGCGTCGGTAGGTGTGAGCCCGATCCAGTGCCGCTGGAAGACCTTCTTGTTGCCCGGATCGTCAAGCGAGTCAGCGTAGGAGCGGGCGTCGCCGCCGTACCACCAGTCGTCCTCGAACTTGTCGAGCAGCGCCTGCGCCTTCTTGGTCGCCCAACGCTTGGTCTGGGTATCGCCAACGGCCTTGGCCAGGTCGGCGAGATCGGCGTAGCCGCGGATGGTGTAGACGGCGTTGTCGAGCTTCTCCTCGCCCATGCCGGCGCGTTCGACATTGCCCAAGCCCTCGGGCCAACCGTCATTGTCTTCATCGAGCGTGGCGACATACTTCATTGCCTTCCGGCTCGCCGGATAGAGGTCTGTGAGGAACCTCTTGTCACCGGTCCAGCGCCACACCAGAGCCACAGCCGACGGGTACTTCGACGACTCATCGGTGTTGCCAGGATCATCGTTGGCCCCGAAGTACACAGCGCCATCTGGCGTCACCTCATGCACGATCTTGCCGCTGCCCTCGTTGACGATCTCCGAGACGTCGCGC
Source organism: uncultured Actinomycetota bacterium (assembly GCA_963798835.1). Taxonomy (GTDB): domain Bacteria; phylum Actinomycetota; class Actinomycetes; order Propionibacteriales; family Propionibacteriaceae; genus Microlunatus. Next base: position 90,603 of record CAWCVF010000003.1, on the reverse strand, counting down.
AACGCTCGCAAATGGTCCTTGATCGGTCCGAACTGCCCGGCAGCCACGGATGCGAACGCGGTGTACTCACCATCGGTCCCGAACAACCAGGTGTAGTCCGGCCAGCCGGCGCCCAGCCAGCGCATGGATTTCAGCGTGCCAGCTGGAGGTGGGTACACCGTGCCTGCATTAACGGCCCGAAGCTGCAGATCTTCCACTCGCTGCTCCGAAGCGGCCAACATCTGCTTCGACCAGGCCACACTCTGGGTCAGCAGTGGATTGCCAGGTACTGACACCTCGCTCAGTGTGTTCACCCGCTTGCGGTAGCTCACGACACCGCGGATAGCGGCTTCGGGGTTGTCGAGCGCCTTGCGCAGCTCGGAGCGAGCTTCAGCTGGGCCTTCGGTCGATCCGCCGACACCGAACCAGACGGTCTGGACCTTGCCTGCTTTCAGTTTGATCTTGTAGGCAAGCTGGCCGCCGGCACCTTTCCCATACTCGGTGTCATCACAGCGTGCTGGCTGCGGTGGTGCGTCCGGTCCCGAGGCCGGGCAGATCACCGCGGGGTCCTGCGGACCGCGGAAATTCTTGCCGGTCTTCGTCGCGTACGGGGAGAGGGCACTGCCGAAGGCAGCGGCCCAGTCGTGGGACTTGAAGTTCGGCGACGGCGGCGTGCCTTGGTCCCGGAAGACCAGCTGTTTGCCGCGGACCGACGCAGAATCTTGCAGGTTCACCTGCAACTGACTGGGCTCGGTCTCGCCCCAGGGATAGGACGAGATCAACTCCGAATGCGCATCGGCGCGCAGCGTAATGGTCCGGGTGCGCTCCGAGCGCAGCGTCAACCCGACCAGTGCGCCGGAGACGCCGCGCGGCACGAAGTCGGTCCGACTCGCCGCTACGCCGTTGGTAGTCGGAAGGTCGGCCCGAACGTAGCCCCATCCTGAGGTCGTCTTGGTGGCTCCCTTGATCCAGTCGCCGTTGATGTTGAACCACATGCCATCGAGCAGCTTCAGATTCGGCAGCCAGAAGCCGCCCATTTCGCCGCGCGTGTGGAACCCAGCGGCTGGATAGCTTCCATCGGCCGCGCCAAGCGCCCAGGCTCGATCACCCGTGACGACGAATCGGCGATCCGCAAGCCGGCTCGTTTCGGACAGTTCCGGTGACCGAGCGATGGCTGGATCGACGACCGGGCCGGGAGCGGCCTGGGCCGGCACCGTCATGGGTGCCGTGAGGAGTAACAGGGAACAGGCTGCGGTAGCGCAGACAGCGAGGCTCCCCCGAGAAGTGCGATGCACAATTTGCCTCTCCATTGAAACTGCGTGCGTGTAACGCGTCGCTCGAGAGGAAGTGGGTGCGCGCTCAGCGCACGAATCGAGACGAGAGGGCGCGTCTCGCGCACAGGACTTGATCTTCCTATCGGCTTGGCCATAGGAGGCGCAAGGGTGCAACGGATTTAATGAGTAGGAACAAATTCAAGCAAGATGGATGCATGCGCGGCGCTCGGGCAGCAACATTAGTGCTGGTCGTCGCGTTGTTGTCGGTGGCCGTGCCGGTGCCTTCCTATGCTGGGGAAGAAATCACCGAGACCGCGCTGCAGGTGTTGGGTACGCCCGAGCCGGATGGCAAACCGGTTGCGCTGGACACGACGATTGTGACGACCGATCCGGCAACGCCTCGTCCGGCCATCGTGTTGGCGCACGGATTCGGCGGTACCAAGGCCGACAGTGAGCCGACGGCCCGCACGCTCGCGCTGGCGGGCTACACCGTGATCATCTACACGGCTCGCGGCTTCGGCGCCTCCGGCGGCAGGATTCACCTGGACAATCCCGCGTACGAAGGATCCGACGCCCGCAAACTCATAGATCTTGCCGCCAGCCGTCCCGAGGTCGCCAAAGATGGCGACGATCCGGTGATCGGCTTCGCCGGCGCGTCGTACGGTGGGGCGCTCTCGTTGCTCGCGGCCGGACTTGACCCGCGTGTCGATGCGATTGTGCCCGCCTTCACCTGGCACAGCCTGCGGCAGGCGCTCTTTCCGCAGTATCAGGTGGCCGGCGCGGCCGTCTCGCCCGCCGACGTCGCTCCCGCAAACCGGGAAGGAGTGTTCAAACAGCGTTGGGCGTCTTTGCTGTTCTCCAATGCCGCCGGGCGACAGGAGGCGGCTTCTCAGTCGTCGCAAGGCCGCGGACAGCTCTGCGGTCGATTCGATCCGGCCCTATGCCAGGGCTATCTCCAGGCCGCCGAGACCGGGCAGGCAGATGCCAAGCTGGGCGCGCTGTTGGACGAGTCCGGACTGGAGAAGATCGTGCCGGCAATCCGGGCGCCGACGCTAATCATCCAGGGCGAAGACGACACGCTCTTCCCACTCGACCAAGCCGACGCAAACTTCCGCGCCTTGCCGGCCACCACGCCCGCCGCGATGAAATGGGTGGCCGGTGGCCACGACGGCGAAATCTCCGTCGAACCACTCGTTGATGATCTTGAGGAATGGTTCGGCCGGTATCTGAAGCGGGACGGCAGTCCATCCGACTCCTCGTTCTCGACGCTGATGCCGGAGACATCGCTGCTGGGACAAGATCGTGGCACGCGCGACCCGCAGACCCTTCTCGCTCAGTCCTATCCCGGACGAGGGGCCGATCTCGCGGCTCAGCGGTTGGCGCTCACCGGCGATCGGCAGAGCATCGTGGCACCGCCGGGTGGATCGCCGGCGGCACTGACCAATCTGCCGGGTACCGGCGGCGCTTTCGGACGAGCATCCAACGTGGCCGGTTACGCGCTCGGCGTCCTTCCTGATCAATCGGCGCGGTTTAGCAGCGAGCCGCTGAGCGCACCTTTGACCTTGATCGGAAGCAGTCGCATCGACGTCGAGGTGACTGGAACCACGCCCACGGCCACCCTCTTTGCGTCGCTCTGGGATCTTGGGCCCGACATCGAGCGCACCGAGGGCGGCCGAACCAGCGTGGCGCCGAGCTCGGCGGTGCTTCCCCAGCTGCAGGTCGCTCCCGTGAAGCTGACCGGGCTCGATCCCAGCAGACCGCTACGGGTGACGATTGCGCTGCCCGCGATAACCCATCAGGTTCCGGTCGGTCACCGCGTCCAGTTGGTCCTCGCCACCACCGACCAGGCGTACGCGAACCCGGCACAGGCGGCGAACTATGGGCTCAAGCTTGCGGGTGAACCGAGCCTTACGATCCCTGTGTTCGCAACAACGGCGCTGAACGCCAACACGCTCAATGTTCCAATTCCGTTGATCATCGTCGTTGCGGCGCTAGTGCTTGCCTCGATTCTCGCCGCGCTGTGGCTGTGGCGCCGGCGCCGAGAAGTCTCCGACGTAGCAGAACTCGCCGAGACACCGTTAGTCGTCAATGACGTGGTCAAGACCTACGGCGACGGATTCCGGGCGGTGAACGGTGTCTCGTTCCGGGCGGAGCCTGGTCAGGTTGTTGGACTGCTGGGCCCGAACGGCGCGGGCAAGACGACTGTCATCCGCATGCTGGTCGGTCTTATTCGGCCGGACTCCGGCTCGATCTACATCCACGGCAAGCCGGTGCACGCGGGCGCGGATGTGCTCAGCTCGGTGGGCGCCTTCATCGAGGGACCCGGCTTTCTGCCGCATCTGAGTGGCATGGCGAACCTTCTGGCGTACTGGAATGCCACCGGCCGGCCACTCGAAGAGGCACATCTCGACGAAGCACTGGAAATCGCTGGACTTGGTAGCGCCATCGATCGGAAGGTGCGCGGCTACAGCCACGGGATGCGCCAGCGGCTGGGGATTGCCCAGGCGATGCTCGGACTACCGCCCCTACTGGTACTTGACGAGCCAACCAACGGTCTCGACCCACCTCAGATCAAGGCAATGCGCGCCGTGCTGGCCGATTACACCGCAGCAGGACGGACCGTCGTGGTCTCCTCGCATCTGTTGTCCGAGGTCGAGCACACCTGCAGCCACGTCGTTGTCATGGATCAGGGCAAGGTTGTGCTCACCGGCGCCGTCGAGGAACTCACGGCAAGCGACACGGTGACCTTGATCGGACTCAGCAATGGTGCTGACGTCAGCGCTGCTGGCCGAGCCTTGCAGGCCCGCGGTCTGCACGCGGAGCTTGACGGTAAGCAGCTACGGGTTACGGGCGACCTGCCACGGCAGGAGATCATTGCTGAGCTGGTCGCAGCCGGTTACGGAGTCGAATCGGTGGATGGGCATCGCCAGCTCGAGGAAGTCTTCATGACCTTGGTGGGCACGGCCCGCGATGGGTCGGAAGACAGCCGCCAGGGAGCGCCATGAGCGCTATTACAAGGTCACTGAACGCCGGCAAGCATGAGATTGCTCGGTCGGCGCTGCCGCTTCGTGCCGAAATCGGACGCCAACTGCGCCGGCGCCGCACCATCGGCATCTTCCTCGTGCTCACCGTCTTGCCGCTGGTACTGCTTCTCGCCTTCTGGCTCGGCGATGACAGCAGCGACTCCGGCGAACGCGGATTCGTCGATCTCGCGCAGGAGAGTGGTGCGAACCTGGTGGTCTTCACCCTCTTCGCCTCAACGAGCTTCTTGCTGATCGTCATCGTCGCCCTGTTCGCCGGGGACACAGTTCCCTCCGAAGCGAGCTGGTCGAGCCTGCGCTATCTCTTGGCTGCTCCGGTACGCCGGGAGCGTCTGTTGCGGCAGAAGTTAGTCGTGGCAGCCCTCTCTTCGGTCGTCGCGTTAGTGTTCCTGCCCGCCTGGACGCTGGTAGTTGGGGGCATCGCGTACGGCTGGGGTCCCTACGTCGGCCCTACCGGAAGCCAGATCGGCTGGCCAGACTTCGCATTCCGGCTGTTGATCATCATCGGTTATCTGCTGCTCGAGCTGTCGGTGGTTGGCGCCTTTGCCTTCATGCTGGGAGTTCTCACTGATGCACCCCTCGCCGCAGTCGGGGGCGCAGTGCTGTTGATGATCTTGTGTGCGATCCTCGATTCGATTACAGCGCTGGGCGGCATCCGGGAGGGCTTGCCCGGACACTACGCGTACGCCTGGGCCGACGCGCTGGCGCCCACCGTCGACTATTCGGACATGATCACCGGCGCCCTCTGGTCGATCGGGTACGCGATCATCGTTGTCTGGTTCGCCGTATGGCACTTTCTCCGCAAGGACATCACCAGCTGACCGTGTACGCAGCGGACGAGGCCGCGTGCCACACTCGCCCCATGGACGTCCTGCAGATCGCGCAACACGCCGATGATCTTGGTCGTGCGAGAGCATTTTACGAGCGCTTGCTGAACGCACCGCCCGTCGGCTTCTTTGATCCGCCTGGCTTGCTGTTCTTTCAGTCGGGTCCGGTACGCCTGCTCCTCGAACAGGGCGCGGCAAGTGCGCTCATCTACTTCAAGGTCGATGATGTACGCGCGGCAATCGAGGCCCTACGGGCGGAGGGTGCCGAAATCGTCGCTGAGCCCGAGCTCATTTTCCGCCATCTCGACGACAAGCTGGGGCCGGCCGGAACGGATGAATGGATGGCTTTCGTCAAGGACTCTGAGGGCAATACTGTCGGGCTGGTGAGTCACTACCAGTCGGAGCATTCTTGATTTGATTGCGAGGTCTGGCAGAATGCAAGCCGCATTCGTTGTCGTTCGGTGCCCTCTCACGCCGCACGACGCGGATCCAGAAGAGATCATCGCGTGCGCGCCCCACCGCGTGGGATGGGATCACCCAACGTGGCCGGCCAACGAACCGGTCGCAGCACCATTACAGGAGTAACCACACACGTGGCTGTCAAAATACGTTTGAAGCGATTCGGCAAGATCCGGTCGCCGCACTACCGCATCGTCGTCGCTGACTCGCGAACGAAACGAGATGGTCGTGCCATCGAGGAGATCGGCAAATACCACCCGAAGAACGACCCTTCCCTCATCGAGGTCGACTCCGAACGTGCCCAGTACTGGCTTTCGGTCGGCGCCCAGCCGACAGAGGCTGTTCTCGCACTGCTGAAGCGCACAGGTGACTGGCAGAAATACTCCGGCGACACTTCGTCATCAGGAGTTCTACCGCAGCCGGCGAAGCCCAACAAGACAGATGTCTTCAATGCGGCGCTCGCCGACGCGGGTCAGGAGCCCAAGGCGGCTGCCGGAGGCCCGGCGAAGAAGTCGGCGACCAAGTCTCCTCGTGCGACCACCCGGGAAAGTTCGGTCGAGGGCACACCGGCGGAGGCCGAGCAAGCTGCTGACGCCGGGGTCGCCAACGCGGAGTCCAGCGAGTCCTAGATGCTCGCCGACGCACTCGAACATCTGATCCGTGGCATCGTCACCCATCCCGATGATGTTGCCGTCAAGGACAAGGAACTGCGTCGCGGGCGGATGCTCGAGGTGCGGGTCAATCCGGAGGATGTCGGCAAGGTCATCGGTCGTTCTGGACGCACCGCGACGGCTTTGCGCACCGTGATCGGTGCGCTGGCCGGGAGCCAGGACGTACGCATCGACTTCATCGACGTCGACAAGCTCGCCCGCCGCGGTCCCGGTGGCCGTCGCCGCTGAGCGCCCGGCAGGTGAGCCGAAGCGCGATCCGGAGCGAGCAGTAGACACAGAGACCGTCGTTGGAGTTATAGGGCGGGCTCACGGCGTGCGCGGCGAGGTCGCCGTCGAACTCCATACAGACGAGCCGGAGCGACGTTTTGCCCCTGGTCAGGTGCTCCGGAACGAGGCCGGGGGTCGGCCTTTCACGGTGCAGTCGGTTCGTGATCATTCGGGCCGATTGTTGGTCCGATTCACCGAGGTGATCGACCGGGATGCTGCGGAGGCCGTCCGCGGCACTGTCTTGGTGGCTGTCGTCGAGCCCGACGAGCGGCCGCTTGAATCGGAAGAGTTCTACGACCGGCAGCTGATCGGGTTGCGAGTCCGTACCGCTGATGGAGTTGTCGTTGGCACCGTTGGCTCGGTGCTACACCTGCCGACCCAGGAAGTGTTGGAGGTCGAAAAGGCCGATGGCACGAGGCTGGTGCCGTTCGTCGCAGCACTGGTGCCGGAAATTGATCTTGAGGCGGGGGTCCTGACCGTTGCCGATGTGGCCGGACTGCTCGACGACGGGAACGAAGCTGTCGATGAAGATTGACATCGTCTCGATCTTCGTCGATTACTTTCAGCCGCTGCGACTGTCATTGGCCGGCAGAGCGATCGAGAACGGCATCGTGGACCTTCGCGTTCATGATCTTCGTAGCTGGACTTCCGACCGGCACCGGAGCGTTGACGACTCGCCGTACGGGGGAGGCGCCGGCATGGTCATGCGCCCAGAGCCATGGGGCTTGGCGGTGGATGCGCTGACCGTCGGTCAAGATGATCCCCGGCTGCTGGTGATGTCACCGTCCGGCAGGACGTTCGATCAAGCTCTGGCGCATGAACTTTCCGGGGAGCGGCATCTGATCTTTGCCTGCGGCCGTTACGAGGGCATCGACGCTCGGGTTGTCGAGGATGCGGCGCGTCGCATCCGGGTGGATGAGCTGAGCATCGGCGACTACGTGTTAGGTGGCGGAGAGGTGGCGGCCATGGTGGTGATCGAAGCGGTCGTTCGCCTGCTGCCGGGAGTGATAGGCAATCCCGAGTCGTTGGTCGAGGAGTCGTACGGGATTGAGAACGGTGGTCTGTTGGAGGGTCCGGTCTACACCAAGCCGCCCAGCTGGCGCGGGTTGGACGTACCCGCGGTCTTGCTGAGTGGGCATCACGAGAAGATCGTGGCGTGGCGGCGTGCACAGGCATTCACACGGACGCAACAACGACGACCAGATTTGCTGCAAGAGTCTGATCTGGAGGAAAGGCCGGGCTGAAGTGGATGGGAAGCTGCCGTGGACGGCGCCGTCCCTCGACGCGCTGCTCCGAGGTGCCACCGAGCGGGTGCCCGTGCACTCCAGCGATGCCAAGTCCGGAGCATCATTCGAAAAGCTGATCATCGACGGACGGCAGTGCTTCCTCAAGCTGGTGTCGGCCGAGGACGACTGGATCATGCGGGTGACCGGCAATCGGCAGTGGGAATTTCAGGTATGGCGAGCCGGCCTTTACCACAGCGCCCCATCGGTTATTGATCATGCGATGATCGGCATGGCGCTCGACGACTCGAGTGACGTGCCGCGGCTTGCCATGCTGATGCATGATCGCTCCGCAGATCTCGTGCCGCCGGGAGATGATCTTGTTTCTAGCTCTCAGCACGCGGTATTCATCCGGCACTTGGCGATCATGCACGCCGCAAACCTGGGCTGGCACGATGATCTTGGGCTGTATTCGCTGGCTCGCAGGCCCTTGTTCTTTGCACCGGCCACCATTGCCCCCGAACTCGCCCGGGATGATGTGTCGCCGACTCTCCGGGTCGCCGAGCGGGGCTGGAAGCTGCTTGCTGAGCGCGATGCTGCGCTGTTCGAACTGGTGAGCGAGGTGCATCAAAATGCTGACAGAGTTGCGGAGCTGTTGACCGAGACTCCGCAGACCTTCATCGCCGGTGATTGGAAGATGGGCAACCTCGGTAGTCGGCCCAGTGGCGAAACCGTCGTCTTGGATTGGGCGTATCCCGGAGAGGCGCCCCCGGCCTGGGAGCTGGCTTGGTATCTGGCGCTCAACCGGGCACGCATTCCGGAGAGCAAGGCCGACACCATTGCGCGCTACCGACAGGCACTGCACGACGTAGGCGTCGACGCAGACCCGTGGTGGCAGCGTCAGCTCGACCTGTGCCTGCTGGCCATGGCAGCAACTATGGGGTGGGAGAAGGCGGTTGGAGACGCCGACGAGCTGGCCTGGTGGTCTGAGCACGCTCAGCAAGCGGCCGCCAGCTGGCTCTCCTGAGCTTGTAACGGGGTTGTCATGAAAGCTGTGGTCTATCGACAGATCCTTCAGATGCCGCAGATCGCCGAGCTTCCGGAGCCGCTGTGCCCGAGCGACGGCGTCGTCGTCGCCGTCCGGGCCACCGGTCTGTGTCGCAGTGACTGGCACGCCTGGATGGGACACGAGCTGGTGCCGCTGCCGCATGTGCCCGGTCATGAGTTCGCCGGCGTCATTGATCAGGTCGGCGTTGACATCGATGGATGGTCGGTGGGTGATCGCGTAACGGCTCCGTTCGTCTACGCGTGCGGAACGTGCGCTCAATGCCTGGCAGGTGACCAGCAGATCTGCGACCGGCAGGAGCAGCCGGGGTTCAGCCGATGGGGCTCGTTCGCCGAGCGGGTCGTGGTTACGCACGCCCAGACGAACCTGGTCCGGCTCCCGGACGCGCTGGGTTTTGCGGAGGCCGCGTCTCTAGGCTGCCGCTTCGCCACGGCGTACCGCGCCGTGGTTGTCCAGGGCCGACTGGCGACCGGCGAGGCCCTACTGGTGAGCGGCTGCGGCGGCCTGGGGCTCGCCGCAATCCAGATCGGAGTCTCGCTCGGGGCTCGGGTCGTTGGCGTGGACCCTTTCCCGGCGGCGCGGGCGGCGGCCGAACGGCTGGGCGCCCGAACCGCGTCCACGGCTGCGGAGGCCCGAGCTCTCATCGACGGAGCGCACGTAGCTCTGGACGCGTACGGGTCTGCGGAATCCGCCGAAGCCGCGTACGCCTCGCTGCGCAAGCGCGGCCGGCACATCCAGGTCGGCCTGTTGGCCGGCGCTGCTGCTTTCCCGCGATTGGACCTCGGCCGAGCCATCGCCGAGGAGCTCGAGATCCGCGGCAGTCACGGCATGGCCGCCCACGACTACCCGGCCATGCTTGCCCGAATCGCGGCTGGCGACCTCGATCCGGGAATGAGTATCGGCGGACGCATCGGCCTGAACGACCTGCCCTCCGCCCTCGCCGAGATGTCGGCGGCGCCGACTCGCGCGGGCTTCTTGGTCGCTGAGCTCTAGCCTGTCAGCTGGCCGCGGGACTCGCGACGGCCGACAACTCGGCCAGATCCTCCTCGCTCAACTCCAGATCGGCCGCTTGCATATTTTCCTCCAGATGAGCGACCGAGGAGGTTCCGGGAATGAGCAGGATGTTATCGGCCCGGGCCAGCAGCCAGGCCAGTGCGACCTGGCTCGGTTGCGCGCCGAGCCGGGAAGCCACAGCCTGGACCGCCGGCTGGTCGGTAACCTTTGGCAGGCTCGGGAAGGCCGAGCCCAGCGGGAAGAACGGCACGTAGGCGATGCCGTCGGCCGTGCACCGGTCCAGGACGTGGACGTCACTCTGGTCGATCAGGCTGAACGGATTTTGCACGCAGACGATGCGGGCCACCTGGATACCGGTCTCGACCTCGGACGGGGAGGCATTGGAGATTCCCACCGCGGCGATCTTTCCCTCGTCCCGGAGAGCGACCATCTCGGCCAGCTGGTCTTCCAGCGCCACACGCGCATGGTCTCCGTCCGCTCGGTGTGGCAGCAACCGCAGGTTGACTGCGGTGAGCCGGTCCACTCGCAGCGACCGCAGGTTGTCCTCTACTCCAGCACGCAGTTCGGCCGGGCTCTGTGCAGGAAGCCAGTTGCCCGTGTCGTCGCGTACGGCGCCGACCTTGGAGACCAGCGCCAAGTCGTCCGGGTATGGGTAAAGCGCTTCGTGGATCAGCTCGTTGGTGATGTTCGGTCCGTAGTACTGGGCGGTGTCGATGTGGTTGACTCCGAGCTCGACGGCCCGGCGGAGGACCCGGATCGCCTCGTCTCGATCCCGCGGCGGGCCAGTCACGCCCGGCCCACACAATTGCATCCCGCCGTAGCCCACACGTCGCACCGCACGGTCGGCTAGGGGAAAGGTATCGGTCACTGGAGCTCCCCGCTGGGGTGTACTGATCTTGTAACGAATCGGCGTTCCGCGACGACTGAGAGACTGGAGAAACCGCCGTTTGGAGGAAGCATGTCCACTCAGCCAGCAACCCGCGATTACCCCCAGTCGCTCACGCCAATCAACCACATTGAGCCCGTGCCTCGCCGGGTGCGTGCCACCCTCGGTGGACGGACGGTTGTTGACAGCGTGTCAGTCCTTTACGTCTGGGAATGGGAGAAATACCCCCAGTACTACTTCCCCCTCGCCGATGTTGATCAATCACTGTTGATCGATGAGCATCACCCGCAGAAGCTCAGCCGCGGTACCGCGCGACGTCACGCACTGCAGGTCAATGGCATCCATCGGCCGGCCGCTGCGAGGGTCTACGGCGCCGATGCGCAACCAGGACTGGTGGATACGGTGCGATTCGAGTGGGCCGCTCTTGACGCCTGGTTTGAGGAAGACGAGCAGGTCTACGTACACCCGCGAAACCCCTACACCAGAGTGGATGCGTTGCGCTCGACTCGGTCAGTACGGATTGAGCTCGATGGCGTGCTGCTTGCCGACTCGGAGTCGCCGGTGATGGTGTTCGAGACCGGTCTGCCCACCCGCTACTACATCAATCCAACCGATGTCAGCTTCGACCATCTCGTCCCAACCGATAACGTCACCGAATGCCCGTACAAAGGCACAACCGGCGGTTACTGGTCGGCACGCATTCCCGATCCGGAAACTGGCTCCGTCACCGAACACAAAAATTTGGCGTGGATGTACGCGTTTCCGACTCGGCAGCTGCTACCAATCGCCGGGCTGATCGCCTTTTACAACGAGCGGGTCGACACCTTCCTAGACGGGAAGTTGCTGCTCAGACCGAAGACCCACTTCTTCCCGAATTGATTGCTCCGCTCGCTGTCACTCAGTCATTCGCCGGTGATGCCATCAATCGCCTCGCGAAGCAGGTCCGCATGACCGTTGTGGCGGGCGTACTCCTCGATCAGATGCACCAGAACCCAGCGCAGGTTTCGTGGCCGGCCGGTGGTGCCTCGAGCAAGATCTGCGACGTCGTCGAAGGTTGCGTCGACTCGGCGAGATTCCGCGACTGCCGCGTCGTAGCCGGCCCAGACTTCGGCTACCGATGCTGATTCGAGATTGTCGAAATCACCGTCTGGGTCAGAATCACTCCAGTACTGCGGCGTATGCGGCTGGCCGTCGAGCATTCGGGCAAACCAGTTACGTTCGACCTCGGTCAGGTGGCGGACCAGCCCAAGCAGAGAAAGCGTCGACGGTGCCACGGCTCGCCGCTTGAGTTGCTCGTCGCTCAGCCCGGCGCACTTCATGCGCAGCGTGGCTCGGTGATAGTCCAGATACTGCGTCAGCATCTCTCGCTCGCCACCCTGAAGATCTGGATCCACCCGCTCGATTCCAGGGACCAGCTCCATCGAACCAACCACGCGCTTACGTTAACCGTCTCGGGACGGCAGACAGGTGTCCAATTGCCTCCCGGGACACTCGTTAGTCGTCTTGAGGCGGCAAATATGTATCGGCATCGGTGTCGAAATGCCCGTGCCACGTCCGTCATAGGGTGTGCAGCAATCCGCTCGACATCCTCCGAAGGAGCCCCATCATGTCGTTCCAGGCCGACTCCGACACCATCGAGAAGGGGACCGGCCAGCCCCCGCGCAAGGTCGTCGCAGGGTACTTCTTGTCTCTCGATGGAGTGGCTGAGGCCCCCGACCGGTTCCTCACCGGTTGGGACGACGAAACGGATGCCAGTGGCGCCGACCTCATTGCAACCCAGGACGCGGTCATTCTCGGCCGCCGCAGTTACGACGAGTGGGCTGAGTTCTGGCCAGGCAGCGAGATCCAGCCGTTCGCCTCATTCATCAACGTCGTTCCCAAGTACGTCGCAACGTCGACGCCACTCGAACGCGAGTGGACCAATTCACACGTAATCGACGGCGGGCTGGTCGATTTCGTGAGTCACCTGAAGGGTCAGCCGGGCGGCGATATCGGCGTCCACGGCAGCATTTCAGTCACTCGGACGTTGCTTGCTGCAGACATCGTCGACGAGCTCAGGCTCGTCATCGCGCCGACGATCGTCGGAAGCGGGCAAAGACTGTTCGACGGATTGCCGCCCATCCGGCTCGAGACGATCCGCGGCACGACCACACCCAGCGGCCACCTTCTCCTGGACTACCGCGTGGTTCGCTAGACGCCCGTTGGGCACTGAGGCATCCACCAGGAAGAACCTCGAACGCCACCGTGACCATGTGTCTAAAAACACCAGTGAGCACAGTGGGCTCAAGTCGCCGTTCAGCTGTGCGGAGTTCTAATGTGGCTGCGTGGCAACAATTTCTTTGACGCCTGCTCAACAGGCGACGAGGTCGACTGTTGCCCTCAAGGCTTTGATGGCAGTCACGGGACTGATCTTGATCGCCTACCTGCTGGCTCATATGTACGGCAACCTCAAGGTCTTCGCCGGTCCCGTGGCGTTCAATGAGTACGCCCACCACTTACGTACCCTCGGTCAGCCGATCCTTCCTTACAGCGGTGCACTCTGGATCATTCGGGCCGTCTTGATCATCAGCGTGATCGGGCACATGTACGCCGCCTTCCGGCTGTGGTCGCGGGCGCGCCACGCGCGTGGCGGCGTAAGGCGGTATTACAGCAACAAGGCGCGTACCGGAGTGCAGCGCACCTACGCCTCCTTCACCCTGCGCTGGGGTGGGGTCGTCATTGTGCTCTTCGTGATCTATCACTTGCTGCACCTGACGTGGAACATCATTCATCCGGGTGGGCCCGCGGCCGACCCCTACGGCCGGGTGGTCAACGGTTTCCAAATCTGGTCGGTGGTGTTGGCCTACACCATCGCCGTGATCGCGGTGGGCCTCCATGTCAGACACGGCACCTGGAGCGCACTGACAACGCTCGGTGCCAACACATCAAGCCTCGCGCGACGCCGTCTCAACGCACTCGCGTACGCGGTCGCCGGGCTGCTGACGATCGGATTCCTGCTGCCGCCATTCGCTATTCTGTTCGGATTCGTGAGCTGATGGGTGATCACATTTCGGGCTTGCAGAGGTGCATGTGACCAACTCGGAACTTTTCGACTCGATTGATTCCGATTCGTTCTACGTCGAAGGCGCTGATATCGCCGACACCAAGGCGCCGGAGGTTCCCATCGAGAGGCGCTGGGAGGACCGTCGTTTCGGTGCCAAGCTGGTGAATCCGGCCAACCGTCGCAAGCTCAGTGTGATCATCGTTGGCAGCGGATTGGCCGGTTCCTCTGCGGCAGCCACTCTTGGTGAGGCGGGCTACAACGTCACCTGCTTCTGTTATCAAGACTCACCCCGGCGTGCTCACTCGATCGCGGCTCAAGGTGGGATCAATGCGGCCAAGAACTACCGCAACGATGGCGACTCGGTCTATCGCCTGTTCTACGACACGGTCAAGGGCGGTGACTTCCGGGCGCGCGAGTCCAACGTCTACCGGCTAGCCGAGGTCAGCGTTCAGATCATCGACCAGTGCGTCGCCCAGGGCGTGCCGTTCGCGCGAGAGTACGGCGGTCTGCTGGACAACCGCTCGTTCGGCGGCGTACAGGTGTCGCGAACCTTCTATGCTCGCGGTCAGACCGGCCAGCAGCTGCTGCTCGGCGCGTATCAAGCACTAGAGCGGCAGATCGCGGCCGGCACGGTCGAGATGCATACCCGGCACGAGATGCTCGAGTTGATCGTTCTGGACGGCCGAGCGCGAGGCGTTGTCATTCGCGACATGGTGACTGGAGACATCGAAACCTACTTCGCCGATGCTGTGGTGCTTGCCACTGGCGGCTACTCCAATGTGTTTTTCCTGTCCACCAATGCCAAGGGATGCAATGTCACCGCAACGTGGCGTGCCTACCGCAAGGGTGCTTACTTCGCGAATCCCTGCTTCACCCAAATTCACCCGACCTGCATTCCGGTAAGCGGCGACTATCAGTCGAAGCTGACGTTGATGAGCGAGTCCCTACGGAACGACGGCCGGATCTGGGTGCCCAAGAGCGGCGAGGACAAGCGCGATCCGCGTCAGATTCCGGAGCAAGATCGCGACTACTACCTGGAACGGATCTATCCGTCGTTCGGCAACTTGGTGCCGCGTGACATCGCTTCCCGGGCTGCCAAGAACGTCTGCGACGAAGGTCGCGGTGTCGGGCCGGGCGGTCTCGGGGTCTATCTCGACTTCGCCGACGCGATCACGCGGCTCGGGCGACAGAGTGTGGAAGCCAAGTACGGAAACCTCTTCCAGATGTACGCCCAAATCACGGGTGAAGATCCCTACAAGACACCGATGCGGATCTATCCGGCGGTGCATTACACGATGGGCGGGTTGTGGGTCGACTACGACCTGGAATCCAGCATTCCCGGGCTATACGTCACCGGCGAAGCCAACTTCTCCGACCACGGTGCGAACCGGCTCGGCGCCAGCGCATTGATGCAGGGCCTGGCCGACGGCTACTTCGTCCTCCCGAACACCATCAACGACTACCTCGCCAATGGGCCATTTCCGAAGGTCGACGCGTCACATCCGGCCGTGATCGAGGCAGTGACGGCGGTACGCGGCAGGATCGACAAGCTGCTGTCGGTCAACGGTTCTCGTACCGTCGACTCCTTCCACCGGGAATTGGGCCGGCTGATGTGGGACTACTGCGGCATGGAGCGGAGCGAAGAGGGGTTGCGTAAGGCGCTCACCAGAATTCGCGAGCTCAAAGAAGAGTTCTGGTCTGACGTCAATGTGCTGGGCACGAACGAGGAGCTCAATCAGGCGCTGGAGCGCGCCGGCCGGGTTGCTGATTTCTTCGAGCTCGGCGAGTTGATGTGCATCGATGCGCTGGTCAGGCGTGAATCTTGCGGCGGCCACTTTCGGGTTGAGAGCCAAACCCCCGATGGCGAGGCATTGCGTGACGATGAGGAGTTCGCGTACGTGTCAGCCTGGGAATTCGCCGGCGAGAACCATCGGCCCATCTTGCACAAGGAGCCGCTGGTCTATGAATACGTCGAGATGAAGCAGCGGAGCTACAAATGAGCACACCAAGAGCCGGTGAGCGGCGCGTAGTGGGCGCGAGCCGGCAGGGCCAAAAAAAGTGAAAGTGACGCTCCGGGTTTGGCGGCAGGCTGACTCCCGTGCCAAGGGCAAGATGGCCGTCTACAACCTTGACGAGGTGTCTGAGCACATGTCATTTCTAGAGATGCTGGACGTGCTCAACGAACGTCTCACACTTGAGGGCAACGACCCGATCGCCTTCGATAGTGATTGCCGCGAAGGTATCTGCGGGATGTGCGGTCTGGTGATCAACGGGGTCGCGCACGGGCCGGGGCAAACCACTACCTGCCAGCTCCACATGCGCTCCTTCAAAGACGGCGACGTGATCGACGTCGAACCGTGGCGAGCCGAACCGTTCCCGGTGATCAAGGACCTCGTGGTGGATCGCGGCGCCTTCGATCGCATCATCCAGGCGGGTGGATATATCTCCGCGCCGACCGGTACCGCTCCGGATGCGCACGCCAACCCGGTGGGCAAGAGAGACGCCGACCGTGCATTCGACGCGGCAACCTGCATCGGATGCGGTGCGTGCGTCGCTGCCTGCCCGAACGGCTCGGCGATGCTGTTCACCGCCGCGAAGATCACCCACCTCGGCCTGCTGAGCCAGGGGCAGCCCGAGCGCTACTCGCGGGTTGTCGGCATGGTGGCGCAGCACGATGACGAGGGATTCGGGGGCTGCACCAACATCGGCGAATGTACCGCGGTTTGCCCGAAGCAGATTCCCTTTGAGACCATCTCTCGGCTCAACCGAGATCTGATCAGAGCTCTGAGCCATGGCGGGTCTCACTGGCCGAAGGCGGCTCCACGACGGGACGAGCTGGAAGAGGAAGAACCCGACACAATCGGGATGTGACCAGCGCCCTGTCGAAGGGCGCGCTTCGATGGAGCGCACATCTACCTGTGCCAGCATGCGCCTTGAGCCTGTCGAAGGGCGCTTCGATGAAGCGCACATCCACCCGTGACAACATGCACCCTGAGCCTGTCGAAAGGCGTTAGACCAGCTCAGTTCACCAGAGTGATCAGATGGTTAGAACAATCAGCAATGCGGCAAGCGAACCGACCACCGCACCGCCGTAGCACAGCACGGCGAGCGGAGCCTCCAACCTCCTGAGTTGCAGCCCATCGTGCAATGTGTAGCGGAACCGGTGCGCCCAGTGGAACAGCATCAACACGATCAGACCCAACATCACCAGCCGGGTGAGCCAGAAACTGAAGATGGCATGCAGGTAGTTGTAGTCCGGCCGTACCCAGCCCAGGGGAATGGCGAGGCCGAATAGGACAACGAGCACGGGGAGAAACACCGCCGAGACCACGCCGCCCCCGCTGAACGCCAGCCAGAGGAGCGGCTCGAGACGCCGTTTGGTCATCGCAGCACCAGCCAGATGATGAACGCTGAAACCACAATCAGTCCGGCATACTGCGAGGCGATCACCATCCCAGGGGGAATCCGTCGGCCACCCACGCGTACCACGGTCGCCGCCGGCACAATCCGGCCTGCGACATTCACCATCTTCACTCGTGGCACCTGGCGGCCACCGATCCGCACCGCCATGGCCTGCGGAGTCAGGATGAACCAGGTCACCGTATGCAAGATCAGGAAGGCCAGCGCCACCACATTCACCACGACGATGACTGGTGAGGCGGCCCAGTTCAGGAAGTTCTGGTACGCAGCTTCACCGCGTCCGATGGCGAACAACATGATCATCAAGAACACCGCGAACCAGCCGACGAAGATGCTGCTCAGCTCGCGCAACACAAAAATGAAATAAGTTCGCTTCTTCGTGAACCACAGTCTCGAGACTGGCTGTTTGTACGTGGTCCGCTTGTACGTGGTCGGCGCGCTCAACGCGCACCTCGTGGCAGCAGAAACGCCATGACGTTCTCCTTGGCGGCCTTGAGCTTGTAGCGCTGGATGGCGCCGGCCGGATCGACGTGCTTCGGGCACACCCGCGTGCACTCACCGACGAACGTGCAACCCCACACCCCTTCGCGTTCGATGAGCACGTCTAGCCGCTCACGCTGTCCTCGGTCGCGCGAATCCAGGTCATACCGCTCAGCGAGCGCGATGGCGGCGGGGCCGATGAAGTCTGGCTCAAGGCCGTAGATCGGGCATGCGGCGTAGCAGAGCATGCAGTTGATGCAGTTGCTGAACTGCTTGTACTCCTCTAACTCTTCAGGGGTCTGGAGATACTCGCCATCGATCACCGACTGGTCATCGTCTCGAACGATCCACGGCTTGACCCGCGGAAGCTTCTCCATGAAGTCCTCGATATCGACCACCAGGTCACGAACCACCGGAAAGTTGGTCAGCGGCTCGACTCGGATCGGGCCAGGCGCGTAGTCGCTGAGGAAGGCGGCGCAGGTCAGCTTCGGCTCGCCGTCCACGTTCATCCCACAGCTGCCACAGATGCCCATCCGGCACGACCACCGATACGACAGACTGCCGTCGACATGGTCCTTGACGTAATTGAGTCCGTCGAGGATCGCCCAGTCTTTGCGCAGCGGAACCTCGTAAGAGGCAACAGTGGGCGCCGAGTCCCGGTCTGGGTCGTATCGCGTTACCTGTATCTGGATGCTGTCGGCCATATCTGACTACCTTCCGTACACCCGCTCGCCGGGTGGCCATCGTGTGATTGTCACCGGCAAGCGCTCAATTCGGGATGAACCGTCCGTGTCGCGGTACGCCAGCGCGTGATTGAGAAAGCGTTCGTCGTCGCGCGCGGTGAAGTCGGTCCGCTGGTGTGCGCCGCGCGACTCTTCGCGTTGCAGCGCGGACTGCAACATGGTCTCGGCAATGTCCAGCATGTTCGCCAACTCCAAGGCCGCGACCAGCTCGGTATTGAACACTCGGGCCTCGTCGCCGAGCTGGACATGCTGGAGACGTTGCTGCAACTCGGCCAGTCGATCGATGCCTTTGGTCAGAGAGTCGCCGGATCGGAAAATCCCGGCGCTGTCCTCCATGGTCGACTGCATCTCTTCGCGGATGTCGGCGATCCGCTCGGTGCCCTTGTCGGCCGACCGCAGCTGATCGAGCCGCCGGACTTCATCCTCGGCTTGCCGCATGACGCTCGGCGTTGCCGGCTTGGCGCCGGTGGCGTATTCGGCAGCCGCCTTGCCGGCACGGGCGCCAAAGACCAGGCACTCGGGCAGCGAGTTGGAGCCGAGCCGGTTCGCCCCGTTGATGGTTACGCAGGCGGTCTCCCCGGCTGCGAAAAGGCCATCGATCGGAGTTGCACCATCGATATCGGTATGGACGCCGC
This sequence comes from uncultured Actinomycetota bacterium, assembly GCA_963798835.1. Lineage (GTDB taxonomy): Bacteria > Actinomycetota > Actinomycetes > Propionibacteriales > Propionibacteriaceae > Microlunatus. Next base: position 71,575 of record CAWCVF010000003.1, on the reverse strand, counting down.
CCATCATGTAGTGCACGACCGGGCGCACCGGGATGAGGTCTGTGACTGGATCAATGCGTTCGTACTTCAGGCACAGCTCTCGCACCATCGGGAGCTTGGTCTCGATCAGCTTCTCGCCGAGATGTCGTAAGTCCAGATGAACGATCGGCCCGTACGGCGACTCGATCGTCCGGCCCTTCTCGACCTCATGCTCAAAGGATTGTGAGAGTCGATCACGCGGTCCCAGCTCCATGCTCCTGAGCACGGGCGTTGGCTCAGGCTTGCCGAGGTCGTAATCCTGCAAGTAGCGGTAGCCGTCCTTGTTGAGCAGCCAACCGCCTTCGGCGCGGGCCGCCTCGGTTATGAGGATGCCGGTGAACGGAAGGCCGGTGGGGTGGTATTGGACGAACTCCATGTCTTTCAGGGGCGCGCCGGCCCGATACGCCAGCGCCATGCCGTCACCGGTGCAGATGTTGGCGTTAGTCGTAAACGGGAAGACCTTGCCCGAGCCGCCATTGCACAAGACGACGGACTTCGCATGGATGACCTCGACCCGCCCCGTCATCAGCTCGATCGCGACAACTCCATGCACTCGTCCGTCATCGACCAGTAGTCGGGTGACGAACCATTCGTCGTATCGCGTCAGGTCTGCATACTTCAGTGACGTCTGAAACAGCGTGTGCAGCATGTGGAAGCCGGTCTTGTCAGCGGCGAACCAGGTGCGCATGTTCTTCATGCCACCGAAAGCACGTACGGCGATCCGTCCGTCGGGTTGCCGGCTCCACGGACATCCCCAGTGCTCGAGCTGAAGCAACTCGCGAGGTGCCTCCTGCACGAACGCCTCTACGGCGTCTTGGTCGCAGAGCCAGTCGCTGCCCGAGACGGTGTCGTAGGCATGCTCGTCCAGAGTGTCATCTTTCGCGATGGCCCCGGCTGCCCCGCCCTCTGCGGAGACAGTGTGGCTGCGCATCGGATAGACCTTCGAAATCACCGCCACGCTGAGGCTCGGATTGGTCTCGGCAATAGCGATTGCCGCCCGCAGACCGGCCGCACCGCCGCCGACCAGCAGTACGTCGTGCGCCGCAGCGGCGCCTTCACTGATGCTCATCTCCGCGATCCTAACGACGTGGACTCACACTAATGCGACAACCGTTCGACGGCCGCGCTGATCAGCCCCAGCTGTGGATGCGCGAAGCCCGCCTCTTCCTCCCCGAGGTCCAACGAGTAGGGAGACTCGTCGGTGTAGAACAGGTGAACGGTGATCATCATCCGATCCTGCAGCGTGGTCAATCCGATGCTTTCGAAGTAGCCGTTACTGCTCGAGGAGTCGTCCAATTGATAGACGACCTCGCTGACTTGGGTCTGAGCCGGATCGGCGGGCACCCCAGTCCACTCAACGTTTTGGCGCAGCACATGAGCGCCGTTCGGTAGCTCACTACCGGCGACGCAGCTGCTGACCCACCCTTCGATGGCGGATTTCGCTCGCGCCGCAGCAGCTGGGTCGGGAAATTGCAACGCGATCGCATAGCTATCGGGCTCATTGTCCAGCGACGACCGGGGGAAGGGTCTATTACCGGAGGCATAGCGAGAACGGAAGCTGCGGCTCTTGATCTCCGCGGCGCCCAATGCGCTCAGCGGTTGCGTCTGACAGATCGACACCTCATCCAGTGACCGAGCATTGCGGTCGTAGTTGATCATCTTGCCGCCACCGATGGGTGTCGGGAGATCGGAGGCCTTGATCAAGTTCGCATCCGTCAGCGCACGCACCGGCGGCGGGGGAGTGTTGACAGTCGTCGGCCCCTCTGGCTCCGGCGGAGCAGCGAGCCACGAGCACTGTGCGAAGACCAAGCAGCTGCCCAGCGCGAGGAGAACGATGCCCAGGCGAGCCAGCCGGTCGGTCGCGCGTACCAGGAATCTGGCGCGACTCGGCTGCGATGTCATGGGCACATTCTGCGCGTCTTTGGCAGGTCGTTTGCCGATTTCGCCTGGCCCGCGCCGATGTGGCAGACTTGACCGCTGCTGTCCTGCGTACGACACCTGCCACAGGGGGACGCTCGCTGCGGGACGCGCTCCACATCGATGTACGACCGTGGTGACCTGTGGCACCGGCGAGGAAGTTCTCATGAGCAAGGTCATCAACGAGCTCGACCAGTCGTCGATGCGCACCGATCTTCCCACCTTCCGTCCGGGCGATACCGTCAAGGTTCACGTCAAGGTCGTCGAGGGCTCCCGCTCACGAATCCAGGTCTTCACCGGGGTAGTCATCTCCCGGGCCGGGGATGGCATTCGCGAAACGTTCACCGTACGCAAGGTGAGCTTCGGGGTGGGCGTGGAGCGTACGTTTCCGCTGCACAGCCCGATCATCGACAAGATCGAAGTAGAGCGTCGCGGCGACGTACGCCGGGCGAAGCTGTACTACTTGCGCGGGTTGCGTGGCAAGGCAGCCAAGATCAAGGAAAAGCGCGACGCGAACTGACCGCTCCTAGCCTGACATGGTTCGCCGGGGGGTAAGAGCGGCGCCACGCCGCGCTGTGCAGCCGGTCACCATGCTCGACTCTGATCAGCGCCAGGCCAATGTTCCGGATCCGGAGCGGCTGACATTCCGCCAGCATGCCGTTGCCTTTGTCAAAGAACTGACCGCCGTTGTCATCGGCGCGGTCATTGTCGCCTCGCTGCTGCGCGCTTTCGTCGGCCAGATGTTCCTCATCCCGTCGATTTCCATGGAAGACACCCTGCAGGTCGACGACCGCGTCGTGGTGGCAAAGCTCACGGCGGTCAAGCGCGGTGCAGTGATCGTCTTCAAAGATCCCGGCGGCTGGCTGACCGGTGCGAACCCACGCGAGCGCGGCCCAATCGGTAAGGCTTTCCAATTTATTGGCGTGCTCCCCGATACTGCCACCGAGCACTTGATCAAGCGGGTGATTGGGGTGGCCGGAGATCGGGTGGTCTGCTGTGACGCTGCCGGACGCCTGAGGGTCAACGGCCAGCCGCTGGACGAGACGTCCTATTTGACCCGCTCGCTGGACGGCAGGCGCACCCAGCCGTCCGCCGTCAAGTTCGAGGTCGTCGTGCCACGTGATCATGTGTTTGTGATGGGGGACAACCGCGATCACAGCCGCGACTCGCGTTGCCATCTCAATGACGTGCAAGCCGGGGGCACGACAGGTCAGAATGCATTTGTGTTACAAGATCTGGTCGTCGGCCGAGCGATCGCCGTCGTTTGGCCGCTCGACCGTCAGCACCGCTTGGCGATCCCAGATACGTTTGTCAGCGTCCCCCCCGGCACGCAGCCGGCACCGGACAGAGCAACGATTACCGCCGGACCTGAGGCCAGCTGTTGACTACATCCAAGAGTCCTCCCGTGCCGCCGCCGCTGGCTCCCGATACCGCCAATAGCAAAAGGAACCAGCCGAAGACTATGGGACGACGTACCTGGGCCTTCGCGCGGGAACTGCTTATCGTGGTCATCGGCGCGGTCGTGGTCTCCTCGCTGCTTCGCGCCTTCGTCGGGCAAATGTTCATCATCCCCTCGCAGTCGATGGAGAACACGCTCTTAGTAGGTGATCGTGTGGTCGTGGAGAAACTCACCAAGTTTCAGCGCGGCGATGTCGTCGTTTTCTCCGACCCAGGCGGCTGGTTGGAGGAGGATCCCGCGGATCCGGGCCCCTGGGACAAGGCGCTGGAGTTTATTGGACTGCCGACCAAGAGCACCCCTGGTCACCTGATCAAGCGGGTCATCGGCATGCCCGGAGACAGGGTCGTCTGCTGTACGCCTAAGGGCCGCATCACCGTCAATGGCTACGCGCTGAACGAGACCAGCTATCTCTACGCCGACTCCGACGATGACCAGGTCAATCCGTCCGATGTCAGATTTGACGTCGTAGTACCTAAGGACCGCATCTTTGTGATGGGTGATCACCGCGATCTGAGCGCCGATTCCCGGTGCCACCTCTCCGACCTCTCGACCAGCGAAGGCACAGGACAGGTGGCCTTCGTTCCGATCTCGCTGGTGGTGGGGCCGGCATTCGCAATCGCTGCTCCCTTTGACCGGGCTGGACGGCTGCGACGGCCAGCGACCTTCGACGAGGTCCCTGAACCCCGCGGTCCGGCGCCTGCGCGCGGCGTGATCAAGCCTGCCGGGGTGAACTGCTGATGCCGGCGCCCAGCGCGACTACGCCGGTGCTTGTGAAGCGCAATAGCGGCATCTACGGATACGAACGTGCCTTGCAGCGCATGGGCCTTCATCCGGTGGCTGGTGCCGACGAGGCGGGCCGTGGCGCCTGTGCTGGACCCCTCGTCGCGGCAGCGACCATCCTCAGCGATGCCAAGTCACGGCAGATCACCGGGCTAAAAGACTCCAAGATGCTCACCGCGCTACAGCGGGAGCGCTTGTACGCCAAGATCACCGCCAAGGCCATTGCATGGTCCGTGGTGTGCATCGAGCCCGGAGAGTGCGATGCGCTCGGCATGCATGTCGCCAATGTCATGGCACTGCGGATGGCCTTGTCCCGGCTCGAGGTGCCGCCCACGTATGTGCTGACCGACGGATTTCCGGTGGACGGTCTCGGTACGCCAGGCCTGGCGGTCTGGAAGGGCGATCAAGTGGTTGCCTGCGTTGCGGCTGCATCGATCATCGCCAAGGTGACCAGGGACCGAATCATGTGCGAGCTGGGCCAGCAATACCCGGAGTACGACTTCGCCGAGCACAAGGGCTATTGCACACCGCTGCACCAGGAGAAGCTGGACGCATACGGGCCATCTGCTACCCATCGGATGCGCTTCGTCAATGTTTCCCGAACGACTAGAGTCGATTCGCTATGAGTGCGGAAGACCTCGAGCAGTACGAGAGTGAACTAGAGCTCCAGCTCTATCGCGAGTACAAGGATGTCGTCGGCATCTTCACCTACGCAGTGGAGACGGAGCGCCGGTTCTACCTCTGCAACGCCGTTGATCTCAAAGTGCGCACTGAGGGCGGGGACGTCTACTACGAGGTGTCGATGGGCGACGCCTGGGTCTGGGATATGTACCGGCCGGCACGATTCGTCAAGAGTGCGAAGGTGCTGACCTTCCGTGACGTCTCGATCGAAGAGATCGCCCACAGTGACCTCGAGGTCCCCAAACCCTCCTAGCTCGGTCCTCCGTTCCTCCGCCCAAGGCCACGAATGGCGTCCGAAGAGGCTAATTTGGGCTTCGTATGTGGCCATGTGCGGAGAAACGCAACACGTAGCTGCATCGCCTCAGGCGGGTGACCGACCGCCGCTAGCCTCCTAACGCCCGCCGCCTTGTCCACAGGCCGCCAAGCTCCCGTTTCCACAGGTTTTGGCGGGCTCGCACGATTCGGATCAGCGTCCGCATGCTTCCAGATGGAGGTGAGCGATGGTCGTGACGGAGTCCAAGAAGCAAGTCGGCTTACGCGGCGAGAACCTGGCCTGCGCGGAGCTGCAGCGGCAGGGCATGCAGATCTTGGAGCGGAATTGGAGGTGCCGGCTGGGTGAGATCGACATCGTCGCCGCCGAGGCCGGACCCAACGGGCTGACGCTGGTCTTCTGCGAGGTGAAATGCCGTAGCGGGCTCGGCTTCGGGCACCCGCTCGAGGCGATCACGTACGCGAAGATGCGGACGTTACGACAGCTGGCGGCAGTGTGGATGCGCGAGCATCGCGTAAGAGCGTCCAGCATTCGGCTGGACGCCATTGGTGTCGTGTTGGCGCCTAGCGCCGATCCGTCCGTCACCCATGTCCGTGCGGTGGGCTGAATGGCAGCAGCACGTGCATGGTCCGTAGCGCTCGTCGGGCTGGTGGGTCGGATCGTCGAGGCGGAGGCCGACATCGGCAGTCGTGTGCTTGACGGGTGTTGCCGGTTTCACCCGCAGTGGGTGAGTCTGGCCGGCGCGAGCGCTACCACAATGTCGTATGAACAGGCTCACGCCGTGGGCCGGAGAGAAAGGTCGGCGGATGGGGTGTCTGCTCGCACTGCTTGCCGGGGTCGCGCCAAGAGTCGCTCTCGCGCTGGTCTGGATTTTCACGAACTGGGTGGACCGCGCATTCAACGGCTTCCTCATCCCGCTCGTCGGACTGGTCGTCTTTCCCTATGCGACCCTGTTCTACGTCCTTGCCTACAACCCGGTCAGCGGGGGCTTAAACGGTTGGGGTTGGGTCTTTGTAGTGATCGGCTTCATCTTCGACATTGGACACTGGGTCGGCGGAGGTGTGACTGGTCGGCAGCGTTATGCGAGTGCATAGCGCCGTTCATCAGGTGACTCGGGGCGTCACGGGGGCAGTCATGAGCACCGAATTCCCGAACGAGCCTGAGGAGCCGGCCAATCGGCCGCCGGCCAGGGAATTCCCGCCGCCGGCGTTGCGACGACAGGCCGAGGCGGTTGACTGGGCACCGCCCCCGTGGGCCAACCGGCCTGCTGCCGAGCCGCCGTCCGATCCGGGCTCGATCGACTACGTGGTCGAGTACTGCGCCCCGCGTTCAGTGCCTATATCGGCAAGGCGCCCGAGGATTCCGACCTCGACTATGACTGGCTGGTCCCGACCGACGATGCCTGGCGGTCGGGCGATCGGACCGTGCAGTGCGCCGCCTACGATCCGAATATCTCTCGCCTGACACGGTCGCTCCGCGGCATTAGGCAGTAAGCCCTGCGTCGAAGCGGTCCAGCTGCTGTCGGTCGCGCCGAGGTTCCGATGGCGGGGCAAATTCGTGCGTGCGCATACGTGTGCGCCCACGCGCCTTTTGGGAGGCGGCTGGACACCGGGGGGCGGCGCTCGTCCAGGTCAAGGAAATAGGCACAAGGGGCGCGGTGCGCGCACTTGTTCGACCGGTTTCCAGTACAGTCTCAGCACCAGCAGCATCATCTTCGGGGGAATTATGCGATTACGAACAGCAGCGGCGACCATGTTCGCCACCGCGATCCTGCTCGGCGGGGCGGCCAGCACGGCTAGCGCCGGGGAGATCAACGGCAGGGGCCAGCCTGCCGGGGGTCAGGGCTTGGGTGCGTCCCACGCCAACTCGATTTGCGCCTTCTCCGGTCTGGAGGACGGCGACGGCGCCGGATTCCCCGGCCCCGGCGGAGCGCCGCCGCAGAACTGGGGCCACGTCCAGCAGGCAGAGCGGGACGCGGGAGCCACCCCGGCTGACCTCAAGGCGTCCGGCTCCCAGCCCGGCGACTCCTGCAACGGCCACCGCGGATTCCTGGTCAACCCGCCGCCTGAGTGAGGAGCCGTAACCACAACCTGGCGGAAGAACACGAGGAGCTCGGCTGCTGCGCAGCCAGGCCCATCTCACTTCGATCCTCAACCTCGTCGGCGAGTGCGGTGTGCTCGGCGACCATCTCCGACATCGATGGCACGGGCAAACCCTAGGTGGTACGCCGGAGTGTCGACACAACGTCGCGGGCCGCGAGCGTAGCGTTTGCAACGACTGCCGAGCCAGGAGGTCAAGGGTGACCAGACCAGAGACTCCCACACCGCCAGACGTCGATCCGGGCGATCCGCGATGGCGACCGACACCGACCAAGTTCCTTGTCGTGGGCATTCTCCTCATCGCGATCGTCGTTCCGCTGCTCGTCTCCACCTACGCGCGCATCGAGCCCAGGCTGTTCGGGTTCCCGTTCTTCTACTGGTACCAGTTGGCCTGGGTCTTCCTCGCGGCCGGGTTGTGTGCGCTCAGCTTCCTGCTGCTCAAGCGGGAGCGTGACGCCTACGCGCGCTCCCATCCGCGCGGCGAGCAGGAGTCGGCGCAGTGACCGGGATCAACTGGGTCGCCCTGATCGTCATGATCCTGCTGTTCGCCCTGGTCACGGTGATGGGGTTCATGGCGGCCCGCTGGCGCCGGCCGAAGGACCTCGACTCGCTGCACGAGTGGGGCCTCGGCGGCAAGAGCTTCGGCACGGTGATCACCTGGTTCCTGCTGGGTGGCGATCTGTACACCGCCTACACGTTCATCGCCGTGCCCGCGGCGATGTGGGCCACGGGCGCAGTCTCCGGATTCTTCGCCGTGCCGTACACGGTCGTGCTGTATCCGATCATCTTCTTCTTCCTGGGCCGGATGTGGTCGGTCGCCCACCGGCACGGCTACGTCACGACCGCCGACATCGTGCAGGGCCGCTACGGCACCCGGAGCCTCAGTCTCGCGGTCGCGCTGACGGGCATCCTCGCGACGATGCCCTACATCGCCCTGCAACTCGTCGGCATCCAGGCAGTGCTCGAGGTCGCCGGCGTCGGGGGCAGCAGTCCGCTGGCCCGCGACCTCCCGCTGCTGATCGCCTTCGCCGTGCTCGCGGCGTACACCTACTCCTCCGGACTGCGCGCGCCGGCGATCATCGCGTTCGTCAAGGACACGCTGATCTACCTCGTGATCGCCGTGGCGGTGATCTACTTCCCGCTCAAGCTCGGCGGCTGGCTCGGCATCTTCGACGCCGCGCAAGCCAAGATGGCGACGAAGACCCCCGCGGGGATGCCGACCGGCATCTTCATCCCTACCGAGCTCAGCTACTGGGCGTACGCCTCGCTCGCCCTGGGGTCCGCGCTGGCCCTGTTCATGTACCCGCACTGTGTCACGGCCACGTTGAGCTCGAAGGACCGCAGCACGGGACGTCGAAATGCAGCGATCCTACCGGCCTACTCCCTGCTGCTCGGGCTGCTCGCCTTGCTCGGCTACGTCGCCATCAAAGCAGGCACGAAGCCGATCGGGCTGGACGGCAAGGTCAATCCTCAGCTGGTGATTCCCCAGCTCTTCGAGGACTACTTCCCGAGCTGGTTCACCGGCGTCGCCTTCGCCGCCATCGCCATCGGGGCGCTGGTCCCCGCCGCAATCATGTCCATCGCCGCGGCCAATCTGTTCACGCGCAACATCTACAAGGCCTACCTCACGCCCGAGGCGACCGACGCCCAGGAGGCGAAGGTCTCCAAGATCGCCTCACTGGTCACGAAGTTCGGGGCTCTGCTGTTCGTCTTCTTCCTCGACCGGCAGAACGCCCTCAACTTCCAGCTGCTCGGCGGTGTGTGGATCCTCCAGACCCTGCCCGCAATTGTGTTCGGGCTGTTCACCCGGTGGTTCCACCGCTGGGCGCTTTTCGCCGGCTGGGCGGTTGGGATGGCGTTTGGCACGATTGTCGCGTACGGCTACTGCACGCTCTGTAGCACGCGGCCGTTTGCCAATTCGCTGTCGGTCGTTCCGCTGCTCGGCCGTTCGGGCTACATCGCGTTGACCGCGCTGGCGGTCAACATCGTCGTCGCGGTGCTGCTGACGCTGGCGCTGCGGGCGCTCAAGGTGGGCAACGGCACCGACATTACCGTCCAGTCGGACTACTTCGCCGACGTCGGAGACCCGGGCGTGCAGCGGACGGTCGATGAGTCCCAGCCGGTTCACTGAGCAACGCCGGGCGTCTGCCGGCCGTGGCAGCACGTCGTTTCCCGAGATGCTCCGTCGTGCAGAATCGCAGACATGTTCTAATCATGTATGCATCTCAGCGACGAAGAGGTGCAGCAGTTTGCCGAGGCTGAGCGCCGAGAAGTCGACCCGCCAATCCAGGTCGAGAGAGCCACGTGGTCGAAGGCCGGACTGAGCAAGCCATCTGATCGGACCGCGGCGCTCGACGGGTGGGTTTCGCGCTGCTGGCGGTGTCAGGCCTGGCAAGGCGCACAAATCAAAAGGCTCGTTTCCACAGCCGCCGACCCGAGCGTTTCCACAGGTTTCGGCAGGGCCGCACGATTCGGATCGGCGTCCGCATGCTTCCAAGTGGAGGTGGGCTGAGTGGCAGCAGCATGTGCATGGTCCGTGGCGCTCGTCGGGCTGGAGGGTCGGATCGTCGAGGTGGAGGCCGACATTGGCGCGGGGTTGCCGCGTACGGTGCTGGTCGGACTTCCTGACTCGGCGCTGTATCAAGCCCGTGATCGCTGCAAGGCGGCGGTCAGCAACTCCGGCCAAGATTGGCCGATTTCCTTGCTGACCATCAACCTCAGCCCCGCGACACTGCCCAAGGCCGGAAGCCACTACGACGCCGCGATTGTTGCGGCCATACTCGCGGCACAGGGAGTCTTTTCCGCAGAGGAGTTACGCCGCACCGTGCTGCTTGGCGAGCTGGGGCTCGACGGCAGGCTCCGGCCGGTCCGCGGCGTCCTGCCTGCGACCCTGGCGGCTCAGCAGGCCGGCTTTACCAGAGTGATCGTGCCGCTCCGCCAGGCGGGAGAGGCAGGACTCGTCGCGGGCATTGACGTGTTCGGCGTTGCGTCGATCACCCAGCTGGTGGCCTTTCTGCGGGGTGTGCCGCTCCCACCGGTTGATCCGATCGAGGTAATGGGTGAGAGGGCCGGTGTAGACGCTGGCCGCCGACTCGACTTGGCAGACGTGGTCGGTCAAGTCGAGGCCAAGTGGGCCTGCGAGGTAGCCGCGGCCGGCAGACACCACATGCTGTTTCACGGTCCGCCGGGGGTGGGCAAGACCATGCTGGCCGAACGCGTTCCGGGTCTGCTTCCCGATCTTGATGTCAAGGACGCCTTGGAGGTCTCGGCGGTGCATTCGCTTGCCGGCTTTAACCTCGCCAATGAGCTGATCAGCAGACCGCCGTACAGCGATCCGCACCACTCGGCCTCGGTGGCGAGCATTGTCGGCGGTGGTCAGCGGATGGCCAAGCCTGGGGCGATCTCGTGTGCCCACAAGGGCGTGCTCTTCCTCGATGAGGCACCCGAGTTCCATCCGACCGTCATCGAGGCACTGCGTACGCCGCTGGAGTCCGGAATGATCACCCTTGGACGGAGCGAGATGCACGCCCGGTATCCGGCGCGTTTCCAGCTGATCCTGGCCGCCAATCCCTGTCCCTGTGGGCAGGCCGCGACGCCGGGCGGGCGATGCCAATGCCCGCCGACAGTCGTCCGGCGGTATGCGGAGAAGATTTCTGGCCCCATCCGCGACCGCATCGACATCAATCAGGCGTTCCTGCCACTGCGCAAAGCCTACTTGAAGGCAACGCTGCAGCGGGCAGAATCCTCGGCCGCGGTAGCTGAACGGGTGCTCCAGGCCCGTGACCGCCAGCGACGGCGTCTAACCGGTAGTGGCTGGCAGACCAACGGCGAGGTCTCTGGCACCTATCTGCGTCGCCACTTGCCGCTTCCGGACTGCCTGCAGACCGTTGATGAGGCTGTCGACCGTGGGCGGCTGAGTGCCCGTGGCGTCGACAAAGTGTTGCGGTTGGCATGGACCGTCGCCGATTTGCAGGGTCGCGACGTACCGGGTCGCGAAGAGCTGGCCATCGCGTTGGCAATGCGGCGCGGTGAGCAGCCAGGCGCTGTGAAACGTCAGGTGAGTTAGGCCATGATCAACTCGGATCGGCGAGCGCGGATGCTGGTTTCCTGCGTAATGGACGGCGGCGATCCAGCCGTCGCCGAACTGGTGCACAACATCGGTGCCGAGGGAGCCTGGGCCAAGATCATCGAGGGCATCTTGGGAGAGCCGGCGGCGCAGCGGGCCGCAGCCGTCAGCGCCGATAATGTGGAGCGGGCCGCTGCGGCGGCGGCCGCACGTTATGTCGTTCCCGGCGACGAGGAGTGGCCGGCTGGGCTTGACGATCTTCGGCATGCCGAATCCATCCAACGTCGCGGTGGCGAACCGTTGGGGCTCTGGCTTCGCGGTCCAGGACATCTGGCCCATCTCATGACGCGGTCGGTTGCCATCGTCGGTTCACGGGCAGCGACGGCGTACGGGAACGGCATTGCGGCCGATCTTGCAGCCGATCTCGTTGAGCAGGGAGTGACGGTGCTGTCCGGGGGTGCCTTCGGCATCGACGTGGCCGCGCATCGCGGAGCGCTCGCCGCGGGGGGTCCCACGGTCTGCGTGCTCGCCAACGGTGTCGACGTCGCCTATCCACCTGCCCACGCCGGGCTCATTGACGCACTAGCCAATGAGCAGTTGGTGGTGTCTGAATTGCCCCCAGGAGCCCATCCCAGCAGAGTTCGGTTTCTGGCCCGCAATCGGCTGATCGCGGCGATGTCCCGTGGCACCGTCGTGGTCGAGGCGGCATTGCGATCGGGTGCTCGCAACACGGCTGGCTGGGCGCTGGGTTGCGGTCGCCCGCTGATGGCGGTCCCTGGCTCGGTCTACTCCACAGCCTCGACGGCTCCACACGTGATGATCCGCAATGGACAGGCGGTGCTGGTCACCAGTGCGGCGGACGTGCTGGAACTGATCTCGGACATGGGTCAGGCAATGCTGCCGCTTGCTCACGGTCACACGAGAGCGACCGACGCCTTAAGTGAGACCCAGCTTGCGGTGTTCGAGGCGATCCCAGCTCGGCGACGAGCCTCAGTGGGAGACATTGCCCTTGCCGCCAGTGTCAGCGTGCCAAGCTGCTTGGCCGCGCTGACCGTGTTGGAGTCAGCGGGACTCGTGGAGGGCGACGAACGCGGTTGGCTGGTTGCGTTCGGAGCGCCCAGGTAATGATCAACCAATGCGCCCGAGCCTCAACAACATGCGCCCCGAGCCTCCGTCACATGCGCCCTGAGCCTGTCGAAGGGCCCTGAGCCTCCATCGCATGCGCCCTGAGCCTGTCGAAGGGCCAGTCAATGCAACAAGCACCCGGCCTCAGCGAGCCTTGGCCAGGAACGTATGCAGCAGCGGACCAGCAGTAGAGGAGCCAGATTTGCCGTCGTTGACGAAGACAGCAACAGCGAGATCGCCTTGAGCCGCGATCATCCAGGCGTGCGTCTTGAGGGGCTTCGATGCGCCGTACTCAGCGGTGCCGGTCTTGGCCAGCACCGGAGGTCCGGAAAGGTCGCCGAGCACCCGGCCGCTGCCCTGCTTCACCACCGCACGCATCATGCCGCGCAACTGTTTAGCCTCCTCGTTAGTCAGCGGCTTGGCATTCGAGGTTGCTTCGGTCGCGTCAATCAGGTGCGGTATCACCGTCTCGCCCGCGGTGACCGACGCCACGACCGCGGCCATGGCCATTGGCGATGCCTCCACTTTGCCCTGCCCGATCATGGCCGCGGCCCTCCCCGTTGCGGTCGGATCCTCAGGCACCGAGCCGAAGAAGGAGGCAAAGCCGACGTCGTAGTCGATGCCCACGCCCAAGGAGCCAGCAGCCTCTGCCAGGGCGGTACGGTCCAGTTTCCGGCGTTGTCCGATGATGGCCGTATTGCAGGACTGCGCGAGCGCGGTCCGTAGCGTGATGTCACCAAGGTGATTGCGCGGGTAGTCGCTGTAGTTGGTGAACTTCCGGCCGTTGACTGTCACTGTTCGCGGACAGGTGATCGAGGAGTCCGGGGTCAGTCCAGCCCGGAGCAACGCGAGCGCGGCGACGACCTTGAACGTCGACCCCGGGGCCGCCCGACCCATCGTGGCGAGCGACTGGCCCTTGTTGCCGTCACCGTTCGCGGCCGCCACGATGGCCCCGGTCGAAGGTCGGATGGCGACCAGTGCACTGGCCGGCTTCGTCCCGGCCAGCGTCTTCTCCGCGAGTTTCTGCAGTCCCACGTTCAGCGTTGTCGTCAGCGGCTTGCCCGGTGCCGCCTTGGCCTCGAAGAGCACAACAGGTTCGGCTTCGGCACTCGGTGACGGCGTCGGAGAGGGGCTTGCCGGAGCATCGGTCGGCTTGGCGGCGACGAGCCGAACCCGGACGCCCGGCGTGCCGCGCATCTGGGCGTCATAGCGTTTCTGTAATCCGGACAGCCCTACCTGGTCTCCGGTGATCACGGCACCGCCAGACTGCTCGACGTCTTCTTTGGTTGCCTCGCCAACCGTCCCGATGATTGGCCGCGCAAAATCCCGGGTCGGCGCCAGCATCTGTCCAGTTCTGATGGACAGAGCGCCTGGGATGGCTCGGATCCGTGAGCCGCGCGGCAAATCCGGTGCGTCCATCCGCAGCACGATCGCCAGCACGAATGCGTCGCTACCGGCGGCGGCCACCTTGGCCGCGTACGCCTTGGGATCGATCTTGACCACCTTTGCGAGCCGCATCGCGGATGACTTCGCCTCGTCGCCGCTCACCTTCGACCTGTCGATGCCAATCCGAAAGACCGGCCGATCCACCACGATCGCTGCGCCGTCCTCGCCGAGCAGTTCGCCGCGCTCGGCATAGAGACGCCGCTGCGTCAGTCGGTTCGAGCCGTCCAGCTGCGGCTGCACGATGCTCGGCTGCCAATTGGTCTTCCACTGTCCCGACTCGCGGGTCAGCTTCGCGTCGGTCTGATACGACCAGTGTTCCGATACGCCGGGAAACGTCCAGCTGAACGACAAGCTGGCGGTGGCTGCGGATTTATCACGGGAGACCGATGCAACCGCAACCTCCGGCTTCAGCGGCCCCATACCGCTCACCAAAGGCTTGAACATGTCATTGACCGCCGTGCCGGTGGACCCCACGAAGGGCAGCGGCGACACGTCTTTTGCGCTCAGCGCCGCCGCCAACGCGGCAGCCGCCTGGTCAGGCCCATTGTCATCGGAGTCGGGATTCAGCTTGGGAAGCGAAATTCCGCAGCCGGCCATTGCTAGCGCAAGGATCAGCAACAGACATCCGTATCGAGACGTACGGACTGCCGCCCGTCGTTGAGTCAGACTGCGTGACACCGGGCCATCCTGCCACCTGCACTCTGCATGAGTAGTGTCGCGGCCATGGGCATGTACGCTAAGCGTCCGGCGAAGATGATCGGCCAACTCGTTGGAGATGGTTTCGTCGTCGTCTGGACGATCGGCTGGGGCATCGTCGCAATCTTCGTCCATAAGGTGATCGAGGTGTTGGCAACGCCCGCCAGGGAGACGGCAAGGACCGCGATGCGGTTGGCCGAGAACTTTCGCGAGGCCGCCGCCGAAGCCGCTAAGGTGCCGGTCGCCGGTGAACAGCTGCGGCGTCCCTTGGACTCAGCTTCTGTGAGCCTGGGAAGTTTGATCGAATCCGCCAACGAACAGGTGGCCAGCATCGAGCGCCTAGCACTGCTCGTCGGGTGGCTGGTCTTTCTCATTCCCGTGACGATCGTGATCGCCTTTTGGCTGCCGCGTCGCATCCGCTTCTACCGCCAGGCTCACGCCTCCCAGGTCTTTTTGGATTCGCTAGCCGACCTGGACCTGTTCGCCCTCCGGGCGATGGCCGCTCAGCCGCTCTATGTATTGGCAGAGATCAGCGATGACCCCGTGCAGGCGTGGCGATCCGGTGATCGGGAGGTGATCAACAAGCTGGCCGAAATAGAGCTGAGGCGCAATGGACTGCAGCTGCCGCCGACCTTGCGCACGGTATCTGACGAGGCCAGTATCAGGTGACAGGGAGATGGTCAGGTGGACCGGCATCAATTCGAACTGCCGCTGGGCAGCGGCATCGACCGGGGCATGACCATCGTCCAATATGGCCACTACGGCCGGCCGGTGCTGGTCTTTCCCAGTGAGGCCGGCCGCGCCTGGGACTTCGAGAACAACGGGATGCTGGATGCCGTCGGTTACTTGATCAACGACGGTCGTATCAAGCTGTACTGCGTGGACTCCCTGGATGCCGACACCTGGTCCGACCGAGGCGTACCGACCGAGGAGCGGGCCGCACGACATGAGGTCTACACCCGCTGGCTGACTTCTCATGTGGTCCCGCACATCCATTCAGACACCTCGCCAGCAGCGGAGTTGATCACTCTAGGCTGCAGCCTGGGCGCCTATCATGCGGTGCACTTCTCGATGCAGCGCGCCGATCTTGCACCACTCGCCATTGGATTGTCCGGCAATTACAACGTCAGCACGTGGGGCTCCTGGGGCGACCGCGGCGATGCTACCTATTTCGCCAATCCGGCCGACTACGTGCCCAATCTGAATGGTGATCATCTGAACTGGCTGCGAGGCCGATTGTCGATCTTGCTCGTGGTCGGTCAGGGAGCCTGGGAGACTCATCCCACGGGTGCCTTGCCGTCCACCATTGAAATGGCCCGCATGCTGCAAGAGAAGGGGATTCGCTGCGAGCTGGATCTGTGGGGCTACGAGGTCAGTCACGACTGGGAATGGTGGCAGCGCCAGCTGGCTCACCATCTGCCCCGATTCTGTTGAGAATGGAGCGTCGGCGATAGGAATGAATCCCGGATCGCGCGCCGCCGGAATGAGGAGGAGCGAGTGGACACCCCGACGAACAACATGAACCTGCCGACAAGCGAGGCCACAAGCGACGACGAAGCCGGCGGCATCCAAGCGCGATCCGCGCGACGCGCAGCGTCGCAGACAACACGGTCACCAAACCGCCACTTGATCGGGCTGCTGCTCGGCGCCGAGGAGGACTGGCCTCAAGCGTTCGAGGCCATCGCCGGCCGTCTGGGTGTCTTTCGCTATGCCGGGGCTGATCATGTTTTGGACACCGAGCGGGTGCGCATCCATCCCTTCAATCTGAGGGATCGAGCCCGCCATGAAGTCGTCATCGACCGGTTGGCGTACTGGTACTACCATCCGCGCGAGTGGCTCAAGAAGGTCGCGTTGATGGATGACGTCTACCTGATGAACTCACCGTTCACCTTCCAGTCCATGGAGAAACACTCCGCGTACTGTGCGCTCATTCGGCTCGGCATGAACGTGCCGGACACCGTGCTCGTGCCCTACAAGAATCCGATCGACAACGTGCGGTGGGCGTACACGTCGCGCAACTACAACGATCACTTCGATCTTGTGGCAATCGCCGATCAAATGGGCTATCCGCTGTTCATGAAGCCGTTCGACGGCGGCGGCTGGCGGGGGGTGTCACGCGTGAAGAATCAGGCCGACCTGATGTCGGCGTACGACGACTCCGGCGAAATGCTGATGCATCTACAGAAGTCAGTCGAACCGTATGACGTTTTCGCCCGTGCCCTCACCATCGGCCCAGAGACCATGGTCATGCACTTCCAGCCTGACCAGCCGATGCACCTGCGCTACATCGTTGATCATGATTTTCTGAGCGCAGAGGTGGGCCAGGAGGCGACCGCGATCACCCAGACGGTCAATGCCTTCTTCCGTTGGGAGTTCAACTCCTGCGAGATGTTGGTGCAGGGCGACACGGTGATACCGATCGACTACGCCAATGCCTGCCCCGACGTAGCCGTGACTTCGCTGCATTACTACTTTCCCTGGGCCATGACGTCCTTGATCAAGTGGACCGCCTTCTGCGCGGCAACCCGGCGCCGCGCAAAGCTGCACGTCGACAGCGAGCCGTGGTTCGCGGTGGCCGATGATCCGGAGCTGACCTATCAGGCCAAGTTGCTGCGCTATCAACAGCTGGCGGACCAGCACTTCCAGAAGGAGCGCTACCTGGACTTCTGTGCCACAGCGCTGCCGAACATCAATGACTTAGTGCTGGAGTGGGTGACCTCGGCCGATTTCGACCGGATGCTGACTGAGACGGTCGTTCAGACCTATCCCGAGCACGAGCGGGAGTGGTTTATGGGCCACTTCCGCGGCCTGATCGGCCTGTGGGTCGATGATCAACAGCAGGTGGCCGTCTAAGCCTGGGCAACAACGAAGATGCGTCGGAATGGCAGTACCGTGCCGAATGACCGCGCCGGATAGGCCGCATCGAGAAGTTCCTGATACTCGGAGATGAATTCCGCCCGACGATCATCGGGTAGCGCCTGCAGCACGGGTCGAGCTCCGGTTCCCGATATCCAGCGAAATACCGGATTCGGCCCGGTCAGTACGTGCAGATAGGTGGTTTCCCAGGCATCGACCGAGCACCCCAGAGCGGCAAGATCCTCCAGGTACGCCGATGCGTCAGCTGAGGACGGCCAGGTGACCTCGGTGAGCATTGGGGCGTAGCGGGAATGGGCGGCCAACCGACGAAGGAGCTGATGGCTTGGCTCTTCGAAGTTTCCGGGCACTTGGAACGCCAGCCATCCGTGGGGGCGCAGCGAGGAGATCAAGGTCGGCAGCAGCTCGCGATGCCCCGGTACCCATTGCAGGGTGGCGTTGCTGATGATCACATCCACCGGCGCCTCGGGCCGCCAGTTACGCAGATCCTGCACCTGAAAGGACACCCGTCGGCTGGCAAATTCGGCGGCTCGCGTGATCATCTCGGATGAGGAGTCGAGGCCGAGGATTTGGGCCTCGGGCCAGCGATCAGCCAGCGAGGCCGTGAGCTGGCCGGGTCCACACCCCAAATCGACCACCGAGGTCGGATGAGTGGCGTTGACCCTGCTCAAAAGATCAACAAACGGCCGGGAGCGCTCGTCGGCGAACTCCAGATAGGTAACGGGATCCCAGATGGGCATCAGTTACGACGGTGGTAGGCATCCCGCCAGGTCGGCACGCTGGGCTTCCAGGCGAGAGTCATGCCCGCCTCGGTCGGGGTGCGGTTGGCCTTGCGGTTGTTGCACCGAGTGCAGGCCGCGACGGTGTTCTTCCAGCTGTTCGTTCCACCACGGGACTGGGGGAGCAGATGATCAACGGTGTCTGCTGGGCCTTGACAGTAGGCGCAGCGATGATGATCACGACGCAGCACTCCGCGCTTAGACCAGGCCGGGGTACGAGCGTAGAGGAAGGTGGTCTTGACGTAGCGGATCAGGCGCAAGACCAGCGGCCATGGGTATGGGCCGATGTGATGTCCGTCCCGGGCTTCCTCGACGATGGCGACCTCGCGGACCAACATCCGAATCGCGTGCTTGACCGTCACCGTGTGCAGGGCCGTGTTGTCGGTGTTGAGAACGATCACCGCTGACATCACCGACCTCCCTCCGCGTACCTAGCTGGGATCAGAGTGCACAAAAGCCAACGACGCTGTCATTGGGATTATGGCGGGTCAAGCCAAGAAACCGCACTATGACGGGGCAACCCGCTTTGCCGACTGCAGGAGCTCGCAAGGGTTGTGGGAGTGGACAGGGGACGTTGAGCGCTTGGTTGCGAGCGAGGAAAGGAGGCGAATCTGGCCGGATGCCTGTCAGAGTGCCATCGACAAGCGATAGCGGAGCCAAGGGTGTCAGCCCCCTTGACTATGCTCGAATACGTGTTCGATTATAGAGGAGTGTCGCCACAGGCCACTTCCAGCCGTATCCATGAGCTGCAGCAGCGTGTGCAGCGGATGCAGGGGACTGCGGTTTCGCGCACCTTGGAGTCACTACCAGGTTTGTCGGGAGTTCTTCAGCTCAGGACGGGTGAGGCGTACGCGGTGGACAGTCCGAGCCTGGCTTCGGCGCTGGTTGCCGGTCCGTCGCAGGCGGGCGACTGGGTCGGGATTGTCGGTGTGCCTGATCTCGGCCTAGAGGCCGCGGCACAGTTTGGAATTGATCTTGATCGGACTGTAGTGGTGCCGCATCCCGGTGAGTTGTGGCTGAGCGTTACGGCCGGTTTGCTCGATGTGGCCGCAGTCGTGGTCGTCAAGCCACCTGTGCCGGTCAGTGCTCAGCAAGCTGAGCGGCTCAAGTCACGACTCCGGATGAAGGATGCGGCCTTGGTGTGCTGGGGCGAATGGCCACGGTGCGATGCGGCTCTGACCATAACCGAGTCCTGCTGGGTCGGGCTGGGTCGCGGTCACGGCCGATTGACTGCTCGTCGCGTGGTGGTTTCGGTTCGCGAAGGTGGGCCAGTGCGGCACATACCGCTGTGGTTACCGGGTGTCGATCAACGCATAGCCGAGTGTGAGCAGGAAGTAGCGGCGCCGCTTGTCGTGGCTCAGGCGGGGTGAGATGACCGTCGTGACGCCCTCCTCGGAAGCGTTTCTCCGCACAAGGCCACAAAAGTCGGCCGAATCAGGTGAAACAACGCCCATACGTGGCTCTGTGCGGAGAAACGACGGTGGGTTCCGGCGCGATGTGGAAGCGGAAAGACAACTGGCTGTGTGGTGCCCCGACTGGCCAGTGGTCGCGGCTGCAGCTCACCACGGCTTGAGTTCGGAGTTACCGCTGGCCGTCTTCGAACGTGGTGAAGTGTTCGCCTGCTCAGCGACGGCAAGAGTTGAGGGCGTCAGACGCGGCATGCGACGCCGCGATGCCTCGGCGCGCTGTCCAGAGTTGATCGTTGTGGACCGGAATGAAGCGAGCGAAATCCGGACTTTTGAGACTGTGCTGGCGGCGATCGAAGAGATCTCGGCCGGCGTGGCACCGGTACGACCCGGGCTGTGCGCGCTTCGAGTGCCGAGCCGCTTCTACGGCGGCGAACCAGAGGCGGCGGCTGTAGTGGCAGAGCATCTGGTCGGTGCCGGGGTCTGGGATTTCAGAATGGGTATCGCAGACGGCATCTTCGCCGCAGAGCATGCCGCGCGTCGCGCCGCACCTCAGGACTGCTGGATCATTCCACATGGTGGCTCCGCGGTATTTCTCGCAGGTTTGTCGATCGGCGTCTTGGACAACGGTGAACTCGTCACATTGCTGCGACGTCTAGGCATTCGCAGTCTCGGAGACTTTGCCGCATTGGCCTCCCGCGATGTGCTCACCCGCTTCGGTCAGGAAGGCGCCTTGCTGCACCGACGAGCGCGCGGATTGGACAATCGCCCGGTCGTCTCCCGCCCGCCGCCACTCGATCTGGATCAACGAGTGTCATTCACGCCAGCACTGGAGACGGTCGAACCGATCGTCTTCAGCACACGGCAAACTGCCGAAAGACTGGTGGCTGAGCTAGCCCATCACGGTCTGGTCTGTACCGAAGTTCGCATCGAGGTCGTGACCGAGGGCGGCTGGACAGGATCTCGAGTCTGGGCCCACTCGCGCTGGTTCGCAGCTAGCGACGTGGTCGATCGGATCTATTGGCAACTGCAGGGTGATCCGGCGCCGGAGCCGGTTTGTGAGTTGCGGCTGCTTCCGGAGTCGGTCGAATCGCTGGCTGATCATGGTGAGGGCCTGTGGGGCAGCGCGCTCAACGAGCACGTGGAACGAGGCATCGCCCGACTCCAAGGCATGCTCGGTCCTGAGGAGGTCCTGGCTCCCTCGCTACAAGGCGGCCGCAGTCCGCGAGATCGCCAGTTGCTCAGCCCCTGGGGTGAACGACCACCTTCTCGACGCAACCCTCAGCTGCCCTGGCCTGGCAGCATTCCACCGCCTGCGCCTGCCCGCGTCTTCGCTACGCCCATGCCGTCGGTCGTGCTGAGCGAAGACCACAGGCCGGTGAGAGTCACCAGTCGTGGCCTGGTGACCGCTGCCCCCGCCTTTATTTCTATCGGCGTTGTCAGCATCGACGAGGAATCGGAGCTGATACCGATCGATGCCTGGGCCGGCCCCTGGCCCATTGACGAACTCTGGTGGGACCCGGATCAGGCACGTCAGGTTGCCAGGTTTCAAGTCGCCGGCGTCAATGGCAGCGCCTGGTTGTTGATCATCGAGAATGATCAGTGGTGGACCGAGGCTCGATATGACTGAATCGAATTGCTCGCTCCGCTCGCTGCAGATCGCGCTCGAAATCCGATGGTGTCGTCGTCGCTCGCAGACGAAAAGCGTGTCCGCTCGCTCCTCCTCCATCCATCGGCGCGCGATCTGGGTTCACGACGGCTGCGAGCGCGAGCAGAAAGATCAATAAAAATGGGCTGGAATAACCCGCCGATTCCCTGGCGGGAACTCGAGCGTCGGATGTCTGGCCGGCCCATGCCGGACAACTCTGAGGACAATCCAGACGGCGACAATGCCCCTGGATACTCGCACAAGCGGCCCGCGTACCGGCCCGACGAGCAGCGCGTCAGACGTCCAACTGGTCCGGTGGTGCCGTACGCCGAGTTGCACTGTCACAGCAACTTCAGCTTCCTGGACGGGGTAAGCGATCCCGAGGAACTGATCGAGGAGGGTGTTCGGCTGGGACTGGACGCGTTGGCGATCACCGACCATGACGGTTTCTACGCGGCTTCCCGCTTCGCGGAGGCGGCACTCGCGTACGACCTGCGCACCATCTACGGTGCCGAGCTCTCGCTCGGACTCAGCACGCCACAGAACGGCGTAGCAGACCCCGAAGGTCAGCACCTTCTGGTGCTCGCTCGTGGTGTCGAGGGATACCACCGGCTTGCCGGAGCCGTTACCGAAGCTCAGCTGCGAGGCGATGAAAAGGGACGGCCTAGCTATAGGGAAGAGGAACTGGCTGCACAGGCTAACGGCAATTGGATGATCTTGACTGGCTGCCGCAAAGGAGCTGTACGACAGGCGTTGATCACTTCCGGACGAACCGCAGCAGCAGCGGAGCTGGACCGGCTCACGGCACAGTTCGGCCATGATCATGTTGTGGTCGAGCTCATTGATCATGGATTGCCGACCGACTCCGATCTCAATGATGCTCTTGCTGCCTTGGCCCATGATCACAAGCTGCCCGTGGTGGCCACCAACAACGTCCACTTCGCCACACCGGACGGCAGCCGTCTCGGCGCAGCCCTGGCGGCAGTACGCGCCCGCAGGAGCCTGGCCGACATGGACGGCTGGCTTTCCGGGCCCGGCGCCTACCTACGCTCTGGAGCAGAGATGGCGGAGATCTTCACGCGCTATCCCGGCGTTGTGGCGCGCAGTGTCGAGATCGCCGATCAGTGCGCCTTTAACTTGAGACTGGCCAAGCCACGACTTCCCAAACTTGACGTGCCAGGAGGCGAAACACCGATCAGCTGGTTACGTGAACTGACCCGCCGTGGTGCAGACCAGCGCTATGCCCACATTCGCGATGTGGCGGAAGAGCGGTTGCGTAAAGAGCTGGCAGTGATCGAGGAAAAGGACTTTCCCGGCTACTTCCTGATCGTGCACGACATGGTGAAGTTTGCTCGGGACAACGGAATCCTCTGCCAAGGCAGGGGATCAGCGGCCAATTCTGTCGTCTGCTATGTGCTGGGCATCACTGCGGTTGACCCCATTACGTTCAAGCTGCCCTTCGAACGCTTCCTCTCGGCAACTCGTGACGAGGAGCCGGATATCGATGTCGACTTCGACTCCGATCGGCGCGAGGAGGTAATTCAGGAGGTCTATCGCCGCTACGGTCGCCACAACGCCGCCCAAGTGGCCAATGTGATCAGCTATCGACCTAGGTCCGCGGTTCGCGACATGGCAAAGGCGCTCGGCTACTCCACCGGTCAGCAGGACGCGTGGTCTAAACAGATCGACACCTGGGGGACGCTGCCAGTCAGTGAGACAGAGGAGGATTCCGGAAGTACGGCGAGCGGCAGCCATAGCGCCGCTTTGGACCACCACATTCCCGAGCAGGTCGTCGATCTCGCCGAGCAGCTCTTGAAGGCGCCGCGGCACCTCGGCATTCACTCCGGCGGCATGGTGCTGACCGAGCGTCCAGTGGGGGAGGTGTGCCCGATCGAGCGCGGTCGGATGGACAACCGGACGGTGCTGCAGTGGGACAAGGACAGCTGCGCCTGGATGGGACTGGTGAAGTTCGACTTCCTGGGCTTGGGCATCTTGGCCGCCATGCAATACACCTTTGACCTGGTAGCCGACAGGGTGAGGGAGCGCTGGACGCTCGACACCATGCCCAAAGAAGAACCCGGCGTCTACGACATGTTGTGCCGTGCTGACTCGATCGGGGTCTTCCAGGTCGAAAGCCGCGCTCAAGTCGGCACCCTGCCGCGGCTGCTGCCAAGACGGTTCTACGACTTGGTGATCGAGGTAGCACTGATTAGGCCGGGACCGATCCAAGGCGGGGCCGTCCACCCTTACATTCGGCGGGCGACCGGTCGTGAAGAGGTGACCTATCTGCATCCAGCGCTGGAGCCGGTATTGGAGCGGACCAAAGGAGTGCCGCTGTTCCAAGAGCAGCTGATGCAGATCGCGATGGCGGTTGGCGGCTGCACTGGTGATGACGCAGATCTGCTGCGTCGGGCCATGGGATCCAAGCGCGGCGTGGAGAAGATCGAACGGCTCAAGGACAAGCTGTACGCCGGAATGGCGTCACACGGGATTACCGGTGAGCTGGCTGATGACATCTACAGCCGCATCCAGGCTTTTGCCAACTTCGGGTTCGCCGAGAGCCACGCGATCAGCTTCGCCCTATTGGTCTACGCCTCCTCCTGGCTCAAACTGCACTATCCAGGAGCGTTTCTGGCTGGGCTGCTCAGGGCACAGCCGATGGGTTTCTACTCTCCACAGTCGCTGGTGGCTGATGCGCGTCGGCATGGGGTAGCAATACTGCGTCCCGACATCATGAAGTCCGACGTCGATGCCGACCTGGAGCTGATCGAGCACGGGCAGGACGGCCCTACAGGCTGGGACAGCTGCGTGCAGCGGGTGCAACTCGAAGTCGGTCCCTTCGTACGGTCGGCTCCTGACCAAACCCGCGAGCATCGTCGCGACGGCAATTTTGCGGTCAGGCTGGGTCTCACCGAAGTGCAAGGCATTGGCCGTGAGTTGGGGAAAAGGATTGTTCTTGAGCGCCAGAAGGCAACCTTCACCGACATCAACGATGTCGTACGCCGTGCCGGGCTCACCGTTTCACAGACCGAAGCATTGGCTACTGCCGGAGCATTCGACTCTTTCGGACTCTCGCGTCGTCAGGCGCTCTGGAATGCCGGATACGCCGACAACGACCAAACCCTGCCCGGCTCAGCTATCGACGCGACCCCGCCGGTGCTGCCGGGGATGAGCGAAGTCGAGCTGACCCTGGCAGACCTATGGGCCACCCGGATCTCTCCGGATGATCATCCGGTGCAGCACTTACGCCCAGTGCTTGATGATCATGACGTGGTACCGATCGGCCGGCTCGGGGCTGCGTACGCGGATCGGCGGGTGCGGGTAGCGGGAATGGTGACCCATCGGCAGCGGCCGTCCACCGCAGGCGGGGTCACCTTCCTCAATCTGGAAGACGAGACCGGGATGCTCAACGTGGTCTGTTCCACTGAGCTGTGGCGGCGCTTTGGCAGGGTCGGCCGCAATGCCTCGGGCATGATCATTCGGGGCCGAGTGGAGTACAGCGACGGTGTGACCAACTTGGTTGCGGAACGGCTGCAGCCGTTGAGCTCGGTTTATCCCGAAGCCAGGGGAATTCTTCCTTCCAGGCATCGGTCTCGTGACTTCCGCTAGAGCGCTTGTGGTAGTTCCCTAGCCGCAAACGATTTCCAGCTCATTGCGCTAGCCGCTCGCCTTTGCTACGGCGATTGCGGTGGATAGGTGTTCTGGGGGTAGGAGGTCTGAGAGGGATAGGAGTTCTGCTGCAGATACGGGTTGTAATCAGGCGGTGTGGCCGGCACTGGGTCGTACCTGACACCAGCGGGCGAACTCGGCAGCACCGTGAAGATCAAGATGACCAAGCTTCCCAAGTAGGGCACTAGCCCGAGCAGCACCAACCATCCGCTGTATCCAGCGTCGTGGAGCCGGCGCACGGTCAGCGCGAGGGTCGGCACGATGATGCCAAGATAGAAGATCAGCAATGCAATGAACAGCGGTATAGCCGCAGCGCCAGGAGTACGGCCCAGGTCTGACGAGGTTGTGATGCCGAGCACATAGGCCGGTAGACCGAGCACGAGGTAGACGATGAAGGCGAACAGTGTCCACCACCAGTACTCGCTACGACTGGCCCGCCCCGAGAATGTGGCGTACTTCTTGAAGCCTCGCTTGATGGCGTCGATGAAGCCGATGCCGTAATGCGGCATGTCGAGCGGAGGTGGTAGCGACGGTTGAGCCGGAGCTGGGGTGTAGGGCTGGTAACTCACTACGTTCCTTCCTGATGAGGCGGCCGAATGACTGAAGTGGCTCGTACGAGCCACGAGACGACAGCCACCAAGTATCGGGCGTCTGCGGGTCGTGCGCGCGTGATAATGAACGCAACATCATGAGCCGCGTCACTATCTCAGCCACTTCTCGTCGCGTCAGGATGCTCACATGACAGCAGGAGCCGCTGAACGGGCGGCACGCGCTCAGCGCTGGGAACGAGCTACCGACTGGCCGCTGATCGCCGCGGGATTGATCTTTCTGGCGGCGTACGCCGTCCCCATTCTGAGGCCGGATTTGCCACGCGGCTTGATCGAAGTGTGTGGCTGGCTGACGTTGATCACCTGGGGAATCTTCATTGTCGACTTCGTGGTCAGGGTGCTCCTCGCCGATCGGCGGCTGCGCTACGTGGTGAGACATTGGTACGACGCGCTGGTGGTCCTTCTTCCGCTGCTCCGACCGCTGCAGCTGCTCCGAGTGATACCGCTGCTCATGGTGATCAACCGCCGAGCACAAAGCAGGTTGCGTGGACGTGTCGTGGTCTATGTGGTGGGTGGAGCCTCCCTTCTCGCGTTCTGCGCGGCGCTTGCAGTCCTTGACGCCGAGCGATCGAACCCAAACGCCAACATCAAAGACTTCGGCGACGCAACGTGGTGGGCGGTCACCACCATGACAACCGTCGGCTACGGCGACCGTTACCCGGTGACTGGCGTCGGGCGCCTGGTGGCCTTCGGTCTGATGGTTGGTGGTATCGCCTTGCTGGGCACGGTGACGGCGACATTGGCATCTTGGCTCGTCGAACTGGTGGGAGCAGAGAGAGAGCAGGCCGACGACTTGCACGCTCTCGTCCGGCGACTTGAGGCCAAGGTTGATCAACTGGCGGCTGAGCGTGACCGCGACCCCGATGCACCGACTAGCCCGTAGCGCTCTATGGGGTAAGTGACATCGTGTAGCAGAGCGCTGTGCCCTCCAGCGCGACAACCCCGTCGTCCCGGGTCACCGTTGTGCGCAGTGTCGTTATGGGCTTGTCATCGCGAACATCGGTGACTTCGACGCGTCCGGTGATCGTGTCGCCTGGACGCACTGGAGCAGTGAAGTTCCAATTGACGTTGAGAAATACCGTGCCGCGTCCGGGCAAGCGCTCGGCGACCACCGCGTTGAGGATGGCGCTGGTAATGCCGCCCTGGACAACGATCTCCCCGAAGCGGGAAGCTCGTGCGGCTTCGAGGTCATAGTGCAGCGGATTGCGGTCACCGCTGATTTGGGTGAATCGCTCGATGTCGGTTGCTGTGACCGTGCGCTGCATTTCTGCGACATCCCCGACTTGAGGAGCGCCGTTGTGCCACGGTGTCATGAAGGGCCTCCAAAGCTTGCGGCGAGAACGGTATCGCTGATCACAGCGTAGTGATCAACTCGGTACCGATGAGGTTCGAGTGTTGCGCTGGTCTACATGCCGACAGATTTGACGTGAAGGGAGATCACCATGGCGAAGGTCATTTCGACCCTGTTCATCTCAGCCGACGGTGTTGCCGAGATTGACCCGAACTGGCACTTTCCATATTTCGACGAGAACATGGGTCGCGCCGTCGGTGAGGATTACGACACGTCCGACGTCTTGCTCATCGGTCGGGAAACTTACGACAGCTTCGCCGGAGCGTGGCCCGACCGCGAGGCCGCGGGCGGGGAAGATGCACCGTTTGCGAAGCAGCTCGGCGATATGCGCAAGGTGGTCGTGTCGCGCCAGCCGCTTGAATTCTCCTGGCGCAACTCCGAGCTGATCGAGGGCGACCTGGCCGAGGCTGTTCGCGCGCTCAAGGCCGACGCGAGCATCAAAGGCATCCTCATTCCCGGCTCGATATCCGTAGTGCAGCAGCTACTCGCGGCAGGGCTGATCGACGAACTCCGCTTGCTGGTGCATCCGGTGGCGGCACGTAGCGGCCGCGTGCTGTTCGACAACGGCGACATGCCGTACCACCTGAAGGTGATCGGGACGGAGGTCTTCCCGACTGGTGTCATCCGGGTGATCTACTCACCGACTGAGGCGCCTGCCCAGGTCGGCTATGACGAGGTCAAGGGTCAAGTACCCGACGGGATATAACGTGCGACGACAGATGTTCACACGAGACGAGATGGCGTCACTAGATGCGAGTTAGCCCGACGAATTTGCGATCTTGTTCGATCTTGCAGACGACTGCGGGGAATGGCAGCAGCGGCCGGGAGAACTGAACGGCGCCCGCGGAGTCAGTCGATGAGCTGGGCGATCTCCCAGGCGTTGCCTGCCGGATCGGCGAAGGCGGCGGTCCGGCGGCCCCACGGCCGGTCGATCGGACCGTTAAGCGGGGTGACGCCGTGCTTGCCCAGCTCGGCGAGCGTGGCGTCCACATCTGCGACCTTGATCGTGTAGAGCGCCCGGACCCCGTTGCCCGCGGCACCGACGGCGGTGGGTTCAACAAGGGTCGGCGCATTGTCCACCGTGAGCAGGTTGATGATGAGGCTGCGGAGCTTGACCACTGCCGAGCCGGCGTCCTCGTACACGACCTCGAGCCCGAAGACGTCGGTGTAGAACGACTTACACGCCGGAACGTCCTCGACAAACAGGGTGATGACCTCGATTTCGTCCAATTCCTTAAGCACGGTAGTGCCACCTCTCGGCTCTGTCTTCCATGGCGTCGATGACCGTACCAGCGTCGTGACCCGCGGATTGGGCCTCGTCAGTCGATACGACGCACTGATGAGGAAAGATGTCGTGTCCGAGGGGGACTTGAACACAGACAACCCTTGTACCTGTCAGTAGCGCTGCGTCCGGCGAAAGCGGCGCCCCACTAGGGGCGGGACCGCCTTCCGACTCATCGTCATGACATCCTGTCCAGCCCCGTGCTAGCGCGTCCGTTAGCACACGGTTTGCACAGGGGAGGCGATATCAAGATCACGTTTGGCTAATTCAGCGGCCCCGGCCGGTGCTGAGAACTCCGACCAGGGCCTAGGCAAACACCTAACGGAACTAGGAGTTCACCCAATGTCCAAAGTAACGCTCGCTCGTGGAGCCGTCACCGGCTCCAGCACCGCGCCCGGCGCCGATGATCTGCTTCTTGAGTTCCTTCTACGTGGCCTCCTCGCTTACCGTCCACCCTTCTGTGGTCTCGTCCCGCCCTCGTCACCCACCCTGGGCCGCCGCTCGAAGCTTCCCCCGAATCGGTGCCCGGCGTTTCAGGTAGGTCATACTGAGCGCTCGTGGAATTCAGCTCGGTCGTCTCGGTTGTAGCCCTGCTCGTCAGCTTCCTATCAGCCTGGTACACCCGCCACGCTGCCCGAGCCGCCAAAGCACAAGTCGACGCCGCCAAACAGCAAGCAGCCGCGGCTAGAGCACAGCTAAGCCTTGATCAAGATCGCCGCAACGACGAGCTGGCACGGAGAAGAAGAGAGGATGAGGAGGCGGCGCGGGCGGACTTGCGCGTCACCACGATCTGGGTACGACCCCATCTTCCGCAGATCGTGGTACACAACCACGGACCTCATGTGGCGAGCGAGATCTCACTTAGTTATCTCGACGCGGACGATGGCCTCCCGCCACTAGACACGTCGCGTTGGCATCAATTGGCAACCACGCTTGGACCGGAACGGGCCAGCAATGTCGATGCTGGCTTTGGCCCGAACGTGACAAAGCGCTTCCGCGTGACGCTTCGCTGGGAGGATGGCACCGGCAGCAGGTCGACCGTGGAGCATCTTCAGATTAGGTAGAACCCAGGCCCGTCACGGCGCTGATCCAGCCATCCTTCGATCTGGGCTGTTACGTCGCCCGAGGTTGACTAGGCGTACCGTCAGACGCAACTGAGGAGAAGGGTGGTTTGATGCTGTCACAATTCACACCAGTTGCCGCTCTGCCGACAGCAGACCTGTCCAAGGCTCGCGGCTTCTACGAGGGCACGCTTGGGTTGACGCCGCGTGAGGTGATGGGCGGTGTGGCTTATGAGTGCGGTAACGGAATGGTGCTCGTCTACGAATCCGCGTACGCCGGCACCAATAAGGCCACCGCCGTGAACTTTGACGTTCCACTGTCAGCGTTCGATGACGAGATCGGGACGCTGCGAGAGAAGGGCGTCATGTTCACGACGTTCGAATTAGAGGGCGCGGATTGGAACGAAGGCGTTGCCTCAGCGGGCGATACCAAGGCGGTCTGGTTCGAAGACCCGGATGGCAACATTATCAACGTCTCCACCGGCGCGATGTAGCCAGCTGGCCTTTCGTAAAGGTCGATCGGACTTCCGGACATCGTCTAGATCGTCGCCAATCTTGAGCAGGCCGCCCCAGAGTGGAGGCGTCAGCGGTTTCTGGCCCGAGACGACCGGCCATGGCCCAGATGAGGACTGTCAATAGCCAGCGGCAGATTTCCCGAGCCGATCACACCCGGTCGACGCGGAAGCCAGCTGCGTGGAGAAAGATCACCCGTCTGGGAAGGTCGCGGCGTGGACGGGACGGAGATCAGCGGCTCTGCTTGGTCCTAAGGCGTCAATGTGCATAATCCGGGACTTCGGCCCATCCTCAGCCGCTGATGCTCCCGGCATTCCTTACACACGCAACCTCGCGCGTACGCCGCATTAGTTCCGTGCTCGAGGTCGCCCCCGGCGGGCAGCCGTCAAGGCAGCTTCCAGCGCTGCCGACCACTCATCATAAGTCTTTGTCAGGCCCCACACCTGATTGGGAGTCAAGCCAAGATCACGGAGCACCTGCCGAAACGATCGGCCTGCATAGATGGCTGCCAGAAATTGCCCCCGCACCTCAACAGGTAGGCGAGTCTGCGCTCTGGCTCTACCGCGTTCTCGAGCGGCATCGCTTTGCATTGCCCGGCATACTGCGCAGCTACACCCCGCGTTCCAGCGGGCCATCGTGCCGTGAGCAGCCCGAGGGCCACGGCGACGCTGCTCGGGATCGGTGAGATCACGCACCCGGTGGAGTTGCTGAAGCGTCCACGGCGGCTCCGAGAGCAACCCGAGGGTGAGCCACCTGCGCACGACAGGTCGACTGACATTGCATGCTGCGGCGGCTTGACGGACTGGGACACCCAGCCGTTCTCAAGCTGCTTGCGTCGGCTCACCGGAGGAACGTTAGCGGGATGCTACCGCTCGCCGTGGCATGACCTCCTCCTCGCTGATGGGCAGCGCTTTGGTCGCGAACCCTGGCGGGGTCCGCGGCCCAGATCCTCTGCGAGGACGGATCAAGTGCTTCCGCAACTGGAACCGCTCGCGGGTAATTTCAACGAGCTTGCCTCGGTCGTCTGCCCGGAACCATCGAGTGTCATAAAACCCGCCCGGAAATACCTCATGCGCGAGGTCGAAACGGCAGCGAATCACCTTATTTGGCATCAGCACCAATTCGTCAGAATCGACGACCTCCCACTTGCCATGACTCCTGACGCACAGCATGAGGTCCACCCCAGGAGCCGGCCCGCCGCCTGACCTGCGAACCAACTCTAGAAAAACAGCACCGTGGGGATCGGAGTCATCATGTCGGGCAAGCCAGTCGCTGTCACGAAATCCGCTAGAGCGATACCTCCACAAGTGATAGATAAGCAGCCCGTTCCAGATGGTCAGATATCCAGCTACTGCCCACGCGGCGGCCCATACGGCTTGCGCCGCTACTCCATCCAATTGCAAAGGCAGAAGAGAGGCGACCACCGTTCCCACCGCGGCCGCACCGCAACCCAAAGCGACCTGCCGAGCGAAGGGACCACTCGCACGGCGAGCCGCGCGTCGGACCTCACGAATCCACAGCCGTTCCATCAATGAGCCTCCTCGCCCCGACCTCGACCCATTGCCAGGCATCCTGCCACCCCGGGCCTGACGGCGTTGCAGAAATTCAAAAAGGGGCCCCGGGGAAGTTAAGTGAGGATGGCAGGAGCGGCAAGGTCGCCGAGGCTCATCGCTCAGGGGCTCCGTAGGACCCTCGCGCGACCTCCGCGGTCAGTGTTCGCCGCCCGTATCCGGCATCCGACACCGAGAGAGATCGAAGTGATTGCGAGGCGGTCGACCGTCGGGGTAACAGCCCCATGACAGCTCAACGAAGACCACACGGCCAGCGCGCCAATGCCGATATCGTGCCCCGAATGGGGGCATGGGATACGGCTGACCTAGCCGATCTTAGAGACTGGGTGGAAGGACTCCGCACGGCAGCACACAGGGCACGCGGCGAAGGCAAAATCGCGCTTGCCGACGCACTCGACCTAACCCGCGCGGAGGTGTATGTGTCGTATGTCGATGAGGACTTCACGAGCAACCAAGCCAAGCGGCTTAGCAGAGAGCCTGCAACCCGACGGCAGTTGCTCGACAGCTAGCGACTCTTGGCCTGGTAGCCGACCCTCTTCCACTAGACGGTATGAGCAGGCCTGAGGCCTCGCTCGCAATTGGTCGTGGGTTGCCGGGCAGGCTGAGGGCTTGTCCGGTAGAGCCACAAGTTGCGGGAGGCCTCAGTGGGGAATGAGCGTACGTTCGTCGGGTTGGATGTGCACGCCAGGTCGGTGACCGGGCATGCCCTTGACGCGGTGACCGGTGAGGTGTGGCAGCGCAAGCTGTGCCCCGATCCGGGCGAGGTGTTGCGCTGGGTGTCGGGTCTGCCGGGTCCGGTGAAGGTCGGCTACGAGGCCGGCCCAACCGGATACGGTCTGTATCGCTGTCTCAATGATCATGGAACGCTGTGTGTTGTGGCGGCGCCATCGAAGCTGCACCGGCCGCACGGGGATCGGGTGAAGACCGACGCTCGGGACGCGGAGCTGTTGGCCCACTTGTTGAAGCTGGGCGAGATCGTCGAGGTGAACGTGCCGAGTGTGGAGCAAGAGGCGGCCCGGGATCTGGTGCGGGCCCGAGAGGATGCCCGGGCCGACTTGATGCGGGCCCGGCATCGGGTGTCGAAGATGCTGCTGCGGCAGGGGATCGTCTACTCAGGAGGTGATGCGTGGACGAAGGTCCATGACAGCTGGCTGCGTGTCCAACGGTTCGACCAGCAGTCCCGGCAGCTGGCCTACGACTCGGCTTATGAGGCCATGGTGTTGACCGTGGACCGTAGGGATCGTCTGGATCGGGCCATCGATGAGATGGCTGCCAACAGCAGCTACACCCCGGTGGTGCGCCGGCTCGGCTGCCTGCGCGGCATCTCCACACTGACCGGTTTCGCGTTGGCGGTTGAGATCGGTGACTGGCAGAGGTTCACCGGTGCCACCATCGGCGCGTTCGTCGGGCTGGTGCCCACCGAGTCCTCCTCCGGCCAGTCCCGCTCCCAGGGCTCGATCACCAAAACCGGCAACACCCACGCTCGCCGGCTGCTGGTCGAGGCCGCCTGGCACCACGCCAAGCCTTACCGGGTGCCAGGCAAGACGATGCGGGATCGCTGGGAACTCGCCCCGCCGGCGGCTCGGGTCCGCGGCCACGAAGGCAACCGCCGATTGCACCAACGCTGGCAGGGGTTCAACGCCCGCAAGAAGCGTCCCGCGGTCGCCGACGTCGCCATCGCCCGCGAGCTTGCCGGCTGGGCCTGGTCGCTCGCCGTGCTCGAATAGCAAAGGCGTCGAAGACTTCTTCACCTCCGTCGCCGTCAGCCCTGGTTGCCGCGCGAGGAACGACCCACGATCTAACTATGAACAACCATGATCAACATCTTTCATGATCACGATCGTGGCCACGTTCGCCCTCTAGACCAGCGGCCCGTTCCCGACGAACAGCCCGTCCTGCGGTAACCAACCCGCGCATATCAGTCTGACCGCGCGTCGCACCTGACACGCCAACCAGGCAAGACAAAGACGCAGCGAAGAAGAACGGGCCGGTCTCCACGCACCCAGCAGGGAGACCGGCCCACCCATGCCTACTTGACAATTCAGGACTACATATCAGTTACCATGCCATCCGGTTGCATGACCTACGCCATGGTTGGCCACGCTCGCGTTACAGGCAGGCATCCATCCGAAGGTGGTTCAGGAGCGGCTGGGCCACGCCAATATCGGCATCACGCTCGACACCTACAGCCACGTCATCGCTGGGTTGCACGAGGACGCAGCAGAGCAAGTCGCGGCGCTGTTTCGCACGCCGGTTAGCAATCCGTTAGCAGACGGCACCTGAGTTGCGGTCAATGTTTGAATGACTAGGGATGATGTCGTGTCCGAGGGGGGACTTGAACCCCCATGCCCTGTCAAGGGCACTAGCACCTCAAGCTAGCGCGTCTACCTATTCCGCCACCCGGACCTGCGGCTGCTCCCTGCGGGGCGCCACCGAACTATAGCAACTGGCGCCGTACTTGCCGAAGGGCTTCGGCGCCGAGCTGGGCCCGGACCAGGGGCCAGCCACACCCATGAGTCAAGATGATCCGATGAATGCGGACTACCGGCCTGACGCCGAGGTCGTGGAGCTGTGCCAAGAGCTGATTCGGATCGACACTTCCAACTTTGGCTCAGACCAGGGTCCGGGTGAGCGCGACGCCGCCGAGCGTGTCGCCGAGCTGCTCGACGAAGTCGGTATCGCGAGCGAGTTGCTGGAGCCGAAGGCGCGGCGTACGTCGGTGGTGGTGAGGTGGGAACCGGAGGGCGTCGACACGACGCTGTCGCCGTTGCTGATTCACGCGCATCTTGACGTGGTACCCGCACAGGCAGACGACTGGTTGGTGCCGCCCTTCTCCGGCGAATTGGTCGACGGTTGCATCTGGGGTCGCGGTGCGGTTGACATGAAGCATTTCGTTGCCATGATGCTCAGCGTCGTACGCGCCCGAACCCGTGCCGGTGCCGCGCCGAGGCGACCCATCCGGTTGATCTTCACCGCCGATGAGGAGGCCGGCAGCGGACTGGGTGCCAAATGGCTGGTCGAGCAGCACCCTGAGGTCGTCGAGGGTTGTCAAGAGGCGATCGGTGAGGTCGGCGGATTCTCAGTCACTGTTCGTGATGATCTTCGGCTCTATTTGATCCAAACGGCCGAGAAAGGCATGGCCTGGCTCAATCTCATTGCTGAGGGACGGGCTGGACACGGCTCACTGACCCATCACGACAATGCGGTCACCGAACTCAGCTCGGCGGTTGCCAGGATCGGCGGGTACGCGTGGCCTCGGAAGATTACCGGTCCTCAGCAGGCCTTCCTCGAGGCGGTGGCCAACGCATTAGAAGTTGATCTTGACCTTGATCAGGTCGAGGAGACGATTGGCCGACTCGGCGACATCGCGCGAACGATCGGGGCCACGATGGCCAACACGGCCAACCCGACGATGCTGTCCGCAGGCTACAAACACAATGTCATCCCGAGCAGTGCGACGGCGGGCATTGATGGCCGGATCGTGCCCGGCGGCGAGGATCAGTTCTACGCGACCATCGCCGACCTGATCGGTGAGAAGGTTCGCTACGAGGTGGTCAATTCCCAGCCGTCGGTCGAGACTGCGTTCTCTGGTGCTTTGGTCGAGGCAATGAAGGCCTGCCTCATGGCCGAGGATCCGGGCGCCCGGGCCGTGCCCTACCTTTCCCCGGCGGGCACCGACGGGAAGGCGTGGCACCGAGCTGGTATCAGGTGCTTCGGCTTTACCCCGCTACGGTTGCCGCCCGAGCTTGACTTCATAGGCATGTTCCATGGTGTAGACGAGCGAGTGCCTACCGATTCGCTGGAATTCGGTGCCCGGGTTTTAGACCGTTTCCTCGACCGGGCATGAGCCGCAGCTATGCTGGCGGCCAATGACGGCGCGTCGAGTCGAGTATCAGGTGGAGCGAATCCGGCTGGGCCGGCACCTCTCCCGCAATGCTGTTCGCCAGCTGCTCACTGATCATGCCGAATACGGCGGGTGGGAGCTTGCCCGGTTACGTCGCTATCGGGACGGCAGTGGCGACGCATGGATCCGTCGCAAGATCATTCGCATGCGCGGCTAGGGGAACCGCACACAGGGCAAGATCACAGCCGAGAGGCGTTCGGTCCGCCAGAAACGTCATCAAGCGCCGACGCAATCTCGGTCGGCAGTCGTTGATTCTCGACCGCGAGAGCCGGGCTTAACTGCCCGGCCGTGCGCGCCCCAAGCAGCGGAGCAGTGACGCCAGGAGCATCGCGTACCCAGAGCAAAGCGACCTGCAGCGGTGTGCAGTCCAATCCTTCCGCTGCTCGGACGACGGCTTCCACCACGCCGCGGCTGCGTGGTTCTAGATAGGGCTCGACGAACCAAGCGAAATGATCGGTCGCTGCCCGTGACCCGCGCGGCGTGCCGTTGCGATATTGGCCAGTCAGTACGCCGCGGCCGAGTGGTGACCACGGAAAGAAACCCATGTTGAAAGCCCGAACCGCAGGGAGCACTTCGACCTCGGCTCGGCGGGCGAGCAAGGAGTATTCGACCTGAGCACTGATGAGCGGCGTACGTCCCGGAAAGGCCCGTTGCCAGGTCGCGCCCTGAGCTGTTTGCCAGCCCACGAAGTTTGATACGCCGGCATAGCGCACTTTGCCTGTCGAGACAGCATGATCAATCGCATCCAGCGACTCCTCTAAGGGCGCGTCGCCCCAGGCGTGGATCTGCCACAGGTCGATGTAGTCGCTCTGCAGGCGCCGCAGCGATCCATCAAGATCACGAAGCAGGGCCCGGCGTGACGTGTCGACGATGCGCTTGCCGTTCCTGATCACAAACCCGGCCTTGGTCGCAATCACCACCTCGTCGCGGTTCCCCAGCTCGCGCACCAGGCGGCCGACAATGCGCTCCGCGTCACCCGCTGCGTACGCGGCGGCTGTGTCGATCAGATTGCCGCCAGCCTCACAGAACATCTCCAGCAGGGCTTTCGCATTCTCCTCTGGTGTGTCGCGGCCCCAGGTCATGGTGCCCAGACCGAGCCGCGACACCCGCAGCCCGCTCCGCCCGACCTGCCGCATTTCCATGGGGAGACCCTAACGGGAGCGCAGCAGCCAAATGCGGATCGCGCTCCGTCTCTCCGCACAAGGCCACGAATGAGGGTGCAGATCCAGATTTTGAGCCGCATTCGTGGCGGTGTGCGGAGAAACGACTCGGGACCACAAGCGCCAGCAAGCGCACAAATCAAGCAACCCCACTAGCGTGTCTGACATGCGCCTTGGGCTCAACCTCGGCTATCTGGTGGGATCCGATGACCCGCGAGGTCAGCTGCTGTTGACACGACATGCCGAAGCCCTCGGCTTCTCGGTGGTGTGGGCGGCGGAGGCGTACGGCTCGGACAGCCCCACCGTTCTCGCCTGGCTCGCTGCGCAGACGTCCACAATCCACGTGGGCTCGGCGATCATGCAGATCCCGGCTCGAAGCCCCGCGATGACGGCGATGACCGCAGCCAGCCTCGATGTGCTGACAGGTGGCCGTTTCCGACTGGGGATCGGCGTTTCCGGACCGCAGGTCTCTGAAGGCTGGCACGGCGTACGTTTCGATAAGCCACTGACCCGCACGAGGGAATACCTCACGATCGTCAATGCGGCCTTGTCCCGAGCCACAGTGAACTTCCACGGCGAGCATTACCAGATCCCGCTGCCGGACGGGCCTGGCAAGCCGCTCAAGTTGACCATCACTCCGATTAGCGCACGCATTCCGACCTACCTTGCAGCAGTCGGACCGAAGAATCTCGAACTAGCCGGTGAGCTAGCGGACGGCTGGCTCGGCATCTTCTACGCCCCGCATTTCGCCGTTGAGCAACTCGAGCGGGTGCATGCAGGCCGCACCCGAATCGGCAAGAGTCTCGACGGTTTCGATGTGGTACCCAGCGTGCCGCTGGTAGTCGGCGCCGACCCGCGCAGCTGCGCTGATCACGTGCGGGCGTACGCGGCGCTCTATCTGGGCGGCATGGGTAGCCGTGAGCAGAACTTCTACAACGCCCTCGCCGTGCGGATGGGGTTCGGCGAAGCTGCGGCCGCGGTTCAGGACCTGTTTCTCACTCGGCGGCACCGGGACGCGATGGCTGCGGTTCCGTTCGACTTCATCGATCAGACCTCCCTGCTCGGCGATCGTGACCGAATTGCCGAGGGTTTCGCGCTGCTCGCAGCATCCGGAGTGACGACCTGTGCCGTGGTGCCCTACGGCGACTCAGTTGAGGAAAAGCTCAACGCACTCACTGTGGCCGCCGAGGCGTTGAACCGTTCCGGAGTCGGGTCGAGCTGATCATCCTGCCGACGTCGGCGGTAGTGGAGTGAGCACTCCAGTAATCAGCAAGAGCGCCACCAGTACGGCCAGCGCAATGCGATAGATCACGAAGGGCAGGAACGTGTGGGTGCTCACATACCGCAGCAACCAGGCGATCACGGCGTACCCGATGACAAAAGAGATCACGGTCGCCACCGCAATCGGTCCCCACGCCGGAGGCACCGGATCGGAAGAGATGTCAGCGACCTTGAACAGTCCGGAGCCGACGACGGCCGGAATGGCGAGCAGGAAGGAGTACTTAGCCGCCGCAACACGTTGATAGCCGAGCGCAAGGCCGCCCGCGATGGTTGCCCCGGACCGCGACACGCCAGGAATCAGGGCCAGTGACTGCACCAGCCCGAGAAACAGGCCGTGTCGCCACGTCATGGACTCCAGTGGTCGGGCGTTCGCCGCCATCTGATCGATCACGCCGATGATGATGCCGAAGCCGGCAAGCATCGCAGCCGTCGTCCAGAGGTTACGCAGACCATGATCGATAGCATCCTGGAAGATCAGCCCGAGAACAACGATCGGTATCGAACCAATGATCACCAGCCAACCGAGCCGCGCCTCGGCATCACCGCGTGGAATCTTGCCGACAAGCGCCAGTGCCCAGCTCTTGATGATCAGCCAGATGTCCTTACGAAAGTAAATGATCACGGCGCTCTCAGTGCCGAGCTGCGTGATCGCCGTGAACGCCGAACCAGGGTCTTCGCCGCCAAAGAACTGACCGACGATCGCTTGGTGAGCGCTGGAGGAGATAGGCAAGAACTCGGTGAGGCCTTGCACGATGCCAAGCACCAGTGCCTCTAGCCAGCCCATAGTTACTGCTCCCCAACCTCAATCTCGTCGCCTCGCTCGCGCGGGCACCCGGTAAACGGTAGGGGCTCGGAAACGCAAACTTGTCGTCAGATCCTCCCTCGGGCAGTGATCCACACCACATCCGGTCGGGAGGCTTCAAGCGCGCCATGTAGAACTGTCTAGGTGACGATCCATTCCAGTCATCCGTTTTCGGTGGGGGAGCAGGACCGGAATCCGCTGCGTCGCTTCCGCGGCCGGATGGCATCGCCAGTCAGCATCTGGGCGGCTGCAGCCGACGGTACGCCGGCCGGATGGACACTCTCATCCTTCTTGGTCGCCGATGGCGATCCGGGTGAGGTGATCGGGCTGGTCGACGAGGAATCACCGCTGGCCGATGTGTTGGCCCACACGGGGATGTTGACGGTGAACCTGCCGGGATGGCGGCAACGCACCTCGGCGGATGCATTCGCAGGCGTTGCCCCCGCTCCTGGCGGTCCATTCACGCTCGCGACGTGGCATGAGACGGAATGGGGGCCGGTGCTGGAAGGTTCGCTCGGCTGGATCGGCGCGCGGCTAAAAGCTCAGCCCGATCACGCTGGCTGGGCTCTACTGCTCCGGGCCGTGATCGAGCGAGTCGAGATTCAATCCGATCCGACCGACGAGCTGCTCTACTACGCACGCGGCCGATACCGCTCCCTGCCCTTGTAGCGTCGCCTCGGTAACCTCGGCGCCATGACCACCGTCCTGCTCATCCGGCATGGCCGCACTGCGGCGAACACCGCAGGGGTTCTCGTTGGGCGTTCATCGGGTGTTGAGCTGGATGAGACCGGCGTCAAACAGGCAGCCGAACTCGCCACCCGGCTCTCCGGAGTGCCGCTGCGGGCCATCGTCACCTCACCGCTACGCCGCTGCCGACAGACGGCCCAACCACTGCTGGCCGCTCAGTCCAACAGTTGTTCGTTCGCCGTCGAGCAGGGTCTGGTGGAGTGCGGATACGGGCAATGGACCGGCAAGTCGCTGCGTGAACTCAGCAAAGACAAGCTGTGGCGTACGGTCCAGCAACAACCCTCAGCCGTCCGTTTTCCCGGTGGCGAATCGATGGCGGAGATGTCCGCCCGGTCCATCGGCGCGGCCCGCGCTTGGGATGCGCGGATCGAGGCTGAGCATGGTCCGGAAGCAGTGTGGGCTGCGATCTCTCACGGCGACGTGATCAAGGCGATTATCGCCGACGCGCTCGGCCTGCATTTGGACAGCTTTCAGCGGATCGTCGTCGACCCGGCATCCATCTCCATCATTCGCTACACCGCCGCTCGCCCGTACGTGATTACCGCCAACTCCACGACGATTGATCTGGCTGCATTGCTGACGCCGCCGCCCAAGAAGGCCCGCGGCCGCCAGCCGAAGACCTCCGACGACGCGGCGGTAGGAGGCGGGCTCGGCGCTGCCGAGGTGACCGACTGACTCGGCCAGGCGGTGCGTCAGCGACGCGGGAATGTTGCGCAGCCGATTGAGCACCTGACTTACCCTGTTACGCATGGCGATTCTGGTGCACCGTTATGACGCGCCCGATCGGTTTGTGGCGGGGACTGTTGGCCAGCCTGGCGAGCGGACGTTCTTCCTGCAGGCGCGGGAGGGAAGCCGCATTACCAGCGTCGCGTGCGAGAAGCAGCAGGTCTCGGTGCTCGCCGAACATCTGGATCGCGTACTCGATGAGGTGTTGCGGCGTAGTGCTGGCGTAGTAGACGTGCCACCTGCCTCGTCCCAAGCGCGTGACACCGACCCGCTCGATGCTCCGATCAACGAAGAGTTCCGGGTCGGCACTATGACGATTGCATGGGATCCAAGCATCGACCGCATCGTCATCGAGCTCTTCTCCAACGTCGATGAGGACGACGACACGGAGGAGCCAACACCGGCTACCGCTGCTGAGCCCGACGAGATTGACGCGGATGAGGTTTTCGTGGTCAAGATCACGGCGTCCTACGCGCGCGATTTTGTCGCCCGGGCTCAAGCCCTCGTCGCTGCGGGACGACCGTCATGTCCGTTCTGCCTGCAGCCGATGGACCCACACGGGCATGTCTGCCCACGGGCTAACGGCTACCGCAGGCCACTCTTTGACTGATTTCTGCGGTGACTGTTGATGATCTCGGCGGGCTGCCCGAGGAAGGTAACGCCCGGCCACCTCATCACGCCCTCACCGCAGAGCTGGCGCAGGACGAGCTACGGATCACCGGCCGCCTGCTGCAGGCGTCCAATGCCACCTTCCTCGCGGAACTGAGGACAGCCGGCGCGCCGATCGAATGCGTCTACAAGCCGTTTGAGGGTGAGCGTCCGCTTTGGGACTTCCCGCGCCGCACCCTCGGCCTGCGGGAGGTAGCCGCATATCAGGTGTCGCGGATCGGCGGATTCGACTGTGTGCCGGTCACGGTGCTGATCGACGGGCCGTTCGGAGTGGGGTCCCTTCAGGTCTGGGTGGACGTCGATGAGGCAGCGACCAACAAGCTTGTTGATCTTGTCCCGAGCTCGGAACTACCCAAGCAAGGTTGGTTTTCCTCGGTGGAGGGCTTTGATGGCGATGATCGTCCGGTGTCGGTGATCCATGCCGATGTTGCTGATCTTCGGCTACTGGCCGTCTTTGATGTGTTGATCAACAATGCCGATCGCAAAGGCGGTCACATTCTGAGCAGCGCTGGCCGGGTGTTCGGAGTTGATCATGGGGTGAGCTTCCATACTGATCCCAAACTGCGCACTCTGTTGTGGGGCTGGGCGGGTTGTGAACTCACTGGGCAGGAGATGGCGGCCGTACGCAAGGCTCGTGATGAGGCGCCTGGCCAGCTCGGCGAACTGCTCACTGAGCGTGAGATAGCAGCGCTGGTACGCCGTGCCGATCTGCTGCTCACGCGACGCCGAATGCCGCGGCCGCGTGGCGAGTGGCCCTCGATCCCGTGGCCTCCGTTCTGACGGTGACCGGCCGTCACGCGGTATGCGGTCTGAGCGTGTCGACGACCGCCCTTCGACAGGCTCAGGGCGGCAAAAGGTCGAGTAACCGACGGATAGTGTGACGCCATGCAGGCTTGGAGCTCCCGTCCGCTGCCTCCGCTCCCAGCGGCACAGCACGCCCATCCGCTGCAGGCATTCGACACCGCACGACGACAGCTGGTGCCGATCGGTCCGGACAGGGGCACCGCGCGAATGTATATCTGCGGAATCACCCCGTACGACGCGACGCACATCGGCCACGCCAATACCTACATCGCCTTCGATCTGCTGCACCGCGTCTGGCGCGATCGCGGCCTGGACGTGAATTATGTTCAGAACGTCACTGACATCGACGATCCGCTGCTTGAGCGGGCTGCCGAAAG
Source organism: uncultured Actinomycetota bacterium (assembly GCA_963798835.1). Classification (GTDB taxonomy): domain Bacteria; phylum Actinomycetota; class Actinomycetes; order Propionibacteriales; family Propionibacteriaceae; genus Microlunatus. The sequence continues at coordinate 29,785 of CAWCVF010000003.1, read as the reverse complement.
CGGCGTTGAGTGGGCGGCACTCGCCGAGCAACAGACGAAACTGTTCGGTGAAGACATGGCGGCCCTCAACGTCCTGCCACCGAGGCACTATGTCGGTGCTGTGGAATCGATTCCGTTGATCGTGGACCTGATTGATCAACTGCAGCGACACGAAGCCGTCTATCCGGTCGACGACAACGAATTCGACGATCTCTATTTCGCGCAGGCGAGCGACTCGGAGTTCGGCTCGCTTTCTCACCTCTCAGAGGAAGAGGCAATTGCGTTATTCGCCGAGCGCGGCGGCGATCCTGATCGAGCGGGCAAGAAGTCTCCGTTGGACTGTCTCGTCTGGCGCCATGCCCGGGACGGCGAGCCGAGCTGGGAGTCGCTCCTGGGTGCTGGTCGGCCGGGGTGGCACATCGAATGCACCGCTATCGCCCTCGATCGGCTCGGCCCGGGCTTTGACGTGCAGGGTGGCGGTACCGATTTGATCTTCCCGCACCACGAGATGTCTGCCGCACACGGCCGAGTGGCTACCGATCAGCCCTTTGCCCTGGCGTATCTGCACAGTGGAATGGTCGGCTTTGATGGCGAAAAGATGTCGAAATCAAAGGGCAACTTGGTCTTCGTATCGGCATTGCGGGCAACTGGCGTCGACCCGATGACCATCCGCCTTGCTCTCCTTGCGCATCACTATCGCGACGATTGGGAGTGGAACGAAGACCTGTTGGTCTCTGCCCAGGACCGTCTGGACCGCTGGCGCGAGGCCGTTCGGCTAGATGCCGGGCTCAATGCCGACGAAGTGTTGGTTCAGATGCGTGCCGCGCTCGCCCAAGATCTCGATGCACCGTCGGCGCTGGCTGCTGTGGACGCGTGGGCCGGTGCATCGACCGCAATCGACAGTGACGACGCCGACGCGCCGGCGCTTGTGGCTCGTGCTTGCGAAGCGCTTCTCGGCGTGACTCTCTAGCCACCGCCGACTTGTCAGCGTCCAGGGCTGCCTGGGCAACCACTGACGCTGACAAGTCGGAGTAAAGTGTGGGCGACGAGTTGACAACTCGCGCGTGTACCGGGGTCGGTGCAAGTCCGAACCGGCGGTGATAGTCCGCGACCCCTCTGCCTCCAGCCGAGGGTTGATGTGGTGAAACTCCACGACCGACGGTGAAAGTCCGGATGGGAGGTTCACGCGAGCGGGTCATCGTTGTGCAGATGCACGAGCGATGAGCGCTCTCCACCCCGGCATTCGTGCGACCGGATGAGTGGAGGGATCAATGGATCTCCAAGAAGTACTCCTGCGGTTGCTGAAGGCCCAGATCGAGATCGGTTCGAGCGTCATTCTGTGGCGGGAGATCATCGGCAATGGGTTCGGATTGGCAAGCGCTTTGCTGGGCATGTGGCGCAAGGTCGCCGCATGGCCCGTCGGCATCGTGGGCAACGTGTTGTTGTTCACGGTCTTTGTCGGAACGGCCATCGGTGGCCCATTCGACACTCCCCAGAAGCTGGATCTGTGGGGCCAAGCCGGTCGCCAGATCTTCTTCATCATCGTCAGCGTGTACGGGTGGGTGCGCTGGTATCAGTACCGCAAGTCGCACGCCGAGGAGGGCGTCGGCGTGCATCCGAAGTGGGCCGGTGCTCGGGGTCGGCTGCAGCTCTTGGTCGGAGCGGCGGTTCTCACCGTGATCTTTTACGTCGTGTTGCAGGCGCTGGGGTCGTGGGGCCCGCTGGCCGACGCCTGGATCTTGACCGGTTCCATCCTGGCGACCTACGGCATGGCACGCGGATGGGTTGAATTCTGGCTGATCTGGATCCTGGTAGACGCCGTCGGTGTACCGCTGCTGTTGATCGCCGGCTACTACCCCTCGGCGATCATGTACATCGTCTATGGCGCGTTCTGCGTCGTCGGCTTCGTGACCTGGCTGCGGATCGAACGTCGCGAGCGTGCGGAGGTGGCTTCAGGGGTGGATACCCCGGTGGTGGAAACCGTCGGCTAACCCACCGACTTGTCAGAATCTCAGCACCACATATGGTGCTGAGATTCTGACAAGTCGGAATGGGTCGCAACACTAGGCTGACTGCCGTGACCGTCCAGAAGTCGTTCGACAGCCTCTTCGCTGAGCTCACGGCGAAAGTGGCTGACCGCGACGCTCGCTCGTCGACCGTCGCTCGAGTGGAGGCTGGCGTACACGAGATCGGTAAGAAGATCGTCGAGGAGGCGGCCGAGGTCTGGATGGCCGCGGAACACCAGTCCAAGGACGAGGCGGCCACCGAAATCAGCCAGCTGCTGTACCACATCCAGGTGCTGATGCTGGCGCTTGATCTTGATCTCGAAGACATCTACGAGCGGTTGTGAGCAGCCACCTAGGATGTGGCGCGTGAACTCAGCCCTGCCCGGCATGGAAAAACCGCTGATCAAGGTGGCCGTGCCCAACAAGGGATCCTTGTCCGAGCCCGCGGCCGAGATGCTGCGGGAAGCCGGCTACGCACAGCGCTCGGATGGGGAACTCGCGCTTCTCGATGACGTCAACGGTGTCGAATTCTTCTATTTGCGCCCCCGAGACATCGCGGTCTACGTCGGTGAGGGAACTCTCGATGTCGGCATCACCGGCCGGGACATGCTGCTCGACTCGCATGCGCACGCGATCGAGGTGCTGCCTCTCGGGTTCGGCCGCAGCAAGTTTCGGTTCGCGGCGCCGCAGGGCAGCAAACTGTCGGTGGGGCAGCTACATGATCTTCGCTTGGCGACGTCGTACCCGGGACTGGTGGAGACCTACCTTGGCGATCTTGGTGTCACTACCCGGCTCATCGCTTTGGATGGTGCGGTTGAAACCGCCATTCGGCTTGGGGTCGCCGATGTCATTGCGGATGTCGTCGAGACCGGCACCACCTTGCGGGCAGCCGGCCTGGAGTTGTTCGGCGATCCGATCTTGAATTCGGAAGCGATCCTGATTCGCCGGGCGGGTGCCGAGCCGCCATCCGGTCTTGATCAACTGGAACGGCGACTCAACGGCGTACTGGTCGCCCGGAACTACGTGATGATGGATTACGACGTCAGCGATGCCCTCGTCGAGGAAGCCTGCGCGATCACCCCAGGTCTGGAATCGCCCACCGTCTCCCCGTTGGCGAAACAGGGGTGGCGAGCAGTACGGGCGATGGTGCCGCGAGCCGATGCTCAGCAGATCATGGACGACCTGTGGGCGCTCGGTGCTCGGGCGATCTTGGTCACCGACATCGCCGCCTGTCGCATCTAGCGGTCGTCAGCTGTGGCTGATCACGATCTCGATCACACCGTCTATGTGGCGCGGCCTCGTCGCGTACGGATGATCGCGATAATCTCCAGCATCACGCTCTGCGTACTTGGCGCCATCGGCTGGCTGTTGCTGCCGGTTGAGATCCGCGCATTGTTCCCACTGACGCATCGGTTGGCGCTGCTTGGCATCCTGGCATTCGTCATTGCAGCGATGGCAGTTTTGGCAGGCAGTTACGTGCGCGCCGACGAGTCGGGTCTGAGGATTCGCAACGCTCTGCGGGTGCACCGAGTGCCATGGGAACGAGTCCACAAGATCATCCTTCGACCAGGTGACCCGTGGGCACAACTGCTGCTGAAACCAGCCGATGGCTTAGCGTTCGAGGCCGACCTGGATGCCGACAGACGCCAGCTGATGGGTATTCAGACCGTCGACGGGCCGCTTGCAACAGCGGCAGTGAAGGAACTCCGCGTACGCCACCGCCGCTTCCTTGAAGCCCCTAACTAACGCCGACTTGTCAGATATTGATTGGCCGATGGCCCAACCACCATCTGACAACTCGGTGTTACTCGATGCCGCGGGACTTGAGCAGCGCCTCGATCTCGGCCATCTCTTCATCGATAGGCGGTTGCTGACTGCGTCCTTGCTTACCAGCTGCCTTTTTGGCCGGTAGAGCACTTGACGTGGGCTGAGCGCTGACCTCGTTGCTCTTGGCAGCGGAGGACCGTCGGCCGATGAATCCACCGACCACCCAGAGCACGATGCACAGCCCGAGCAGCGACAGACCGAACCAGACTGCGGGTGAGAAGATGATCGTGGAAGCCCAGGTGCCAAAGGCGACGGCAGCATTCCAGAGCAAGCGGAGAAGTCCGCTGAAGTAGAGAGCGATGGGAGCAAGTGCCAATCCGACGCCCTGAATCACCCGGCCCTTGTTTCCCCGCCGCCAGGCGATTCCGGTCGCGATCACGCCGAGCAGCGAGAGTCCAACGCACAAGGGCAGTAGTACGGTGTCAACAGCAGGCACGCCAACCAGGCTAGCTCGTGACTAGGCCTGATGTCTGTCGGTGATCACCCCCGTCCGTCCCTTGTCCGTCACTCCACGCGGAATCGATCGCGCGCCGGGTCAGGTCTTCGCTGTCCGGCATGCAGTGGCCGTACACCTTGAGCACCATTTGCGGGATATCGCCTAGGCGCTCGGCAACCACAACCACGGCTGGCAGGGATCGAACTCGCCTACCCGGACGGAGAAAAGCGGCATGAGCGACGACAGCAATGCTGATCTCTCTCGCGACCGTGCGGCAAGTCGATCAGCAGGTACGGGCTAGGCGTCAGCGGACAAGGTCCAAGCCTGCCCGTGAGCAGTGCTTTCGAAGCCGCGGCTGGCGTCGTGTCCCAGCGGCTCTCAGCGGTGGACCGATGGCGCTATGGAGGCGGCCTCGCTGTCATACGCCACGTCTCTGCAGCTTGAGCGTGATGCCGGGAGAATGTGAGGCTGCCTGAGCCGTACGATCCGAAGGCTGGTATCGGCCACCCGGCGCATTGCCACTGGTGCGCGTTGGCTACGGCCTGCTACTTCCGGCGCCAGCGGAGCCCGGCGCCGGCACCTGTATCGCTTGCAGGCCAGGACTGTCACAACGGACTGGTGCAGCGCCGTTAGCCCGCCTGATGCATGAACGAAGTGCCCGCGATAATTTTGAGGTACTCGTCGGTGGCCTCATTTTCGTTGAGATGGCCGAGGGCGATAGCAACCTCCAGCGCCTCGAGAGAGGCCACGATTTCCTGGGCCTGCGCGATGCGCTCCTCGTAGTTCTTCGATGTTTGCAGTTGGGCGGCGACGCCGGCGGTTAGAGAGCACACTGCGGCGAGTGTGCAGAGCATCCGCCAACCATCCGTAGCCGTTCCGAAGGTGTCAGTGAACCAGCGAGCCAGCTGCTGGCCCCATAACGCGGCTAGGGCGGTCAGTAAAGTCGAAATCGCAGCGGCAAAAATGGTTAGCGTGACCAGCCGGCGGCGGCGCACACCAACTACTCGCAGGTACTGCTCCACCTCAGCCCGCTTGGCCCGGACGCGCGGGACCAACCCGTTGCCTTCATTGTCGCCAGATTTCGACTGTGCCTTTGGCGGCCCTGCTCCAGCACTTCCATGTTGGATGAGATCAACATTCTCCGAGCGGCTCATCGCTATCACCTACTCCACTTATCAGCTAGGCGGGTTAGAGTTCCGATATCCTGACCCTCACCAGCAAGGACGGGGACGACGGCTCCGCTCAAAATGGTGGGCAATTGGGCGCCGACTTAGCCATTCGTCTAATTCCTCCTCACCGCGTGGGTCGGTGATCGGTAGGCACGGTTTGCAACCGCAGCTTGGATCCCTCACCTAGTCGGAAGTAAATCTGCTAGTCCTGATACATCACATGGCTGAGTACGTGATCATGGGGCTGAGTTCGCACAAGAAAGCGCCGGGCAGAAGATGAACGGGGCGGGGACGGGTTCAACGCAAGCATCGGTATTTGAGGGAACTCTCCATCGCTTGGGATTCCGCCCTTGAGCCCAGTTAGCACGTGAGTGCAGGGGAAATCTGACGTTTCCCTAATGGGACTGCAATAGCAGGCTTCGGGCATGCTGTTGTCCCGAGCCGGCTGTCGGTGAGCACTTTGTTTTCCCTGGCCCTTGGTCTGAGGTCTATGACTAGATCGTGCCCCGGCGGTTGGTGAGGGGGCTGGTAGTGCTGGTGGGATGTCGTGCCGGTTGAGCACTGATTGTGAGTCTGGATCCACCCGGTTTCGCGACGCGTCGTCTGAGACTGGTGCCGGCGGCAAGGACGTGACCCAAAAACTGATCGGCCCAACTTGTTGGTGCCCTTAATGGGACTTGTCCGTCCTTGCTGCCGGCACCGGACCCGGCTGTCGTGTTGGCCTGATCAGAAGCTTGTCCGCCTCCGGGTGTGGCTCATCACAGTCTTGCCGCAACGTCGCTCGGGCCGGGATCGATGTCCTCTCACCCGAAGGAGCGAACTGCATGCTGGCTCTCCATCCAGATCTTGATGTCGTCGTCGGCGTCGACACTCACAAGGACACTCACACCGCGGCGGCGGTCGGCGCGACGGGCGCTGTCTTGGAACATTTGACGGTTCCGGCCGGTCCGGCTGGCTACCGCCAGCTGATCGGCTTCGGGCGGCGCCACGGCGCGAGGTTGTGGGCCATCGAAGGCACCGGCAGCTTCGGTGCCGGACTGACCACGGCACTGCTGGCTTGCTGCGAGCGGGTCGTTGAGGTCGACCGCCCTCAGCGGCCGGCCCGTCGTGGCGGGGTGAAGAGCGACGATATCGACGCGGTGCGAGCGGCCCGGCAAGTGCTCGCCGGTGTGGGCCTCAGCGAGCCGCGACGCCGTGGAGACCGGGAAGCCATCCGGGTGCTGCTGGCCACCCGCGGGCAGGCGGTCACGTTCCGGACCCGGGCCATCTCGGCTCTGCACGCGCTGGTCACCAGCGCTCCCGACGGTATCCGGGAACGGCTCCGGACGTTGCCGTTGGGACAGCTGCTGCAAACCTGTGCCGGGCTGCGCGACTCCTCGCGACGAAGCGTGGAGGAGTCCGCCACCGTGTTGGCTATGCGCTCCACCGCACGCCGAGCGCTCGCCTGCGAGCAGGAGGCCGCCGAACTCGAGGCTCAGCTCGACAGGCTCGTCCGCCAGCTCGCCCCCGCCCTGCTCGACCAGTTGGGGATCGGCCCTGTCGTGGCCGGTCAGGTCATCACCTCCTGGTCCCATCACGGCCGGTTCCGATCCGAGGCCGCCTTCGCCAAGCTCGGCGGGGTCGCACCCATCGAAGCCTCGTCAGGAACGCTCGTCCGGCACCGACTGAACAGATCGGGAGACCGACAACTCAACCGCGCGCTCCACACCATCGTGCTGGTCCGAATGCGTCAAGACAGCGCCACAAAGGATTACGTGCAGCGTCGCCTCGCCGAGGGCAAGACCATCCGCGACATCAAGCGGTGCCTGAAGCGCTATATCGCCCGACAACTGTTTCGCCAGCTCGAGGCGCTGTCCTCGACCACTTGACGGGACATAGAAGCGTCCCATTAGGTCGTAGCAGGTCCTCTCCGCGGTTCGTGGCTTGGTGATCAACGTGAGCGAGGGGGCGCGGTGTTGTTTATTGGGGACGATTGGGCTGAGGCCCACCATGACGTCGAGATCGAAGACGAGGCGGGTCGGGTGCTGGCCCGCCGTCGGCTGCCGGAGGGGTTAGCAGGCATCACGATGCTGCATGAGCTGGTCGCGGAGCATCTGGATCCGGCAGCTGAACCGGATCAGGTGCTGGTCGGTATTGAGACCGAGCGCGGGCCGTGGGTGCAGGCGTTGCTGGCTGCCGGCTATGTGGTGTTTGCGATCAACCCGTTGCAGGTGGCCCGGTATCGGGAACGCCATTCCCCGTCGGGGGCGAAGTCGGATCCGGGCGATGCGCATCTGTTGGCCGAGATCGTCCGGCTGGATCGGGCGCACCACCGCCGGATCGCCGGTGACAGTGAGATCGCCGAACACGTCAAGATCGCCACCCGGGCGCATCAGAGCGATGATCTGGTCGCGGGTGCGGCAGGTGAACACGCTGCGGTCGCTGCTGCGGGAGTATTACCCGGCCGCCTTGGCCGCGTTCGGCACCGACCTTGCCGGCCGGGACGCACTGGCTGTGCTCACCGTGGCACCGAACCCCGACCTGGGCCGGCGGCTCTCCCAGAGTCGGATCGAAACCCTGCTGCGGCGTGCCGGCCGGCAGCGCAACCTCGCCAGCACCGCCGCCACGATCCGGGCCGCGTTGACCTCTGAGCAGTTGGCTGCTCGACCCGGTGTGATCCCCGCCTACACCGCCAGCGCATCAGCGCTGCTCGCTGTGTTGACCGCTATGGCTACCCAGACCGAGGTGCTGGCCGGGCAGGTGGAGCAGGGTTTTGGCCAGCACCCGGACGTTGAGATCTACCGCAGCCAGCCTGGCCTCGGTGTCATCCTCGGTGCCCGGGTGCTCGCAGAGTTCGGCGACGACCCGGGCCGCTATGTCGACGCCAAGGCGCGGAAGAACTACTCCGGCATGTCACCGATTACCAAAGCCTCCGGCACCAAACGAGTTGTGCTGGCCCGCTTCGCGCGCAACCGCCGTCTCAGCGATGCGCTGCTGCTGCAAGGGTTCGCCGCACTGAACAACTCCCCAGGCGCCCGCGCCTTCTATGACCGGCAACGCGCCCGCGGAGCCACCCACTACCAAGCCCTGCGCACCCTCGCGAACCGGCTCGTCGGCATCCTCCATGGCTGCCTACGAACCCACACCCTGTACGACGAGCACATCGCCTGGCACAGCGAACCAGACAATCTCAGCTCTGCAGCTTGACCGCTTCCGGTCGTGGGATGTCTAGTCAGAGGCAGTTTCGGCTGGGAAATCACAGCCGTTTGGGCGCTTACAAGATCATTTGCCGTCCGTCTCTCTTCCGTCACTCATTGAGAATTGGTGAGAAACGACGCGAAACGACGAGTAGTGATTTGCCTAGTCGGAACGGGTTACGGGCAATCGGCCCCTAGTACGTGACACGCGTGAATCTTTACGGTGTCAACAGCAGGCATGTGCTCGAAATTAGCTGCTTGACAAGGTGCTCGATATCCGGTGATACCCCGAGTTGACCGCTGTTCGACGGTCACCGGATTATTTAGAGACGGCTCTCCGCGGCCTCCGTGCCGCTGAGCCGCTGGGCGAGCCAGACCGGCAGGATCGAGACCGCCACCAGGATCACGGCGACGACGTTAACGACGGGCGCGTGGTTCGGCCGGAACAGGTTGTTGAAGATCCAGATTGGCAGGGTGGGCGTGCCCGGTCCCGCGGTGAACGTCGTGACCACGATCTCGTCGAAGCTGAGGGCGAACGCCAGGAGTGCGCCCGCAAGGACGGCCGTGCGAAGTAGCGGGAAAGTCACCAGGCGGAACGTTGTGAGTGGCCGGGCGCCGAGGTCGGCCGATGCTGACTCCAGCGACCCACCCATACGCCGCAACCGGGCGGTGACGTTGGTGAAGATGACGACGATGCAGAACGTAGCGTGGCCCACGATGATCGTGAAGAGGCCGGCATTGATGCCGAAGATTGGGTTGAGCAGGTTGGACGTGCCGACGAACCCGGCCACGAACTCGCTCTCCGGTTGCTCGTAGATCTCGCGGGCCGTGCCGACCTGCTCGATGCGGCCGGCATTGAACACGGCGATGCGGTCGGAGAGGGTAAGCGCTTCCTCCTGGTCGTGAGTGACGAACAGGAAGGTGATGCCAACATCCCGCTGGATCGCGCCTTGAGCTCTACCTGCATCTGTTCGCGCAGCTTGAGATCGAGGGCGCCGAGGGGCTCGTCGAGGAGGAGCACGCGGGGCCGGTTGACGAGGGCGCGGGCCAGCGCGACGCGTTGGCGCTGCCCACCGGAGAGCTGCCCCGGCCGGCGGGCGCCGAAGTCCGGCAGCCGTACCTGCTCAAGCGACCCTATGGCGCGGGCACGTCGCTCCTGCCGGCCGATCTTCTTGACGCGCAAGCCGTACTCGACGTTCTCGAGGACGCTCATATGCGGGAACAGCGGCGTAGTCCTGGAACACCGTGTTGGCGTCGCGGTCGTAGGGCTGAATCGTGGTCACGTCCCGCCCGCCGAGCTCGACGCGTCCCGACGTCGGGGTCTCGAAGCCGGCGATCATCCGCAGCACGGTCGTCTTGCCGGAGCCCGAGGGGCCCAGCATTGAGAAGAACTCGCTGTCGCGGATCTCCAGCTCGATGTCGTCGACGGCAACCACCGGCGGCGTGCCGGGGAACTCCTTGCGGAGCCGCGACAACACGACGGCCGACTCGGCTGCCGGTGTGGTCGCCCCCATTGGCGAATCTCCTCTGACCATGCGGTCTGAACTTGCGGGCAACATATGGCCCCGAAGATTTCTATGCAAGCGTTGTGTCCACACCGAGACCTTGTGTTGTAGTCGCCGCCGTGTCAGCGTGTCGGAGGTGCTGGTGAGCAGGCTTCGCATGTGCGAACGTTGATCTCATGATCGCTGTCACTGCTCATGCTCACGATCACTATCTGATCACCAATCTTTGATCTCCACGACCACAGATTTGTGAGATCAAGATCAAAATCATCATGAAGCGATGATCTTGACTGAGCGGCGTGAGGGACAATGGGGGAGAGCACCGGCTCCCATGACAACTCCGAAGAGAGGTAGAGCAGGCGTGGATCCTCAACGGCGGTTGTCCGCATCCCCGTTCCCCACAGATACGGGCGCAGCGTCGGCCGAGACACGCCGCCTGATTGCTGCCGCAGCCACCGAAGCCACACCCGCTGCGTATTTACGCGCGGTTGCCGCACTCTGTGGTGATCGGCTGCTAGTGCCGGTGGTCGCCACGACAACCCGTCTTGGCGAGACAGTTGCCGGCCTCCCCTCGGACAAAGAGGCGGAGATGTCGCTGGTGATACTCCAGGTGCGGGACGGGCGGCGCGCGCTGCTTGCCTTTACAGGTCTTGATGCACTGCAGAGCTGGCAGTCGGATGCTCGCCCGGTACCGGTCACCATCGACATCGCCGCGCAGGCCGCGAGGAGCGAGGAGCTGACCGTCGTACTCATTGATGTGGCGGGTCCACAACCGTTCGTACTCGAAGGCGAGGTGCTGGCAGAGCTTGCAGCCGGCCACCGCCTTATTGAGTTGGCTAACGACGAGTTCGGCTGGATGCTGCCAGCCGACGACTGACCTCAGCTACGGTCGTTTCTCCGCATAAGGTCACAAAAGGCGTCTGGAATCGCAGATGTCGGCGTTATACGTGGCTCTGGGCGGAGAAACGCCAGGCTCGTCCTGCGTGACGCCGCGGATGTTTGCAGAGTGATCAGGGAATACGTCGATGCCGCAGCCCGTTAAATCGCAGAGTCGGAATCACATGTATATGGCCGCTGTGGCCTACGGTGATATCTTGACTGCGACCGATTCAGTCGTGCACTGAATCCGCAAGTGGAGACCTGATCTCCCACCCGCACAGCGTCATTGACTGACAGTTGTCGGGTCGGTCTGCGAGGACCTGCACATGCCTGTGCTGTCCTTGCGGGTTTCGGGGTCTTCGCGTACGCGGGGACCCTTCGTCATTCGGGTCGCGCGTACGGATTCGGTGTCGTCTGGTTGGTCAACCACCTACAACCAACTGGAGGACATATCAGCACCGAACCGCGAATCAACGATCGAATTCGCGTCCCCGAGGTCCGGCTCGTCGGACCGGCCGGGGAGCAGGTCGGCATCGTACGTATAGAGGACGCCTTGCGCTTGGCGCGTGAGGCAGAGCTTGACCTGGTGGAAGTAGCCCCGATGGCACGGCCACCGGTTGCCAAGCTCATGGACTACGGAAAGTTCAAATACGAGAACGCCCAGAAGGCGCGCGAGAGCCGACGCAATCAGACCAACACAGTGATCAAGGAAATGAAGCTGCGGCCGAAGATCGACACTCACGACTACGAGACCAAGAAAGGTCACGTCGTACGCTTCCTCAAGGCGGGGGACAAGGTCAAGATCACGATCATGTTCCGGGGACGCGAGCAGTCGCGGCCCGAGCTCGGCTACAACCTTTTGAAGAAGCTGGCCTCTGATGTCGACGAGTTCGGCTTCGTCGAATCGGCGCCCAAGCAGGACGGCCGGAACATGTTGATGGTCTTGGGTCCACTCAAGAAGAAGACCGAGGCCCGTGCCGAGGTTAGGGCCGAGCGCGATCGCCGCGCTGCGGAGCGACTCGCCGACGCACAGGCGGAGCGAACCGAACAGGCCGATCGACGGGCACAGGCTGCCGCCGAGCCTGTAACAAAGAGGCGTCGGGGACCAGCGGACAACCTCGATCCCGACGTCGACCTGAGCTAGACACGCTGCAGCGCGGTTGCGAGCGCAATACCAAAGAAGAGATGGAAGACAGATGCCGAAGATGAAGACGCACTCCGGTGCCAAGAAGCGTTTCAGGTTCACTGGCACGGGCAAGCTCATGCACCGCCAGGCGGGCAAGATGCACCTGAACGAGCACAAGCCGAGCACCCGTACGCGACGCCTGGATGGCGACAAGATCGTGGCGCCCGGAGACGCCGCCAAAGCGAAGAAACTGCTCGGCAGAAACGCCTGAGAGCCCCGTTCAATGAGAGCAAGGGGGACGACCCCCTTGGACCCCCGAGGCGTGCGGTGCACGCCAGGAACAGAACATAAGGAGTAACTGCGATGGCACGCGTCAAGCGCTCCGTCAATGCACAGAAGAAGCGTCGGGAAGTTCTCGGGCAGGCGTCCGGCTACCGTGGCCAGCGATCTCGGCTGTACCGCAAGGCCAAGGAACAGGTCACCCATTCGCTCGTCTACGCCTATCGTGACCGCCGAGCCCGTAAGGGTGACTTCCGCAAATTGTGGATTCAGCGGATCAACGCTGCGGCCCGTGCTGAGGGAATGACCTACAACCGCTTCATCTCGGGCCTCAAGGCAGCCGGAATAGAGGTCGATCGCAAGATCCTTGCTGATCTTGCCGTAACAGATCCGTCAGCATTCGCCGCGCTGGTCGAGGTCGCCAAGGCGAACGTGCCGACCCCCGACGCCACGGCCGCCTGATCACAGCCTGAGGTCACACTGCCTCAAATTCCCGCAGCCTCACAACGAACGCTGCGCGCGGCACGTCGGCTGTTGCGTCGTAGGGAACGCGAAGCTGCTCGGCAGTTTCTCGCCGAGGGTCGTCAGGCAATCTCGGAGGCACTACGCCAATCCGGGACAGTGGTTGAGCTGCTTGTGGCTGACGACAGGGTCGATCGGCATCGCGAGCTACTCGCGACCGCGTCGGATCTCGGGGTTCGCATCGCTGCCGCACCGACTCGGGCGGTCGACGAGCTCGCCGATACCGTGACGCCACAAGGCGTCGTTGCGGTCTGCCAGATGGTCGACGTCGCAACGGCTGAGGCGCTGACCGGACGTCCTCGGCTGGTAGTGATGTGCGATCAGGTACGTGATCCGGGCAACCTCGGCACAGTGATCAGATGTGCAGACGCCTTCGGTGCCGACGCAGTTCTGGTTAGCCGCAGCTCCGTCGAGCTGTACAACGCCAAAACCGTACGCGCTACCACCGGCAGCTTGTTTCATCTACCCATCGCAATTGATGTTGATCTTGCCGAAGCGGTCACCCAGGCCCGTCAGGCTGGGCTTCACGTGTTTGGAGCGGACGCTGCGGCGAGCTGCACCGTCAACGAACTCGCTCAATCCGGAGAACTGACCAGACCAACGGCGTGGGTGCTGGGCAATGAGGCTTGGGGTCTGCCGGCGGAGCACACGAGTTTGTTTGACCGGCTGGTCGCTTTGCCCCGATACGGCCAAGCCGAAAGCCTCAACTTGTCGACGGCTGCGGCCGTCTTCCTCTACGCCTCCGCCACCGCCCAACGTGCCTAACTCCGACTTGTCAGAACACAGTTGAGCTCGAGGCCAACTGTGTTCTGACAAATCGGCGTCGGAGGTCCACTCCCTTTGGTGTGATTGCTCGCACAATCGCGCTGACAATCCCTTGTCTTCCTCCCTCACTCGCGACCAAAAGCGCGTCGACTCGTTCGCTCGTCCAGACAAGGCCGCACGATTTCTCGACGCTCGCAATCGAAACGACATGGCACTGCGCGGGCTTCATTCCTAGACTGTCCCAGGCGCACCCTGCGTCACAGTCACCTCGAGGAAGCAATGTCCGGGCCGAACACCAGCTATGACCCCGTTCAGGTCACACCGCTGAACGCCGAAAGTGTTGAAGCAATGGTGGCGGACGCCTCTGCGGCCTTTGCGGCGGCGACCACTGTGGCCGAGCTCAAGCAGGCGCGACTGTCACATGTCGGTGACCGTTCGCCGATCGCTCTCGCCAATCGGGAGATCGGCGCGCTGCCGCCTCACGCGCGCAAGGAGGTTGGCAGTCGGGTCGGCCAAGCGCGGCACCGGATCAATGAAGCGCTGAAGGCACGCGAGGAGCAGATCAAGGCTGCCGAGCTGGCCCGCATCCTCGTCGATGAGCGCGTTGATGTCACACTGCCCGTTCACACCCAACCAGTCGGCGCAGTTCACCCGGTTACTGCCTTGATGAACCTCATGGAAGACGTGTTCGTCGCCATGGGTTGGGAGATCGCGGAAGGCCCCGAGCTCGAAGCCGAATGGATGAACTTCGATGCGCTGAACTTCATCCCCGATCATCCGGCCCGGACCATGACCGACACCTTGTTCGTCGAGCCCGAGGATGGCGGAATGGTTTTGCGGACCCACACCTCGCCCGTTCAGGTGCGGGCCCTCCTAACGCGCGAGCTGCCTGTCTACGTCGTGTGCCCGGGCCGCGTCTATCGATCAGATGAGTACGACGCCACGCATCTGCCCGTCTTTCACCAGATCGAAGGGTTGGCGGTGGACAAGGGCATCACCCTGGGTCATCTGCGCGGCACCCTTGATCATTTCGCCCGTGCCATGTTCGGCGGCACGCGTACCCGGATGCGGCCCAACTATTTCCCGTTCACCGAGCCGTCGGCCGAAGTCGACCTGGAATGCTACGTCTGTCATGGCGCCTCGGTTGGTGATCCCGACAACCCGTGTCGCACCTGCAAGAGCGAAGGCTGGATCGAATGGGGCGGCTGCGGCGTAGTGAACCCTCGGGTACTCCGAGCGTGCGGCGTCGATCCTGAGGTCTATACAGGCTTCGCGTTCGGTATGGGTGTGGACCGCACATTGATGTTCCGCAACAACGTTGAGGACATGCGCGACATGATCGAGGGCGATGTACGTTTCAGCCGCGCGTTGGTAGGCACCGCGCGATGAATGGAGCAAAGGGGACGACCCGCTCAAACCCCCGCCTCATCCAGGAGCGCGCCAGATGAGGGCCCCGCTGAGTTGGCTGCGCGAGTATGCGGCCCTGCCTGATGATCTTGATGGGCGTACTCTCGCCGAGGCGTTGATCAGAGCCGGCTTGGAAGTCGAGACTGTCGATCAGGTCGGGGCAGAGGTCAGCGGCCCGCTGGTGATCGGCAAGGTGCTGGCGTACGAGGTCGAGGTGCACTCCAACGGCAAGTCGATCCGCTGGTGCCAGGTCGATGTCGGTTCGCACAACGACAGCACTGGTTCCCGCAGCGTGGTCTGCGGTGCCCACAACTTCGAAGTGGGAGACACGGTTGTCGTTGCGCTCCCTGGCACCGTGCTGCCGGGCCGCTTCGCGATCTCGGCGCGCAAGACGTACGGCCACGTCTCCGATGGCATGATCTGTTCCGCCAAGGAGCTGGGTCTAGGAGATGATCACACCGGCATACTTGTGCTTACCGAACCTGATCTTGAGCCAGGTAGTGACGCGGCGTCCGTTCTGGAGCTCCGCGAGGACGTACTCGACATCGCGGTCACCGCTGACCGCGGCTACTGCCTTTCCATCCGCGGCATCGCTCGTGAGTCGGCGCAAGCGCTGAAGGTGACATTCACCGATCCGGTGGACCGGCCCGTACCGGTCGAGATCGCAAACGGTTATCCGGTCGAGCTGCAGTCTCAAGCCTGTCCACTTTTCGTGGCCGTCTCGGTCGACCGGAATCGATCCAAATCGGCCGAGCCCTCGTTGGCTCGCTCACCGGGTTCAGCTCGCTGGGATGCGCTCCATTTCGCTGGCTGTCGACATCACCAACTACGTCATGCTGGAAACCGGTCAGCCCATTCATGCCTATGACGCGGACCTCCTCGATCGAGCGATTGTGGTTCGCAAGGCAGTCGAGGGGGAGAAACTGACCACGCTCGACGACGTAGTGCGTCCCCTGCATCCCGACGACTTGTTGATCACGGACACTTCTGGCCCGATCGGCTTGGCCGGTGTGATGGGCGGAGCGACAACGGAACTCTCGGCGAGCACTCGCAACGTTGTCATCGAGGCAGCCCACTTCGACGCTATGACCATTGCGCGCACCTCGCGACGCCACAAGCTGTCATCGGAGGCGTCCCGGCGGTTCGAACGCGGCGTCGATCCTGAGGCGAGTTACGCAGCGGCGCACCGAGTCGCTGAACTTCTGATGGATCTTGCGGGCGGCACGCTGCTGGAAAGTGAGACAGTGCGCGGTGCGACGCCCGGGCGAACAAGCACGATCATCGCTGACACGCTGCCCGGGAGAATCCTCGGCGCCGAAGTCGATCACTCCTCAGTCGTGCACCTGCTCGAAGCAGTCGGCGCGACCGTAAGCGACGACGGCGATGCCCTCACGATTACTCCGCCGAGCTGGCGACCAGACCTCAGGGATCCATACGACTATGTCGAAGAAGTCGGCCGGCTCATCGGATTCGAGACGATCGAGCCGGTAATCCCGACGGCGCCGGTCGGCCGGGGGCTGACGAGGAGCCAACGAGGGCGTCGCGCGATCAATGCCGCACTCGTAGCGCGTGGATACGTCGAGGTGCTGAGCTTCCCGTTCGCCTCAATTGCTGATCTTGACGCCATGGGCGTGCCGGTCGACGACCAACGCCGCCGCCTGAACAAGATGCTCAATCCTTTGTCGGAGGCAAGTCCCTACCTCCGCACCACCTTGCTCCCGGGTCTGTTCGCCGCAGCCGTACGTAATCTCAGTCGTGGCAATGATGACCTGGCCCTGTTCGAAGCCGGCTCTGTCTTCTTCGCTGATGATCCGCTGCTGGCCGCGCCACGACCGCCGGTGACCCAGCGGCCCTCGGATGAGGAACTGGCTGCCATCGATCGTGCCTTGGGGCGTCAACCTCGACATCTCGCTGCCCTACTCACCGGGAATTGGCTGCCGGACGACTGGCAGGGACTGGGCGTCGCTACTGGCTGGCAGCAGGCCATCGCCTTTGTTGAAGCGGCTGGCCTGGCCATCGGAGTTCAGCTTGACCGTCGAGCGACGGAGTACGCGCCGTGGCATCCGGGCCGCTGTGCCGAGTTCACTTTGCCGACTGGTGAGGCGATCGGCTACGCAGGCGAGCTGCACCCTGAAGTCTGTGCCACATTCGGCCTACCGGCTCGTACGGCTGCTGCGGAAATCGATCTTGATGCTTTGGTTTCGGTGGCCCCCGATATCGGAGAGATTCCGGTGATCTCCGGCTTCCCGGTTGCCAAGGAGGATGTTGCGCTGATCGTGGACGCCGATGTGCCCGCAGCTGCAGTCGAGCAGGCGCTACGCACCGGTGCGGGACCGCTCCTCGAGTCGATGTGGTTGTTCGACATCTATGCCGGCCCGCAGATCGGCGACGGCAAGAAGTCGTTGGCCTACGCCCTGCGGTTCCGAGCTCCGGACCGCACCTTGACCGATGCCGAAACCGCCGAGGCACGCAATGCAGCCGTGGCTGCGGCCGCGGAGCGCCTACAAGCTGTGCAGAGAACGGTCTAGACCCATACGCGATGAATTCTCAGTCCTCATGAGGTCTAGGTCCGTGACGACATCTAAACCGCAGGGGGAGAAGGAGCGCATCGTGGGTGAGAATCCGACAATTGAAACCAGGACGGATCGGCCTTACGTGGCGATTCCGGTAAGCGTCACCATGCAGCAGTTGGGCTCGGCCGTTCCACCGTTGACCGCCCGAGTCTTCGACTGGCTGGCCGCTCAAGGCGTCGCTCCCGCCGGCCCGCCGTTTTGGAGATACGTCGTCATAGACATGGAGAACGAGCTGAAGATCGAAACCGGAGTTTGCGTGGCGAGCCAGGTTGAGGGCAATGCCGAAGTCACTGTTGGCGTTCTGCCCGCCGGCCGCTACGCCACCGTCGTCCACACCGGCCATCCCGACACGCTCGTGACTGCTACCCGTGACCTACTGGACTGGGCCACCGAACGTGGTCTGGACTGGGACGCCGACGGCGACGAATGGGGTTGCCGGCTCGAGGAATACCTCAGTGATCCGGCCGAGGTGCCGGACATGGAGCAGTGGCAGACCAGGTTGGCGTTCCGGCTGCGCGATTAGGCGCTCGCGAACCGGCCTCTTTCAAGCCCCTGTGCGGCCGCGCACGGAACCTTGTGCAGAGCAACCGGGATGACTACGTCAAAGCATGAGACGCGAAGATGCATGAAGTTGTCATGCATGGCATACTCATACGAGTGACTGTACGGGCAGCCGTGGCAGGGGCCACAGGTTATGCAGGCGGAGAGCTTCTCCGTCTGTTGCTTGGTCATCCGGAAGTAGAAATTGGCGCCCTGACAGCAGGTGCCAGTGCGGGAACTGTCCTCGGCCAGCACCACCCACAACTGATTCCGCTGCTGGACCGCGCGGTCAGTGAGACGTCGAAGGATGTGCTTGCACATCACGACGTGGTCTTTCTCGCGCTGCCACACGGCGCGTCGAGTGAGGTAGCTGCACAGCTCCATCCGGAAACTGTGGTGATCGACTGCGGAGCTGATTTTCGGCTGCAAGAGGCCGAAGCCTGGCAGCGGTTCTACTCCTCACCCCACGCCGGCTCCTGGCCATATGGATTGCCCGAGATTCCAGGACAACGGGACAAGTTGGCCGGCGCGCGAGCGATCGCTGTGCCGGGCTGCTACCCGACCACCGCAACCCTCGCGCTGCTGCCGGCCATCGTGTCTGGCCTGACAGCTGCTCGGGATGTCGTCATTGTGGCCGCCAGCGGACCCTCCGGTGCCGGCCGCGCCCTCAAGCCGCACCTGCTCGGCGCCGAGCTTATGGGCTCGGCAAGCGCCTACGGCGTGGGCGGCGTCCATCGTCATATCCCCGAGCTGCTGCAGAACTTTGTCGCATGCGGCGCTTCCGAGCCATCCGTGTCATTCACTCCCGTACTCGTGCCCATGTCACGCGGCATCCTCGCCACCTGCACGGCGCCGCTCGTACGGCGCGAGATCTCGCAGGCCGAGGTTTACACCAGATATGCGGAGGCGTACGCCGACGAACCTTTCGTCCATCTGCTGCCCGACGGCCTCTGGCCGCAGACCAAGTCGGTCTTAGGGTCAAATGCGGTGCAGGTCCAGGTCGCTGTTGATCATGACGTAGGCCGGATCGTGGCTGTCGCCGCACTCGACAATCTGACCAAGGGCACGGCTGGCGCCGCTGTGCAGTGTATGAATCTGGCGCTCGACCTGCCCGAGACGACCGGACTGACGACCATTGGGGTGGCGCCATGAGCGTCACGGCCGCGTCGGGCTTTCTCGCGTACGGGTTGGCAGCTGGGCTGAAGAGCAGCGGCACTAAGGATCTGGCCCTGGTAATCAACACCGGTCCCGACTATGCCGCGGCTGGCGTGTTCACTACCAACCGCATCAAGGCCGCACCCGTTGTCTGGTCCGAACAGGTCCTCGCCGACAACCAGCTTCGAGCAGTGGTCTTGAACTCTGGCGGCGCCAACGCCTGTACCGGGCCCGAGGGTTTCGCGGATACTCATCGGACGGCCGAGCTGGTAGCGGATGCCCTTCGACAGGCTCAGGGCGCAGGGGGCTCGGCTCAGGGCGCAGCAGGATCGGCTGAGGGTGCCGAAGTTGGCGCGATCGATGTTGCGGTGTGCTCAACCGGCTTGATCGGCGTACGGCTGCCGATGGACAAGCTGACCTCAGGCATCAATGATCTTGTTCCACTGCTCCAATCCGACGGCGGTCAGACGGCCGCAGAAGCGATCTTGACCACCGACTCGGTGATCAAGCAGGCGATCTACACCGACGAGGGATGGTCGATCGGTGGCATGGCGAAGGGAGCTGGGATGCTTGCGCCCGGCATGGCCACCATGCTCGTAGTGCTGACTACCGACGCCGTGGTAGATCCCGATCAGCTTCATGATCAACTGGCCAAGGCCTGCCGCCACAGCTTCGAGCGGATCGACAGCGACGGCTGCATGTCCACCAATGACACAGTGATCGTGATGAGCAGCGGAGCATCCGGTGTTCGGCCGTCGGCCGGTGACTTCCAAGCTGCACTGGATGAGACCTGCCATGATCTTGCTTTGCAGCTCCTTGCCGACGCAGAGGGCGCAGCGCACACGATCGCCATTTCCGTGGAGCGCGCCTCCTCCGAACAGGATGCAGTGCAGGTCGGTCGAGCGATCGCGCGTAGCAATCTCTTCAAGTGCGCCGTCTACGGCCAGGATCCGAACTGGGGACGTGTGCTAGCCGCCATCGGTACAACGACCGCGGACTTCGAGCCAGACCGCATCGACGTGGCCTTCAATGGCGTGCAGGTCTGCCGCGACGGCTCAATAGGCGACTCGAGGGATCTCGTTGACCTGAGTGAGCGCGATGTACGGCTCGAGGTCAACCTGCGCAACGGTGAGCACTCGGCCACGATTTGGACCAACGATCTCACCTACGACTACGTCAAAGAGAACGCGGAGTACTCAACGTGAACCCCCCAGAGACTCGGCCGCTCTCGCTTGTCGAGAAAGCATCCATCCTCACCGAGACACTGCCCTGGCTGGAGACGTACGCGGGCAAGATCGTCGTCATCAAATACGGCGGCAACGCCATGATCGACGAAGACCTGAAGCGGGCCTTCGCTCAAGACATTGTCTTCATGAAGCGGTGTGGGGTGCATCCGGTCGTGGTGCACGGCGGGGGGCCACAGATCTCGGAGATGCTGACCAGATTAGGGATCACGTCTGAGTTCCGCGGTGGTCTGCGGGTCACCAGCCCAGAAGCCATGGAGGTGGTCCGCATGGTGCTGGTTGGCCAGGTCGGCCGGGACCTAGTCGGATTGATCAACACCCACAGCACCGTGGCGGTGGGGCTCTCCGGGGAGGACGGTGGGCTGTTCACCGCCCAACGTCGCGGCGCAACGATCGACGGAGAAGAAATTGATCTTGGTCTGGTCGGTGACGTGATCTCGGTGCGCACCGAGGCTGTTGCTGGGTTGATCTCCTCGGGCAGCGTTCCCGTCGTGGCCAGCATCGCACCCGACGCCAATGGCGTGGTGCACAACGTCAACGCTGATACCGCAGCAGCTGCATTGGCCGTGGCGCTGCAGGCCGAGCGGTTGGTCGTGCTGACTGACGTCGCCGGGCTCTACCGGAACTGGCCCGACAGCAGCGATGTGATCACCGAGATGTCGGCGACCGAATTGCGCGGCTTGATGCCGACGCTGGAGGCCGGGATGGTGCCCAAGATGGAGGCGTGCCTCCGTGCTGTTGAGGGCGGTCTCACACGCGCGACTGTGGTGGATGGCAGGGTTCCACATGCGCTGTTGCTAGAGATTTTTACCAACGTCGGGATCGGGACCATGGTGACTCAAGATGGGCTGATTCGGCTGGGTAGCCGGGTGTTTTCCCGTGACCAGGGCATTCCCTCACACGAATTGACCAATGGCGACTATGGTCCGGCGACCGTCGAACCCCCGCAAGGAGCCCGGCCGTGACCGCCGATCCCGTGACCGTGAGTCGCGAACTTTCCGGTTCG
The DNA here is from genome assembly GCA_963798835.1 of uncultured Actinomycetota bacterium. Lineage (GTDB taxonomy): Bacteria > Actinomycetota > Actinomycetes > Propionibacteriales > Propionibacteriaceae > Microlunatus. The sequence continues at coordinate 8,191 of CAWCVF010000003.1, read as the reverse complement.
ACATCCTCAGAGGCGGTTCTCGAGGCGTACGCCCACTCCATAATGAACACTTTCGGTCTGCCGAAGCGCGTCTTCGTACGCGGCGAAGGCTGCTCTGTGTGGGATGCGGACGGACGGCGATACCTGGACCTGCTTTCCGGTCTTGCGGTCAATGCCCTTGGTCACGCCCACCCGACCGTCCTGTCTGCCGTGACTGGTCAAATTGCGACGCTCGGCCATGTGTCGAACTTCTTCGCGACACCGCCACAGGTCGCCCTGGCGGGCCGGCTGGCGGCGATGACTGGTGCTGCCGAGGCGCGGGTTTTCTTCACCAACTCAGGGACTGAGGCCAACGAGGCCGCGTTCAAGATCACCCGCATGACCGGGCGTAGCAGGATCATCTCGACCGAAGGCGCTTTTCACGGTCGGTCCATGGGTGCCCTGGCGCTTACCCACAATCCGAAATACCGGCTACCGTTCGAGCCGCTGCCGGGCGAGGTGATCTTCGTTCCCTATGGCGACGCCGATGCGTTGGCATCGGTGGTCGACGAGACAGTAGCGGCGGTCGTGCTGGAGCCGATTCAAGGCGAGAACGGTGTCGTAGTTCCTTCCGGCGGCTATCTAGCCCAGGCCAGGGAGATCTGCGATCGCTCTGGTGCTCTGCTCTGGATGGACGAGGTGCAGACCGGCATCGGTCGCTGTGGTAGTTGGCTGGTCCATGTCGACGAAGGCGTTACCGCCGACATCATCACTGTGGCGAAGGGGCTGGGTAACGGCTTTCCGATTGGAGCATGCATCGCCACCGAAACTGCTTCGCGGCTGCTCGGCCCAGGCAGTCACGGCAGTACATTCGGCGGCAACCCAGTAGCAGCGATTGCGGGACTGGCGGTGATCGCGGTAATTGAACGCGACGGTCTTCTCGCACACGCGAAGACGCTTGGTGATCATTTCTCCACAGCGATAATGGGACTTGATCATGACTTGATTACTGGCGTACGCGGACGCGGGCTGTTGCAGGCTGTGATCTTGGCTGCGCCGATCGCCGCCGCTGTTGTCGATGCCGCGCTGGCGGCAGGATTCGTGATCAACGCCCCGCGCCCCGACGTGCTGCGCGTGGCGCCGCCGCTGATCATCAGCAGCGCCGAACTGGACCACTTCGTCCGGGCTCTGCCGTCTTTGCTCGACCAAGTTGCAGAGGAGTTCAGATGAGGCACTTTCTGGTCGACGATGATCTCAGTCAGACCGAACAACTTGCGATCATGGATCTCGCCGATAGCCTCAAGGCGGAGCCATACCAGATGCGTCCCTATGCCGGACCGCGAACCGTGGCGGTGCTGTTCGACAAGCCGTCGACGCGAACCAGGATTTCTTTTGAGACCGCGATTGCCGAGCTCGGGGGCAATCCGATGATCATCGATGCCGCAGCATCTCAACTCGGCCGCGGCGAGTCGATCAGCGACACCGCGCGCGTGCTAGGTCGCAACGTAGCGGCGATTGTGTGGCGTACGTCGGGTCAACAACGGCTGGAGGAGATGGCCGCACATGCCGGAGTGCCGGTAATCAACGGGCTCACCGACAAGTATCACCCGTGCCAGGTGCTGGCGGATCTGCAAACCATTCGGGAGCACAAGGGCCAGCTGGCTGGCCTCACCCTGGCCTATGTCGGGGACGGGGCGAACAACATGGCGCATTCGTTCGTGCTCGGCGGCAGCCTGGCGGGCATGCATGTGCGCATCGGGGCGCCAACTGGCTTCCACCCCGATCCGGACGTCGTCATCCGGGCCCAAAGGCTGGCCGAAGGCACCGGCGGCAGCGTACAGGTGCATGACGAAGCGAAGGAAGCGGTGGCCGATGCGGATGTCGTGGCCACTGACACCTGGATCTCCATGGGCCAGGAACGCGGCGATCGGGAGTCGATCTTCATGCCGTACGCGGTAACCACGGCGCTGCTGGAGATCGCCGACAAGGAGGCAATCGTGTTGCACTGTCTGCCTGCCTATCGCGGCAAAGAGATCGAGGCGGCGGTAATCGACGGTCCGCAGTCGGTGGTCTGGGACGAGGCCGAAAATCGCCGGCATGTGCAGAAGGCGCTCCTGGCTTTCCTGGATGAACAAGCGAGGGCGGAGATCTGATGACGACCTACGCTCGTGCACCTCGTCCCAGCCAGGGGGGACGGCCCCCCTCGGACCCCCCGAAAAGCTCGATGACCAAGGCCGCCAGGCACGCCAAGATCATTACGTTGCTGGAGCAGCGCGAGGTGCGGTCGCAGAGCGAGCTGGCCGAGCTGCTAGCCGATGACGGAGTGCAGGTCACCCAGGGCACGCTGTCCCGTGATCTTGTCGAGATCGGTGCACTTCGGGTACGCAGCTCGGGCGGTCACCTCGTCTACGCCGTACCCGGCGAAGGCGGGGACCGGACGCCACACGTCGGTGAGTTCGCCAGCTTCGAAGCACGGCTTGCCCGGCTGTGCGCGGAGATCTTGGTCTCGGCCCAGGCCTCGGCCAACCTCGTCGTCCTCCGCACTCCGCCCGGCGCGGCGCAATACTTTGCCTCCGCGGTCGACCGGGTCGGTTGGGAGTCGATCTTAGGCACCATCGCAGGCGACGACACGATCTTGCTGATCACGCGGAGTCCCAGCGGCGGCAACCACACTGCGCAGCAGTTCTTGATGATGAGCCGAACGGGCAAGCCCGCCGACGGCGTAACAACTTCCCATCCCAACCACAGTGAGAAGGGCGAACTTAGATGAGCGAGCGGATCGTACTGGCGTACTCCGGCGGCCTGGACACCAGCGTGTGCATCGGCTGGCTGGCCGAGGAGACGGGTCAGGAAGTGGTGGCTGTGGCCGTCGATGTCGGCCAGGGCGGGGAGGACATGGAGGTGATCCGCCAGCGGGCCCTCGATTGCGGTGCAGTTGAGGCTGTCGTGATCGACGCCAAGGACGAGTTCGCGGAGGATTTCTGTCGTCCTGCGCTACGTGCCAACGCGCTCTACATGGATCGCTATCCACTGGTCAGTGCGCTGTCTCGGCCGCTCATCGTGCGGCATCTCGCCGATGCCGCCAAGTCTCACGGCGCAACGGTCGTCTCGCATGGCTGCACAGGCAAGGGAAATGATCAGGTGCGCTTCGAGGTCGGCATCGCCAATCTGGCGCCTCAGCTGCGGGTGATCGCGCCAGTGCGCGACTACGCCTGGACCCGCGAGAAGGCAATTGCCTACGCCGAGAACAGGGGTCTGCCCATCAAGCAGAGCAAGGCCTCGCCGTACTCGATCGATCAGAACGTATGGGGTCGCGCCGTCGAGACGGGTTTCCTGGAGGACATCTGGAATGGACCCATCGAAGACGTTTACGCCTACACGGCGGATCCGACCACAGCTCGGGAGCCAGATGAGGTCACGATCACCTTCGAAGCAGGTAATCCGATAGCGATCGACAACGAGAAAGTGTCCATGCTGCAGGCCATCCAGATCTTGAACGAACGGGCCGGCGCGCAGGGTGTCGGTCGGCTGGACATGGTGGAAGATCGGCTCGTTGGGATCAAGAGCCGGGAGGTTTACGAGGCCCCTGGTGCGATCGCCTTGATCACCGCTCATATGGAGCTGGAGAACGTAACGGTGGAGCGCGAGCTGGCCCGTCACAAGCGGGGCATTGATCAGCGCTGGGGTGAACTGGTCTACGACGGGCAGTGGTATTCGCCGCTCAAGCGCGCCCTGGACTCCTTCATCGACGAGGCTCAGCAATCAGTCAGCGGAGAGATCCGAATGACCCTGCACGCCGGCAAAGCCACGGTCACCGGACGCCGTAGCGACACCAGCCTGTACGACTTCAGCCTGGCCACCTACGACGAAGGCGACCGGTTCGACCAGTCCCAGGCCCGCGGGTTCATTGCGCTCTATGGCATGTCCAGCACGCTAGCGGCGCGCCGGGACGCCAGCCTGTCTTGATCACTCAACCGAGCGCCCCGGAAGATCACCGGGGGCGGTTGTGGGGAGGCAGGTTCGGAGGCGACACAGCCGACGCTATGGCGACCCTGAGCCGCTCGACGCACTTCGACTGGAGGCTAGCGCCGTACGACCTGGCTGGGTCACGGGCACACGCCAGGGCGTTGCGCCGTGCTGGCCTGCTCACCGAGAACGAGCTCGCGGGCATGATCGATGGTCTGGACGTGCTGGCGTCAGAGGTCGCCTCAGGAGCCTTTCGGCCCGCACCCACCGATGAGGACGTCCATGGCGCGCTCGAGCGGCGGCTGGTCGAGCTGGTCGGGGCCGAGCTAGGCGGCCGGTTGCGAGCCGGCCGGTCCCGCAACGACCAGATTGCGACCTTGATCAGAATGTATCTGCGGGACGCGCTACGAGCGGTGGTCGGCGAACTCGGCGGCGTCATCAGCGCCCTGCATCGGCAGGCACAGGATCATCTCGGCGTTGCCATGCCGGGCCGTACGCATCTGCAGCATGCCCAGCCGGTGCTGCTGTCCCATCACCTGCTCGCCTACGCGTGGCCGCTGCTGCGGAATTGCGATCGCATTCGTGATCTTGATCGACGGCTGGAGATCAGTCCGTACGGCTCGGCGGCACTCGCCGGCACCTCGCTCGGTCTGGATCCCGAGGCTGTGGCGAGGGAGCTGGGCTTTACGACCAGTGCCGCCAATTCGATTGACGGCACTTCGGCCCGTGATGTGGTGGCAGAAGCCGCGTTCGTGTGCGCGCAGATCGCCATCGATCTCTCCCGGCTGAGCGAGGACGTGATCATTTGGGTGACGCAGGAGTTCGGTTTCGCGAGCCTGGCTGATGAGTGGTCGACCGGCTCGAGCATCATGCCGCAGAAGAAGAATCCTGATATTGCTGAGTTGGCTCGCGGCAAGGCCGGACGCTTGATCGGCAACTTGGCTGGACTCCTCGCGACTCTGAAGGGCCTGCCGCTGGCATACAACAGGGATCTTCAGGAGGACAAGGAGCCGATCTTCGACTCCATCGACCAGCTGCTGATCGTGCTGCCGGCGGTGACCGGCATGGTTTCCACCATGACATTCCATCGTGAACGCCTGGAACGCCTTGCCCCGATCGGATTCTCTTTGGCGACCGACATCGCTGATTGGCTGGTACGCCATCGCGTGCCTTTCGCCGAGGCGCACGATATCGCCGGCGCCTGCGTACGCCGCTGCGAGGAGGACGGAATAGAGCTGACCGATCTCAGTGCCGATGATCTTGCCGACATCTCGCCTCACCTCACGGCAGATGTTCAGGCGGTGCTCAGCGTCACTGGCTCGATCAACAGTCGTACCGGTCGGGGGGGCACGGCCGAAGCGCGCGTCCGCGAGCAGTTAGCCGAGGTGAAGACCGCGCTAACGGGCGCTCAGGAATGGGTCGACCGTGGAAGACTGCAGCCGTGATCGACGTGCTCAGCGAGCTGAAATGGCGTGGCTTGGTGGCGTTCTCCACCGATGAGGCTGCACTTGCCGAGCATCTTGCCGCTGGGCCGGTCACCTTCTATGTCGGTTTCGACCCCACGGCGCCGAGTCTGCATTTCGGAAACCTCGTGCAGCTCATGGTGGCGCGGGCTCTCCAGCGTGCCGGTCACTTTCCCTTGATGCTGGTCGGTGGATCGACCGGCCTAATCGGTGATCCGAAGGAGACCAGCGAGCGGGTCTTGAACCCGAAGGAGACAGTGGCGAGCTGGGTGGAAGGTATTCGGCGGCAAGTCGAGCGGTTCGTTGACTTCCACGGTCGAAATCCTGCGCGTGTCGTCAACAATCTCGACTGGACGGGCCCGATGCCAGTGCTCGATTTCCTGCGGGACATCGGCAAGCACTTTCCGGTGAACCGGATGTTGAGCCGCGATGTCGTCCGGCAGCGCCTGGAAGAAGGCATCTCCTACACCGAGTTCTCCTATGTCTTGTTGCAGGCCATGGACTATCTCGAGCTGCACCGCGCGTACGGCTGCACACTCCAATTCGGCGGCAGCGATCAATGGGGCAACATCACTGCTGGCGTCGAGTTGATCAGGCGAGTCGAGAGCAGCCGGGTACATGCGTTTGCTACGCCGCTACTGACCAAGGCTGATGGCACGAAATTTGGGAAGACAGAGACGGGAACGATCTGGCTCGACCCGGCAATGACTTCCCCGTACGCCTTCCATCAGTACTTCCTCAACGTGGAGGACGAAAAGGTCCTCGAGTACCTCAAGGTGTTCAGCGAGCGCAGCCGAGGAGAGATCGAAGAGCTAGAGAAGCAGACACGTGATGCGCCGCACCTCCGTGTCGCACAACGTGCGCTTGCCGACGATGTCACCGACCTCGTCCACTCGAAGGCGGAGAGAGAGGCGGCCGTCGCTGCGGCTGATGCCCTCTTCGGTCGCGAGGATTTGCGAAATCTCAGCGAGCCCACGCTCGCAGCCGTGGTCGCCGAGGTCGGTGGTGTGGATTTGCTTGCTGGAGATGGGCTGCCGCCGGTCGTTGACGTTTTCGAACGCAGCGGTGTGGTTGCGAGCAAGGCCGCCGCTCGCCGCGCGATCGCAGAAGGCGGCGCCTATCTGAACAACACCCGAGTCCAGGACCCCAACGCCGTGTTGACGCCGGGAGACTTGCTGCACGGGCGTTTCGCCATCGTCCGGCGCGGCAGACGTACAGTCGGCGCGGTTACGGTCACCAGGCGATGAGGCTGGGGCACGGAAGGCGGGGGCACGGAAGGCTGGGGCACGGAAGGCTGTTCGTGTGCGTCCTGCCGGGAATAAGCGGGCCGTCGTTGGCGCTGTACCAGCCGTTGCCTCCAGCAGTGCGGCGGTTGGTTTGACCGCTGGCTCGCGTAGGGGTAAAGTAGACAAGGCCTCAGCGGGGTGCGGGACGCATCAGATTTGATCATCTGTAGCGGCCGACCCGGGAGGAATCCACTGGCCAACGAGATGTTCGGATGGATGTGTGCTCTCGCGAGACGCATCAATCCGGATGCTGATGGCCGCGGATGAACCAAGAGGTCCGAGCCAAGAGAAAGTTAGTTTGACTCGGACTTGCCAGACCTCGTAATGTGGGTCGCTGCCCCAAGCCGAGCACAACAAGCCCGGTGCGGTGTGCGCCCGAAACTTGAGAACTCAACAGCGTGCTAAAAGTCAATGCCAAATAATGCACAAAAACCCCGTGCTCGGAGCACGCCATTGGCGTAATCCGAGTTCGGATTCCTTTGATTGATTGACGAAGATCCAGCTTGGGTCTTTTTGTCAGCGATCGAACGAGTTGAGACGAAAACAAAGCCGACGCTTAGTTGCATCGGATTTGCATAGATTTCAACGGAGAGTTTGATCCTGGCTCAGGACGAACGCTGGCGGCGTGCTTAACACATGCAAGTCGAACGGTAAGGCCCCTTCGGGGGTACACGAGTGGCGAACGGGTGAGTAACACGTGAGCAACCTGCCCTTGACACCGGAATAACAGTTGGAAACAGCTGCTAATGCCGGATACGACCTTCGGTGACATCACTGAAGGTGGAAAGTGCTTAGCGGTCAAGGATGGGCTCGCGGCCTATCAGCTAGTTGGTGAGGTAACGGCTCACCAAGGCTTCGACGGGTAGCCGGCCTGAGAGGGCGACCGGCCACACTGGGACTGAGATACGGCCCAGACTCCTACGGGAGGCAGCAGTGGGGAATATTGCACAATGGGCGCAAGCCTGATGCAGCAACGCCGCGTGCGGGATGACGGCCTTCGGGTTGTAAACCGCTTTCAGTTCCGACGAAGCGCAAGTGACGGTAGGAACAGAAGAAGGACCGGCCAACTACGTGCCAGCAGCCGCGGTGATACGTAGGGTCCGAGCGTTGTCCGGAATTATTGGGCGTAAAGGGCTTGTAGGCGGTTTGTCACGTCGAAAGTGAAAACTCAGGGCTCAACCCTGAGCCTGCTTCCGATACGGGCAAACTAGAGGGATGCAGGGGAGAATGGAATTCCTGGTGGAGCGGTGGAATGCGCAGATATCAGGAGGAACACCGGTGGCGAAGGCGGTTCTCTGGGCATTTCCTGACGCTGAGAAGCGAAAGCGTGGGGAGCAAACAGGCTTAGATACCCTGGTAGTCCACGCCGTAAACGGTGGGCACTAGGTGTGGGGAACATTCCACGTTCTCCGTGCCGAAGCTAACGCATTAAGTGCCCCGCCTGGGGAGTACGGCCGCAAGGCTAAAACTCAAAGGAATTGACGGGGGCCCGCACAAGCGGCGGAGCATGCGGATTAA
>CAWCVF010000002.1:0-393522 GCA_963798835.1 uncultured Actinomycetota bacterium | reverse complement strand
TGGTGGCCCTGCTGGGTCAGAAACTCGCCCGGTCGCGCCGTCATAGCTGCCGTCGGTGAGGAACTGCAGGGTCAGAAACGGGTGGGTGGTGCCGCCCTTCCGGAGGTTGAGCTCGATCGCGTACGCCGACCATGCTCCGGTCTGGTCCTTGACCACCACGAAGTCGATGGCGAAGCGACCCAGCGCGCCGGCCGCGGCCAACCGCTCGCCGATCCGCTGCGCCGGTTCACTGATCAGTCGGGAGTAGGCCGGGTCGGCGGGGAACAGGCAGCCCAGATAGCTCTGGCCGCTCGCGCCACCGAGAAGTTGATCATGGGTCGACAGCAGTTCGACGCTGCCGTCCGGGCGGGCCCGTAGCTGAACACTGGGGCTGAGCAGTTCCTCACCGATGATCCGCTCCTCGACGATGCCGCCGTCGCTTCTCGAACTTGGCCACGTACGCATCCAGCTCCACCTTGGCGCGACTCCAACTGCATGGCCCGCACCCGGGCATCGATGGCCGAGCGTTGCTCGCCTTCGGGCAGGTCGACGACCCCGGCCAGGTCGATCAGCGCGTTGCCGGTCCCCGAGACTCCCTCATTGGTCTTGATGATCACCTGGCTGATCGAGCGGACGGACGCTCAACATCTCGCCGATCGCATCGCGTCACCTCGTCGAGGCTGTGCAGATCCTCGGCACCGAGCGGATGCGCGACGTCGCACTCGGCGAACAGCCGGCGGCATCCGGTCTTGGTGCCGAGGTCGGCGAGTCGCGGATCCGCGCCGTACATGGGAATACCGAGAGTCAGAGCGAGGTCGCGCTCGAGCGAGGTCGTGTTGTAGGGGATGAGGTGGCAACGGGAGCGGTTCGGGATGTGCGCTGCGATGCGATCGAGCAGCCGGGGACGTTCCAGCAGCTTCTGACTGAGCGGACGGTCGGAGGAGTCGTCCGCGGAGATCAGGGTCAGCCGGGCCATCGCGTGGCTCGGGATCACCCCGGGGAGCAGGGCGAGGTAGTACTCGATGATGCGTGGGTTGATCGGCGTCGAGGTCACGTACACCATCCGCAGAGCGGGCTGTCGCAGCAACAGGAGCAGGAAGAGGAGCCGCTCCTCGAACGCCTGGGTGATGGCTGAACCGGCCCCGACGCGCCCGGGATGACGGTGACGGACGGCACGACGACCGACCGACTCGTCCTCCAGGTCCAGCTTCCACGCGTCCCAGACCGACTGCATCCGCTGCTGCAGCACCTCGAACCGGCCCTGTCGAGCGGAGTCGTCCAGGTCGGACAACACCTGGTCTCGCGTCGAGATCGTCCTTGATCAGCTGCTCGGTCATTCCTCGTCCTGCCTCTCGTGGTCGGTGACCTCGTTGATGTCGAACACCCGCACGGGACGGCTCAAGCCCTTGAGGTGAAGTTCGTCGATCTGCTCGCCCGCGGCCACCGGCTCGGCGGCGTGGAAGACGCGTTGCGAAGCGAGAACCTGCCAGGGACGGGCGGCGTCACACAGCCGCGCGGCCAGGTTGGTCACGCTGCCGATCGCGGCGTAGTCGAAGCGTCCCTCGAACCCGATCCGGCCGAGCGTGGCGAAGCCCTGGGCGATCCCGATGCCCAGGGCCAGGTCGTGGCCGCGCCGCTGCCATCCGTCGGCCAGCTCCCGGACGCGATCCCGCATGTCCACCGACATCCGGATCGCGCGCTCAGGTGCGTCGTCGATCGGCAGCGGGTCGTTGAAGAAGACCATCAGCCCGTCGCCGGTGAACCGCTCCAAGGTTCCGCCGTACGCGAAGATGAGCGTCCCCAGGGCCTCGTGGTACTCGCGGAGGACGCCCATCACCTCCTCGGGCTCGCTCGACTCCGCGAACGGTGTGAACCCGCGAAGGTCGCAGAAGACCACCACGATCTCGCGGCGATGGCTGCGAGGAAGTCCTCGTCCCCGGAGTCCATCACCAGATCGACGAGCTGGGGGGAGAGGAACCGCCGCAGCCGGTTGACTCGCTGCAGCGCCTCCACCTGCGCTGCGACCCGCTGCTCCAGCTCGGCGTTCCATTGCCTCAGCTCGGCGGCCTGCCGGTTGATCGTGTCGTGGTAGCGCTTCACCCTGGCCAGCGAGGCGACCCGGGCCAGCAGCTCACGCTGGTTGAACGGCTTGCTGACGAAGTCGTCGGCCCCGGCCTGGATGGCCGAGATCTTCTCCTGGTCGCCGCTCGCGGTGATCATGATGACCGGCAGGAACTCGGTGGCCGGGTTGCCACGGATCCGTTCGGCAGACCTCGTACCCGTCGATGCCCGGCATCACGATGTCGAGCAGCACCAGGTCGGGAACCGTCTGACCCAGCTTCTCGACCGCCTCCTCACCGGAGCTCGCGGTGATGACCCGGTAACCGCGCGGACTCAGCACGGCGTCGAGCAGGCGGAGGTTCTGCGGCTGGTCGTCCACCGCGAGACTGATCACTCACGGATCAGGCACTGATCGGCTCGCCATCAACCTCGGAAGGAATCGGGCGAGCTGCGCCGGGAGAGCGCGCACGCTGATCGGTTTCGCGATGTAGCCGTCGAACCCGGCCGCGTCGGCGCGCTCGATGTCCGTCCTTCATGGCGAACGCGGTCACGGCGACGACCGGTATCTCCGGCACCGCGGATCAGATCGCATCCGCAACAGCGCTTCGTGTCCATCGATCCCGGGCAGTTGCAGGTCCATCAGCACCAGGTCCGGCGAGCTGCTCGAGGCCACGGCGACCCCCTCCTCGCCGGACGGCGGCCGTCAGCACCTCGAACCCCTGGTACTCCAGCACATCCCTCATCAACTTGAGGTTGAATGGGTTGTCCTCCACCACCAGGATCCGGGCGACCATCAGATCCGACCCCCGACGCCGGCGCCGGGGAGCACGTCGACTCGTCGCAGCGCCGCCAACAGGTCCTCCCGCCCGACGGGCTTGATCAGGTACTCGGCGGCACCCGCGGCCAGACCGCGGGACTTCTCGTCCAGGATGGTGGCGATGATCACCGGCAGGGCCTGGGTCGCGGGGTCAGCTCGCAGTTTCTCCAGCACTTCCCAGCCGTCGATGCCGGGCAGCCGGATGTCGAGCAGGGCGGCGACCGGTCGCACCCGCCGAATGGTGTCCAGGCCCTCCTTCGCCGTCGCGCGCCCGGACCACCCGGACGCCGAGTCCGTCGAGATAGGCGCTCATCAGGTCGAGTGACGCGCGGTCGTCGTCGATCACGACCACCACCGGATCCGCGGTGTCGAGGAGGTCCGGGTCCGGCCGGCCCGCCCAGTCCCCGCAGGGGGACGGTGAAGCCGAACGTGCTGCCGACCCCGACCTCGGACTGCAGCGTCATCACGCCACCCATCAGGGTGATGATCCGACGACACAGCGTGAGGCCGAGGCCCGTGCCCTCCTCGCGCGGCGGGCCCCGCCGCCCCTGTGGAAGGACTCGAAGATCCGTTCCCGGTCCTCCGGCGGGATCCCGATCCCGTTGTCGGTCACCGTCACGGCCAGCCGGTGCTCGGTGCGAGCGGCGCGAACCGCGACGCGACCGCCGTCGGGCGTGAACTTGACCGCGTTGCTGAGCAGGTTCAGCATCACCTGCTTGAACCGCAGCTCGTCGGACTGATCAGATCCAGCGTCGGGTCCATCTCGAAGGTGATGGCGATCCGGTGCAGCGCGGCCCGCTCCCGCACCAGGGCGAGTGCGTGCTCGATCACCCCGCGGACCGAGAACGCCGACAGCTCGAGCTCCATCCGCCCGGCCTCCACCTTGGACAGGTCGAGGATCTCGTTCAGCAGCTCGAGAAGGTGCTTGCCCGAGTTGAGGATGTCGCGCAGGTACTCCTCCTGACGCTCGTTCAGATCGCCGAACATCCGCTCGAGCAGCACCTCGGAGAACCCGATCACGGCGTTCAACGGCGTTCTCAGCTCGTGCGACATGCTGGCGAGAAAGTCCGACTTGTGCTGGCTCGCCACCTCCAGCTCGGCGCTCTTGCGCTCGAGCTCGTGGAACAGGCGGGCATTGAACACCGCGAGCGCCGACTGGCTCGCGAACGTCTCCATGAACTCCAAGATCTCGTCGGAGAAGCTCGCCGGTTGTCTTGCGCCGGACCACCATGACGCCGATGATCTGGCCGTCGCGGAGCACCGGCACGGCCAGGACAGACCGCCAGCCGTCCTCGTACAGCAGCTGCAGGTGGACGTCCCGCTCGACCTGCCCGATGTCGGATATCCCGATCGGGCGCCCTTCGCGCGCCGCCCGCCCGACCAGAGTCTGGTCCAGCTGGATCTTGAGTCGTGCGCAGTCCGGACAACAGCTCCGGGCTGCTCGGATAGGTCGTCCTGGCCAAGAAGCACCGGTCGGCCTCGACGTACTCCATGATCGACCCGCCGTCGCACTCCGCGAACCGCACGGCGTTGAGGATGATCTTGAACAGGACGTCGTCGAGGACCAGGGTCGAGCTCACCGTCTCCCCGACCTCGCTGAGGGCCTGCAGCTGCTCCACCTTGCGGGCCAGCTCGACCCGCCGAGCCTCCAGTGCCCGCACCAGGTGGACGTTCCGGACCACCGCCGCCGCCTGGGCGGCGAAGGCCTCGAGCATCGCTGTGGCCCGGTCGTCGAACGGTTCCACCTTGGTCCGCCACAGGCTGATCGCGCCGACCACTTCGTCGTCGAGGATGAGCGGCGCGGCGATCAAGGTGCGATAGCCGCCGATCTCCTGCACGTCCCGCCGGCCGTACCCCGGATCGCTGAGTACGTCGGTGACCTGGTGGATCCGCCGGTCGAGGGCGACCCGTCCGGCCATCGTCTCGCGGTCACGACGGAGCGGGTGCTGGGCGACATAGCGCTCGAACTCCGGCGACAGGCCGACCGATGCGGCCAGCTCGAACTCGTCGCCGTGCAGCAGGTAGATCTGGACCCCCTGACACCGGCACAGCCGTCGCGCGCTCTCCGCGACCGTGTCCAGCACCGCGTCGGGATCGGCGGAGGACCGGCCCAGGGCGATCAGCACCGCGTCGGCGGCCATCAACTGCTCGACGACCTCGTGATCACGCAGGCGGCCACCGTCCTCCGTGCCCGGCTCGTGAGCGTCCGGGGTCATCCGCCCGTCCCCCTGCGTCGTCGACGCTCCAGGCCCGTCATTCTCCTCCCCCGGTCTCGGCTGGGGGCAATGGCGTGAGAACCGCGCAGCCGGAGCCAGCCGGACGCGGAACGACCGAACCGTCGGTAGGGTGACCGCCATGACCGTCGACCGGCCCGCGAGGCGCGGGCGGCGATCCCGGGCGCGCCGACGAGCCGGTCCTAGGCCGTCGTCGATGCCGAGCTTCGATCCCACGACCCTGCTGCTACAGCTCGGGGTCCTGCTCGCCCTCGCCTTCCTGCTCGGGCGTCTCGCCGAGCGGATCGGTCTGCCGGCCACGACCGGCGAGCTTGCGACGGGTCTGCTCCTCGGTCCGTCGCGTGCTCGGTGCCATCGTGACTGCGCACGGGCAGCGATGGCTCTTCACGCCCGCCTCCGGTCAGATCGAGTTGCTCCGCGGCATCGCCGCTGTTCTGCGGCGTGCTGCTTGTCGGGGTGGCCGGCGCCACGATCGACCTCCGGTTCGTCCGGGCGCGGGCCCGCACCGTCGGGCTGATCAGCCTGGGCGCGCTCGGGCCTGCCGCTGGTGTCGACCTTTGTCCTCGCCCTCTCCGTCGACCCTCGGCTCCGTGGACCCGAGGCGGGCACCTGGACGTTCGCGGCCTTCGCCGGCCTCGCCCTCTCGGTGAGTGCGGTGCCGGTGATCGTCAAGATCTTCGCTGATCTCGGTATCCTGCACCGCAACCTCAGCCAGCTGTCCCTCAGCGTCGCGGTGATCGATGACGCGGTCGTGTGGATCGGGCTCTCGATCATCGCCGGCCGTACACCTCCGGCACGTCAGCGATCTCGGCTCGGCGATGTCGCGGTCACGCTCGCGGCCGTCGTCGCGCTTGCCCTGCTGACGGTCGTCGCCCGGCGTACGCGGCGTCATGGCCGGTCCGAGCGGTCCGCAGCCGAACCCGGGGTAGGCGCCTCCTGCCTGGTCGCGGCGGCCTTCATCACCCTCGGCGCCGTCATCACCGACGGGATCGGGCTCGACTCGACCCTCGGCGCGTTCCTCTGCGGCGCCATTGTCGCCTCCGGTCGGCTAGTCCCGGTGGCCCAGCTGCGGCCGCTGCGCACCGTCGTGCTCGGCGTCCTGGCGCCGCTCTTCCTCGCCATCAACGGTCTGGCAGCCGACCTGACCGCACTCCGGGATCCGCGGCTGGCCGTCACGGCCGCGGCTGCGGTCGCTCCTGGCCGTCCTGAGCAAGTCCCTCGGTGCGTACGGCGGCAGCCGGCTCGCCGGGCTCGAGCACGACGCCGCGATGGCAGTGTCCTCGGCCCTCAACGCCCGCGGCACGGTTCAGCTCGTGGTCGCGGCCACCGGAGTGCAACTCGGACTGATCACCAGAGATGGATTCACCATTCTCGTGCTGGTCGCCCTGGTGACGTCGGCCATGGCCGGCCCGCTGATCCGCCGGTACCTGCGGCGGATCCCCGAGACGCCGGAGGAAGGCCGGCGTGACCAGCTCGTCGACTGAGGTCACGGCCCTTCCCGGTGAGGAGACGGTTCAGGTGCCGGCCGAACGTCGCGTGTGCGACGTACCGTCGCGTGAACCACCCCTCTCGCTGGGCCGTGCCCCTCAGTCGGCCAGTTGGACACCAGCCACCCGGATCAGAGGCGGCTCTCCGCGGCCTCCGCGCCGCTGAGCCGCAGGGCGAGCCAGACCGGCAGGATCGAGACCGCCACCAGGATCACGGCGACGACGTTGACGACGGGCGCCTGGTTCGGCCGGAACAGGTTGTTGAAGATCCAGATCGGCAGGGTGGGCGTGCCCGGTCCCGCGGTGAACGTCGTGACCACGATCTCGTCGAAGCTGAGGGCGAACGCCAGCAGGGCGCCCGCAAGGACGGCCGTGCGAAGTAGCGGGAAGGTCACCAGGCGGAACGTTGTGAGTGGCCGGGCGCCGAGGTCGGCCGATGCGGACTCCAGCGACCCGCCCATGCGCCGCAACCGGGCGGTGACGTTGTTGAAGATGACGACGATGCAGAAGGTCGCGTGGCCCACGATGATCGTGAAGAGGCCGGCGTTGATGCCGAAGACCGGGTTGAGCACGTTCTGGATGACCGACTGGAGCGCGATACCGGTGACGATGCCGGGCAGCGCGATGGGCAGGATCACCAGCAGCGAGATCGCGTTCCGCCCGAAGAACCGGTACCGCGTGAGCGCCAGCGCGAGCAGGCTGCCCAGCACGAGGGCGATCGCGGTCGCTCCGAGTCCCGCCTCGACCGACGTCCGGAGGGCGTCGCGGGGCCCAGGGGCCTTGAGCGCCAGCGGACCACCACCTCGTGGTCAGGCCGGGCGGCGGCCAGCCGAACGTCCGGTCGGAGTTGAACGAGTTGATCGCGACCACGCCCAGCGGGACGTAGATGAACGCCAGCACCGCCAGCGCGAAGACCCAGAAGGACGCCCGGGTGCGCACTCCGCTCCTCATCGATGCCTCACAGGTTGTCCAGGGCGCCGGTGCGCCCGACGGCGACCAGGTAGAAGACCATGATCACGACCGAGGTCGTGCCCAGGGCCGCCGCGAAGGGCAGGTCGAGCGTGATGTTCTGCAGGACCGTGGTGCCGAGCACCTGCAGCGTGCCGCCGACGATCTGCACGGCGATGTAGTCGCCGAGGCTCAGCGAGAACGTGAACACGGTCCCGGCCGCGATCGACGGCAGGAGGGCCGGCAGGATGACCCGCCGGAACGTGTGCAGCCCCTTGGCACCCAGGTCCGCCGAGGCCTCCAGGTGCGACTCCGGGAGTCGCTCGAAGCCGGCATACACCGGGAGGATCATGTACGGGAGCCACAGGTAGGTCAGCGTGAGGACGACCGCCGCGAAGCCGTACCCGGGAGTCGTTCCGAAGGTGCTGTCGAGGACACCACCGGGCTGCACCATCGTCCGCCAGGCATAGGCCTTGACGAGGTACGAGGCCCACAGCGGCACCAGCACCGCCGCCACGAGGAGGTGCCTCAGCCGCCGGGGCGCCACCCGCGCCATGAAGTACGCGAAGGGCACCGCGATGACGATGCACAGCACGGTGACCATCACCGCGATGAACAGCGTCCGGCCGATGATGCGCAGGTAGGTGGGGCTGAGGAGGGCCTCGAAGTTCTCGGTCGTGAACGTCCGCACGACCTCGTTGGTGAACGGGTCGGTGGTGAAGAACGCGGTCGCGAAGATCGCCGCCAGGGCACCGAGGTAGGCGACGACGAGCCAGAGCAGTGGTGGGGTCAGCAGCCCCACGAGTGCCTTCTTCGAGCCCATCGTCGCCTTCCTCGGTATGCCGTTCAGTCCCGTTCCGGATTCAGCTGTCTGGTCAGCGTCGGATCAGCTGTTCCGGATCTCGGTCCACGCCTTGGTCCACTCGGCGTAGTCGGTGCACGCGACGTCCGTGCGGCCGTCGAGGCACGCCGAGATGGGGGTGGTCCAGTAGTGCACCTTCGAGAAGTACTCCTCGTCGGCCGCGTGGAAGGTTGCGCAGTGGTTCTTGTCGGCCGTCTCGGCACAGGCCTTCCGGTTGGCGGGTGCCTCACCGAAGTACTCGGCGACGGCGGCGTTGGTCTTGGGCGAGACGATGTGGTCGATGAACTTGTAGGCACAGGTCTTGTGCTCCGACTTCGCGCCGACCATCCACGTGTCGGACCAGCCGGTCGCACCTTCCTTGGGAAGCACCACCTGGACGGGGGCCTTCTCCGCCTGCGCGAGGTTCGCGATCACCTGCCACGTGGTGCCGACGGTCGACGAGCCGTTCTTGAAGGCCTGGATCTCCTTGAGGTAGTCCGACCAGTACTCGCTGACGTTGGCCTTCTGCGCCTTGAGCAGGTCGACAGCCGCAGCCAGCTGCTTCGCGTCGAGGGCGTAGGGGTCCTTGATCCCGAGCTCGGGCTTGGTGGCCATGAGGTACAGCCCCGCGTCGGCGATGTAGATGGGCGAGTCGTATGCCGTGACCTTGCCCTTCTGGCTGCTCGCCTGGTCGAACACGGCCGACCAGCTGTCGGGAGCCGGCTTCACCTGGTCGGTGCGCCACATGAGCAGGTTCGCGCCACGGCCGTGGGGGATGCCGTAGGGCACGCCTCGGACCGAGTTCCACGGCTGCATCTTCAGACTGTCGAAGATGTCCGGGTAGTTCGAGATGAGGTCGGTGTTGACCGGCTCGACGTCGCCGGACGCGATGAGCCGAAGGGTGGCGTCGCCGGAGGCCGAGACCGTGTCGTACTGCCCGGTGCGCATGAGCTGCACAGCCTCGTCCGAGGTGCCGAACGTCTTGACCGTGACCTTGCAGCCGGACTCCTTCTCGAAGTCGCTGACCCAGTCGACCTTGGGATCGTTGCTGCCGTCCTCGACGTATCCCGGCCAGGCCAGGACGCTCACTTCGCCCTCGGGCGTCCCGAGCTTGTCGAGGGCCGTGAGGTTCGGGACCTTGAACCCGCCCTCGCCCGTCGAGGAACCACTCGACGAGCCGGACGCCGCCGCAGGCCGCGAGGGCCAGGGCGGCCACCGCGCACAGGGCGGCGGATCGGAGGATGGTGGTGCGGCGCATGGTGCTGCTCCTTGGTGTCTATTGCTGGGTGTCATGCTGGGTGGGGGGAGAGGGGCTCGGGGGAGCGATCGGCGTCACGGTCGCCAGTGCGACCGGACGCCAAGTCGGGGACGGCGATGACGTGGTGGGCGTCCCAGACGAGGTTGACCCTGGCACCGCGGTTCAGGGTGGCGGCGCCGGATCCGTTCTGCTGCAAGGCAATCAGGCGAGGGCCGGCGTCCAGGTCGACGACGTAGCGGGTGACCGGACCGGCATACACGACCTCGGTGAGGCTGCCCGGCGCGTGCTCGGCGCCTGCCTCGACCGGGCCATCCTGGGGCACCACGGACAGCTTCTCCGGGCGGATGCCGAAGGTGCCGGCCCGGCCGAGGACGGTCTGGGCGGCGGCACCGGTCAGGAGGTTGGACGTGCCGACGAACCCGGCCACGAACTCGCTCGCCGGTTGCTCGTAGATCTCGCGGGCCGTGCCGACCTGCTCGATGCGGCCGGCGTTGAACACGGCGATGCGGTCGGAGAGGGTAAGCGCCTCCTCCTGGTCGTGCGTGACGAACAGGAAGGTGATGCCGACATCCCGCTGGATCGCCTTGAGCTCCACCTGCATCTGCTCGCGGAGCTTGAGGTCGAGGGCGCCGAGGGGCTCGTCGAGGAGGAGCACGCGGGGCCGGTTGACGAGGGCGCGGGCCAGCGCGACGCGCTGGCGCTGCCCACCGGAGAGCTGCCCCGGCCGGCGAGCGCCGAAGTCCGGCAGCCGCACCTGCTCCAGCGACTCCATGGCGCGGGCACGGCGCTCCTGGCGGCCGATCTTCTTGACGCGCAGGCCGTACTCGACGTTCTCGAGGACGCTCATGTGCGGGAACAGCGCGTAGTCCTGGAACACCGTGTTGACGTCGCGGTCGTAGGGCTGGGTCGTGGTCACGTCCCGCCCGCCGAGCTCGATGCGCCCCGACGTCGGGGTCTCGAAGCCGGCGATCATCCGCAGGACCGTCGTCTTGCCGGAGCCCGAGGGGCCCAGCATTGAGAAGAACTCGCCATCGCGGATCTCCAGGTCGATGTCGTCGACGGCAACGACCGGTGGCGGGCCAGGGAACTCCTTGCGGAGCCGCGACAGCACGACGGCCGACTCGGCTGCCGGTGTCGTCGCCGCCATTGGCGAATCTCCTCTGACCATGCGGTCTGGACTTGCGGGCAAAACATATGGCCCCGTACGGTTCCTATGCAAGCGTCGTGTCCACTCCGAGACCTTCGTCGGCCGGGACCTTGCGACTGGTCGAGAGGAGTGACCGGATTGACCGCTTCGTCCATGTCTCTCGGTGCCGACGTGGCGAGCTCTCCCGCGAGGTCGGACGCAGCGGCCTCCCATGGCTTCCTACTCCAGGCCGGGTGTTCACACCGATCAACTTTCCGCTCGCCACCGGCACGACCGCGTTCGGCATCAACGACACCGGCGAGATCACCGGCTACTACACCGACGCCTCCGCCTCGGGAACGTCACCGCGCTTGACCGGATCAACCGCGCAATCCGAGTCCGAGACGACGTGTGCTCCCTCTACCCGAGCCATGTCACAGCCGGCCCGGGTCGTTTCGTCTCAGGTTTCAGAGACAGACTCGGGAATCGGGAAGGTGAATGATCATGCGAGTGTTCGTGGCAGGTGGGACCGGGGTCGTGGGGAGGCGACTGGTACCGCAGCTCGTGGCCCGGGGCCACCAGGTGACGGCTACGACGACGAGCCCGACCAAGTTGGGCTTGCTGGGGCAGCTGGGCGCCGATGCGATCGTGATGGACGGGCTGGATGCGGTGTCGGTCGGCGAGGCGGTGGCCAAGGCCCGGCCGGACGCGATTGTGCACCAGATGACCGCAATCGCACCGGCGCACGCCGGCAAGATCGATTTCAAGCACATAGATCGGTGGTTTGCCATCACCAACCGGCTGCGCACGGAGGGAACGGACCACCTACTAGCCGCGGCCGAGGCGACCGGCGTATCCCATGTCGTCGCGCAGAGCTACGCCAGCTGGAACGGAATCCGCAGGGGCGGATGGGTGAAGACCGAGGAGGATCCGCTGGACCCGGAAGAGGGGACGGCAGCGCACCCGGTGATGGAGGCGATCCGCTACCTGGAGGACATGGTCGTCAAGGCCGACGGCGCCGTCTTGCGATATGGCGGACTCTATGGTCCGGGTGCCACGGACGACCAGGTCGAGCTCGTACGCAAGCGGCAATTCCCGCTTGTCGGAGGCGGCACCGGCTACCTCTCGTGGGTGCATCTCGACGACGCTGCGACCGCTACCGTCCTGGCCGTTGAGCAAAAGGCGAAGGGTGTGTTCAACATCGTCGACGACGAACCGGCCCCGGCCAGCGAGTGGCTGCCTTACCTGGCTAAGTGCGCAGGGGCGAAGCCACCGATCCGGGTCCCCAAGTGGCTGGCCCGGCTGCTGGCGGGGGAAGCGGCGGTGATGATGATGACGGAGGGGCGCGGCTTCTCCAACGCCAAGGCCAAGCGGGAGCTCGGCTGGGAGTTGCGCTACCCGTCGTGGCGACAGGGCTTCAAGGAAGAACTGGCGTGACCCGGACGGAGGAGTTCCAAGACCTGCGGCCGCTGCTGTTCGCGATCGCCTACCGAATTCTCGGCAGCGTGAGCGAGGCCGAGGACGCCGTTCAGGAGACCTGGCTGCGCTACGAGGCCTCCCCGACACAACCCACGTCGATCAAAGCCTTCCTCTCGGCCATAGTGACCCGGATCGCGATCGATGTGTTGCGGTCGGCTCGCAGCCGGCGGGAGGCCTACGTCGGGCCGTGGTTCCCCGAGCCGCTGCTTACCGACCCCTACGAGGATCCGGAACGCTCGGCGGAGCTGGCCGACTCGTTGTCAATGGCGGCGCTGTTGCTGCTCGAGCGGCTGACCCCGCTGGAGCGCGCGGTCTTTGTGCTGCGGGAGGTGTTCGGATTCAGTTTCGGCGAGATCGCGTCGGCGGTGGGGCGATCGGAGTCGGCGTGCCGGCAGCTCGCGGTGCGGGCGCGGCGTCACATGGACGCGGGCAGACCCCGATTCGAGGCCGACCGAAGGGAGCGCGACGAACTCGCTGAGCGATTCTTCGACGCCTTCAAGGAAGGGGACGTCGATGGGCTTCGGGAGCTTCTCGCTGCTGATGTTCAGATAGTCGGCGACGGCGGCGGCAAGGCCCCGCAGTGGGCCAGAGGCATCATCGGCGCCGAGAACGTGGCCCGGGTACTTGCCGCGATCGTCCCGCCGTTCGTACGGATCGGCGTCGTCGTGGAGCCGCACGAGGTGAACGGCCAGCCCGGCGCGATCTTCCGCGACCGGGACGGCAAGGTGATCAATACCTGGACGCTTGACGTCCTCGATGGGCAGATCCAGACGATCCGCGCAGTGATCAACCCCGACAAACTCGGGCACGTAGGTCCAGTGGCCGACGCCTGGGCGGTCCTCCGGGAGGCGAACCAGGCTCGCCGGGCCGCAGATTGACCAGAAGAGCTGCCTGCGCTCCAGACCACGTGTGCTCCGGCGCAGGGAGGCATCGGGCCGCACCCAACCGGTCGTCGGATGAGGGTTCAGTGGGAGAAGATGGCGCCCATGTCGGTCATCTGTATTACGGGTTCCTCCGACGGCATCGGCCTCGCGACGGCGCGAGTCCTGATTGCTGACGGCCATCGGGTGTTGATCCACGCACGCAGTCGGGATCGAGGTCGTCCTGTTCTTGAGCTGCTCGGCGGCGAGGCGACGCTAGTCACCGGGGACTTGGCCCGACTCGATGAGGTGCGCGGGCTCGCCGACCAGATCCGCACGAATGGCCCCGTTGACGTGCTGGTCCACAACGCCGGAGTCTGGGTGCGCGGGAACACACCGCGGGCGACGGCCGATGGGCTTGAGACCACCTTCGCCGTGAACGTCTTGGCTCCTCACCTCTTGACTCACCTGCTGGCGGCGAACCTGCAGGGTCGCCTGCTTTGGCTCGGCTCGGGCACGGCGAGCTCCGGCCGACCGAAG
Source organism: uncultured Actinomycetota bacterium (assembly GCA_963798835.1). Taxonomy (GTDB): domain Bacteria; phylum Actinomycetota; class Actinomycetes; order Propionibacteriales; family Propionibacteriaceae; genus Microlunatus. The sequence goes on along the minus strand of CAWCVF010000002.1, from coordinate 379,892 downwards.
CCTGACGTACTGGGCCGCCAGCAGGAGCCGAGGCAGGCGTACGCCGACAGCAAAGCCTGCGATGTCGCCCTTGCCCTAGCCTGGGGCCGGCGGCTACCGACGATAGCGTCGGCCGCCGTCGACCCGGGCTGGGTCAAGACCAAACTTGCTAGCGCCGGCGCTCCCGGTGATGTCACATCATCCGCGGACACCCTCGCGTACTGCTGCACCGAGGCCGATCTGACATCCGCGCCGTACTGGAAGAACCGGGCACCGACGCCAGTTCCGCGACACCTGCGGAACGAGGCACTGCAAGACGCAATCGCCTCGGCTTGCGACCGGTTGGCGAGGATCGAGTGATCATTTCGAACACCGACCAGACCGATGGCCGAATGGCGTTGCGGCATTCGTGGGCCCATGGTCAAGAAGCAGTCTCAATTCTTTTCTATGTATCGGGACGTTTGTAAGCAGACCGGCTAACGGGACGCGTTCGGACCTGCCCTCGTACGTTCGCCGGCATTAGCTGAGCCCGCTGCTCACCAGGCCGGTTTCGTACGCGTAGATCACGGCCTGCACCCGATCGCGCAGGCCAAGCTTCATCAGCACACGACTGACGTGTGTCTTCACGGTGGTCTCGGACACATACAGATCGACCGCGATCTCCGCATTGGTCAGCCCGCGCGCCAGCAGCCGCAGGGTCTCCTGTTCCCGGGCGGTCAGCGACGCCAGCCGCGCGTGCGCACCCGCGTCTGCGGCCCGTGGCCGGTCGAGGAACGACTCGATCATCCGCCGGGTCACAGTGGGCGCGAGGAGCGATTCGCCTGCATGTACTGCCCGGATGCCAGCCACCAGCAGCTCCGGCTGCACGTCCTTCAGCAGGAACCCACTCGCCCCAGCCTTCAGGGCATCGTAGACGTACTCATCCATGTCGAAGGTCGTCAGCATCACCACGCGCGCACCGCACGAGGCGTCGGCCATGATCCGGCGGGTGGCCGCGATCCCGTCGGTTCCGGGCATCCGTACGTCCATGAGCACGACATCTGGCCCCAGTTCCGCCACCTGGGCCACAGCTTGGTCGCCATCCGCGGCTTCACCCACCACGTGCAGGTCCGGCTCGATCTCCAAGATCATTCGGAAGCCGGTGCGCACCAGCGCTTGGTCGTCGACGATCAGCACTCCGATGGAGGTCTCCGAGCCCGCCTCAACGGCATTCATGTCTGGTCCAAGGGCAGCGTCGCGACCATCTCGAAGCCGCCCTCCGGCCTCGCCCGAGCAACGAGCGAACCGCCGTAGACCGCGACGCGTTCCCGCATCCCCAGGAGCCCGTTGCCTGCCTCGGCCGTCGCAGCCGAGCCCACGGGATACTGACCGTCGTCGCGTACAGCCAGCTCGATCCGGTCCTCGCCGTAATCGATCGCCACCTCGGCGCGCCCTGGATTCCGCGCATGCCGCAAGGTGTTCGTGAGCCCCTCTTGCACAAGCCGGTACGCCGTGAGGTCCAGACCCGGTGCCAGATCGCGCGCCACCCCGGTCACCGAGAGCGCAACGGGCAGCCCGGCTGTGCGGAACTTCTCCGCCAACTGGTCCACCTGATCCAGCCCCGGCGTCGGCTCGAGCTCAGCACTGTCACCCGACTCTCGCAGCACGCCGACCATCCGTCGCATCTCGGCGAGGGCCTCTCGTCCTACGGCTTCAACGGTTTCCAGTGCCTGCCTCTCCACAGCCTGATCGGGCGTGAGCCGGCGGCGCACTGCCGACGCCTGCACAGTCATGACGCTGACGCTGTGCCCGATTACGTCGTGCAGCTCGCGAGCGATCCGGTTACGTTCCTCCGCCACGGCCTGGAACGCGCGCTGCTCGCGGTTGACGCGTCGCTGCTCGGCGTTGAGCCGGGTGACCCGTACGAGCGCGCCCAGTAGCCACGCGATGATCGACGGGGCCAGCCAGACCAACGCCGACACAGCGCTCGGCAAAGGTCGTGTTCATCGGATCGAACGCCGCCCATGCCACCCAGACCACGACAGCCGAGCACGAGCCCCACCCAGGAGCGTCGCCACTCCAGCCGATTGCCAACGGTGTAGGTGGCGATCAGCAGCGCAACGCTGACGCCGAAACCCTCCGGCGAGCCGACCGCAACGAACTCGACAACGCTGACGACGACCATGGCAGTGAGGCAGGCGAGGGGGCGAACCCGTCGAACCACAAGCAGGAGGGCGGTCACGGCGTACAACAAGGACTGCACCCATAGCGGCCCCTGGCGGTGCGTCGATCCGATGCCCCACCACACCTCGAGCTGGCCGAGCACCCCGACCACCGCCGCCAGGACGATGTCGAAGGCCCAGTTCCTGCGGCTCACGTCACGACGGTACTGCTGGGCGAGCGGCCTGACGTCCTCCTTGCGGAGGACTGGCCACTCCTCCTAAGGGCTACCCGATTCCGTACGACAGGACGACGACCGAAGGCGCCCGACTTCCTAGCGTCGAAACGAGGCCGATCACTCGACGGCCAACCGACAGCCGGACAAGGAGCCAGCTATGGAAATCACTTCATCAGTCGCCCGACGGATCAGCCAGTTCGCCTGGGTGATGGCCGCAGCCGGCACCGTGATCGGGCAGATTCACGCCCTTGCTCGCGCCCAGGCCCATCCGGATGACTTCGTGGAGTCACCACTGGCCCGGGTATGGGGCGAGCCGGCCATCAGAATGCTGAAGCCGTTGCTCGACTGGAGTGATCCGTACACGGTGTATGTCACGTACGGGAAGATCTGGCTACCCGTGTGCCTTGCTTTCACCGCGGCGGCCTACCTCGTCTACCGACGGCGCCGCCCCGAGGGGGCCGAACGACGCCTGTGGCAGGTCATGCTCGTCGCGTACGCCGTGATGCTCTTGTCAGTGTTCGGCGACTACTTCACCCCGTGGATGGACCAAATGTTCATACTCGGCATTGGCGCCATGCTGATCATCGGGTTCGGCGGGATCGCCCTCGGCATCATGATGCTGCGCAATGGCTTCCGACCGCGGGTCACCCCGATTCTGCTGATGATCTTCATCCCGTTCATGTTCGCGATTACGGAGGTGACGTCTCTGGGCAGTGCGTTGCTTCCGCTCATGTGGGGCTGGGCCGTCGCGGCTCACACCGTCGTATCCCGTGAGCGTGAGGCAGTCGCAAACGCCTCGGCCTTCGTAGCTGGGTAGGCAAAGTCGACCAGCTCTTGTACCAGGGAAGCTACTTCAGCTGCCTGCGGGCCACGGTCTCGTTATCTACGAGCTCGCCGGTCTCGACGAATCCCATGCTCGCGTAGAGCGACTGAGCCAGCGTGTTCTGCGGGTCGTAGCTCAGCGCCGCCGCTCGCTGGCCGTCCGACGCAGCCCGTTCGAGCAGCTGAGCGACCACCGCTCGACCGTATCCCCGTCGCTGATGCCGTTGGTCGATGATCAGTCCGCCGATCCAGAAGCTCTCGTCCTCCGGATCAATGCCCCACATCACGAAGCCAACGACCTCCTTTCGTTCCGCGCGCAACTTGCCAAGCGTTTACGGCGCAGCCATGCTCGTCCACAGGGGTATGGGACATCCGCATTACTGCTCAATTCGGGCTTTGCTGCCCAATGAACGGGAGGGCGCCACGGCCATTGACGCCGAACTCTTCGGCGATGTACTGCCCACATACCTCACTCGGTTTGTCGGCCGAAGGGACGAGTGCGCCGAGGTCAGCGCGATGCTCGATGAGCCGGGTCCGGTCACAGTGTGCGGGATCGGTGGCGCAGGTAAGACCCGGCTGGCCATTGAGGTGGCCAGGGGGATCCGTACTGACAAGGGCGTAGACCGGATCTGCTGGGTGCCATTAGCGACGGCGGCAAGTTCGGCGGAGGTCGCGCCGGCGATCGGCAATGCGCTCGGACTCGGCGGCTCGCCGAGTGATTATCTCGGCCAGATCCGAGCAGTGCTCGGGGCCGGCCGGGCACTCCTTGTGCTGGACAACTGCGAGCACGTGGCGCTCGGCTGCCGGGAGCTGCTCGACAGGATCCTGCCGGACTGTCCCCAACTGAGCGTGCTCACCACCAGTCGCACCACCCTCGGCGTTGCCGGCGAGCGGATCTACGCGATTCCGCCGCTACGGATGGTCGGCGCCGGCCACGACCCGAACGCGACCGATGCGAGCGCGTTGTTCGTCGACCGCGCGGCGGGCGTTGCGCCGCCGTACACGCTGACCGATCTCAACGGCCCGATCCTGGCCGACATCTGCCGCACGCTGCACGGGCTGCCGTTGGCCATTGAACTCGCGGCGAGCTGGATTCGCGTGCTGTCACCACGCGATCTGCTGGCATCGCTGACGAATGCCCATGCCGCGCTGGGTTCAAACTGGGCAGTCGTCGAGGAACGGCATCGCAGCATCCAGGTGGTGTTGGACAGTTCCTGGCAGTGGCTCGGTGACGCGGATCGGTCGGTGATCGAGGCTTTGGGGGTGTTCGTCGGCGGTTTCACCGGGGAGGCCGCCGAGGCGGTTGCCGGTGCCGACCTTGGCACCCTGTCCCAGTTGAGCCAGCTTGCGCTGATCCAGCGACTGCCGGATCCGTACGGCGGTTCGCGCTATCAGGTGCATGAGCTCGTCCGCAGCTATGCACTCGGCAGACTGGAGCGGCTCGATGACATCCGGGAGCGGCACCGCCACTACTTCCTCGATCTCGTCGACACCCTGGGCATCTGGTCGAACACTCCAGTCGAGGCGAGGTGGTCCGATCCGATAGCCGCCGACCTCGCGAACATCGACGCCGCCTTGGTCTACGCCCTCGACCGCGAGGACGCAGAACAGGCCCAACGATTGGCGGTCGCCCTGGACCATTTCTGGCCCTTCTGCGTCCCCTCACAGGAGCACCGTCTGAGCCGGCTCGAGGCGGCACTGGCGCTGCCTGGACCTCCTGCCTCGGAGAGTGCCATCCGCGCCCGAGCGCAGGCTCTCCTCGTCGTCGGACGGCGGGTCGTAGTCACCGATCCGGCAGCGAGTCCCGCACGCTATCGGGAGGCGGCGCAGTTGTTCCGGAAGGTCGACGACGCCGCCGGCCTGGCGGCCGCTATCCGCGATCGCGGCAACGCGCGAATGCTCCAGGGCGACTACCTTGGCTGTCGCCGCGACTGCCTGGACAGCCTGGTCCGTTGCCGCGCCTGCGGAGATCACCACGGGGCCGCCTGGTGTCTGGAGGCATTGGGCTGGGCTGCCGTGCTCAGCGGCGACTGGGCCGAAGCGATCACCCGACTGATCGCAGCAGCAGCCAGCTTCACTGCCTCGGACGCTCCGTTCGGCGCGTGTCACTGCGAGATCCAACTGGCGCTAGCCCATCAGCTGCGTGGGGAGTGGATCGAGTCCGTCGACGCGTGTCTGCGGGCACTCAACCTCCAGCGAACCCATCGGCTGATGGCCACCTGGGCCGACCTGATCGAGGTCGTCGCAAGACTGTGCGTCGAACAACGCCGCTGGACGGTGGCCGCGCAGCTCTACGGCGCCGCCGCCGGCTGGCATGGTGATCATGACGAGGTGTCGTGGTTTCCCACCGTTGCCCGGTTTAGTCTGTCGAATCAGGGCCGGACGAGGCTGGGCGATGCCGCCTGGACCGAGGCGTACGAGGGCGGTCGCCGGCTCGATCCCGATCGGGCGAACCAGATCACGGAGGATCTGCTGATCGACCTGCGGCGTCAGCTCGAGGTCGGGTCTGCAGGGCTCTCCCGCCGCGAGATCGAAGTGCTGCGACTGGTGGCCGCTGGCTTGACCGACGGAGAGATCGCCGAGCGGCTGGTACTGAGCCCGCGTACCGTCCACGCTCATCTACGTTCGATCTACCAAAAGCTCGGGGTCAGCTCCCGCACCGCCGCCATACACGCGGCCGCCGGAATCGTGAAACAACCAGGGTCTTAGTCGGTAGCCGACACTCTTGCCCGCCTAGCCAGACATCTCGCGCCCGGCCTGAGCGGTCGGGCGGCCCTCAGAGGCTCGGATTAGCCGCTAGTGGGAGTCACGCGTCACACGATCCCCCGTGGCGCCGACAAGGAAGTCAAGATCCGCGCCCGTGTCGGCCTGCTGTACGTGGTCGATGTAGAGCCGCTCCCAGCCGCGTACGGGATTGGCGAAGCCTGCGAAAGTCGCGGCGTTGGGTCGGCGGCGCTGCAGCTCCTTCTCAGACACCTCCAGTGTCAAGGTTCGGCCGGGTACGTCGAGGGTGATCTCGTCTCCGGTCTGCACCAACGCCAGCGGGCCGCCGGCCGCGGCCTCGGGGGCGACATGCAGCACCACGGTTCCGTAGGCAGTGCCGCTCATCCGGCCGTCGCAGATACGCACCATGTCGCGTACGCCTTGCGCGAGCAGCTTCTTCGGCAGTGGCATGTTCGAGACTTCGGGCATCCCGGGGTAGCCCTGGGGCCCGCAGCCGCGCAGCACCAGCACGGTGTTCGCATCTACATCGAGCTCAGGATCGTCTATGCGGGCGTGGAAGTCCTCGATGCTGTCGAAGACGAGAGCGCGCCCGCGATGCTGGATCAACTCCGGTGAGGCAGCTGCGGGTTTGATGATGGCACCGGCGGGGGCAAGGTTGCCGCGCAGCACGGCGATGCCGCCTTCGGTCAGCAGAGGCTCCTGTCGGAGCCGGATTACCTCAGCGTCCCAGACGGGAGCGGTGTCCAGGTAGTCGACCAGTGGACGCCCGGTCACAGTCAAGGCCGTCGGGTCGAGGAGATCGCGCACCTCCCGCAGAACGGCGAGCAGCCCGCCAGCCCGGAAGAAGTCATCCATCAGGAACCGGCCCGCCGGCTGCAGGTCGACCAGCAGCGGGACGTGTGAGCCAATACGGTCGAAATCGTCGAGCATCAGGTCGATCCCGAGCCGCCCGGCGATCGCCAGTAGGTGGACCACGGCGTTAGTGGACCCGCCGACGGCGGCCATCGTCACGATCGCGTTGACGAACGAAGCATGCGTAAGGAAGGTGCTCGGCCGCCGGTCGGCAGCGACCATCTCCACGACCAATCGTCCGGTCCCGTGGGCGGCCACCAGTAGACGACTGTCGGCCGCGGGTGTGCCGGCGACGCCCGGGACGACGGTGCCGAGCGCCTCGGCGACAAGCGCCATCGTGGACGCGGTGCCCATCGTGTTGCAGTGCCCCCGGCTGCGGATCATGGCCGACTCCGAGCGGGTGAACTCTTCCGCGGAGAGCGTGCCGGCACGAACCTCCTCCGACAATCGCCAGACGTCGGTGCCGCAGCCCAGCGAAACGCCACGGAACGTCCCGGTCAGCATCGGCCCGCCAGGCACCACCACGGCGGGTAGGTCGACCGAGGCGGCGGCCATCAGCAAGGCCGGGATGGTCTTGTCGCAGCCGCCGAGCAGCACAACGCCGTCGATCGGGTTGGCCCGAAGCATCTCCTCGGTGGCCATCGCGGCCATGTTGCGCCACAACATCGCGGTGGGACGGAGCAAGGTCTCGCCGAGCGACACCACCGGCAACTCCAGCGGGATGCCGCCGGCCTCGTACACACCGTTCTTCACCGACGCAGCGACCTCGGTCAAATGGGCGTTGCACGGCGTCAGGTCCGAGGCCGTATTCGCGATTGCGATATGTGGACGGCCACCAAACGCGTGGTCAGGCAGGCCGCGACGCATCCACGCGCGGTGGATATAGGCGTTGCGATCATCGCCGGCGTACCACTGGGAACTCCGCAGCCGGCTTCCAGCGGCGAAGTCGTTCGACGAGGTCATGGTTCCTTCCTAGTCGAGGGGGAACGCGGAGTCGAGGTGTGCCCTTCGACAGGCTCAGGGCGCAATCACTCCTGAGGGCTCAGGGCCCAATCACTCCTGAGGGCTCAGGGCGCAATCTTGACGAAATAATGATCGCGATGAGCAACCGGACCATGCGCGCGTACGTGCTGACCGCGCCGAGAGAAGGCGGGGTACAAGAGGTGCCGGCCCCGGTGGCGGCCCCTGGCGAGGTCGTCGTCGACGTGAAGCGGGTCGGTCTCTGCGGCACCGACGTGGAGTTCTTCACCGGTGAGATGGCCTACCTTCACCAGGGGTACGCGTGGTACCCGATGCGCCTCGGGCATGAGTGGGCGGGCACGGTAGCCAGCGTCGGGAACGGGGTAGACCCGGCGTGGGTCGGTCGCAGGGTTATGGGTGACACCATGCTCGGCGACGGTGTGTGCCGACGTTGCCGGAATGGCCACCAGCACGTCTGCGAGAACCGGCAGGAGGTTGGCGTACGGGGCGGGCGTCCCGGCGCCCTGGCTGAGCAGCTGGCTGTACCGGTGACGTCGTTGCACGTCCTTCCCGACTCCGTTGACTTCGTGCTCGGTGCGTTGGTGGAGCCGGGTGGCAGTTCATTGCGGGCGGCCCAGGCCGCGGCCCTCACGCCGGAGGACCGGGCACTGGTGCTCGGCCCGGGAACTATCGGGCTTCTTGCCGCCATGTTCGCTCGCGCAGCTGGCGCCGAGGTCCATCTGATGGGTAGCACCGAGGAGTCGCTGGTCTTCGCCCGGAGCCTCGGGTTCGGGCACGTCTGGACCGAGGACAGCCTCCCTAGCCAGCCCTTCGACGCGGTGATCGATGCTTCCAACGCCGCACACTTGCCTGCTCTGGCCCTCGACTTGGTGGAGCCGGCCGGACGGGTCGTCTATATCGGCCTGGCCGGAAGCCAGAGCAACATTGACACCCGCACCTTGGTTCTCAAGGACGTTACGGCGGTTGGCATTTTGTCGGCCTCTCCGGGTCTCGACGCCACCATTGCGGCGTACGCGAGCGGTGCCGTCGATCCGCGTCCACTCGTCGCCGCCACCGTCAGCCTCGAGCAGGTCGGTGCCGTGCTCGGCGGGAAACGGCCGGAGGTGGCCGGCCCCGGCCCCAAGATTCACGTCGATCCGCAGCTCAGCTGACGCGCGCGAAGGGAGAGGGCCAATCGTTATGCGGGCGTCGGAGGTCCCGCTAGCAGTGGCCGCGGCCATGTCGACCGCCTCATCACTTGACCTGACAGTCGACGACGCGATCGTTCTTCAGAACTCGAACAGGCTCACTCTGCGTCTGCTGCCTTGTGACGTCGTGGCCCGGGTAGCACCTGTAGCGCATCAGGCCGCACCGTTCGAAATTGAGCTTGCTCAACGGCTCGCCGGATCCGAGAGCCCGGTGGCTGCTCTCGAGCCTCGAGTGGAGCCACGCGTCTATGAGCGTGATGGCTTCGTGATCACGCTGTGGACCTACTACGAATCCGTTACATCTCGAGAGGTTTCAGCAGCCGACTACGCCAATGCGCTCGAGCGGCTGCATGGCGGCATGCGCAAGATCGATGTCCCGACGCCGCACTTCACGGATCGAGTCGACTCGGCCCAACGGCTCGTGGCGAGCCGCGACCGCACTCCGGCGCTCGCCGACGCGGACCGGGAGCTGCTCGGCGACACGTTACGAAGCCTGAGACGAGCGATCGTCGAGCGCGGCGGCGCTGAGCAGCTGCTGCACGGCGAGCCGCACCCCGGCAACTTACTCACCACGAAGAACGGGCGGTTCTTCATAGACCTCGAGACGTGCTGCCGTGGGCCTGTCGAATTCGACCTTGCCCATGCGCCCGAAGAAGTCGGCGAGCACTATCCGGGTGTCAATCAGGACTTGCTACGCGAGTGCCGGATTCTCGTGCTGGCGATGATCACAACGTGGCGCTGGGATCCAGGCGACCAACTCCCAAACGGTTGCCAGCTGAGCACAGAGTGGCTCAGCCAGATCCGAGCAGCGCTCGATCGCAACGGCCTGGAAGGCACGCAGCCGGTGAGAACTAGGGTCAGACCCGACCGCCGAGATCAGCAGATACCTAATCCCCGGGAGGACTTTTGACATGACTGACTTCAAGGACCTCGTCGCTGTCGTCACCGGCGGCGCTAGCGGGATTGGAGCCGCGACCGCGCGTCTGCTCCAGGGGCGCGGTGCACGCGTCGCGGTCCTGGACCGCAGTACGGATGGCGTGCCCGATGGGGTGCTCGCCGTGCGCTGCGACATCACAGATCCGGCGGCGGTGGATGAGGCGATCGCCGAAGTCGTCGAGCAGCTCGGCGGCCTCGACGTCCTGGTGAACAACGCCGGCATCGGGGCGGTCGGCGACGTCAGCCAGAACGACGACGCAGAGTGGGCCCGCGTACTCGACGTCAACGTCACCGGCATCGCTCGACTGACCCGCGCAGCGCTGCCGCACCTGCGTCGCTCAGCGCATGCGGCGGTCGTCAACACCTGCTCCGCCGCCGCCTTCATCGGCATCCGACAGCGGGCCCTCTATGCCGCCAGCAAGGGTGCAGTCCTCTCGCTCACCCTGGCTATGGCCGCCGACCACGCATCCGAGGGGATCCGGGTCAACGCCGTAGCGCCCGGGACCGCCGACACCCCCTGGGTCGCCCGGCTGCTCGACGCCGCCGACGATCGCGAGGCTGCTGCCGAGGCGCTGCGACGGCGGCAGCCCTTGGGACGCCTGATCAGCGCTGATGAGGTCGCGTACGGGATCGCCTCGCTTGCATCCCCGCTGGCCGCCTCCACCACTGGCACGATCCTGCGGATCGACGGCGGCATGACGAGTCTCCGCCTCTGACGCGAGCAGCCGACTACACGGGCGCGCCACATATGCCGGCATCCCTGCCAGACTGTTGAGCGCGCATTGGCACACCCCATGAGGCTCAGAGGGGATCGACATGGAGAAAACAGCGCCACAAGCGGAGCGACCGGGACGGGTCATCTTGCACGGCCTACTGGATCTGCGACCCACTCTGCCGCTCGAACGGATCGCGCTCGCCACCGATGAGGCCGTGGCTCGAGCGCTGGCTGTGGCGAAGGTCTACACGTACGCAAGCGTGGACTATCCCGGCGCAGCCCAGTCTCTGGTTTTCGACACGGACGGCACGACCGCAGTCGGTGCATTCGTTTTCGATCCCGGAAGCGCCACCTCGGCCACGGCTGCGTTTACGTTCGCGGGCGGGTCCTACCAGGCTCTTCTAATCCCGGGTTCGACCCTAAGCGTCGCGACGAGTATCAACGTGGCTGGTCTGATCGTGGGGGTGTACGAGGACTTGGCGGGGGTGAGACGCGGCTTTGCAAATAATGCCGGCACCTTCAGCAATGTGGACTTCCCCGGCGCCACTGGCACTCAAGCCATCGGCGTCAACGATGCCGGACAGATTGTGGGCGACTACGTCGACGCCGCGGGTGTCGAGCATGGATTCCTCAGCAACGGCGGCACCTTCACCACCATCGACTTTCCCGGGGCCACCGCGACCGTCGCCGCCGGGATCAACGCCGCCGGCGACATCGTCGGACAGTGGTTGGATGCAACGGGATCCCATGGCTTCCTGCTCCAGGCCGGCGTGTTCACCCCCATCAACTTTCCGCTCGCCAGCAGCACGACCGCGTTCGGCATCAACGACACCCGGGAGATCGCCGGCTTCTACACCGACGCCGCCAGCAATAGCCACGGCTTCGTTTACGCCGGTGGGGCCTTCAGCGCGGTGGACGTGGCAGGCGCCCGCGGTACCCAACTGACACGCATCAAGAACGGAGGAGCGGTCACGGGTGTCTGCACCGACGCCCTGAATGAGCAACACGGCCTCATCGGCCAATGAGCGCGTCGCCGTACGCCTCCGTCAGCCGGTCGGGACGGAGATCCCGATCCCACCGCGCGTGTCGGCGCCGTGCCGTGCGATCTCCCGGTCGATGTTGAGGGGACGAATCCGCTTCCGAGCCTCCCGGGCCGCGTCGTCCAGCCGATCGGCCGGCACGATCCAGGCGATCTCGAACTCGAGCCCGTCTGGGTCCTTGCCGTAGAGGCTCTTCGTCGTGCCGTGGTCCGACGAGCCGACGAGCGCGCCGTTGTCGGCAAGGGATGCCGCCAGCTGCTTCATCTCCGCCAGCGTGTCGATCTCCCAGGCAAGGTGGTAAAGCCCAACCGTCGTACGTCCCGCGCCAGACGGCCCTGCATCGGCTCCGATCTCGAACAGTCCCAGATCGTGGTCGTTGGTCGAGCTGGGCGCCTGCAGGAAAGCCGCACCGGCGAATCCCTCAGGCGTCATGTCGACTCGTCTGAAACCCAGCACCTCGGAGTAGAACGCCATGCTGCGCTCGATATCGCGCACGTAGAGCACAGCATGGTTCAAGCGGGTAACGCCCATGAATCCATCCTCTTCTCGAGCCGGTACCTGCAGTATCGCCCCGCCCAGGAGCAGAGGCGCACCGGAGGTCGCTGGGGGATCAGCTTGTCGATCTCACGGGTGAGTGTCGAGGCTGTTGGCATGAAGAGGATGCTCCGAACGCAGGGCAGGTCGTGACCGCGGAGGTGCTTCGGCACCACCCAAACTCGGCGTAGGTTGAAGCGGCCGTAACTCAGAGTCAGGAGGCTACCGATGAGTGAGTCCAGCGGACACAACGACTGGAACCAGAAGAACATCGAGGAGTTCCGTGCCAACGAAGGCAAGATCGGCGGCTACTTCGAGGGTGCGCACATGATCCTCATCCACCACATCGGGGCCCGTTCCGGCACGGAGCGCGTCAATCCGCTCACCTATCTACCTGACGGGGACGACATGATCATCACGGCCACGAAGGGCGGAGCTCCAAAGCACCCAGACTGGTATTACAACCTCAAGCAACACCCTCGAATTATGGTCGAGGTGGGAACTACGACCTTCCCAGTCGATGCGACAGAGGTGACAGGAGAAGAGCGCAATGAGCTCTGGCGTCGGCTCGTCGAGTTGCGTCCCGGGTTCGCTGCGTACGAGACGAAGACCTCGCGCGTCTTCCCGATGTTTAGGCTGTCGCGCCGCTCGTAACCACGCGAGACGCGCTCGTTCCGCAAGTAAGCGCTGGAATCAAGCGGCGAGCTCCTCGATCGCCGTTGAAGTCCAGGCACCGGTCGCCCCAGGGAACTGGGCCAGATAGCGGCCGATCTGACCGGCTGACCAGCGCTGATCCGCCGGCACCTGCGGCGGATCCCCGAAACGCCGGACGAGGATCGGCGCAACCAGCTTGTCGAGTGAGGTTCGGTCTCCAGAGCCAAATGCGAGCATCGACTGAGACGAGCCTAAGAAGATCGCAACAGATTGCGTGTCCGCAAAAACTGGGGGTAAGCGCCGGGACAAGCGTGAAGAGGGGAGTATAGACATGCAGCACTGGGCTCCGCTTTTTGTGGTACTTGCAGTGATGACCTTTGCTCTTCTTCTCACCACATTGGTGCTGGTCTACAGGCGGAGTTGGCCACATTCGAGCTCAATCACTCATGGCGTCCCGGACTTCACCGTCGTCGACTGCGGCCAGGCGATCCACCTCGTGCCTGTCGAGACTAATTACCACCAGGTCGACAACACCGGTCGCTGTCGCTGCGGGCCAACAATCTCGCTCAACAAGCGCCGCTGCGGCAGCGAGATTCGCTACGTCGACCACCACCCGGCTGGATGGGGACCGTCCGTGCCTTCGAGCGTCGACACCCGACGTAAGGCGTAAGCCGCGCGTCACAGGCACCTCAGGTCGGCGAGCTGTCCTTGCGTGTCCATCGCCGCTGGCCGACCACCACCAGACCGGCAAGCACAACCAGCACGGCTGCCCCCAACAGCCAGCTGCCTAATGATCCGCCCGACGCCGGTGCTGTCAAAGGCGCCGGCGCGGGCGAGGATGCCGGCGATCCAGTGCCCGGAGCTTCGGTCGTAAAGCTGAAGCTTCCTGAAATTGGGTGACCGTCGGCGGAGGTAACCCGCCAGTCCACGGTGTACTGGCCCGCCGGCGCACCCGGCTGCAGATCCTGTGTCACGGTCGTGTCGACCAGCCGCGGCGTACCAACCTGGACTGGGCCTTCGGGGCCCGTGACGACTACCTTCGTGCCGAGCGCGATGGCGGGTTCGTCGAAGGTCAGGACGACGCTTGAGGGCGTACGCGCCACCGTCTTCCCCTCCGCCGGGTTGCTTGATTTCAGCACGTTGTGCGCCCAGGCCGGGGTGGCGCTGATCGCGAGACCGGCCATGGCAAGAACGGCTGCCGAAAGGATGGCAGCCAGCAGCCGCCACCCTTTACGGACCACTCGTGCGATGCGAGACATGAGCCGTTACGCCGATGGCGTCCCGCTCGACCGGCGTATCGCAACAACAGCAGTCGCGACTCCGGCTAAGCCGACGACTAGGCCGCCGATGCCGAGACCTCGGGCGAGCGGGTCGGTCGAGTCAGTCGGAACGGCAGCCGCCTCGCCCGCGGTTGGCGCCGCGGCCGCCTCATGATCGCCAGCTTCAGCACTGCCTGGTTCAACACTGCCTGGTTCCCCCGCGGTGATCACGAAGGTTGGAGCGGGATACTCCGGCTCCTCGCCAGACGCTGGAGTGGGTTGATTCCACTTGACGACCTCACCGTCGGAGTAGGTCTGGACGGCCGGCAGCTCTATCGTGCCCGGCTTCGGCAGCGGACCGGCCGAGATCGCGAACTCCTGATATTCACCGGGCTTCACAGCCGCCGCGGCGCTGGCCGTCCAGGTAACGGTGCGAACGGCTTTGGTGATCTTGGTCCCTTCCAACTCCACCGGCTCAGGAAGCGGCGACTCGGTCATCTTGACCGTCCAGCCCGGTATCGGCTTGCTACTGACGTAAAGAAACGGAGTGTCCTGCGGAAGCTGGACCTCGAACTTGACGGTGCTGGCGCTATCGGCCTCATTCGGTACCCGGAACGTCAAGGCACTGAACGAACCGGAGGCGGTGCTGTCGGTGTGCACCGTGACGTGGGCACCGGCCGTCGCTGGCAAGAGTGCGAGCCCGGCAGCAGCAAGGGCGGCGGCCAGGGCGCTTCGTTCAAGCCAGCGGCCACGGCGGGTGGGCAGAGTTTTAGTCATGAAAAGTTCTCCTCGAGATGGTGTAAGCCTGAATTCCGAACCAGGACTCGCCTGTAGACGCGGTGCTTCAGCGTGCTGCGGGCGGGCCGCGTGGGGCCGAGTGGGCGTACGCGGGCGCCACCCACGGCGACAGGCGCTCGAGAATGATCAGGCGCGGCCGGACATCGGCCAAGCGTCCCGTTAAGGTGCCCAGCGCCGCTCGAATGACCCGCTCCGCCGTACGCCACAGCCACGCCTCGCCGCGCCCGAGCAGCCAGGCGGTGGCAACGGTGGCCAACGCGTGGGCAATGATCATCGCCCAACTGGTGGTTCCAGCATCGGCCATCGGCGTCGTGCTTTGCACGCTCATCAGCGTCGTGCTTTGCACGCTCATCAGCACTGCGCCGTGCATGCCACATGCGGCGCCCAGTTGATGAGCCGCGGCCTGCAGCCCGGCTGGTTCGCATGTCGGATGGGCGGCAGCCGAGCTGAACAACAGGTGCAGCAACGTTTGCTGCACTCCGAGGACGGCCAGCAGTAGGCCGGTCTTGCAGCGACGTCCGGTCAGAGGTACCGCCAGCAGACCGAGCACGATCGCAGTCACCGCGAGGACGCCGGGGGCAGGTAGCTCGCCACCGCCGAAGGTGTGAGCGCTGGTGGCAAGCAACAACGAGGTAGCGCCCAGCACGACCACCCGAACCGCGCGCCAGTGCGGCCGCAAGGCGGCGACGCTTGACTGCGCGCTGGACGGCGTGCTCATGACGACCTGTTGTCCTGCCTGCTCAGGGCGGCGAGCCGCTCGTTGTAGCGGCGCAGCTCAGCGTCGTTGTCCCGTTCGGCTTGGCGGTCCAGCTGGCGGGCCCGCCGCTGGTCGTCGCGCAGCCACGCAAAGACCAGAGCGACACCAAGCAGCAGGGACGGGATGTCACCGGAGCCCCAGGCAATCGCACCACCAAGCTGCTGGTCCGCGAGCAACGCGGCGTCGTTGGTCTGGCCGATCGCATGCCAATAGTCCGGAGCCAGCAGGGTTCCGGATGACATCAATGAGACGCCGAAGAAGGCGTGGACGCCGAGCATCACAAAGAGCATGAGAACCCGGAAGGGGTACGCCGGCTGGGCGGCGCCGGGATCGATGCCGATCATGCACCAGACGAAGAGATATCCGACGAACAAGAAGTGCGCGATCATCAGGACATGCCCAACGTGGGTGAACATAGCGATATCGAAAAGCCTGGTGTAGTAGAAGATCACCAGGCTGGCGATGAAGAGCACTTCTGCAGTGATCGGGTTGCCCAGGAAGCGTGTCGACTTGGAGTGCAGCACCTTTAGCAGGGTTTCTCTGGCACCCAGACTGCCGTCAGTTCGTGGCCGGAGCGCCCGCAACGCCAAGGTGACAGGGGCACCGAGTACCCAGAGAATCGGCACGCCCATCATCAGCACCATGTGTTGCAGCATGTGCGTCGAGAAGTGGATCCTGCCGTAGATCCCGGGTCCACCGCTGGTCATCAGCACCAGCAGCGCGCATCCCGCGAGCCAGGACACCAGCCGTGCCCACGGCCAACTGTCGCCTCGGTGGCGCAGCCGAAATACGGCCGCCGCGTAGAGTGCCGCGGCTAGGCCGGCAATGGTCAGCCACAAGACGTCCGGGTAGAACGAGAACACATAGCTCTGGGCGGTCAGCGGCGCTGGCGGCGGAAATCCCAGGAGCAGCGCAACCGGATCAACTTCGGTTTCGGCAGCGGGCGGCGCCGATCGGCTCAGGGCAACGGCGAGACCGATCGTGGCTCCCATAACCATGACCTCGACCGCCGCGAGCCGGAGAAACAGTCGTGGGCGATCGGGGAGCTGGCGGATCGTTCGAGTTCGGTGAGCCAGGCCCGCCAGACCGAGCAGTCCGAGTGCCGCAGTCTTTCCGAGCACCAGCAACCCGTACCCGCTGGCCAATTCGCGCAGCGACCCCAACCGCAGCAAAGCGTTGATGACACCCGACGCTGCGACGGCCACGAAGCACCACAGGGCGAGGCGGGAATAACGACCGACCACGACCGGCAGTTGATCACCGAGGCGACTTGCGATCAACACCAGGGCAGCCAGGCCGCCGACCCACAAACAGGCTCCCACCAGGTGAATCGCCAGGCTGTCCACGGCGTTCATGTGGTCACTACCAACCGCTGAGTGGCCAGCCAATGCAATCGGCAGCACGGCCAGCAAGGACAGCGCTGCACTCCAGGCGGCTGTCGTAACCTGCGTCGCCGTGATCGCAAACGTAAAGACCACCAAGATCAACAATGCGCTGACACCGAGCGCCCGGCCAAGATCAATCTGACCAACGAATGTCACGAGCAGCCAGCCGAAGCCCGGATCGGTGATCCGGATTCCTGAGAGATCTGCCGCTGTCAGCACAGTAAAGATCAACGAGGCCGCCAACCAGACGGCGGCCGCAATACCAGCGCGACGAATCATGACCAGCCGAGTGCCGGTCAGCTCACCGGCCGGCGCGCCCCGCTCGGGCGCAATGCACCAGGTACCGACCGCAAGCAGTCCAACGGTAAGAGCCGCAGCGAGGTCGTGTACGGCCCGCATCAGCGGTAGTCCGTAGCGCACCAGTGAGGTGGACGCAAACGGACCGTCTGCCTTCAGTTGTCCAGACACAGCCAACAAGCCGATCGCAATAGCGATGCTCAGACCGACCGCTGCACCGATCACCAACGCTGCACGTCGGGAGTCGGTGGTGCCTTGCGTCGCGAGCAACGCTGGCCTAGACATGCGGCCAGTCTAGGGACGCCAACCGGCGGTGAATTCGTTCCGATCTGATCTCAGTCGGCGGAATGCCGGTCACATCAACCAGTTCGGCGACGCGTAACCGTTTGGCTTGGCCTCGACGGCGCCGCTTTGCGCGCTTACCTTGTCGAACTGCCCCAGTCAGCAGCACCGACTCCTCTGAGGTCGTTTCTCCGCACAAAGCCACGAAAGTTGGCTCAAACCCCGCAAATCGCCGACATTCGTGGCTTTGTGCGGAGAAACGAACCCCCATGTTGCAGAGATACGCAGCCTTACGCGAAGGGCCGCGCAGCCATAACCGTCAGCGGGTCGGACTCACAGTCGGCAGCGGAATCGGGGAGGCCGACGGCTCCACCGTCGATGAGGGTGACGGCACCGGCGACGGCGTACCGCTGACCTCAGCCTCGATCCGGCAATCTTGTAGATCGTTCTGCAGCCGTGTCTGGATGGGCTGCAGACGGCGGACAATATCGTCGAGCTGCTGGAGATTCACGTCACGGATCGCCGGGCCCACCTCACTCAGTGTCGTGGTGACGTCCTGGGCCCCGTTGATCACTCGCAGGCAAGCGGCATTGACTCGAGCACTTCCGGCAGCGGGCACACTTTGGCCTCCGGCTGGCGACGGAGGCGCCGGTGGAGCGCTCTGAGCCGCGGCGAAATCCGGCGTGCTCGTGTTCAGCAAGCCGACGATCAGGACACCGACGCCGATGCCGACTACGAACGTCAGCACGGGAATCCACCAGCGGGATCGTCGCTGGGACGTGCTATTGACGTTGGCTTCTTGTCTAGTGTCAGCGCGAGCCACCTGACGCCTCCTAGGATGGAGCGGCTAGATGATCTTCAATTGGGGGGGCCAGTGCAACAGGCGAAGCGGTCCTCGGTGCGGCGGGCCGTCTCAGGGGTCGCTGCTGGCCTCGGCAGAGGGTACCGCTTTACCGTCACTTCGATGCGCTGGGTCGTACTTCTCGCATGGGTGGCGGCTGCCGTTGCGCTGACGGTCCTTGCGCCGTACAAGCCCGATACCACTGGTAGCAACTTCGGTGACCTGCTGCCCGCGGATAGTGCGGTCTTCAAGGTCGAGCAGCGCATCCTGGAGGAGTTCCGCATCCCGCTGCTCTCCGGTACCACAGTGGTCGTACATCAGGAGGGCGGGCTGAGCGTGCTGACGCGTGCTGACTCGTTCCTCTGGGCGCTCGCCACGACGCAGGACACCCTTCAATCAGGCAGCGCGCCGAAACCCAACACCATCGCGGCGGCAATCCCGGTGCCAACCGGCCGGGCAGATGTCACCGTCACCTACCTCTACGTCGCCCCTGGCACAGGCCTGCACGATGAGGTCCAGCTCGCCGACCGTTACGCCGCGCACTTCAACAACCAGTCCCAAGTCAGCTCGTACGTCACAGGTTTTGTCCCAGCCCAAATTGCCCAGCTCAGCTACCTGGACGCGCGTTTAGGTTTGTTCGAGATCGCCAGCGTGCTGTTGATCGTGGTAGTAGTCGCGTTGGCCTTTCGTTCGTTGCTGGCGCCATTGGCGGTGGTGGGCGTTGCGGCGGTGGGCTATTTCGTGTACTTCCCGCTGCTCACCAGCCTCGCTACAGCATTCGGGTTCACGGTGCCATCCCAGCTGCAGCCCGTCCTTGTCGCCTTGCTGCTGGGCGTTGTCACCGACTATTGCGTGCTGTTCTTCTCCGCTTTTCGTGATGAGCTCCGTGCCGGACTCGAACGTAAGGAAGCTGCCCGCGCAGCGCTACGCGTCAATGCGCCGATCATCCTGGTGGCCGGCCTCACCGTGGCAGGCGGCACCATCGCGCTTCTAGCCGCACCATTTCAGGTCTTCCGGGGCCTCGGTCCGGCTCTGGCTCTTACTGTCCTCGTCGGGCTGGCCGTCTGCCTGACGCTGGCGCCTGCAGTGATGACCATCCTGGGTTGGCGGCTGTTCACGGTTCTTCCGGTCCGCGGTTCTCAAGGGCGCAGCGGCTACCTCCGTCCTCTGCCGCAGCGTAAGCATCGCCTGCTGGCGCTCCTCACCCGTCGCTCGGCGGCGCTGTTGGTCGTGGTCGCCGTCGGTGGCGGACTGGCGCTGGCGGCCGTCCCGCTGACTCATGCGCGACTTGATCTTTCCTTTGTTGCTGCGCTGCCACGCGACGACAGCGTCGCCGAGGGCGCCGACCTGCTGGCCGTGGCTGGTCTTCGTGGCATCAGTGCGCCCACCGAGATCCTGGTAGAGAAGCCCGGCGTGGTGGCGGACCGAGTGGAGCTGGCCAGGCTTCAGGTTGCGCTGGCCCAGCAGCCTGGGGTCGCCCGGGTTCTCGGGCCGACGGATCTGCCGCCGAAGACACCTCGGGGTCTGCTGCTGTCGGAGAGTGGCAACGCGGCGCGCTATCTGCTGATCTATGACAGCGACCCGCTGGGCGCCCAATCCATCGGCTACGTACGGCAGTTGAACGAGAGCTTGCCAGACCTCGTCGCGCGCTCCGGTCTCTCCGACGCTCAAGTCTCTGTTGCGGGCCAAACACTGTTCGCCTCCGAGGTTGCGCAGCTGACTCGACGCAGTATCGAAGTCACCCTGGTGACCGCGCTGGTGATCGAGCTTTTGATCTTGATCCTCTACCTACGCGCGCTCATCGCTCCGGCGGTGTTGCTAGCGGCCAGTGCGCTGAGCGTCGCAGCGGCACTGGGGCTGACGACCTTCCTCTTCCAAGACATTCTCGGTCAGCAAGGTCTCACCTTCTACGCGCCGTTTGCTGCCGCGGTACTGCTCATAGCGTTGGGCGCTGACTACACCGTGTTCTCAGTTGGGTCGATCTGGGAAGCGGCGGGCCGCCGACCATTGGCGGAAGCGATCATAGATGCGGTGCCTCGATCGTCGCGGGCGATCACGACAGCAGGTGTGATCTTGGCGGCGACCTTTGCACTCGTCGCGATCATTCCGCTGGCCACGTTCCGCCAGATCGCCTTTGCGGTAGCGGTTGGGCTGATGATCGACACGCTGATCGTGCGGCCGGTGCTGACTCCAGCACTGCTCACCGTGCTCGGTCGTTACGCCAGTTGGCCGAGCCGCCGAATCATCGAGGGTGAGCGGCAGCGGTTAAGAGATATCGCGGAGTCTGGCAATGGCTGAGCCGCGGCGACGACGACGCGGTTTGTCGCCGGCGCGCCGCCGCCTTTTCCTTCAGGTGCTTGGCGTGGTCGTCATTGTCGGCATGTTGTTGTGGGGCGCGGACACGTTGGCGAGGATCGGCGCGCAGACGTTGCTGGAACGCAATATCGAAGATGCGACCGGCGTTGAGGTCCGTCCCGAGGTCGACATTCACGGCCTTTTCTTTCTGCCACAGGTGATTCGCGGGGCTTACTCCGACGTACATGTCACCACTTTGGGCATTGAGAACGGGCCGTTGCGCATCGCTCAGGTGGAATCCCAGCTATCTGACGTTCGAGTTCCATTCCACGATGTGTTGGTACGCGATATCCGCCGCGTCGGCATCGGCCATTCGGTGGAAAATCTGGACCTGACCTATGAGGACCTCAACGCCTATTTTGCAGCCACCGGTCGGCGCCTACAGGTGGCGCCGGGACCGAATGGAACGGTCAGAGTTATGGGAGCAGTCGACGTATTGAACCAGAAGGTTCCCGTTTCCGCCGACGCCGAATTATGGGCTGAAGACGACACGCTGCGGATCTCGCCGCAAACCCTCGCTACAGGATCTGGCTCGCTGGACACAGCTAGCCGGTTGCTGCTGGGACAACGCCTGAGGCTGATCGTTCCGCTCGGCGCACTGCCGTTCGGGCACCGCCTGACCGGCGCACAGGCCGATTCGGAGGGAGTCCACCTCACCGCAGAGGGATCCGGCATCGTCGTTCAGCCATAACGGTGCTGGCCGTCTCCCGACGGCTCGCGAGGGTCAGATCACGACTTCTCATACTCGCTGGCCGTCTCAAGACGTCGCACGTGCATCTAGCCGCTGCCGCCCGCCGCTTCGAGGGTGCGCTCATTGTGGATGCGAGACTGCTTATGGCGTTACCAGCGACGCTGCCAAGCCGAGAAACAGAACTGCCTTGCACCGCCGCCGCATTCGTTGCTCCTCCGCCAAGTCTGGTCGCCGCCCATCCGCAGCCACTACAGAAGTGATTCCCCGGAAATGCTGTGGATAATCCGACATGTGACAACCGAGTTCGAGCTACTCGACTGGCGGCGCGACCCGGTGGGTGTGCCGGACCCTCGTACGCGGCCGTACGAGCGGGAGCCGGACTCCCTGCACGTCGGCGGACATTGACGGCTATGGCCGCCGTCGACGCGCCCGACGATCTTCCTGCCGCTGCGGGACGGATCGGCGGGCACCGAAAGCTACGGCGGCGGTCGTTACCTGCTGGACACTTCGAAGGGCTCCGATCTCGGCGGAGACCAAGATCACCTGGTCGTCGACCTGAACTTCCTCTATCACCCCTCCTGCCGCTACGACGAACGCTGGGTGTGCCCCTTGGCGCCGCCCGGCAACACCATCAGGACCTTTATCGCCGCAGGTGAGCGGCTACGACCGCTGAGTTGACGCTCGTACTCGCGTCAAGCCCGCCGCCACGCACTACAGCCGGAACCCATCTCACAGACTCTGAAGCTGACAATCCCCCGAACGTCACTCTGGTGACGGCAACTGCCGCCGCTGGCGGCGCCGGTGGTGACAAAAGTGGATCGGTCGACGGAGTACTGCGTGAACACACCGTGACCGTCGTGTTCACGATCGCACCAATTGATCAGCTGGTGGTTCGTCCCGACGCATGCCATGTTCGCGCCGTGCGAAGTACAGGTGGCATGCGCCGCCGCTGGCGAAGGAGAAGCTGCGCCAACCGCTCCCGCAAGTGTCACGACCGCAACCAGATAGCTGAGTTTGATAGCCAAATTTAAGTCACATAGCCTCAGAATGCATTGCCACGCGGTCCCGAACGCCCGCGGCTCTCGACTGCGCTGAGGAAGTTGTCGGCCCCGCGAGGGCCGGGAAGATCATCACGCGACGAGGAACGGCAGTAGGTCGCCTGCAGCAGCGCAGCCGCAACCGTCGCGGATCGGCCGAGCGATCGGTTGTACAGCAACGCCGGCACACCACGTACGAACAGCAGCGCAATGAGAAACACGGGCACCCGCAGCAACGCGGCCGGCTCGACGATCAGTCCGCGAAGATCAAGTGCCACGCCGCTCGACACGAAGAAGACCGGCACCAAGAACCCGTACCCGATCGCGTCCAACTTGGTTCGGAAATTCGGATGCGAGGCGGAGTCCCGGTCGATCGCACCGACCAGCGCGCCAGCCAGGAAGGTACCGAGGATGGCAGTTGGCCTTTTTGCTTACAACCCGTACGCCGCGAGCAGGTGCAACCACACCTCGCTGACCGTCGGGAACGACGGCACTGCATGCCGCAACATCTCCAGCGGCACGGCTCCGGCGATGGCGACCGTCGCCGAATGCAGCAGCTCCTGAATGCCCGGCCCGGTGAACGTTGCGCCGACGATCACACCACGCGCTTGATCAATAACCAGCATGGAAGTGCCCGAGATGTCGTTGCCCAGAACGTAAGCGCCTGGCACGTCACCAGTGCCGTAGCTGACGGTCCGTACGTCGATGCCGCGCTGCCTGGCCTGTTCCTCGGTCAACCCGACCGCGCAGAT
This sequence comes from uncultured Actinomycetota bacterium, assembly GCA_963798835.1. GTDB lineage: Bacteria > Actinomycetota > Actinomycetes > Propionibacteriales > Propionibacteriaceae > Microlunatus. Next base: position 356,637 of record CAWCVF010000002.1, on the reverse strand, counting down.
CTGCGGATCGGTGAATGTCACGCGAGGCACGATGTCTGAGCTGGCCTTGTCCATGATCTCCTTGCCGAGGATGACGTCGGCGGCGATGCGGGCCTGGTATTTCCCCATATGAGTCAGCGGTGCGCGGCCGTTGCAGTCCCCGATCGCATACAGCCATTCGCCTTCCACACCCACAGCCCTCAGCTGCTCGTCGACTGTCACCGGTTTGCCTGGGGTCAGGCCGACGGTCTCCAGCCCGAGGTCGGTGGTGGCCGGCCGCCGGCCCGCGGCGACGAGCAGCTCATCACCCACGTAGGTCCCGCTCGCGGCCTCGATCGTCACTGGCCCATCGCTGCCGTCCCGGCGTACTCGCTGCACGACCGCGCCGGTGACCACCGTGATGCCCTCGGCCTCGAGAGCTGCCTGCACCTGTTCGCTGGCGAAGGGCTCCTCTCGACCCAGCAGCCGCGGGAATCCCTCGAGTACTGTCACCTCTTCGCTCCCGAGTCGGCGGAATCCTTGCGCCATCTCCACGCCAACGGCGCCGCCGCCGAGGACCAGCAGCCGGCGGGGCAGCTCTTTGGCGGAGGTGATGTCCCGGTTGTTCCATGGCCGAGCCGCGGCCAGTCCGTCGATCGGTGGCAGCGCCGCACTGGTACCCGTCGACAGCACCACGGCCATCTCAGCTCGCAGGGTGCGAGTGTCTTCGCCGTCCCGCTCGACGATCAGAGTGCGCTCACCGTTGAGCCGGCCGGATCCACGGACCAGCGTGATCTTGTGCTCCTGGAGCCAGGGCAATTGCCCTTCGTCGTGCCAGTTGCTGGTCATGTAGTCGCGCTGCGCAAAGGCGGCATCGACGTCGATCTGGCCGGTCACCGCTTCGGTGGCACCCGGCACCCGCCGAGCCGCGGCGACAACGTCACCGGGACGGATCAGCGTCTTGCTGGGTATGCAGCCCCAGTAGGAGCATTCGCCGCCGATCAGCTCCCGCTCCACGAGCGCGACCCGCAATCCGCCGTCCGCGCAACGTCCAGCGAGGTGCTCACCCGCCGGCCCTGCTCCGACCACGATGACATCGAATTCCTCCATCACACCCTCCTCAGCTAGCCCTTCGAGAGGCTTGTCTCTTCACACCCACTCAGCGTTACACCGACAGGCGACAAGCATTTCGCCCGCCCGCTGATCAGGCATGTAACGCGTGGGCGGGTAGACGAACTACTTACCAAGACCCCTTGGTCCAAAAGACCTTTGTCGCAAACCGGGAGCCGTCATGTCCACTACCGCCATCGCCGACCACGCGCTCATCTCCGACCGCCACTCGTGCGCCTTGATCGACACGGCAGGATCCGTCGAGTGGTTGGCCTTTCCACGCTTCGACTCACCATCGGTGTTCGGCCGGCTACTGGGTCCTGATGCGGGGCACTGGCGGATCGCACCCAGTGGCGAGTGGACCAGCACCCGCCGATACGTCGACCGGACGTTGGTGCTGGAGACCACGTTCACTACGTCAACAGGCGTCCTGGTGCTTACCGATTTACTCGCTCTCGGACCCGACAACGGCGGGCATCGGCTCGGCATCGGCGTTCCGCATCTGCTGGTACGCCGGCTCAGCTGCACATCTGGCCAGGTCGAGGTGGATATCTCCTACGCGCCACGCCCGGAGTACGGCCTGGTCGTACCGCTGCTCGCCTCCGTCGACGGTGGCGTCACTGCCCGCGGCGGCGCCGAGTGGTTGGTCTTGACCGCGCCGCTCACGTTGGAGTTGAACCGCGGCACCGCCGGAGGGCGGCTCAGTCTGGAGGCGGGCCAGACGGTTCATCTTGCCTTGCACCGCTCGACGCTGGAGGAGACGCCGGCACGCGTCTGGTCGGAGTCCGAGCTTGCCGCGATCGTCGATGCCACGGTGGCGGACTGGCGATCGTGGTCAGACCTGCACCAGGCGTACGACGGGCCGTGGCGTGATCTTGTGCAGACCAGCGGTCGGGTACTGCAAGGTCTGTCGTTCCAGCCGAGCGGCGCGATCATCGCCGCAGCCACGACGTCACTGCCCGAGGGCGTTGGCGGGGAGCGCAACTGGGACTACCGCTATTCGTGGGTACGTGACGCCAGCTTCACCATGCAGGCGCTCTGGGTCGCTGCCTGTCCCGACGAGGCGAGTGACTTCTTCGCGTTCATGACCACCGCCGCGGCCTCCTCCATCGGGCCTGACACCGGCTTGCAGATCATGTTCGGCGTCGGTGGTGAGCACGACCTCAGCGAGCGGGAGCTTGATCACTTACCGGGCTGGAAGGACAGCCGGCCGGTTCGAGTCGGCAATGGCGCTTGGAGCCAGCGACAGATTGATGTGTACGGGGAACTTCTTGGCGCGGCCGCGCAGCTGTCAGATCAGATTGGCACGATCGATGACGACACCCGGAATTTCTTGATCGCCTGCGCCGAAACAGCTGCTACGGAATGGACTCAGAAAGATCAAGGCATCTGGGAGGTACGCGGCGACCCGCAGCACTTCGTCTACTCCAAGGTGATGTGCTGGGTTGCGCTGGATCGGGCAATAGCACTCGCCGATCTGCTGCAAGCCTCGGACCAGGTCGATCGTTGGAAGCAGCAGCGCGAGGAGATCTGGGAGACGATCACCCGGGACGCGTGGAGCGAGGAAGCCGGGGCGTTTACCCAGTACGTCGGCTCGAGCGCCTTGGATGCCTCGAATCTGATGATGGCGATCGTCGGGTTCCTGCCTGCCACCGATCCGCGAATGCGTAGCCACGATCAATGCGATCGAGGAACGGCTGACTGATGATCGCGGACTGGTGTATCGCTATCGCACCGAGGAGGGCGTGGACGGCCTCGCGGGTGAGGAGGGCACCTTCCTGCTCTGCACGTTCTGGCTCGCCCAAGCACTCGCTCTTGGTGATCAGGTCGATCGAGCCCGGGCCGTCTTTGAGCGCGCGGCGAGCTTCGCCAATGATCTTGGTCTGTTGGCCGAGGAGGTCGATCCTACGAGCGGTGAGATGCTCGGCAACTTCCCGCAGGCCTTTAGCCACATCGGCCTGGTCAATGCCGCCTGGGCGATCTACGAAGCCGAGCAGCGGGCGCGGTCTTGATCATGTCTCCGCTAGGCTCGCCGGTATCGAGACTCCCGGTACTAAGACCAGCGACACTGCCGACACGTCCTTGGTCGACCGGCTGCGCGCCGGCGACGCCGATGCCTTCGCCGAGATCGTACGGGCGTGGTCCCCGATGATGCTGCGCGTGGCGCGTACCTATGTGTCGACAGACGCCTCCGCTCAAGAGGTCGTCCAAGACGCCTGGCTCGCAATGATTCGGGGCCTCGACCGGTTCGAAGGTCGATCGTCGCTGCGGACCTGGATGCTGGCGATCCTCGGCAACCTCGGCCGCAGTCGCGGCGTACGAGAAGCGCGGACTTTGCCGTGGTCGTCCCTCGGCCCGGCGGAGGATGATCGTCCGCTGGTTGATCCGGATCGTTTCCGGGGGCCGGACGATCAGTGGCCGCGACACTGGACGCCGGTGGGTCAGCCGCGGCCCTGGCCGCGCTCACCCGAGGAGGAGACCATGGCTGCCGAGGGTCGCAGCCAGCTCGAGCACGGCCTGGCGCAGTTGCCCGAGCGGCAGCGTACGGTCGTGACGCTGCGGGACATCCACGGCCTCACCTCCGACGAGGTCTGTGACATCCTCGGCTTGACTGCCAGCAACCAGCGTGTACTGCTGCACCGGGCCCGCTCCCGGCTCAGGGCGCATCTCGAGCTGTACTACACCGCGAATGCATCGGCGATGGGCACATGAACGACCAGGAGACCGCACCTGGTTTGACCGTCAGCTGTCAGGAAGTGGTCGCACTCGTCACCGACTACCTCGAAGGTGTGCTGGACTCCGACACAGCGGCGGAAGTCGAGGCTCATCTCGGGCTATGCCAGGGCTGCAATCTGTACGTGGATCAGATGCGGGCCACCATCCAAGCTCTCGGCCGCGTACCGGTGGAGTCGCTGAGCGAGGATGCCCAAGCCGAGCTGGTACGCGCGTTTCGGGATCTCCAAGGTCCGGCGCCCTCGCCCTAATCCGAAAGTGGTCACCAACGACATGCTCTGTCGGCGGATCGATGTCGTACGCGACCACTTTCGCAAGAAAAGGGTGAGCTAGTCGATCTTGTTGACAGCTCGTATTCCCAGAATTCCCGCGATCAGCATGACAACACCGAAGATGATCAAGATCCAGCCGCCAAGGAGTGCGAAGGTGATCAACGCCGGGGCGGGGAAGACCAGCAAGACGATCGCGCCGAGGAGGAAGACAACGCCCATCAAGATCCTGCCGAGCCGTTCACCGGGTGGGTTCTGAACTCCCAAAACGATGTTCATGATGCCGTCGACCAGCCAGCCGATGGCGACGATCACGATGATCGTCAGCAGCGAGAGCGCCGGGTTGCGCAGACAGAGGATGCCGGCCAAAACGATCAAAACCCCGAAGGTGATCGACAGGCCTCGCTGCCAACCCTCGATCGATTTGTCGAGAATGCCGTTGACGATCCGGACGATTCCGGAGATCAGCAATTGCAGCCCGAACAGCACGGCGACGATCAGCAGCGTCGTCTTCGGCCAGATCAAGACCAGGATGCCGAAGATCAATGCGCTTACGCCGGAGACGATGGTCAAAGTTGCGGTGGTGCGGGCGACCCGTCTGAGATCTGTGGTGGCTGAGTTCTGTGTCGTTGTGTTTTGTGACGTTGTGTCAATGTCGGTCATGAAAGCTCCTGTATCGGCGAAACCGAGTCAACCGTACGGCTGAGAGCTGGAACTCACCACGGTTTGAGCCGCGTGTCCAACCGAGCGTCGGATTCCGCCTTGCTATCTTGGCGGGCCTGACGCTGCCGGCTGCTAGACCAAGCTCGTCAGCGGGATCGCGGGATCAGCGAGATCGTCAGCACTGATCGGGCTTGCTGACTCGATCAGTCGTGCGATGTCGTCGGCGACATCCCAGATGTTGATGTTCATGCCAGCCTGGATGCGTTGCTCGGACAGCCAGAAGGCGATGAGCTGGCCTGAGTCCGCGTATCTGCGGAAGATCACCCGGTCGTAACCGGCCGCCCCGATGTCACCGGTGTACTCCATGCTGAGGTCGTATTGATCAGTGAAGAAGTACGACGGTCGTACGTCAACCGCGTCCTGGCCGAGCATCGCCTTGGCGGCAATGACGCAGATCGGCGCCCGGCACTTCAAGGCGACGTGGTTTCGAACCCGTGGCTAGCAACAACTTGTCGTAATGCAATTGGGTACCGGTGGCGGTGGTGACGGTCCCGGTGACCGGGTCAAGTGATGTCACCGCACTGCCCAGCGACAACTCCACCGCATGTTCGGCGTACCAAGGCTCTGGGTGCACGAAGATGCTGTCCCGGTCGGCTTGGCCCTGAAGGTAGTCCTTAGACAAGGGAGGTCGCTCGTACGGAGCATTCGGCTCCTGGCTGAGGATAGTGATCTTTCCGTCGAACCCTTCCTCGCGCAGGGTCTGTGCTGCAATGGCGCCGGCCATGCCACCGCCGACGATCATGAAGCCGGGTTTGGGGTTCATCGGGAATCTTTCTGGTGGGCAGCGATCAGGGTGAAGAACTCGGCGCGAGAGGCAGCGTCGTCGCGGAGCTGGCCGTGTAGCGCGGAGGTGACCGTGTTGGCGCCCGATGCTTGTACGCCACGCACGGTCATACAGAGATGCTCGGCTGCCACGACAACAGCCACACCGCGCGGCGCAAGCTGATCGTGCAGCCAGTCGGCGATCTGTTGCGTCAGCCGTTCCTGCACCTGGGGTCGGCGGGCGAACAGCTCAACCACCCGGGCCAACTTGGACAGGCCAAGGATCCGCTCTCCTGGCAGGTAACCGACGTGAGCCACTCCGAGGAACGGCAATAGGTGGTGCTCACACACCGACTGGACCGGAATTGAGCGAGCGATGATCAACTCGTCATATCCGGCGTCGTTGGGAAAAGTGGTCAGATCGAAGGGGCGCGGGCTGAACATCTCCGCGTACGCGCGCGCCATCCGAGCCGGGGTAGCCGCCAGGCTCTCGGTGTCGAGGTCCACCCCGAGCGCGACCAGGAATGCGGCTGCTGCTTGTTCGGCGGCCGCCAGGTCGGCTCCGCTCGGAGGTTTGACGACATGCAACGCCGAACGTGCGGCCGTACGTGGAGGAGCTTGAGCTGGTTCGGCACCGTTGATCAGGGCGGTTTGCCCACGTGGCGTCATCGTTGACCCGTCTTCTAAAGGACACTAATATTGACGTTAGACGAGGGAGTCTCTTTCGTCAAGAGAGTTATCTTTTAGAAGAGATGGCGTGCATGGCTGGGGATGATCTTGCGGCTCGGGTGGCCGGCGTGGCCGCACTCGCCGACCCGGTCCGGCGCGACCTCTATCTCTACGTGAGCGCCCAACCCATGCCGATCAGCCGAGACCAGGCCTCCGACGCCCTTGGCATCGCTCGGCATAATGCGAAGTTCCACCTCGACAAGCTCGCCGAGGAAGGCTTGCTCGACATCAGCTTCAAGCAGCTCTCCGAGCGTCGAGGCCCCGGCGCCGGCCGTCCCACCAAGATGTACGCACGATCCAGTCGACAGCTTTCGGTGATCTTGCCTGAACGTCGATACGACCTCGCGGGAAAGCTGCTGGCCACCGCCCTCGAGGATGCTGCCGCGCAAGGCACCACCCCGGCCGATGCCGTGAGAGCCGCGGGCGCCGGTTGGGGGCGTAGCGTCGCCGATCAAGCCCGGGCATCCGCCGGCCCTCGACCAAGCCCCGATCGGCTTCTCGCCTGCACCTGTCAGGCATTGACGGAGAACGGGTACGAACCACACCGCACTGGTGGCAGCGTCGTACTGCGCAACTGTCCCTTCGACGCGCTGGCCCGAGAACACACCGAACTGGTCTGCGGCATGAATCTGGCCATTCTGGCTGCCGTCACGGAGCAACTCCACGAGATTGCCCTCGCCGCCCGGCTCGAGCCTGCACCGGACCGCTGCTGTGTTGTCTTGGTGGCCGACAATGATCGTGAAGAGGTCGGGGATGGTCCCGAAGACCCGAGATCCCCGTAGGCGTTAGTCCCAGGTCAGCGTTCGGACTCTGGCTGCCGTTGGTGACCTGATGCAGGCTCGGCACTCTGCAGACTCGCGCAACCGAAGATTGCCGAAACATCTTGGCTACTGATGATCTCCCAGATGGCTGCGGTCAACTCGTCTCGAGTGCTTCCCGCCAGATCCGCGGCCAACGCATTGAGCTCCCGGGAAACATCGTCGCGAAAGCGTACGACCAGCTCAGCTCCAGATCCGGTCAGCGCGACCCGGCAGGCCCGTCGATCGCTATCGTCGCGCACCCGGGCAACGAGTGCACGCGCTTCGGCACGGTCGATCAGCCCGGTGAGGCTGGACTTCTCCAAGTTGAGCGCCTCACCCAGCTCGGCCATCCCGACGGGGCCCGTCGCAAGGACACCGAGCAGCTGGGCATGCTGCGGCGTCAGGCCATGGCGGCGGCTGGCGTCCCCAAAACTCCGCTGCACCACAAAGCAGAGCCGTATTAGAGCGGTGGCCAGCCCGGCCGACTCACCACTCGCTGCTTGCATGATGGGAGCGTAGCTTGACACAGTTCGTGGTGCCAACTAATTTGTTCGTGGCACCTACCGTACGTGCCACGAACTTTAGGAGCTGTGATCGAGTGGCAACAGTGATAGTCGTCGGCGGCGGTTACGGAGGCGCAGCCACCGCCAAAGCGCTTGATGACATAGCGGACGTGGTCCTCATCGAGCCGAAAGAAGAGTTCGTACACAACATCGCGGCATTGCGCGGGCTCGTCGATCCGGAATGGACGGACCGCATCTTCTATCCCTATCGACGGTTGCTCAGCCGCGGCCGGGTCATTCACGACCGCGCAGTACATGTGGATGCCGGTGCGGTCACCATCGGCTCAGGCGAGCGCATTCCGGCCGACTACATCGTTCTGGCCTCGGGTTCGACATATCCGTTCCCAGCCAAGATGGACGTGGACGACTCAGCGACGGCCAAGTCCAAGATCGCTACGACCCGCGCAGAGTTGATCAAAGCCAACCGGATCTTGCTACTCGGTGCCGGGCCAGTTGGGCTCGAGCTGAGTGGCGAGATCAAGGCGGCGTGGCCGAACAAGGCGGTGACCCTCGTCGATCCCATTGACGACGTTCTGTCCGGGCAGTACAGCGATGCGATGCGCAAGGAGATCCGGCGGCAGCTCGAAGAACTGGGCGTCAATCTCCTCCTCGGCACCAGCCTCACCGAGGAACCCCGCACGCCACCAGGAGTGGCCTCCACGTTCACCGCCACCACGACATCCGGCGAGGAGATCACCGCGGACATCTGGTTCCGCTGCTATGGCATCGTGCCGAACTCGGAATATCTGAGCGAGGAGATAGCGAAAGCCAGGCTCGCCAACGGCCACCTCGAGGTGACTCCGGAGCTACGCCTGGCCGGCCAAGAGACCATCTTCGCGATTGGAGATCTCACTGCCATCCCAGAGGCGAAGCGGGGCGGTGCCGCGGGCCGGCACGCCGAGGTCGTCGCCAACAACATTCGGGCGCTCATCGAGCACCGCGATGAGTTGGTTACATACCAGCCGGCGCCGCCGCTCATTCTGCTTCCGCTCGGCCCGACCGGTGGCGTATCGCAGCTACCCGGTCAGGAGGACTTCGCGGGACCGGAGATGACCGCGCAGATCAAGGGCCAGGACATGTTCGTCGGCCGGTACGCCGAAATGTTCAACCTCAACGAGTAGCGGCAGTCTGACGACTGCGCAGAATGTGCAGCACGATGGCCGCCGACCAGCTGAATCCGAACGTGCCGTGACCGGTCCCGGCGACCGGATTGAAGTATTCCCACAAGCCGGATCGGTGCGCCAGAACCAGTAGGTCCTCCTCCAACTTGGCCGCGAGCTCGTCGAAACCGTGCCGGCGGAGGCCGGTAGCGACCAGCCAGGTGGTGTTCATCCAAGTCGGCCCGCGCCAATACCGGCTGGCGTCGTACTTGGCCGAGGTGCGGTCATAGCTGGGTACGCCGAAGGTTGCGGTCTCCTCGATGCCGAATTGCGGCCCGGTCAGAGTCGTCACGATTCGCTTCACGATCTCCTGATCAAGATCCGGCAGCAGTAACGGAAGCGCACCGCCCACCGTCACCTCGGGCTGCAGTGTTGCGCTGCGCATGTCGTACGCCTCCGCCAGCTCGGACCCAGCGGCCCAGAGCTGATCGTGCAAAGCGGCCGTGATCTGAGCCGCGTGCTCCAGGTGCGGAGCCGGATCGAGCCGGAGTTGCAGCGCGATCTCGGCCATCGCTCGCTCCGAGGCGGCCCACAAGGTGTTGAACACCGGATCCACCACCGCGAACTCAGCCTCGTCATGGGCCCACGCGTCGTCATAGCCGTGGTCCCGGTACGCCAGAGCAAGCCGGATGTAGCGGGCGTAGTCGCCGTCAGTGGGACGCTCGTGCTCACCAGCATGATCAAGATCGCGGCGCGTGTAGCGCTCGAACAGCGACAGGTCGGCCGGCACCGCCGCCAGTGGTGCATCCCAGGACGGGCAGTTGTCCAGGCCCGACTCCCAGGGATGCAGGATGAATGCCAGCCCGGTTTGAGGATCTATGCGCCGCCGCGAAACGTAGTCGGTTTGCGCCTTCAGCAGTGGATAGATGCGGGCGGCAAATCCAACGGGATCGGGCAGATGGTCCAGCAGTGACAGCGCAGCAGAGGCATGCACCGGCGGCTGAACAATGCCTGAGGTAGCGACCGGCGGTGCGCCCGCCACCAAGCTCGACCGCCAGAAGCCAGGCCCGGGAAAGTACGCCTCCTCATGCACCGCCGGATTGAACACGATGTGCGGCACGCGCCCGTCGCACCACTGACCCCCGAACAGGCTGAGCAGTTCCGCAGCTGCTCGCTGTGGTGCCCAGTGCTGCAGACCGAACGCAATGAACGCGCTGTCCCAGCTCCACTGGTGCGGATAGAGGCCGCCCGACGGCACGGTTGCGTGCCCATGCCAGTTGTTGCCCAGCACACGGATGGCGGCGCGCTCCAGTGCTCGTCGATCTGTCGCGGTCAGCTCCATGCCAGCTGCCGGATCCGCCGCACCGATACCGGCAGCGCGTCGTCGACTTCCCCGGAGAGGCGGCACTCGTACGCGAGCTCGCCCGAGTAGTCGATAGCGGCAATTGCGGCCAACGTCATCGACCAGTCAATGTGTCCAGCCGTGGGTTCAAGTCGGTTGCTGTCGCTGAGCTGGATGTGTCGGATCCATTCGGCTGCATCGAACAGCGCCTTGACCGGATCGGCTTCCTCGATGTTCATGTGGTAGGTGTCGGCGGCGATTCCGAACCATGGTGAACCGATCTCTGTGCACAGCGCAGCTGCTTGGGCCAGTGTGTTGATCATGTGGTTCTCGTAGCGGTTCAGCGGCTCGAGTGCGATCACCACGCCAACCTGCGCAGCGTGCGCGGCCAGCTCGCCGAAGCCTTCGACAAGCACGGTGTGGTCGTCGGCAACCGAACGCGGCGACACGAACGGCGGCAGCCGAGTTGAGAACATGCCGTACGAGGCAGGCGTCATGGCCAGCCGACCGCCGATCTCGGCCATCACACTCAGCTGGGACTTCATCTGCTCGATCGCATCACGACGCTTTTCTTGATCGAAATCACCGACGAAGTGCAGCATCTCCACGCAGACGGTCGGCATCGGTACGCCTGCCCCGGCCGCCTCGCGGAGCTCGGGCAGCCGCGCCGCAAAGCGCCCCTCTCCGGCTCCGCGCAGCTCGATAGCGTCGAATCCCAGCGCCTGAGCATGTTGCCACTTTTCGATCATGGTCTCGCCACGCAGATACTGCTCCTGGACAGCCAGGCGTACCGTCTGATTCATGATCGCTCGTTCATGATCATTTGAGGACGGAAGTCCAAGATCACCTGCAGCAGATCGGCAGGTGGCTTGTCCAGCAGTTCGAACGCCTCGGCCGCCCGATCGGCCGGGAGTACGTGGGTGACCAGCGGCATCGGGTCGAGTCGGCCGCGGGCGCACAGCTGCATCACAACCGAGTCCAACCGCTGGCGGCTCCACCGCCGTCGGAGCACGGTCGGCACCGCGCCGATCTGGGACGGGACCAACCGGACCCGGTTGTGGTGGAACTCCTCGCCCAGCCGCAGTGCGGTGGCCGGACCCTGGTAGAAGCCACCGGCCACCACGGTGCCGTCGACGCCCGCACACCGGATCGCCTCGTGCAGGGCGGTATACGCCCCGGTCAGCTCGATCACCCGGTCCGCACCTCGCCCGTCGGTCCGCTGCCACACGGTCAGGGCGACGTCGCCGTCGGCCGAAACGGGAATGGCGCCGAGCCGCTCGGCCACCTTCAGCCGGGCCGGCAGCGTGTCGACCGCCAGCACCTCGAACCCCTGGCTGACGAGCAGCTGGGTGGTCAGCAGGCCGATCACGCCCTGGCCGAACACCACCACGGTCTCACCGAGGAAGGCCTCGGCGGCCAGCACCGCGTTCAGTGCGACCGCACCGACCCGGTCGAAGGTGCCGACCATCGGGTTCAAGCCCGGTGGCAACCGGTGTCCGTTCAGCCGCTCCGCCGGGAGGACGGCGTGGGAGCGGTGCCCCCACATGCCCCAGACGACGTCGTCGATCGCGACCTCTGACACGCCGTCGCCCACCTTCTCGACGACGCCGACCTCCGAGTAGCCCCAGACGTCCAACGGGTAGGAGAAGGTGGCCTCGCCACTGAAGAAGAGCGCCATCTCCGCGTCCCAGCGCCGGTCCAGGTAGGGATTGGTGCCGCGGTACATGCCCAGCTCGGTGCCGGCCGAGATCCCGGAATACCAGGTACGGACGACCACCTCGCCGGAACCGGCCGTGGGGTCGTCGTACCCGCGGATCCCGACCGAATGTGGCTCGGTCAACTCCACCAGGTATGCCATCAGGGGAGCCTCACTTTCTGCACCTGCTGGAGCGATCCCAGGCTGGCCTCGGCAAGGGCCGTGGTACGGCTCGCCAGTTCAGAGATCCGTGAATTGTCATAACCGAAGACTGCCGACCTCGTGCGATCCTGCAGCGGCTCGATGAAGTGACGTGGCAGCTTGGACGCGCCCAGCACCGTACCGACGACCGAGCCGGCCGTTGCCCCGTTCGAATCGGTATCCCAACCTCCCTGCACCGTCAGGCCGACCGTGGCGGTGAAGTCTCCCTCGCCCCACAGCAGTCCGGCGGTGATCAAGCAGGCGTTGCTGATCGAATGCACCCAGCTGTAGTGGCCGAAGCGGCTCCGGATCTCCTCAACGGCTGCCTCCCAGCTGTACCCCATCTGGTGAAGATCAGAAACGGCGCCGAGAGCCTCGGCTAGTCGAGAGCCGGCGGGAACATAGCCCAGGGACTGCTCGACTGCCGCACCGACATCGGTGCTCACACCGGCGATCGACACCAACGCAGCCGCCCACATGGCGGCGTAGATTCCGTTAGCCCGATGGGAAAGAGAGGCGTCGGAATAGACCAGCTCGGCGGCAGCGGCCGGCTGGCCAGGAAGAATCCACCCGAAGACGTCAGCGCGGATCAACCCGCCGATCCACTCCCGGTACGGGTTGCGAGTCTCGCCTACTGACGGGATCGGCACGTTGTGCAGCAGATTGACCTGGACCGCCCGTTCAGCGGTGAACACGCGGTAGTAGGGAAGAAAGGACAGCCAGGCATTCGCGACGGAACTCGGGCTGAGCTGCCAGCCGTAGCGTTCCAGCAGCCACAAGTTCAGAATCGAATAGTCGATGTCGTCGTCGCGAGCCGCACCCCGTATCCTGCCGCGGGTGGTCTCCGGCCAGCTGGCGTTCAGCCGGAAACCGCCTGGCATCGGATCGAGTGCCGGAATGTAGTCGCGCAGCGGATATGCGTTCGCAAGTTCCAGGTAGCTGCGAAGCCGAGCCGGAGTCCAGAAGTCGCCGTCTTCCACCGGTTTGCCCAGATTGCACCCCGCTATCCGGCCCAGCCAGCCACCCAAGATGCGCCCTGAGCTTGTCGAAGGGCGAGCGACCGCAGCCAAGTTGCTCCCTGAGCTTGTCGAAGGGCGAGCGACCGCAGGCACTCCCCGGACGGCTGGCATGGCCTGCAGGATTTGATCAACAGAGTCCGGCTCCTGGTACGCCCAATCCGATCTGCGCTCGGTATTGATCAGCTCCAGATACAGCGCCTCTAGCCGATCATGATCATCGTCAGGAGTCGCAGCAAGATCAGCTGCAATGCTCGAGACGTCGTAGCCGCTCTCGTCGCGTTGCCGAAATTCGTCGGAAACAAGATCGACAACGCTGAGCGGGTCGTGCACGGCTTGGCTACCCCTTCTCGGCTCCGGCGGTCAGGCCGCCGGTGAGCAGCCGCTCGGTGGCGAAGAAGATGATGATGATCGGCAGGGTGAGCACGACCGAGCCCGCCATCAGGACGGTCGTTGGCACCTCGACACTGCCGGAGAGTTGCGATAGACCCAGCGATACAGTCCAGCGCTCGCGCCGATCGACGAGGAACAGCAGCGCGAACAAGAACTCATTCCACGCGATCATGAACACGAACAAGCCCGTGGACATGATCGACGGCAGGGCCAGCTTCAGACTGATCTGACGCAGCACGCCCATCCGACTCAGGCCGTCCATCAGACCGGCCTCCTCGATGGCCTCTGGCACTGTCTCGAAGTAATTACGCAGCATGTATATCGCCACCGGCACGGTTTGTGCGGTGTAAACAACGATCAGTCCGACAAGATTGCCGCGTAGTCCCAGCCGGGTGAACCCAACGAACAACGGGATGGCCATCAAGATCGCGGGGAAGAGATAGGCGGCCAGGAAGACGCCACTCACGTACCGCCGACCAATGAACGGCAATCGGGCGATGGCGTACGCGCCGGGGATCCCGATGAGTAATGCGAGTGCCACTGACGCGAGGGCGACTACGCCGCTGTTCAGCAGAAAGCGGCCAAAGCCCTGACCTCCGGAAGCTGTTGAGGACAGTACATTCACGTAGGTCTGCAGCGTGAACTCAGAAGGTTTGACCCACAAGGAGGCGGGATTCTGCAACAAGGATCCGATCGGCTTCACCGACAGTAAGACCATGTAATAGAAGGGCACCAGCGTCGCGATCAGGAACCCGATGATCACCACCCAGCGACCGATCCGGAAGACGCGGCTCTGGGCCCGGTGCCGGGTCCCGTGAGCCATCCGGCGTGGTTCCGGTGGGGCGGCGACCTGACTCGGCGGAGTGATCACAGTTTCGGCGCTCATACCCGTTCTCCTCTCCGACGCAGGACGAGCAGATAGAAGCCGAGCATCGCTATGAGCACCAGTGCCATGATCACCGACTGCGCTGCGGCGAAGCCAACATTGCGCTGCACCGTGAGGTAGTTGTAAATCTGCACGCTCGCGACATTGGTACCTGCAGCACCCCCGGTCAGCAGGAAGATGTCGTCGAACTCGTTGAAAGTCCAGATGGTCCGGAGCACCGCGAGCAGCCCGATGATCGGCATGAGCTGCGGTAGCACGATGAACCGGAATGACTGCCATGGCGTAGCTCCGTCGACAAGCGCGGCCTCCTCCGGCTCGTCAGACATGGCTGCGAGCCGGGCCATGAGGAAGAGGAACGCGAAGGGAAAGTAGCGCCATCCTTCGAACACAATGACGGTCAACAGCGCGGTGGGCACCGGGATCTCCAGACCGAAGAGATTCCATGTCCCGGTCGCTTGAGACAGGAAGGGAATCGGCTCGTCCCAACCGAGCACCTTCTGGCCGATGATGTTGACGATCCCGAACTGCGGATTGAGCATCGTGCGCCAGATGAAGGTCACGGCTACTACTGGCGCGACGTAGGGCAGCAGATAAGCGGCACGAACGAAGGTCCGGCCACGGAACGGCTGCCGCACCGCCATTGCCGCAAGCACGCCGAGGAAGATCACCAGCACCACTGAGCCAAAGGTGTACATGAAAGTGATCAGCAGGCTGCTCCAGAACGTACTGGAGCCGAGTACGCGCTCGTAGTTGGCCAGCGTCAGGGGCTCGAAGAAGTCGGCCCGCCCGATTTGAATCAGACGCATCCGCTGAAAGGAAAGCAAGATCGACCACAGCAGCGGGAAGATCACGATAAGCAATACGACGATCAGGGTCGGCGACATCAGCCACAGACCGAGGCGTGCATCACGCTGAGTAAGCGTTACGCGCTTCCTGCCCGTGTCCGTCTTTGTTGGAGTTTTTGGTTGTTTTTCGGTTACCGCTGTGGACACGCTGCTCCTCAATCCTCGTGCTACGTACCGGTGCCCGGGCTGCCAGCTCTAGGGGGAAAATTGCGTGGACCCGGGTCGGGGGTCCCGAGTCCACGCAAAGCCTGCGGCAAC
This sequence comes from uncultured Actinomycetota bacterium, assembly GCA_963798835.1. Lineage (GTDB taxonomy): Bacteria > Actinomycetota > Actinomycetes > Propionibacteriales > Propionibacteriaceae > Microlunatus. Next base: position 341,253 of record CAWCVF010000002.1, on the reverse strand, counting down.
TAGCCGCCGAGATCCTTTTGGACCTGTTCTGCGGCCTTCTGTGCTTCGTTCGCCGCATCCGCGGCGCTGGCGCCGGAGTTGAGCATCTTGGCCAGTGCCTGAGGCACGACGAACTGATTTGCGACCGCAGCTGCCAGAGCGCCCTGGTTTTGCGGGAGTCCCCAGCGCTCGAAGTTGCCCGAACTGGCGACAATGGTGTTCAGGACCTCGGCTGGATAGACCTTCGTCAACGGCTCCTTCTTATCAACCCCGGCGCTGAGTTTGATCCAGCCTTCGGAATATTCCTTGGGATTGCCCGCAGTGCCGGAGCGAGCAGGAATCTTCCCCTCTGGAGCGATTTCCAGCCACGGCAGATAGCCCTCGCTCATCATGTACGTGACGAAATCCTTGGCTTTGGGGCTGGCGTCTTTCATCACGTTCCACGAGACGACCTCGCCCCAGGCGGCCGGGTTCGGGCCGCTAGGACCCTGCATCTGGGTGAGGATGCCAGTGTTTTTGGCGAGCCACTCGGGATCCTTCTTGCACTGCGGACAGGTCGGCTGCGCATCGTTGCGCAGGCCCGCGAGCTCGTCGAGCAGGAAGGACGACCACATCACCATCGCCGCATCGCCGGCGAAGTAGGTGGCTCGGGTAGTGTCCGCGTCCTGGTTCCCTTTGACCGACGTCTCCTTGATCAAGTTCGCGTAGAAGTTAAAGGCCTCTTGGCACTGTGGGCTGTTCAGTGTGACCTTGGCGCTGTCGTCGACCAGCTGGCAGCCGTTGGCTAGAGCCGCCCATTCGAACGTCTGAGAAGTGAAAGAGTCCGACGGGGCCGTGGCGGCAACGATTCCTGCCATCTTGCCCTTATGCAGCTTCTTGGCCGCGTTCTCGATGTCGGCGTAGGTCTTCGGCTCCGGCAAGCCAGCAGCCTGGAAGAGGTCCTTGCGGTAGAAGAGCAGATTGGAGAACCCGTCACTGGGTACGGCGATCTGTTCGCCGTCGACGCTGGTCAGTTCGAGTGTGCGCTTGAAGAACGTGTCGGCACCCAGGCCATCCACGATCTCCTTTGCGGCATCGGGATCGACCAGATCATCGGTCCGCAGCTGGTTCATACCATTGAGCGAAAGAGCGCCAATGACGTCTGGAAGATCATTGGCCGCCGCTGCCGAGGTAAGCACGGTCGTTAGTTGATCTTCTGCAACCGCCACCAGCTTCACCTTGGTTCCGGACTTAGCGGACCAGGCATCCATGATCTTTTGCTGCGCTGTAACCCGCGCGGCAACGTCCTCTGTCGTCCAAACGGTCAGTGTCCCGTTGTCTGCACCGCCGCCCGAGCTGCCGCCGGAGCCGCCGCCCGAATCGCTTCCACCTCCTCCACATGCAGCGACCGCCAGCATGGCGGTCACGGCAACGCCTGCCATCAAAGCTGATCTACGCAATTCAGGGCCTCTCTTTCGCTCTACGAGCTGCACGTGGCCGGAGCGCTCGGGGCTGTGGCAGCCCGACCGCACTTCGGCCAATCAAATCGTGAATAACGCTTGTGTGCAATACCTAAATCGAGGTAAGAAGGAACAAATTTCGATAACGGGCCGTACTCTGTCCGCAGATGGCCGAGGAAAGTGGGGCTGGGTTGCTATCGGGACCCAACAACAGTGCCGGTGAGCTCTTGCAGCTGTTTCGCACTGGCGAGGTTGGAACCCGCGGCGAGCTCCAGCGCGTCACCCGGCTGGCCCGGTCGACGGTGACCCACAAGGTCGACGCGCTGCTTGCGGCCGGCTACCTGGTGGAGGACGGCAGCATCATCGACGGTCGCGGTCGGCCGTCCACCCGGCTGCGCGTCAATGACGAAGTGTGGACCATCCTGGTAGCTGATCTTGGCGCCACGCACGGCCGGCTTGCAGTGAGCACTGCCGGAGGCGAAGTGCTCGCTGAGGCGGTGATCGAGAGCAGCATCCGCAAAGGCCCTGAGGTGGTGCTGCCGATGGTGACCCGCGAGCTTGGCCAGCTGTTGGAGCGGTCCGGGCGTACCCGGTCCAGTCTCCGTGGCGCGGCGCTGGGCATGCCCGGTCCGGTCAACTTGCACGCTGGCCGGGTCGCGCGCTCCATCAGCATGCCGGGCTGGGACAACTATCCCGTTCGTGATCATCTCGTCGATCACTTCGGCGTGCCCGCGGTGGTGGACAACGACGCCAACCTGATGGGTCTGGGCGAGCAACGCCGGGTCTATCCGACCGCTCATCAGGTGCTCTTTGTCAAGGTCGGGACGGGAATCGGAGCGTCAGTGATCATCGACGGTGGGCTGCTCCGAGGTACTGATTCCGCGGAAGGTGACATCGGGCACGCCAAGATCACCGGAGTTGAGGAGACCTGCAGCAGCTGTGGTGCTCGTGGCTGCCTCGCCGCGATCGCCAGTGGGCGTGCAATGGCGCGGGATCTGGGCCGCCTCGGCCACGAGGCCGAAACCACCCGGGACGTGGTCAGGTTGGTGCGGGCGGGGGATCCGGACGCGGTCCGAATCGTCACGACCGCCGGCCGGGCGCTGGGCGACGTCTTGTCGACGGCGGTCAGCCTGCTCAACCCCGATGTCGTGGTGATCGGCGGTGACATTACCCACGCCCACGAGCAGTTCATGCTCGGCGTACGCGGCACCCTGCTGACTCGCGGTCAGCCGCTGGCCACGGCCCACCTGCGCATTGCCCCCAGTGCGCTCGGTGACCGCGCTGGCATCATGGGAGCCGCCGCGATGGTGGCCGACATGATCTTCAGCAGCGCGATCGTGGACGCCAAGATCAGCTGAGTTAAGCCCTCTGTTGAGCTGCTCGCGCAATCGCGCGAGGAATCCGCCTACGTCGTCGTCACTCGCAGAGGAAGAACGCCTCCGCTCACTCCTCCTCCGCCATGGCGGTGCGCGATTTCCCGACGCTCGCAGCTCGGCGTTAGCCCAGAGTTGCGCCGAATGCGATGCCTAGCAGGTAGGTGGCCGCGGCAGCGCCGTATCCGATAGCGAGCTGACGTAGCGCTCGCTTCAGCGGCGAGGCGCCGGACAGAATTCCGACGATCGCGCCAGTGCAGAGCAGGGCGATGCCCACCAGCACTGCAGCGATGAGAACTGCCGCCAAGCCTGAGGCGCCGAACAGGTAGGGCAGCACGGGCACGAGGGCACCGGAAGCAAAGAAGCAGAAGCTGGAGATGGCGGCGCTCCAGGCCGATCCGACGGCTTCATGTGGATCGATTCCAGCCGTTTCCGGCGCGGCTGCGTCCAGGTGCAGCGTGGCCAGCACCGTACGGGCATGCTCTTCGGCGTCCGGCGACTGCATGCCTCGTGCCCGATACACCAGCGCCAGCTCGTTGGCGTCCACGTCGAGATGTGGCAGCGCTGACTGCGACTCTGGGTCCGGCTGGGTCGATTGCAGCAGCTCGCGCTGCGAGCGGACGGACACGTATTCTCCGGCACCCATCGACAACGCTCCCGCCAACAGGCCTGCTAGGCCGGTGAACAAGATCGTTTTAACATCGACCCCAGTCGCCCCGATGCCCAGCACGAGTGCCAGGTTGCTGACTAATCCGTCATTGGCGCCGAAGACTGCGGCCCGAAATGTCCCAGATAGCCGTTCCCGCCCACGGGCGGCGAGGCCACGCAGTACCTCGCCGTGAATACGCTCATCGGCCGCCATCTGATCAGTGGCATGCGGATCGGTCGCGTACGGCGAGCGGCCTTCGGCGCGTTGCATCAGTGCAAGCACGAAGACTCCGCCGAGATGCGCGGCCAAAAAGACCAGCAGTCGGGTTCGCACGCCGCTGCGGCGCGGCTGTCCGATATCGTCGCCGAGCAGCTCGAGCCAGTGCGACTCATGCCGTTTCTCGGCGTCCGCTAGAGCGAGCAGAATCTCACGCTCCTCGCCGGTGCGACGCTCGGCCAGCCTGCGGTATCCGGCGGCCTCAGAGCGCTCGTCGGCCAGATATTGCCGCCAGCGCCGGATCTGACCCGGCGTCCGGGTCGCGGAAGTCGTCACTTCAACATCATGGCTGCTAGCCTCGCGCGCGTGCGGTCCAACGTGCGCACCTGGCTAACCGGCGCGTCTTTATTCGTACTCAGCTGCGCGGTCGGTTTGTGGGTGTTGCGTCAAACTCACGGCTGGCCGAAAGGGGATGGGCCGCACTACGCAATCATGACCAGCAGCTTTGTCAACCATGGCAGTTTTAATGTCAAACCTAGTTATACCTCAGGCGATTATCTCGGCGTTTTCGCTCCCGAGCCGCTGGAGTTTCATCTCAATGCGCAATATTTCTCGCCGGATAGCCCAGCGTGGTACACCTATCACAGTTTTGGCGTACCTCTGCTCCTTTCGCCTTTCCTGCTTGTCGGCGAACAGCTTCATATCCCAGCCCTTTATGCCCTGCAGATCGGGATGATAGTTTTCCAGGCGCTTGGCGTTGTGATCGTTTATCTTTACGCCCTGCAGCTCGTTCGCAATAACGCCGCCGCTGTAGTTGCGGCGATTACGCTGCTGGGATCGCTGTCATATCTGAGCCTGACCGGCAACATTTATCCGGATCCACTGACCGCAACAGTCCTAGTCGGCAGTTTGCTGTGTCTGGAACGTTTGCGACGCCGGCCACACAGTGTGCTTCCGCTGGTGATCTTGAGCGCTTTGGCTGGGTTTGCACCGTACCTCCATGTGAAGACCTGCCTGATGTCGCTCACACTCTTGACTCTCGGGCTGCTGCACTGGTGGCGCAACGGCCGATCCCCGAAGGCGTTGGCATGCCTGCTGTTGCCTGCCGCTCTGCTGCTCGCCGGTTACGCCGTCGCCATCCATGCCTGGTATCACACCTGGATGGTCACGGCGCCATTCAGTAATGGCCTGCTCTTTCATTTCCCGCCGGGGGAATCGATCATTGCAAATCTCTTCGATACTTCTCGTGGCATTCTGCCCAACAATCCGGCGTACCTGTTGATCTTGGTTGGGCTCCCGGTGTGGTGGCAGCGCGACCGCCGTTCGGCTCTGGTGGCCTCCGCTGTGCTGCTTCCCTCACTGCTGCTGCAATCGACTTTCGCTGACTGGGCGGGAGGCTGCTCTCCGGTTGGCGGGCGCTACATGATGCCGTTTGTTGCGTGCGCGATTCCTGCTGTCGCCTTTCTCTTTACCGAGCTGCGATGGGCATTCCGATGGCTCATGGTGCTGCCCATCGCAGCGAGCGCTCTTCTCGGCGTTTACAATGCGCGGATGGATTTCGTCTGCTCCTATGCGGGCGATTTAAATGCCATGCTCGTTTCGCTATTGGAGTTGTACCACATTCGGCCCGATCTCGCGCTTCCGATATTCAACCATGATTTAGCTCTCAATCCCGGATCGGCGCCCATACAGTTGATCATCGGGATTAGTATTGCGCTTACCCTGCTTTTCGCTGGAATGGTGATAGCGCAACAACAATCAGCAACGCATTTGGTGAAGAGCCGCATTTCCGATTGATGACGACTTGCCGGGGTAAGAACTTGGACGTGACAGGACCTGAGCGGGCTTCGAGCAGCCGCCTTGGCCGCAACGAGCCCTTGAACATTGCCATGCTGGCCCCACCATGGATTCCAATACCGCCTCCCGGCTACGGAGGCATCGAGCACGTCGTCGCCTTGCTGTGCGACAGCCTCGTGCACCTGGGTCACCGGGTAACGCTGTTCGCAGCACCCGGGTCGCGTTCTTCGGCCACAGTTCGTGAGGTGCTGGCCCGCAGCTATCCCGACGTGATTGGCCAGGCACTCTATGAAAGCGATCACGTCTCCCGGGTGCTCGACGTGGTCGACGAGATGGCCGAGAAAGGCGAGCCGTTCGACATTCTTCACGACCACTGCGGCTTCACCACTGTGGCTATCGCCGACCGCATTCCCATTCCCGTCATTCACACTCTGCATGGACCATTCACTGAGGACACCAGTGGCTTTTACAGCCAGCACCGTGACCACACATGGCTGGTTGCCATCAGCGAGGCCCAGCGAGCCTCGGCCCCGGCCGATGTCGAGATCGCCGGAATAGTCCCGAACCCGATCGATGTCGACAATTGGCCCTTCAAGTCCGAGAAGCAGGATTACGCCTTGTGGGTCGGCCGGTTCGAGGACTTCAAGGGAGCGCATCGTGCCATTGCCGCGGCCCAGCGTGCGCATATCCCGTTGGTACTTGCCGGCCCTATCCAGCCCGGTCAGGACGAGTATTTCGGACGTGAGGTTGAACCGCACCTGGGCGATCAGATCCGCTACGTGGGCGAAGTCGGCGGGACTGAGAAGAACGAGCTTTACGCGAACGCCCGCACGGTGCTGATGCCAATCACCTGGAACGAGCCCTTCGGCATGGTGATGGTGGAATCGATGGCCTGCGGTACGCCGGTGATCGCTTTCGCTCAAGGGGCTGCCACCGAGATTGTCCAAGATCAGGTCAATGGCTACCTGGTCGATGACGTGTCATCGATGGCAGCCGCAATTGCTGATCTTGACCGCATCGATCCGGCAGTCTGCCGGGAATCGGTAGCCAAGCGATTCTCCCCGGACATCATTGCCAAGGGGTACGTGGAGATCTACCGGCAGGCGTTGAAGGCAGACGGCTCAAGATGATCAACTACGAGCTTGATGGCAAAGTCGCAGTGATCACTGGAGCGGCCTCGGGCATCGGCCTGGCCTGCGCTCATGCGCTCGCGCGCTCGGGCGCCAGCGTGAGCCTTTGGGACCTCAAGCCGGATCCGCTGGAGGCCGCCGTTGCCGAGCTGGAGCAGTACGGTCAATCGACGCGTACGGCAACCGTCGATGTCTCCGATTCTGATCAAGTCAATGCGGCGATGGAGGAGGTTGATGGTGCGCTCGGCCGGGTCGACATCGTCGTGTCCAATGCCGGCATCGGCGGGGAATCGAAGCCGACCGCCGAGTACAGCGACGCCTCCTGGCACCAGGTGATTGGGGTCAATCTGGATGGCGTCTTCTATACCCAGCGCGCCGGCATTCTGGCGATGCGCCGTACCGGAGGCGGCTCAGTGATCAACATGGCGTCGGTCTTGGGCCAGGTCGGCTTCGCTATGTCGAGCGCGTACGTCGCGGCCAAGCACGCCGTGGTGGGCATGACCAAAGCGGCCGCCTGGGAACATGCCGCCGATGGCGTACGAGTGAACGCCGTCGGGCCGGGCTTCATTCTGACGCCGTTGCTGGAGGCGAACCTTGATCAGCCGGCGATTGACTATCTAGCCGCGCAGCATGCGTTGCAGCGGATGGGTCGGCCGGAGGAGGTGGCTGAGCTGGTTGCATGGTTGGCCAGCGATGCATCCTCGTTTGTGACCGGTGCCTATTACGCCGTTGATGGAGGCTACTTAGCTCGCTGAGAGTTCGGGTTGGCCGGCTTGATCATTTCGGCGTACCGGCTCAGGTAAAGCGGCCATCCGTTGTCACTGCTGACGCTGTCGCGCTCGGCTTCCCAGCCGTCGCCGTGGCGTTCGAGGTGGCGGTGCTCCAGCCGGACTCTCGTGCGGCCGGGGCTCAGCTCGGTGAACACGACCTCGACCTCGCTGGTGCGATCTTGGTCCGTTTCGAGTCCCCATTGCGGGCTGATGTCCCAGCTGAAGATCAGTCGGTGTGGTGGCTCGAAGACGAGCACCCGGGCCCAGCGGCATTCGGTGCCGTCCACGCCACGGTCGTAGATGTTGCCGCCTACATGGGTCTCGAACACCGTCTCCTCGATCTCGACGTCGAGCAGGTTGTGGTCCTTTAGGCTTGATCCGATCGAAGTCCTGGGTGAAGACGCTGAAGGCACGCTCGACTGGGACATCGACCACGGTCTCGGCGATGACTGCGGTCGCCTGAGGCGTTGTTGTCATGGCAGATCCTCGACTTTCTTGTCATTGTTTTCTTCGGCGATTCGTTTGAAGTTGATCAACGCCTGGGTCCAGAACGCATCCAGCTCAGCTCTGAGCCGGGCAAGACCGTCGAATTTGGCTGCATAGATATGGTCCCGGCCGAGGACCCGCAGCTGGACCAGGTCAGCGTCCTTGAGGATGCGCAGGTGCTGCGAGACCGCCGGCCGGCTGATGGGCAGTCCCTCGGCGAGAGCCGTGACAGATCGCGGCTGCTCAATGAGCTTCGCGAGGATGCCGCGTCTGGTCGGATCACCCAGCGCGGCCCAGGCGTCGACGGTTGCTGCAGGCACAATGCGTAAGCTAATACTTACGCGTTAGGGAGTCAAGGGGTTGGTCGGTTGCAGCAAAAACGTTCCCGCGGGAACGTGTATGGCTGCCCGCGGGAACGTGTATGGCTGCGCGCTCGGTCCCAAATTGTCGGTGGTGGTCGGTACGTTCTTCCTTGTCAGGGGTGGTTTCTTGGGGGAGGGGACGGGCGTGATGAGGAATAAGTACGAGGGGCCTGGGGTGCTGCCGGGGCGGTATGCGGGTGAGGCGATTCCGATTCCATGACGGTCCGACACCGGAGCAGGTGGCTTTTCAGGAGCACAAGGTGGCGGCGGATGGGTTGGCGGGCCGGATCTGCGCCGCGGCCGCGGATGCGGCCAGGTCGCAGTACATCTTGTTGGAGTTGATTGGTGAGTTTGATGCGATGGGTGGGTTGAAGCATTGGACCGGCTTCAAATCGGTGGCGGATTGGTTGTCGTGGGCATGTTCGATGACGCCACAGGTGGCGCGGGAGCACGTCCGGGTCGCTACGGCTTTGCGCCGGATGCCCACCATCGCCCAGCTGTTTCAAGAGGGCCGGTTGTCTTATTCGAAGGTGCGGGAGGTGACTCGGGTGGTTGATGTGGTCGATGAGCAGCGGCTGGCCGAGTTGGCGGTGACGGCGACGGCTGCGCAGTTGGCGAAGATGATCTCCAGTTTCCGGGGCGCTGAGGGCCGCCGGATTCCGCAGCAGAACAACCGTGTCGTGTCGTGGCAGGAACGCGAGGACGGCATGATCGACTTTCGGGTCCGGCTGCCCAAAGAGGAGGCGGCTGTCTTGTTGGCCGCCATCGAGGCTGCGCCGGGATCAGTTTGGTCCGCCGCCGCCCATACCCGAGTCCTGCTCTGAGCCGCAGCCCGACCCGACTCAGGAAGTGGGGGTGTATGGCAAGGCTGATGCGTTGCTGGATGTGGCCCGCGGCTTCCTCAACACTGCACCGGAGGATCGCTCCGGCGAAGACCGCAGCCTGGTTGTGGTGCACGTCTCGGCAGATAACCTGATGCCGACTGAGCCTGTCCGGATGCCGGCTGAGTCTGTCCGGATGCGGGCTGAGCCTGTCGAAGCCCAACCCGGTGCTGACGCCGACATCACTGACGTTCCCGCGGGAACGTCTCCCGCGTCACCGAGCAGGGCCGTCTGCCATATTGCTGGTGTCGGTTCGGTCGAGCCGGCGACGGCGCAGAAGCTGGCCTGCGACAACCCGCTGTTGGGTGCGGTGGTGGACAAGCACGGTGCCGTGCTCGCCCTCGGCCGCACCCGACGTTTGGTGTCTAAGCCGTTGCGGCGGGCGTTGATGATCCGGGACCACGGCATGTGCCAATATCCGGGCTGCCATCAAACCCGGCATCTGAAGGCGCACCATCTGATCGCCTGGATGCTGGGCGGCCGCACCGACCTGGCTAATTTGATTTTGCTATGTCAGTGGCACCACACCGCCGTCCACGAAGGCGGTGTCTCGATCAGCAAGGGTTCAGATGGTTGGCTGTTCACCAAACCCGATGGGCAAACCTGCCAGCCCTGGCTTAGTGATGAGAATTTGGCACGGCATCTCGACTTCGCCCGCCGCCGAGCAGAGCAGCAGGCCGCGCAGCGTGATCAACTCGCTGCCGTGGACAGCTTCCACCATCCCCACGCCACAACGATCCGTCCCCGCTGGCGAGGCGAACCCTTCGACCTGCACGCCTGCGTCCAAGCCCTCTTCACCATCAAACTCGCACAGCCGACCGAGCACCAAGATCAACAAGCCGCATAAACCGTCAGCATTCGATCGCTGGGGAAGAGACGGACAACACAAGATCGAGTTGGACAACACCACAACCGGGTCGGACAACACTTCGGACAACACCTGATTGGCAGATTGACCCCGACAGACGACGTCGGAGGTGATCGATGGGCAAGTCAGCGGAGCGGGGGCTATCGGCCTACCGAACGTTCAGCTCGCGCAATTCGGATCCGGCTCGGCTCTGCTGTGCCTTGACGCGGTTGTCACAGGCGCTGGCGCTGTCTGTCCCACGGAGTGAACTGCGCATCGACTATTTGCGAGGTGTCTGCGATTGTCGTGGCTTTCGAACTGAGGAGATCGGGTGGCCCTCAGAAGACGAGGCCTCGTGACCGTCGGAGCGGCGGTGGCATGCTGCGCGCTCGCTTCCGCATGCACATCCGAGCCGACCTCAGTGACTACTCCCTCCCTTACTCCGCCGGCCACGACACCCACCGAATCCCAGATCGAGCGCCAAATGCGCCTCGACTACGAGGCGGCTGAAAAGGCGTATCGCACCAACATGGGAGAGCAGGATCGCCAATCTCGACTCGGCATCGCTGTTAAGACTGAAGAACTTACATCAACGGCCAGCAACAACTATCTGCTGTTTGTGCTTGAGGTTCTGCGTGACATTCGAGATTCTGGCTGGCGCGCTCAAAGTTCAACAATTATCCGAGGCATTGCTCGCGACGGCTGGCAGGAAGATCAAGTTCGACTACTGGCTTGCGAAGATAACTCAAGCGTCTACGTTCATCGACAAGAAAGGTAAAGACGTCACTCCCACGAATGTCGTACGAACCTTTGTTCAGGACCTGAGGGTGGATCGCATCAAGGGTCGCTGGAAAGTAACCGACGTCGAATCGCGACCGGTCGATAGCTTTGAGGGCGCGTCGTGCGCCGCGTGATTGCCCTTGAGGTTGCCCTGCTGATCTGCACGATTGCGTTGGCCATGCCCGTTTCTGCTACTGCAGACGACACGACGAGGCGTTGTGGAAAGACCGGCAAGTGCTACGTAATCGCGAAGAAGGATCCCAAGCCAAGAACTGGCGCGGTCTCAACGTCGCCGACTACCCGTCGTCAACTATCTCAAAATGATCGTGTAAAGACCGCGCGCAAGAAATTCGCAGTCGAATACGCTGCGTACGTTCGTCAGCTCACCACCTACAACAGATGCGTTGCGACATTCAGCCCGAGCGGCTGCGGCAACAGACCTACCTCACCAACAGCTCCCATGTTCAGCAGCAATAACTTCTCGGGCCCGGGAAACGCCATCACCGCTGGCCAGGCGGCAGCGATCGCCGTCGCGCGCCTTCAACTGCCAACGATCGCGCCGGGCATCGGCCCTTCACCTGACCTCAATCCCTGGAACATGGCAGCGGTCGGATATCCCCTCTGGCTCTGGGCTGATGGACAAACCCATGTCGGCCCAGTCTCTGACGCCGTCGCAGGCCTATCCGTGTCACTTGATGCCGAGGTGAGCAGTCTGACCTTCCGCATGGGCGACGGACACACGGTCACATGCCCTGGAGCGGCCCGACCATGGACAACAGCAGTACAGCCGGGCGCCAAGTCCCCAACCTGCGGCTACTCATACGCCAAACCGTCATTGCCTCAGGACGCCTACACCGTCGCGGCCATCGCCAACTGGGCCGTCACCTGGACCAGCAACGGTCAGTCGGGCGTGATCAACGTGCCAGCCGTCGACACAGTCGAGCTCCCGGTCGGAGAGCTTCAGGTGCTAGTTCGATGATCATTTCAGACCGGCCGCGAGAAGATGCTCCTCGCGGCCATGCAGTTCCCTTAGGGCTTCATGATCATGAAGCTTGCCCCCCGAAAGGAAGTCCATGAAGGTTCAGAACTATGCCGCCGTCATGGTGGGACTTTTCGTCCTGCTCAAGAATCCCACGACACGCGACGAGCGCGGCCTCAGCCAGTCCGCAGAGAACGCGATCTTGCTCGCCGGCGCCGTCACAGTGGCTGGGATCGTGATCACTTTGATCACGGCCTACGTGCGCGCCAAGCTCCCCAAGATCTGACCCGTGCCACTAGCGGCCCGCGATGAGCGCGGCCTCAGCGAAAGCGTGCAGTGGGCGATTCTCTGGCCTCTTCTGATGCTGGTGACGCTCGGAATCATTCAAGCCGGCATCTTCCTGCACGGTCGGAATGTCGCGCAACGAGCAGCAACTGCGGCGGTCGATGTTGCTCGCGGCAGCTACGGCGCAGCCGCCGATGCCCAGCACATAGCTGAAGCCATTGCCAGCTCCGGTGGTTTGAAGAACCTCTCGGTACGCGTCCAGCGAACTGGTACGACGGCAAGCGCAGATGTCTCGGGAGACGCCCCGATGATCTTTGATCTCAGTCTGGGCCGGATCACTGAGACTGCCACCGCGCCACTGGAACGGGTCACCCAGCCATGATCATCAGACCGCGACAAGCCCCACTCAACCAGTGCGGCGCGGCGACCGTCGAACTCACATTGCTGGTGCCCGCGCTGTTGCTCGTCGTTGGCCTACTCGTCGCCGGCGGCCGCTTGTGGTTTGCACGCACGACCGTTAACGAAGCCGCACAAACCGCCGCTCGGGCCGCATCGCTGGCACGATCAGCGTCCGCTGCGGCGAGCGCCGGTCGGGAGGCAGGATCTCAATCGCTCGCCACCGCAGGACTGCGCTGTCGCGCGACGTCGGTCTCGATCAACTCAGCCGCCTTCCACCTTCCCGCGGGAACGCCCTCGACAATCGACTCGACCGTCATCTGCACAGTCGACTTCTCCGACGTCGTCCTTCCCGGCTGGCCGGGCTCCATGCGACTGACCGGTCGCGGATCCGCGGCTCTCGACACGTACCGCAGTCGGTGATCGCGAGCAGATGATCATGAACCATGCAACCGCCAACACCCGGAACGAGCACGGCCAATCGATCAGCCTTTTCGTGCTCGTGATCATGGGCGTCTTGATCATGACGACCGGACTGGTGATCGACGGTGGACAGAAAGTGGCGGCCACCAGCAGGGCCGAGTCAGCCGCCGCTGGCGCCAGCCGCGCGGCGGGCAACGCGGCGGCAACCGAGCAGCTGGGCGGCGCCGATCCGGCCAGCGCCGCTGTGCTTGCAGCGAAGACTTATCTTGCTGGCCAGCCCGGAATCATGGGAACGGTCGCGATTTCCAACGGCTTTGTCACCATCACCACCAACGCCGAGCTGCCTACGATCTTCCTCTCCGTAATCGGCATCGACTCAGTAAGCGGCCAAGGCCTGGCTCGCGCCAACATTGTCCCGACCGGAGCGTCCAGATGATCATGCACGCCCTAAAGACCCTGGAAAGACTCGAATGACCCTTGACATCCAGCCGCGCTCGGCGACTCGTCCGAAACAAGCTCGAAAGAAGCCGGCGCCGCAGGCCGCTAAATCACCCGCCACGCCTCAGCCACCTCGCTTACCCGGCCGACGCAACCCGAGGTGGATCGCGCTCGGTATCGTCGCAATGTGCTTGGGCGGCCTGCTCTCGTACGTGATCTACGCCCGGGTCGCTACCGAGTCGACTGTCGTTGCGGCCGCGCACACGGTCTATCGCGGCGAGACCATCGAGCACGCCGACCTAGCGACGATCACCGTACGCGAAGGCTCGCTACCGCACGCCATTCCTGCCTCGCAGCTTCAGGATCTGGTGGGCCAGCAGGCCGCATTTGATCTTGTCGAAGGTTCAGCCATCATCTCCACAGCGGTCACGGCCGCCGCAACTCCAGCTGAGGGCCGCGCAATCGTCGGGCTGAAGCTGCCGCCAGGCCGAGCGCCCGGCAGTCTGCTGCTGCCCGCTTCCCGAGTACGGCTCATCGCCATGCCGGCCGCGGCCGACAGTTCCACCAGCGACAAGCTTGCCGGCACCATCTTTGTCGGCAGCATAATTGATCAAACCCCCGCCGCCGACGGTACGTCGATCTTGGTCAATGTGGATGTCGAAGCGGCGGCCGCACCGACGATTGCCTTGCTTGCGGCTCAAGATCGAATCGCCGTCGTGCGCGACGCGGGCCGGTGATCAACAGATGGCGATACTGCTGCTGACCTCGACAGGTGGCTCACCCGGCGTCACTAGCCTGGCTATCGGTCTTGCGCTCACTTGGCCACGGCCGATACTGCTCGCCGACTGCGATCCCGGCGCGCACCAAGCGATCCTGGCCGGCTATCTTGCCGGCCGATCGCCCGGCGGTAAGGGCTTGCTACGCGTAGCAGAGGCACACCGTGATCGTCGCCCACTTCGCGAAGTCATCCTTGATCAAACGCTGCCGCTCTCGGACGAGCAGGATATCGGTCGGCTGCTCTTGCCAGGCTTTAGCAAGCCAAGCAGTGCGAGCCATTTTGGTGGAGTGTGGGAGGACCTCGCTGAGGCGTTCGATCGCCTGGCCGACGTCGATATCGATGTGATCATCGACTGTGGCCGCCTCGGCCCAGCTGGACCACCTGCTGCGCTGCTGGAGCGCTGCGCCCTGACCGCTGTTGTGCTTAACGCAACTCTCCGATCCATTGCAAGTGCCCGCGTTCACATGCCGATTCTTCATGATCACCCACGGCTAAACTCCAAGGATCAAAGACATTTAGGGCTGATCATCGTTGGCGAGGGGGAGCCGTACGGCCGTGCAGAGATCGCCAAGGTCCTCGACCTTCCGGTGATCACGAGTATCGCTCACGACCCGCAGACCGCCGCGCACTTCTCTGACGGAGAACCGCGGCACCGACGGTTCGACTCCTCGCGCCTGATGCGCAGCATCCGTGACGCATCCCTGCATCTGTCGACCACGATGCAGCGGTCGACTGAACTCGTGGTTGGCCGATCATGAACGATCGTGTCGAACGCCATCCCACGGCTCTGGCAGAGGTTCCAATGCTTGCCGAGTACGACCAGGAGTTCGCGGCGCCGGTGACAAGCGACAGCGAACCGTTCGGTGTCTTCAGTGCCGAGGAGTTGCGCTTCAGCCGCGCCGCCTTAGCTGGCGACGATCTTGATTGGACTCAGGTTGTTGATCTTCGACGGCGCGCTTCTGAGATCATTACTGATGAGGCCGAGGAGTACGCCAGGTCCAGCGGCCGCAAACTCGGCGGCGAAGATCGTTTGCTGCTTGGCCGTTCCATCATTCGACGAGTCGTCAGTGATCATGTTCGTTCGCTGCATCGCAGCGGCGCCGAACTGTGGTCACCGGCCCTGGAAGAGGCATACGTCACCGCAGTCGAGGATGCGATCTTCGGCTATGGCCGGCTGCAACCGCTCCTGGATCTGCCGGACGTGGAGAACATCGAGATCCATGGCTGGAACTCAGTCGTCGTCCAGTACAGCGACGGGCGGCGGAGGCAGATGCCGCCGGTCGCCGAAAGCGACGCGGAGCTGATCGAGGCGGTCCGGTTCCTGGGCCAGAACAGTGAACCGTCACGGCCCTTCGACGACACGCATCCCACCATGACTCTCGCCCTGGGCGAGCGGTTCCGGCTGCACGCCATGGCATTCGGCTTGTCGTACCGACCCAGCATTGTGATTCGGCAGCACACGCTCACCGATGTGTCACTTGCTGATCTTGCCGACGGCGGTCTGATGCCGTACGAGGTAGCACAGTTTCTCGATGCCGCAATCTTGGCGCGGAAGTCGATGGTGATTTCGGGTGATCAAGGGGCCGGCAAGACCACCCTGTTGCGCGCCTTGATCAATTCCATTCCGCTGAATGAGCGGTTCGGCACGCTGGAAACAGACTACGAACTCATGACCCATCTGCAGTCTGGTCGCGAGAACATCCTCGCCCTGCAAGCTCGCGTCGGTCACGGCGAAGTATCTGGTGGCAGTCGAATCGGCGATTTCACGATCTCTGAGCTGGTACCAGAAGCCTTGCGGCAGAATCTCTCTCGACTCGTGATTGGAGAGGTCCGCGGCGGCGAGGCATCGGCGATGTTCGAGGCGATGCAGGCAGGGACAGGCACGTTGAGCACAACGCACTCGCACTCCGCGGAGTCGACTATGGACCGTCTTGCGTCCCGCGTCGCCCAAGGCGGCGTCTTGACGATTGACGAGGCCTATCGGCAAATCGCTCACAACATCCATCTCTTCATCTTTGTGAAGCTGGTGGACGAGACCTGGAAGGGTGGCACGAGGCGCCGCTACGTGTCAGAGATTCGTGAGGTCACCCGCTCGATCGAGCACGGACGGCCCGTGACCCACGTGACCTATCACGCCACCGGGAGCTCCGGACGGCCCGCAGGGTACTTTCCCAACGCCGACTTCGAGGCAGAGCTGCTGCCATTCCGCCGCGACCTGCCGCGCTCGAGGAAAGATGGCGGGCGGCAGCAGTGACCGGGATGCTAGCGATCATCGCAGGCTTGTTGATCACCGCCGGCTTGCTCGGAATTGTGCACGGAACGCGGCGCAACACCTCGGCAACAGGTATGCGCAGAAGATCCATTGCCGAGCTGTGGACGAAGATCACTAGACGTCCGGCCGGACGAGTCGGCCAACGCCGGGACATGATCTTGCTCGGCAGCGTGATCATGGGCGGCATTCTCGCCCTGCTGACCGGCTGGCTGATCTTGGTCGTCGTACTGCCGATTCTTGCTCTCGGCCTGCCCTATCTCCTCATTCTTCCCAGGCCACGTGACATCGAGCTTCTCGAAGCTCTTGATCGCTGGATACGTTCGCTAGCCGCAACCTTGGCCACTGGAAAGTCGATCACCGATGCGATCCGGATCTCCCGACGTACGGCTCCACCGCTCATAGCCGATGAGATCAGCCTGCTCGTCGCCAGGCTGAACAACCGTTGGGAGACTCGCGACGCATTGATGCGGTTCGCCGACGCCATTGACTCACCCGATGCCGACGCTGTCGTTGCGGCGTTGATCTTGGCATCTAGCCGTGGTGCCAACGGTGCCTCTGTGACCTTGCAAGCACTGGCCGACTCGCTCCAGGCTCAGCTCAAGGGCCGACGAGCCGTGGAAGTCGAACGCTCCAAGCCGTACGTCGTGGTCCGGCAGGTAACGATCATTTCGCTGGCCACCCTGGTTCTGGTCTTCGCTGGATCACCGGCGTTCTTTGCGCCCTACCGAACACCGCTAGGCCAGGCGCTGCTCTTAGTGCTGTTGATCAGCTACATTGGCTCGCTGCTCATGATGCGACGAAAAGCACGCGAGCCAGCGCGCTCTCGCCTGCTCATCGGAGACCACCGATGATCATCAGCCTCGTGCTGCTCTCTGGCATGCTGCTCGCTAGCGGACTGATCTGCCTGGTGATCGCTTTTGCTCGTTCCACTCCGCGGCTGGAGGCCGCGCTGGAAATGATGGGCGGCGACGGCACGGAAACCTTGCACCCAAGCGATGTGGGTCCGATCAGCGGTCAGTCTGAACGCCTCGGGGCTCTCCTCTATCGTGTTGTGCCGATCCCGCTGTCCAACGGCCAACGTGGAGCACTACGGCTCCAAGATAAGTCGATCCCCGAGTTCTATGCCGACAAAGCGGTGATGGCGATCATCGGCGCACTGCTCCCCGGCTTGGTGGGAGCTGCGTTTGCGTACCTCACTGGTCATCTCAGCGTCATTCCGGCGCTTGCCGCGGTTGTAGGCGGAGCGATGGGCTTCTTCGTGCCCGATCTAGCGCTGAGGCGGACGACGGCCCGTGTTCAATCGGGTGCCACTGAGGCCTTATTGGTTTACATCGATCTTGTGACCTTGGAGCGGCTGACCAACGCCTCGGCCACCCAGGCGCTGCAGAACGCCGCCGCATTAAGCGACGTTCCGCTCTTCGTCCAGATCCGTACAGCACTAGAGCGTGCACAACTTGAGCAGCAGTCGCCGTACGCGGAACTCCGCAGGCTGTCTGATCAACTCAAGCTTCCCGAGCTCTCCGACATCGCAGATGTCATGCAGCTCGACGAAACGGGCGCAGCGCTGTCCGGGACGCTACGTGCTCGTGTCCGCGAGCTACGTGATGCACATCTGACCCGTGAGCACATCAAGGCAAGCGCCGCGGCCGAGGGCATGACAATCTTTATGACGCTGCCGGCGCTGATCTTCGGCCTCATTTTCCTCGTTGCTGCCATGCTCAGGATCTTGGCTGGCTGATGTGTCTTCACAGCACCCGTGGCATCGAAATACGCAACTGACAACACCTTCGGCGAACGGACAACACCAAGTTGTTCCCATCGACCGACAACGGCGGGAAGGTGGTGCAAGAGTCGGCGCGGAGGGGATAGACGGGGGATGGGCATGGCCGAGCGAGTGATCCGCTGATGGCACAACTGATGCGCGGTCTCGGATCACTCGCGGTCCTGCTACTTGGCCTAGCCGGTGTTCCGACAGCTCTGGTCCTCCTCGCTGGCAATCCGTTACCGCGCGAGCTGGCGTGGAGCACAGTGCTGCGTGCGCTGGTCACACCGGTTGATGGAGCTGTCCTAGTGAGACTGATCGCGATCATCGGCTGGCTGGCATGGCTGGTTTTCGCGATGTCGGTGATCAGCGAGTTGGTGGCGATTGCCTCCCGGCAACGGATTCGTATTTCCCTGCCTGGACTCGATGCACCGCAACGATTCGCGGCCGGCCTACTGATCTCGGTGATCACGATGATCTCGTTGCCGCAGGCCGTTCAGGCCAATCCGGCTCCCGAACCCGAGCCAGCCGTCATAGCTGCACCGCTCGAATCGACCAAATCGATGCTGAAACCGATCGAGTCACCAACGCTGCCAACGGCCGCAGCGCCGCATTCGGAGCATGGCGACAAGTCCCGGCATCACCACGTCGTACGGGCTGGTGATGATCTCTGGAGCCTGGCTGAGCGGCACTACGGTGATGGGCGCGAGTGGCGCAGGATCGCCGCCGCGAATCCGACGATCCTGACGGGGGGGCCCGACAAGCTGCAGGTCGGCTGGCGACTCGCGATTCCGGATCTCGATCATGACCGCTTGCATGAAGGCGAACGGGCGATCACCGTACGGCACGGTGACACGCTTTCCTCAATTGCCGAGCGTGAGTTGGGGGCGCGGTCGCGCTGGACGGAGATCTTCCGCGCAAACCGCGGCCAGCTCAGCGATCCGGATGAGCTGCCTGTCGGCGTCCGCCTCCTGCTCCCCAAGCCGAAGAAACCGGCAGCCACGGCCAAAGCCGAGAATCATGATCAACATCGGACGCGAGGCGCGTCAGCTGAGCCGCAACAAGACACGTCACGGGCCGAGCCATCAGCTCCTTCAGCCCGAACACCAGGTCCTGTCGAGAATGCCCCGGAGGTACCTACGAGTACGGCGCCGCAGGCTGACAATTCGACCGTCTGGCTGGCAGGTGTCGGAGGTCTCTTGGCAGCTGGCGTGATCGGCGGACTGGCATGGCGGCGTCGTCTCCAGCTGCAGGCGAGGCGACCTGGCCGCCGGATCGTCCATCCGGCTGGGGCTAGCCAAGCTGTTGAAGTGGCGATGGGCAGAATGCAACGGCCGTTGAGTCTCCGGACGCTCGACCGTGCCATCCGGGCGATTGCCGCACACTGTAGGAACTCAGGCATCGCGCCGCCGCCACTGCAGCTGGCATTGATCGGAGAGACCGAGATCGAGCTGCGGATGCGCGAGGTATGTCCGGGCGCCCCAGTAGGTTTCACGGTGCGAGGGCGCTCCTGGTTCCTCGACCATTCCGATGTCACATATCTGAGTTCAGTCCCAGGAATGAGCGAGGCGGTACGTCCGTGGCCGGCGCTCGTCACGCTAGGGCGTGACGATCATGGTCGGCTCGTAGTTGGTGATCTTGAAGCTCTTGGCCTCCTCGAGCTTCAAGCAGACCTAGGACTCGCGACGGCCGACCTGCTCGCTGCAATGACGGTGGAACTCTCTTTCTCTCCGTGGGCCGACGAAATGATCATCACTGTGGTAAGCAGTGATCATCGGTTGCCTGAGGCCCTGGGCAAGCACAATGTCATTCACACCACCGACTGCGACAGTTTGCTGAACCGGCTTGAACAGCGGGCCGCCTTGCAACGTGAGCATCGGCAACACGAAGCGCTGACTCAGCACCGCATTGACCCGGATCTGGCCGATCCGTGGGCTCCTGACGTCGTCTTGGTGAATCAGAAACTGACTACCAGGCAGCAAGAACGGCTTTACGCTCTCACCTCAGTCGGGCCAAGAGTGACCACTGCTGCCGTCGTCGCCGGACCGCTGCCGGGTGCGACTTGGTCGCTACGGAGAGATGCGTCATCAACTGAGCAGAGAGTGATCTTGGAACCGATTGGTCTCCCGCTCTCACCGCAGTGCTTGGAGTCCACCGAGCTGACGGCAGTCGTTGATCTTATCGAGACCACCGGCAGCGAAGACACGACGCCGGCTCCGTGGTGGAGCGAGGTGGAGGTGCAGCCGGATCCGCCCCCAGACAACAACGTCACCTACCTGGACAGCCGATTGACGTGGGGGACAGCAGACACAGCAGAAAGGGCCTTGATCATGGAGGCAGCGATGGACCCGGGCCGTACGGTCCACCATCCCACCCTCCAGCTATTAGGGCCGATCGAGCTGCTTGGTGCGACCGGCCAAGTCCCGCCGCGGGCGGCCAAGCAGTGTCTGGAGTACTGCGCCTGGCTGCTGGAGAATCCTGGCAAGACCGCTCAAACCATGGTTACCGCGCTGGCCGTTGCGGAGGGCACTCGCCGTTCCAATATGAGCCGGCTGCGTAGCTGGCTGGGCAGCAGCCCAGACGGCGATGCGTACCTGCCAGACGCCTACACAGGGCGCATCACTTTGCATCCCGCGGTGAGTTCGGACTGGCAGCGGCTACAGATTTTGACCTCGAGCGGCGTCAACAGAGCGAGCGATGAGAGTTTGCGGGCTGCACTGGAATTGGTACGCGGTGCTCCGCTCGCCGACGCGGCGCCCGGCCAGTGGCACTGGGCCGAAGAGCTGAGGACCGACATGATCTCCTGCGTACGCGACATAGGGGTCGAGCTCGCCGATCGCGCGCTACTTGCCGGAGATCTGGAAACGGCTCGCTGGGCGGCATCTCGGGCGTTGCTGGCCGCACCGGGCGATGAGCTCTTGCTGGCGGCGCGGATCAGAACCGAGCATGCCGCCGGCAATGCGCCCGAAACCGAGCGGCTCACACTGCAACTTGCAGCGCAGGCTCGCACGCTTGGCGTCGACCTCGACGACGAAACGGTGATGTTGCTGCAACGGGTCATGGAAGGACAGGTGCGCGCCCGACTCGCGTAGCACGCAGCCGCTGCCCAGCCGTATGGGTGATGTGTCGTCGTTGGACCGTTGACAAGTGGAAACACCACACTTACCTTGGAGTTTGCGTGCACCCGAAACACCCGAAGAAGGACGTCAACGACGCTCTTGATGACGCTGATAAGCAAGGCTTCCAAGTCGAACGAACTGTGTCCGGCCACAAGTGGGGCCGGATCATATGCACATGCGGGGATTTCTTCTCCATTTGGTCGACGCCCAGGAGTCCTCACAATCATGGTCGCCAGCTGCGCCGATGGATGCACCAACACGATCACGATGCCGACAAGGAGGGACGATGACTGACTGGACCTTTCGATTGACCCTTGCCGGCATCGCCCTGACGGACGAGGATTTGGATGTTCTCTTTGAGGCTGGCTGTGACGATGCCGCTTTCTCGCGGCAGCGAGACGGCACCGTGCTGGGCTTCTTCGACCGCGAAGCGGAAAACCAAGAGGATGCCGTTCTGTCGGCAATTTACGACGTCGAGGCTGCTGGCCTCGGCGCTCGCGTGCTCCGGATTACGCAAGATGACGACTGGTTGAACGCCAGCGAGATCGCCCAGCGGGTTGGCCGGACGCGGCAGAGCATCGGTCTACTTGTCCACGGTCAACGTGGGCCCGGCGGATTCCCGGCACCCGTGGCTCGCCATGGGTCGCCGAATCCGCTGTGGAGTTGGGCCGAAGTTGAAGCATGGTTCGAGCGCTACGAGCCCGCGGCCGTTCGAGAAGGAGGGTCTAAGTTGTCGCCGGACTTCTTAGCCGAACTCAACGACAGGCTCGACCTGCGAGAGCGCCATCTGCATTCGCCCGATGCTCCGTGGCGCTCCAGGCTGGCACAAGCGCTTCCGCTAGGCGCCTGACCTTAGCCGTCCGCTGTCGGAATGGAGCGGACCACAGTGGTAACCTCGCGCCGCCATGCAGATCCAGCCGCCTTCGGGCTTTGCCGCCAGCCTTGAGCTGAGTGGTCTGCCAGTGCTGGTCTGCGGTGGCGGCTCTGCCGCCCTGTCGGTGATCCGTCGGCTGCTGGATTCCGGCGCGGTGGTCACAGTGGTCGCACCGGAGATCGGCGCAACCGTTGCTGATCTTGCTGGCCGTGGTTTGTTGACCATGCGACGCCGACCACCGGCTCCTGACGACTTCAGGGGGGTGGCCCTGGTCGTGCCCGCCACGGGCGCCAATGAGCGCGACCAGGCGATCGCGGCGGCAGCTCGTGATCATGGTGTGCCGGCGGTGTCGCCGGCACCGGCGACAACCGAGAGGCCCACCGGCACCGGCACCGTGATCTTGGTCGGCGGCGGACCAGGTGATCTTGGTTTGCTGACCGTCGCAGGCCTCGAGGCGGTCAAGGACGCCGATGTGATCGTCTGTGATCGGCTGGCCCCGCTCGCGGCATTGCAGTACGCCCGGCCAGAGGCGCTGATCATCGAAGTAGCCAAGATCCCGCGTGGTGCCTCGACATCTCAGCAGCGAATCAACGAGATCCTTCTCGAGCACGCCTCGGCCGGCAAGACGGTAGTCCGCCTCAAGGGCGGCGATCCCTTCGTCTTCGGCCGCGGCGGCGAGGAGTGGCAGGCCTGCGCAGCCGCAGGCATCCCCGTCACGGTGATTCCGGGCGTCTCCTCCGCCATCGCAGGCCCGGCAATGGCGGGCGTGCCGCTCACCCACCGCGAGCTGACCCAAGGCTTCACAGTCATCTCCGGCCACGCCCCACCCGGTGATCCGGGGTCCACTCTCGACTGGTCGGCGCTCGCCAGGGCCAATACCACCTTGGTGATCATGATGGGTGTCGCTACGCTGCCCGCCATCACCGAGGAGTTGACCAGAAATGGGCTTGCTCCCGAAACCCCAGCCATGACAGTTGCTGACGCCGCGATGCCGAGCCAGAAATCTGTACGCGGCACAGTGGCCGACATTGCCGTACGCACTGAGCAGGCACGCATCAAACCGCCTGCGATCACCGTGATCGGTGCGGTTGCCGGCTTCGCCTTGACCACCCTGAACAATCAGGACTGATCAGGTCCGGATCGACCCCTGAACCAGTTGCGGCTCAAATGAAAGCCGTGAAGTTGATCTCGAGCATCCTGTCGTTGCTGCTGGCTCGGGACGGTTCGCTCGTCATCGCCGATCATGCTTTCGTACGAAGCTTTCACGGCCTGCGAGATTTCAGGATCGTCAACGCCCAGCTTGTCCAAAGCGTGAGCGAGCGTCGCGCCGTCGGCGATCGCATGCAGGGCGTAGACCGATCCGACCGCCTCGCCCGGACCCGGCGCCTGGTGGGAGAAAACAGTGGTAGCGAGCAGCTCCGGCTGGATGTTCGCAGCATCGCCCATGATCGTCTTTTGCAACGTTGACACCGCAGTCATGTACTGCGCATAAGAGTCGACACCGAAGGATTGCCAGGTCGGCAGCAGCCCACCAAGATCACTGCCTGTGTAGCCGCGCACCGTGAGCTGCGCCGAAGCCCGGGCGCCCTCGAGTTCGACTTTGGCGGCAACGACAGGCAGGGTGAGAGGGCCGCTGATCTTGATGTCCGATACGACGACGAGCGCGCGTAAGGCAACGCCGAATCGGTAGGTGTACTCGCCACTCACAACGTCCTTCCACCGGGACGCACCGAACATCAGCGCATCGTGCTGCGCGCTGACACCGACATTGCCGAGTTCGAAGCCGAGGCTCACCGCCGCGCTGATACTGACGCTGTAGTTGTCCTGCGCCCAGCTGCTGAGCTCCTCAGCCGTTGGCGCAGTCGGCACCGGGTGACTCGCCAAACCGGCGGCGGCATGGACTCCCTCGACCGACATGTTGACCGGGGTCATCTTTGGCATGGAGAAAGTCAAGCATTGTTGTCGGTAGCCTCGCGATTGTGGCTGGTGAGCGGCTCGGCGAGGCGATTGCGCCCTGAGCTTGTCGGGAGGCGGTCTTCGACAAGCTCAGACCGCATCTGACGACTGATCACGCTTCGAGCTGGCGAAGCCGCCAGGCCGAGTTACTACGAGACAGCAACGCTCGACTCAGCGGCGCGATGTCGATGTGGAAGATCACCTCCGGCGCTGCACCGAGCGCATGTACGAGCAGCGCGCGAGCCACGAGGGGAGCCACGACGATCACGCTGCGCCCTTCTGGCCATGGATGATCATCGAGCACCCGGCCTACCCGAGTGATCAATCTCGCGAAGCTTTCGCCGCCATGCGGCGCGGCATTCGGGTCGTGCAGCCAGGTTTTAAGCCCGGAGGCGTCCTCGTTGGCGATGTCGACCAGCGCCTTGCCCGTCCATGCTCCGAAATCACATTCACGCAGGTCAGGAATGGGTTCTGCAGGAGCGCCCAGGCGTACGGCAGTCGCCTCACAAGCCTTTTCGGGCCCCCTTACCCATGCCGCGACGCGACCGTTGAGACGCTTGATCTCACCCGGAAGTAGCTCGCCGGATCCGTCGAACAGCAACGCCCGGGTCGCCGGCGTCGCGGCGTGGGCGATCGACGAACACATCGCTGCGCCATCAGCTTTGGGTTTGCCTGTCATCGCTCGCGTGGCTGATCTGCCAGGCGACAGTCAAGCCGACCAAGCGTGACACAAACAGCGCGACATAGCCGAGGCCGGCGAGCTGCTCGATCATGACCACTGAGCGTGATTGTGCGGTGACCGGGACGACATCCGACAGGCCGGTACTGGACAAGTTGGTGAAGCTCAGAAACAGCAGCTCCATCCAGGTACGTGGTTGATCGGGATTGACGGCTGCAATAAAGGATCCCGGCTGCGCCAGCTGAACGAGCTCGAACACGTACGCGAACCCCCACGCAACCAGCGTGAATGTCGCCCCGACCGCGTATAGCTCATCAGTGGTGACGGTGCGATCCGCGAGCATGTACACCATCAGGCTGCCCGCGGCCCAGAAGTAGAACAGTGCATGTAGCGCCGAGGAGGCCGCGTCCATCGCGGGGACAGGGTGAATCTCATCGGCGATTGATAATCCCGACGCCGCAACGGCCAAAGCGACCGCTATCCAGGTGGGGCCCGGAGACTCCCGCGTTGCCCAGATCGCCAGCGCCAGCACGAGTGCGCCGAAGATCTCAAAGAGAACGGCCCCCAGGCCTCCGGTCTGAATGAACGGGTAAAGAAGCACACCAAGCAGCTGCACAACAAGCAAGATCGCGGATGGGTGCCGGGCCACTTGCCCGATTGCTCCGCGGGTCGGCATGCCCCTGACGACCACACCTGGCGGGCGCGGGGTGGAGCTCGTCTCGTTCGCGCCGTTCTCCATGGGCGCACCATACCGAGCCTTGGCAGCGCGTGAGCCGGCCGTTGATCTGCTCCGCTCGCATCGACAAGATGAGCCCCATGGCGGTGGCTGAGCTCGAAGCCGATTACCTGGTGGTCGGTGCTGGTGCGATGGGAATGGCGTTCACCGATGCTCTGGTCGACCATGCGGACGTCAGCGTCGTTCTGGTGGACCGCCGGTACGGAGCCGGTGGGCACTGGCTGGACGCGTACCCGTTCGTTCGGCTCCACCAGGCCTCCTCGTTCTACGGCGTTGCCTCGACGTTGCTCGGCGACGGGTCTCTGCAGCAGGACGGCCCGGAAGCCGGCCTGCACGAACGGGCGACCGCGTCGGAAGTCTGCGCGTATTACGAGCGGGTTGTCCGCACGCGCCTGCTCGCCTCGGGAAAGGTGTCCTTCTACCCCAACTGCGACTACCTCGGCGAGAGACGGTTCGTCTCGCGGTTCTCCGGGCGGCACCACGAGGTGCGCGGCCGACCGCGCATCGTCGATGCCCGCTACCTCTCCCCTTCGATCCCGGCGACCACCCCACCGCCGTACGGCGTCGCGGAGGGGGTCGCCGCGTTAGCCGTCAACGACCTCGTCAGCCTGGGCGCACCGGCGTCGGAGTACGTGATCGTCGGCTCGGGCAAGACCGCCACCGATGCCTGCATCTGGCTGCTCGACAACGGAGTCGATCCAGGTGCCATCTGCTGGGTACGGAGCCGGGAACCGTGGATGCTCAACCGCGCGGTGGTCCAGCCGGATCCAGTCGTGTTCCTCGGCACGGCCGCTGACATCATGGCCGCAGCCGCCGGAGCCGCGTCTGCCGATGACGTGTTCTTCCGGCTGGAGGACGCCGGCGTGATGCTGCGCATCGACCGGTCCGTGACTCCTACGATGGCCAAGGTGCCGACGCTCGCGCAGTGGGAACTGGATCGGCTACGCACCATCGACCGCGTCGTCCGGCTCGGCCACCTGCGGCAAGTGCAGCAGGGCCGGTTGGTCCTCGACGAGGGCGAGGCCGTCATGGCTCGGGACGCCGTGGTTGTGCACTGCGCCGCCCCGGGCCTGAAGTACCCGCCGTTGGTGCCGATCTGGGGCGAAAAGGCGATCACGCTACAGCCGATCCGCATCACGTTTGCCTGCTTCGGTGCGGCGCTCGCCGGATACGTCGAGGCGACGCTTACTGACGACGCCGAGAAGAACCGGCTTTGTCCGCCGGCGCCGTTCTCCAACACCACGGCCGACTGGGCAGCCCAGCAGGTGTTCGGCAGTCGGGCGTCGTCCTTCACCTCGTATTCCAGCATCAAGGACTGGGTCGACGGGGTCTCGCTCAACCCGGGACGCATCCCACCTGGCTTGGCCGGCTCCGCCGCCGTCACCGCTGCCCAGGAGCGCCTGGCCCAATACGTGGGGCCGGGCATGGCCAGGCTGGCCCAGCTCGCCGGGATGGCGTAGCCGAGGTCGGCATCCGGACCATGGCAGGGTTTGGCCGCCACGAGCGGCCGAAACGACTGACAACTCAGTTCCGCGACGATACAGTGCAAAGGTTCGCGGAGGACCTGGAAGTTCGGTGAGAATCCGGCACGGTCGCGCCACTGTGTGAGCCTTGCTCGAGTCAGACCCAACCTCCGACGAGCTCCGTCAACGCGGGTCGCAGGAACCCGGAGGAGGAATCAATGTCTGAAGCAACCCAGTCTGAAGTCACCCACGCCAAGCCCGTCGTCCTTACGACGCCCGCGTTTTCATTGCGTCAGGTGGCGCCGTGGCTGATCTTCGCGGCAGTGCTGTTCCTGGTCGCTTTGTACTTTGTCTCTGCTGAGCAGGGCGCGACCTCGCTGTTCTCCGGCACGGCCGTACACGAGTGGGTTCACGACGGACGCCATCTGCTCGGCTTCCCCTGCCACTGATACTGCAATGACCTCAGCACGCAACTTCCTCATCAGAGGTCTGCTCGCCGGCCTCGTCGCAGGACTGGTCGCCTTCGGCGTCGCATACGTCGTGGGCGAATCGTCGGTCAATGCCTCGATCGCGATCGAGGAGTCTGGCGCAGCAAGCCATCATTCTGGTGAAGAGCTGGTGCCGCGTTCACTTCAATCAACAGCCGGTCTGCTGACCGGGACGCTGACCGCCGGGGTCGCTCTCGGTGGCCTGGTCGGAGTGATCACTGCCCTTGCGCTGGGTAGGCTCGGGCGTCTCGGCGTACGCGGGGTCAGCCTGTCCGTCGCCGCAATGGGATTCGTAAGCGTCAGCCTGGTGCCCTTTTTGGTCTACCCGCCTAATCCTCCCGCGGTCGGTCATTCCGAGACCATTGGCATCCGTACGGCGCTGTACTTCATTCTGGTGGCGATCTCGATCATCACCGCTGTCACCGCCGCACTGATCGGGCGCAAGCTCGCGGATCGATGGGACGCCTGGCACGCGACGCTGGTCGCCATCGCCGGCTACCTCCTCGTGATCATTGCCATTACTGCTCTGTTGCCGACCTACAACGAGGTTCCGGCTGACTTCCCGGCGAGTGTGCTGTATGAGTTCCGGATCGCAAGTTTGATCACCCAGCTGGCGTTGTGGGGCACCATCGGCGTGATCTTGGGTGAGCTGCTGTACCGGCTGCAGCGCGGCGCAGAGCGTGACGTCATCGAACGCGACTATGCGGAGCAGGCGCCCTGAGATGATCAATTCTCCTTCATCCAGCACGTACGCCGAGGCTCGCCGCCGCCTCGATGCACTGGCGAAGCCGACTGGTGCCCTGGGCCGGCTGGAAGATTTGGCCGCCTGGCTGGCGGCCTGCCAGCAGACCTGCCCGCCCCGGCCACTGGACCGGGTCCGCGCGGTGATCTTCGCAGGTGATCATGGTGTCTCTTCCGATGGTGTCTCCGCCTATTCGCGGGAGATTACGCCGCTGATGGTGCGGGCCTTCGTTGCCGGCGTGGCGGGCGCCAACTGCCTCGCCCGTCAGCATGACGTGGCGCTGCGAGTTCTTGATCTTGGTGTTGATGATGACCTTGATGGCGTGCCTGCCGAGGTTTCGGCCTATCACCTCGGTCCGTCCCAGCCGATCAATAAGGCTGACGCGCTGACCGCTGCCGACTGTCGACAGGCATTGCGCGCCGGCGAGGTGATCGCGGAGGACGAGATCGCCGCTGGCGCGGATCTGTTGATCATCGGCGATATGGGGATCGGGAACACGACACCTGCAGCTGCTTTGATCGCGGCGAGCTTGGGACTGCGTGCCGAAGAGGTGGTCGGACGCGGTACCGGTGTGGATGATGATCGGCTACGACACAAGACGTCGGTGATCGCAGCGGCGCTGGAGCGGATGGGGCAGCGGGCCGAGGACCCGTTCCAACGGTTGGCGGGACTGGGATCGGCCGACATTGCCGCCGGCGTTGGCTTTCTTCGAGCCGCCGCCCGCCGTGGCGTACCGGTGCTGCTTGATGGGGTCGTGTCGGTCGCCGAAGCGTGCGTTGCCGAGGACCTGGAGCCGGGCGTAGTTGCTTGGTGCGCGGCCGGCCATCGCTCGACCGAGCCGGCACAGCAGGTCGCGCTCGAAAAGCTGGGCCTGGAGCCCATTCTTGATCTTGGCCTGCGACTCGGTGAAGGCACCGGTGCGCTCACCGCACTCCCGGTGCTGCGGTCCGCGGTTGTCATGCTCCGCGAGCTGGCTGTGCTGGCTGATCTCAGCTGAAGGCGATCATGCTGGACGCATTACGGCTCTCGGTTGGCACGCTCACCGTCGTGCCATCCGGCGCCATCGCTGAGATCGACCGCCGGACCGCGGCCCGTGCCATGATCATCGCGCCGCTCGCAGTGCTGCCGCTGGCTGCTGCCGTCGCGGCGGTGGGCTGGCTCGGCTGGCTGCTAGGGCTGCCTGCCTTGGCTGTCGGCCTGTTCATGGTCGGCGGCTTGGCGCTGGGTAGCCGCGCCTTGCACCTGGATGGGCTGGCCGACACCGTCGACGGATTCGGATCTGGCTGGACGGCCGAAAGATCATTGATGGTGATGCGGCGCGGCGACGTCGGGCCCATGGGCGCTGTCGCGCTGATCGTGGTGATCGGCTTGCAGGCAGTCTCGATGGGCGAGCTTGTTCGGGGTCTCTCCGGCGCCCTGCTCGTCGGCGCGGCGATTTGTTGTTCCCGCGCGGCTCTTACCCTGACCTGTCTACGCGGCGTGCCTGCTGCTCGCGATGACGGCCTTGGTGTGGCTGTTGCCAATTCGGTACCGCGCCCGGCCGCTGCATTGAGCTGGCTGGTCGTGCTGTTGATCATGACCGGGGCTGCGCAGCTGTCCGGGCACAGTCCTTTCAACGGATCCCTGGCTGTCGTGGCCGCCAGTCTTGCGGTTGGTGTCCTGGTGTACCGATCCGTACGTCGACTCGGGGGAATCACCGGTGACGTGATGGGTGCGGCCATCGAGATCGCCTTCACCGTCATGATCACCGGAATGATCGTATGAGATCACAAGCGCAGCGCTCGCCCCGCGACGATCATGATCACTTCATCGCTTACCGCAGCCATCCGCTGATTGATCAGTCCGAGCAGTTCGGTGAACACTCGGCCCGATCGGTAGGGCGACACGAGTCCCCAGCCCACCTCGTTGGTCACGGCGATCGCCAAGCCCCGACGCGCGCGCCAGGCACCGACCAGATCCTCGACGTGATCATCGACAGTGCCCTGCCAGCTCGCCAGGGGTTGCTCCCAAGTGCCGAGCCCATCGATGACCGCGGTCAGCCAGGTGCCGAGGCAATCGATCACCAGCGCTCCTGGCGCGCTGCGCAACGCCCCCGCGATATCGCTCGTCTCGAGGGTGGTCCAGTGCGCAGGCCGCCGCGCGCGGTGATCGGCGATGCGGGCAGCCCATTCGGGATCGGTCGCCGGGTCAGGCGCCGGCCCAGGCGCGACGTAGCTGACCGCGCCGCTGTCAGCCAACAATGCTTCGGCGTATCGGGACTTCCCGGAACGCACGCCTCCAGTGATCAGAATTCGTCGATCATCGAGGTTGGCGAGCTCGGAATCGGTGGCCATCGCCGATGACTCTATCGAGGTATTGGGCGTCGGCCGCGGGACTTGCACTCGGCTACCTGGCCGACCGGGTGGTCGGCGACCCACGCCGCATGCATCCAGTCGCCGTGTTCGGCAGCACCGCAGCTTGGCTCGAATCCCGCAGCTACGAGGATCGAAAGATCCCGGGCCTGGTGCACACGGGCGCTCTGGTCGGAGCAGCCGCCGGCCTGGGTGTCGCGCTGGAACGACTGATCGCCGGTCGTGCGGCGATGACGGTCATCACGACAGCAACAGCTGCCTGGGCGGTACTCGGTGGCCGGTCACTGAGCCGGGAAGCCACCACGATCGCTGGACAGTTGAGGACCAACGACCTGACTGCCGCGAGAGATCAAGTACGCCACCTCGTCGGCCGGGACACGGCCGAGCTGTCAGCCGAGGAGGTGGCGCGCGCGACTGTGGAATCTCTTGCGGAAAACGCCTCCGACGCGGTCGTCGCGCCGCTGATCTGGGGCGCAATTGCCGGATTACCGGGACTGCTCGGATATCGGGCCTCCAACACGCTGGACGCCATGATCGGGCACCGCTCCCCGCGCTATCTCAGATTCGGCTGGGCCGCCGCCCGGTTGGACGACCTCGCCAACTGGGTGCCGGCCCGCGTGACCGCGCTGCTGGCGGCGGCCTGGGCGCCGCTGGTGGACGGCACCGCCCGAAAGGCGATCAACGTGACGCGCCGCGACTCCGGCCAGCATCCGAGCCCCAACGCAGGAGTTGTCGAGGCGGCCTTTGCCGGGGCGCTGGACGTACGCCTTGGCGGCCGGAACCACTATTCCGGCACAATCGAAGACCGGGGCATCCTGGGCGATGGTCGCGCAGTGGAGGTCGCTGACATCGTGCGGGCCAGCCGGCTCGCCGCCGCGGTCTCCATCACCGCGCTGCTACTTGCCGTAGTGGTTCGAGGCTGGCGATCATGACCATCGTGATCTTGGGCGGCACCGCCGAAGCCCGCCAGCTTGCCGCTGCTCTCGTGACGGCCGGGATTGATGTGGTTTCCTCGCTGGCTGGTCGGGTCAGCAGTCCGCACCTGCCTGCGGGACGTGTCCGGATCGGCGGTTTCGGCGGCGTCGACGGCCTCGCGAAATATCTCAAGACCGAACATGCCGCTGCGATTGTTGACGCGACCCACCCGTTCGCAACGATGATCAGCACGAATGCAGTGCTTGCCGCTAGTCGTACCGGCCTGCCGCTCATCCGACTGGACCGCCCAGGATGGGGCGAACATCCCCGCGCAGGCAGCTGGACCTGGGTTCCTGACGCAGCGGGCGCGCGATCAGCTGCAGATTCAGCCCGCCGACCGTTCTTGACCACCGGACGGCAATCATTGGCTGATTTCGCATCCTGGGCCGACCGCGAGGTGCTGATCCGATTGGTCGATCCGCCCACCATGCCGATTCCGCAACGCTGGACGGTCATGACCTCACGAGGACCGTATGGGTACGCCGGTGAGTACCAGATCCTTCGTGAGCACGCCATCGACCTGCTGATCTCGAAGGACTCTGGGGGAACCCACACGGTGGCCAAGCTAGATGCGGCGGGCGATCTAGGCATCCCCATAGTGATCATTGGGCGTCCAGAACGGCCGCCTGCGGCCGTGGTCAGCACTGTCTCCGAAGCTGCCGCGTGGTGTCGTTCGGTTGAGAACTTGAGACTCGTGGGACGATCGAGCACATGAGGTTTCTTCTCAGACTCGTGGTGAACGCTGTGGCGCTGGCGATCGCAACCTGGATCTTGAGCGGCATCAGTATCACGGGCTCGAGCATGACGAGCAAGATCATCACGCTGTTGATCGTGGCGTTGATCTTCGGCGTGCTGAACGCAATTATCAAGCCACTCTTCGCGCTGTTTACCGCACCACTGATCTTGCTGACCCTGGGCTTGTTCCTAATCGTGATCAATGCCTGCATGCTGTTGCTGACCTCATGGCTGGCAGGTCTATTCGATCTCGATTGGAAGGTCGATGGATTCTGGACAGCACTGCTCGGCGCGATCATCATCTCGATCGTGAGCTTCCTGCTGAACGTCTTCCTGCCCGATCCGGACGACTCGAGACGTGGCTAAGGAATCCGCCGGTCGCCCGATACGCGTCGTCTTCGTCTGCTTAGGCAATATCTGTCGTTCACCTATGGCCGAGCGAGTGGCAGAGCGGGCCGCAGCCGATGCCGGCGTGACCAACGTCGAGTTCTCTAGCGCCGGGACGATCTCTGAAGACTTCGCCGATCCGATGGACCATCGGGCTGCTGCTGTGCTGCAGGAACGCGGCTATCGCTTTCATGATCACATTGCCCGCAGGATCACCGCCGTCGGGCTGGAATCAGCCGATCTGGTGGTCGCGATGGAGGACAGTCATGCCCGCAGCGTCTTGGAGTTGGCGCTTGATCCGAGCAAGGTCAGCTTGCTGACCGACTTCGATCCCGTCGCTGAGCCGGGTTCCGGCGTACCTGACCCATTCTTTGGTTCAGATGGTGGGTTCTACGACACGCTTGCCGCCATCGAAGCCGCCATGCCTGGCCTCCTTGAGCGCATCCGGACCTTGCAGCAGACCTGAGCTTGTTCTCATGTGCCGGCGGATGAGAGGCGTGACATCAAGATGAGAAAGTCAGTCGCTAGACCTTGATTAGCGTTCGCGAAACCTCTTGCTACGGGGAAAAAGTGGCTTCGATAAATGAGTGCCCGCATTTATTTTGCGACCTGACATAAGAGCCCATAAGAGCTCGTAAACAGGGTATTTGCTGCCAAAGGGTCCCGTCGCGGCACCTCTCACTGGTTTTTCATTGGCTCGTTGCCATGCTCGCCGGTAGGGACTCGGGGAGGAACTGAAGTGATAAAACCACGACACCTGTGGCCGCTGGTGATAGCAGCCACGCTCACCTGCGCAGCCTGTGTGAGCAACCCAAACGCGCCTGCGGGCGCCAATCCCGCAGGTCCATCGGCGGTGGACTCCGGCCCCGCCGTCGCACCTGCAGCGGAAATGCCGCTGCCAACCGGTAGTGAGCCTGTCAACCTCAATCCGGCCGATTTCACCGCCGACATCACCAACGCTTACTGGCCCATGAAGCCCGGCACCCGATGGGTCTACAGGGGTCTGGCAGAAGGTGAGCCGCCCGAGGACGTCGTGGTCGTTGCTACCACGGCTACGAAGAAATTGGCCAATGGCATTACTGCGCGGGTGGTTCGTGATACCGCCCGGAGCGAGGGCCAGCTTATTGAGGACACCATCGACTATTACGCCCAAGACAAGGCAGGCAATCTCTGGTACATGGGCGAGGAAACGGCTGAATACGAGAATGGCAAGGTCGTCAGCCGTGCCGGATCCTGGGAAGCTGGTAAGGCTGGTGCAATGCCGGGCATCCTGTTGCCTGCACTGCCACAGGATGGCCAGAAGTACCGCCAGGAGTACAAGAAGGGCGAAGCCGAAGACAACGGCGAGGTCATCGCGACCAGCACCCTGGTCCAAGTCAAGCCCGGCCGCTACAAGAACTCGCTGGTCACCATGGACACGAGCAACCTGGAGAAAACCGCGGTGGAGTACAAGTTCTACGCCCCCGCTGTTGGACCGCTGCTCGCCCTGGACGTTTCAGGTGGCGCGACCCGCGAAGAGCTGGTCAAGATCGAACAGGCCGGCCCATCGGCTGGCACCGGACCCATCGGCAAACCGAATCCCTGACCGCAAGGTTGCAAGCTATGGCTCGCCGGCGATGATCGTGAAATCCTTGATCCCGTGCGAGTCCTGATTGTCGAGGACGAGCCTAAGCTCGCCAGCCTGCTGCGGAAGGGATTGACCGCACAAGGCCTCGCGGCCGACGTAGCAACCGACGCCGACGAGGCCATGTGGATGGCTGCGGCAACCGCGTACGACGCGATCACGTTGGATGTGATGCTTCCGGGGACCGACGGATTCACGTTGTGCCGTGATTTTCGGCGCCAAGGCGTAACGACTCCGGTACTCATGATCACTGCGCTCGACACGATTTCTGATCGCGTCACCGGGCTGGACAGTGGAGCCGACGACTACCTGGCCAAGCCCTTTTCATTCGACGAGTTGCTCGCTCGGCTTCGGGCGTTGGCTCGGCGGCCTCGCGAGGTGCGAATGCCCGTACTCGCCGTCGGCGAGCTTCGGCTCGATCCGGCGGCGCGTACCGTGCACTACGGCGACATCCCGATTGAGTTGACTCCAAAGGAATTCGCGCTGCTCGAGGCGCTGATGCGCCGCCCAGGTGAGGCGATCTCCCGCTTTGACTTGCTGGAATGCGCCTGGGATGACAGCTACGACAACAGGTCAAACGTCGTAGACGTCTATATCGGTTACCTACGACAGAAGGTCGACCGGCCTTTCGGCACCGACAGCATCGAGACCGTACGGGGTTACGGCTATCGGCTCCGTACCGAGGAAGCCGGATGAACCGGCTGCCCATTCGTTGGAAGCTCACGCTGGCGTTCACCCTCGCGCTGACGATCGTGCTCACCGCTGTCGGGGTCTTTTTGCACTTTCAGCTCAGCACGGACGTGGACCACGACATAGAACGTGATCTCCGCACTCGAGCCGCTCAACTCAGCGGTTTGCTCATGCGGGAACCGATTTCGTCGTTGCCCACGGCTGCTTCCGAACAGCTCGAACCGGACGAGACCATTGCCCAAATTCTGACGCCGACCGGCGGAGTAGTGGCGGCCACGGCGTACCCCGATGTCCATTTGCTGACACCCGAGCAGCTGCGAGACGCGGCGGTCGGGGAGATCTTCGTCGACCGGCAGGGTGACGACCAGCTGGACGAATCGCTCAGGGTCTTTGCGATGCCGGTTAGTGCTCGCGACGAAAACTTCATCGTCGTCGTTACCGACTCCCTTGACGAGCGGGCCCAAACGCTGGCTTCGACGCTGGGTGTGGAGATTGTCGGGCTCATTGCCGCATTGATCGCCTCCTGCGTCGTCGGCTATTGGGTGACTGGGCTCGCGCTGCGTCCGGTCGAGGACCTGCGACGGCGCGCAGCCTTGATCAGCGGTGACGACCTCATTGATGAGCGCGCCCCGCTGCCGGTCTCACCGGTGCCGGATGAAATCGGACGGTTGGGACGCACACTCAATGACATGCTGGACCGCATTGGTCTGGCGCAAGCTGCGCAGCGAGCGGCCTTGGAACAGCAGCGACAGTTTCTGGCCGATGCCAGCCACCAGCTACGCACTCCAGTGGCGATCATCAAAGCCGAGGTCGAGCTCGCCCAGTCCGGAACGACGCAGGGCGATGATCTTCAGGCCGCGATGATCTCGATCGGTGAGGAAACGGACCGGCTCAGCAGACTGACCGAGCAGCTGTTGCTGCTTGCTGCGGCAGATGAACAACAGCTCAGCTTGAGCCGGGAAGCAGTCCCGCTTCGCCAGCTACTCAACGAGGTGGCCGACCGCGCCCGGAGTCGTGCCCACCTCCAGGGTCGGGCGATCACCGTCAACTCTGAGCAGACCACGATCATGGCCGATCGCCAACGCCTGGAGTACGCGCTGGGCAACCTGATGGATAACGCGCTGACCCATGGTGCTGGTGACATGACACTTCTCGGAAAACGTGTCGGTGATGCCGTAACGATTGAAGTTCGTGATCATGGAGCAGGTTTCTCGGACAATTACCTGGCGCATCCGTTTGTTCGTTTCGCACCGACCGCGAGCACTGGTCGTGGCACGGGCCTCGGCCTGGCTATCGTGCAAGCCATCACCGAAGCCCATGGTGGCATCGTCAGCGTGGCTAACGACGCTGGGGCCTCGGTGACTCTTTTGTTACCGAGAGACCCAGCGCGGCCGGTTGTCGCACCTGGTAGCGACCCGAGCGGGCCAGCAGCGGCCAGCGATCAAGAACGGCAGTGGTCCGCGCATTGAACCCGCGGCCGTCTGAGTATCTGGCCAAGATCGTCACCGAACCCGTTCGCAGATACTCGATAGCGAAGCGCTGGAAAGCCTTGTTGCGGTTGCGAGATACCGCCACGCCAGCAGCGGCCGCCATGTCGTGCGAATTGCCGCCGAGATCGGCAATGAACCGGCAGTTCCGGCTGAGGTTGCGGCTCAAGGTATCGGAAGCGATCAACGAGTTCGCATCGTCAGAGGTCACGCAGCCCGGTGCTGAGGCGGTGAAGGTCCGAAAGTTGGAAGGAAACTTGCGGCCGAAGGTGATGTCGGACCAGCCACTCGCGTACGCCAGAAGTGCCCCGGCCGCCACGACACCGACCGCGATTTGTGCCGGTCTGGCGCGCACTAAGGCCATCACACGGCCGATTGCCGCACCGACGACGAGGGCAACGGGAGCCGCCGTGAAGGCAGCGTAATGCGCGTGCCAGGTCGGCGTAGCGATCAAGAACGCTCCTAGCCCGAGCAGCAACAGGACCGGCAACCGAGCCTGGAGATAGCTCCAGGCGAGTGCCGCGCAGCACAGCAATGCGATCACCGCCGCTACCGTGATCACGAAGTGTGATCGACCGATAATGCCGAGTCCGACGATCTTGTCAAGGCGCTCAATGATCGGCACGCCATTGCCGCGGCGGCGATGGATTTGGTCTCGTACGGTCTGGTTCCACATTGCGGTTGGCGCCGCGGCGAAGAACGGCAGGCAGATCAGGGCTGCGGTCAGCGCACTTCCGATCAGCATCTGCACGGCGGCCCGGAACCGGC
Source organism: uncultured Actinomycetota bacterium (assembly GCA_963798835.1). Classification (GTDB taxonomy): domain Bacteria; phylum Actinomycetota; class Actinomycetes; order Propionibacteriales; family Propionibacteriaceae; genus Microlunatus. Next base: position 304,137 of record CAWCVF010000002.1, on the reverse strand, counting down.
GTAGCACCAGCAACCAGCCAAGAATTATCAAGATCGGGAGTATTCCCCAGACCTTGATCGTTACCGCCACGCCGAGCAGGGCCCCGGCGGCCAATGCCCGACCGCGCGGCAGCGACCTGCCTTGGACGAGGGGCTCGAGCACGATGATCGCCAGCAGTAGTGCTGTGGTGGCGGGACTCTCCAGCAGTGTCGACTTGTCGGCGTACACCGCTGGGTACAACACGGCATAGCCGAGTCCGCCGAACACGGCAGCGACCAGGCCGATGGGCCGGAGAATTCTCCAGACGAGCGCGGCATTGACCGCTCCGAGGAGCATCCACCCGAGGCGAGCAGCAGCGAAACCGTATGAGTCGCTGGTCAGCTGTGCACCAATAGCAAATGGCGCGAGTAGCAGCGGCATGCCTGGCGGATGAAGCAACAAGAAGTCCTGGTACGGAAGCCGGCCGTGCACCAGCCCGGTGGCGGCGGCGTAATACACCCCGTCGTCATAGTTTCCGAAGCCGAAGAGCCCGCCGCCGCGCAGCACAGGTATCAGCCGGACAGCGAAAGCGATTGCGCCGAGGACGATTGCCCACAGCCAGTGCAGCCCGTACGCGGTGTGCGCATCGGGCTCGTCAAGCTGGGGCTGGGCGAGGCCCATATGTTCAGGATGCCCATTTGGCGCTGTGATGAAACTGAGCAGGCGTCCATGGCTTTTGCGGATTACTCTTCGCGAATGGTCATTCCAGACCGTTCGGTCGCATCCGGTCGGTGTGGACATGCCTGAGGAGCGAGTGCGCAGCCAGAGTCGTTGGGGCATCCGGAAGCGTTCGGTACTCAGTGCTGTCGTGGTGGTGACGTTCTCCTTGCTCGTCGGGGGTGCGTTCTTGCTGCTTGTGCTGCGGTCGTCGTTGATCTCGGCCGAATGGAACAACCTCGAGGTGAGTGCCAGCGACGTCGCTCGCCTGCTCGAGGAAGAGGGTGTCCGGGAAACTCAGTCAACGCTCGCGGAGGATCGGCGTAGTAGCGAACAGGTGCAGGTCATTGACTCAACCAATCAGGTGGTCGCCTGGAGCACGCGTCGGCTACGTCGGGAGCCGATCTCCGCGTTGCGGCCCGCGCCCGGAAAGACGGCCAGAGAGCAGCTCGCCACTGCGCCTGTCCTCGGCGTGGACGACGAGGTACTGGTCAGTGCGCGAGGGGTCGAAGTCAAGGATGAGGCCTACGTCGTCCTGGTGGCTGAGCCGCTCGAGGTGCAGACCGACGCCCTGCGTACCGTCGCGTTGCTGCTGCTGGCGGCTGCGCCCTTGCTCGTCGCACTTGTCGGTGTCGCGGTATGGGTGCTCGTCGGCCAATCTCTCAAGACGGTGGAACGAATCCGCCGACAGGTGGCAGAGATCGATGGGCGGCGGCTCAGCGAGCGAGTCGAGGTGCCTCCGACGGGCGATGAGATTGCTGCGCTGACCGTCACGATGAATCAGATGCTCGACAAGCTGGAGCATTCGGACAGCACGCATCGGGCGTTCTTTTCTGATGCCAGCCACGAGCTGCGCAGCCCCTTGTCGACGCTGGTCACGACTGCCGAGGTGGCGAGTCTGGACGCGACCGGCAAGACCTGGCTCGACATGCAGCAGACCGTGCTCAGCGAGTCGAGTCGTATGCAGTCGCTGGTGGAGGACCTGCTCACTTTGGCGAAGGTCGATGCTCATCAACTGCAGCTGGACATCCAAGAAGTTGATCTTGAAGATGTGCTCGACTCCGAGATCACCAGGCTGCGAACGGTGTCCCGGCTGCAGATCACTGCAGAGCTGGAACCAGCGCGGGTCCGCGGTGACGAGCGCCGGCTCACCCAGGTGTTTCGGAATCTCCTCGACAACGCGGCGCGCTACGCGAGGTCGGCGATCATCGTACGGCTGGAGCGCCGCCCCGGCGACGTCGTGGTGTCTGTGGACAATGACGGCGAGATCATCAGCGCATCAGATCGCAGCCGGGTGTTCGAGCGATTCGCGCGGCTCGATAGCAGCCGGTCATCCGACGGCGGTGGTAGCGGGTTGGGCCTGGCGATCAGCCGAGAGATCATGCTTGCGCATGGCGGAACGGTGGTGGCCACTGAGTCGGACGGCTGGTGTCGATTCGAGGTGATCTTGCCGGCGGTCGACTGACGCGTACCCGGGGAGGTCGTTTCTCCGCACAAGGCCACGAATTCTGGCGATACGGCCTTCTTGGGGCCTTCTTCGTGGCTTTGTGCGGAGAAACGCTTGGAGTGCAGCAGCTTAGGGGTTCGCGTTGCTGGTATCCGGATCCAGTCGGTAACCCATGCCGCGTACCGTGCTGAGCGTCTGCAGCCTGTACGGCGCGTCGATCTTCTTGCGTAGATAGCCGATGTAGACCTCGACGACGTTCTCGCTGCCCTCGTACGCCGGGTCCCAGACGTTGTTCAGAATGTCGAACTTGCCCACCACACTGCCGGCGTTGCGCATCAGGTAGGTGAGCAGGCTGAACTCCCGCGCCGTCAGCTTGATCAAGTCGCCGTTCCGGGTGATCGTACGCCGAGCCGGATCCAAGACCAGCGTGCCCACTCGTAGCTGAGCGGGTCGCTCCGGTGCGCCGCGGCGAATCAGCGCGCGTAACCGCGCCACCAGAACCTTGAAGCTGAACGGCTTGGTCAGATAGTCGTCAGCCCCAAGATCAAAAGCGTCGGTCTGGTCGTACTCACCATCCTTTGCGGTGAGCATGATCACCGGCGTCCAGATCTCCCGCTGCCGAACCTCTTTGAGCACCTGATAGCCGTTCATGCCCGGCAACATGATGTCGAGGATCGCCACGTCATAGCTGAACTCAGACGCCGCCCAGAGCCCGTCGACACCATCGTGAAAGACATCCACGACAAAGCCCTCGCCCACCAGCCCGCGTCGCATGGATTCCGCAAGGCCCTTCTCATCCTCGACGAGCAACACCCGCATGGGGGTAATTGTGCAGCCTCTCGCGCTGTTTTGATTGCTCGTTCCGCTCGCGACGGATCGCGCAGGGTTGCCGCCTACTTCCTCGTCACTCACCGACGAAAGGCGTGTCGGCTCGTTCCTCCTCAGCACGGCGCCACGCGATCCGCTTTGCGCTTGGAATCCACCGTCACTCGCGAGGGTACGTTTCGCCGCACGGCCGTAAAGACAGCCCCTCGTAGCGCTTGGAATTGGCGCGTTTCGCGGCACAGCCGTCGAAACGATCAACCTCGCCCTACCAGCCCAACTCTCAGGTCTGCCACAGCATGCATTGACCACAGTGGAACCTGGACGGCCAATGCTGGAGCACATCACCCCAAGGAAGCAGCGCGATGCTCAGACCGACCGCCCCACACCTGCGGCGGCGCGAAATCCGGTCCGGTCACTGGGGGCAGTGGCTGGTTATCGGTGCCGTCGGGTTGGTCGGCTTTGTCGTCCTCGCGCTGCTTCTCGTTTCGGGAAGCAGCATTGGGAATCTGGACCACAGCTTGCTAGCCGCCGTGATCAGCGTCCGGAGCCCTGATCTGACGGCCTTTGCGAGTGCGGTGACCCGACTGGGATCCGCGAAGGGCGTGGTTCTACTAGGTGTCGTTGCGGCCCTCATACTCGGGCTACGATCACGCCGCATCCTGCTGCCGCTTGCGCTGCTCGGCGCGCTGTCGGCGACGGCCAGCCTGGTCACGATCCTCAAGATCACATTCGATCGCCCCCGACCGCCGGCTGAGTCGGTCGTCGGCGTGCCACTGTCGACCGACGCGTTTCCCTCTGGTCACACCTCGAGCGGCTCGGTGCTGGCGGTCCTTGTGACCGCCATGCTGGCGTTGACCTTCAGGACTGCACTTCTTCGCTGGCTGATCATGGTCAGCGGGTGCCTGGTTGCGCTGTTGATCGGTTGCAGCCGCACTTATCTTGGCCTTCATTGGCCGAGCGATGTGCTGGGCGGCTGGCTCCTTGCAACGGCGATGGTCTCGGTGACGATGGCCCTGGTCAATCTGGCGTTGGTACCGTATCCGGGGGGTGACACGGTGCCTGACGTGCTTGATCAGCGGCTGGATCCAGACGCTACGCCCATGGTTCTACAACAGGCTGGCGAACGAGGTGACTCGCGCGCCCACTCGATGAAGCAAGAAATGCGGGCTGAGCTTGTCGGAGCCCAGGACTCGCGCCCTTCGACAGGCTCAGGGCGCATGAGTTGGGGCTCAGGGCGCATGAGAGTCAGGGCGCATGAGAGGGGCTCAAGGAGCATGAGAGGGGCCCGATCTGCCGTACATCTGGCACGCTGGGTGCATGCACATCCTGGTCGTCGATGATGATCAAGCCGTACGGGATTCTTTGAAACGGTCGTTGGAGTACAGCGGTTACGAGGTCAGCGCCGCCGAGGACGGCGTGCAGGCGCTCGCCCGGCTGGCCGCGACCCGGCCTGATGCGGTGATCATGGACGTGATGATGCCGCGGCTCGACGGCTTGGAAACCACCCGGATGCTTCGCGCCGCGGGCAATGACGTACCGATCCTGGTGCTCACGGCTCGTGATGCCGTGGGTGATCGGGTGGATGGCCTCGATGCCGGCGGTGACGACTATCTGGCCAAGCCGTTCGCATTGGATGAGCTGCTGGCGCGGTTGCGAGCGCTGGTACGGCGCGCGGGCACCGTAGCCGACTCCTCCGATCCTTCGGCGCAGAGCCTGTCGTTCAGCGACTTGGTGCTGAACACCCAGACCCGGGAGGTGTTGCGCGGCAACCGTTCGATCAATCTGACGCGTACCGAGTTCGCACTTCTGGAGGCGTTCATGCGTCACCCGCGCCGAGTGTTGGAGCGTAGCTGGTTGCTGAATGAGGTGTGGGGATTCGACTTTCCCACCACGGCGAACTCGTTGGAGGTCTACATCGGTTACTTGCGTCGTAAGACGGAGGCGTCCGATGAGGCTCGTCTGATCCACACCGTACGCGGGGTGGGCTACGTGCTTCGCGAGACACCTCCATGATCAGGTTGCAGCGTCGGGGGGCATCCTCGGAGAGTGCACGGTGCTGCGTCGGCTGAGGGCCTGGCTGCGGGCGCTTCCGCTGCAGCGCCGCGTCGCGTACCTGACCACGGCCGCCGTGGCCTTGGCTGTCGCGGTTACGAGCGTGGCCGGCTACATGACGCTGCGCATCTCGCTGTACCGAGCGCTCGATGCGGAGATGGTCCAAACCGCGACCTCACTAGCGGTCGTACCCGTCGCAGAGGACATTCGGACTCTCGGCGGGCTGACCGAACGTGCCTTGCGGGCGGGGAATGTCAGCGTGGCCGCGATCCGGACCGACGGCGAGATTTTCTACGTTCCCGACGAACGTGATCATTTGGTGCTCGGGCCCAAGGAGCTCGCAATTGCACGGCTGCAAAGCGGCTACTCCGCGCGTTCTGGTGTGACGACGGGCGGCGAGGAATACCGCATCATCGCGGTTCCGATCACTGATCTTGGCAACTATGCGCTGGTGCTCGGCCGACCGCTGCAGCCGACAGATGACATTCTCAGTTCGCTATGGCTGGTTTTGATCATCTTCGGTGTCGCCGGCGTGATCATTGCCGCAGTCGTCGGCGTGTACGTCGCCCGTTCCAGCCTGCGTCCGGTACGCGAACTGTCTGCTGCCGTGGAACATGTGACCGTCACCAAAGAACTAACGCCGATTACGATCAACGCAACCAGTGATATCGCGGTCTTAGCCGAATCATTCAACGAGATGCTGCGATCACTCGCGTCATCGAGAGATCGGCAAGGGCGGCTGATCGCAGACGCCGGGCACGAGCTGCGTACGCCGCTGACGAGCTTGCGGACCAATATCGAGCTGCTGGCTGCCGACGCGGAGAGCGGCATATTGAAGCAGCAAGATCGAATTGACATCTTGGCCGATGTCAAGGCTCAGCTGGTGGAGTTCACCGACCTGATCGGTGATCTTGTCCAGCTCGCCCGCGACGAAACTGCCTCGATGCCAGAGGCACTCGACTTTCGTAACGTCGTCAATTCCGCCATCGACCGGGTGCGGCGCCGGGCTCATGGGATTGGCTTCGACATTGAGCTCAACCCGTTCTACGTCGTCGGCGACTCCGACATGTTGGAGCGTGCGGTGACCAACCTGCTCGACAACGCGGTGAAGTGGAGCCCGCCGGGGGGCACCATCCGCGTACAGCTCGAAGGTGACCGGCTCCGGGTTGCGGATCAGGGCCCAGGAATCTCGGAGTCAGACATGCCATTCATCTTCGACCGCTTCTACCGCGGTGACTCGGCCCGCCAAACCTCCGGCACTGGCCTCGGTCTTTCGATTGTCGCCCAAACGATCAGCCAGCATGGCGGATGGGTGAAGGCCGGTCGCTCGGCGCAGGGCGGGGCCGAGTTCACCATCCAGTTGCCGGGCGCCGCGGCCCTCGAGGCCCTCACCCAGCCGACTCAAGCTGCGGCGCCGACTCCCGCCGCACCTCCGGCCTCGCCAGAAGCCCCAACCCTTGCCGAAAGTGGTCGGAAGAGACAGATCTAGTTGGCTGCGGCATGGCGGCTGCGACCACTTTCGTGGAAAGCGGCACACTAAGGTCGCGGCTATGAAGAAGCTCATCAACGACCCTGAGGATGTTGTTGCCGAGGCGCTGCTGGGGATTGAGGCGGCCCGACCCGAAGTACGCGTCGACCACACGAACCGCATCATTTTTCGTCGCGATGCGCCGGTGCCGGGCAAGGTCGGTCTGGTCTCGGGCGGCGGTTCCGGCCACGAGCCACTGCATGGCGGATTCGTCGGACGAGGCATGCTGGACGCCGCGTGTGCCGGACAGATCTTCACCTCCCCGACTCCTGATCAGATGCTCGAGGCAACCAAGGGCGTCGACTGTGGCGTCGGTGTCTTGCACATCGTGAAGAACTACACCGGCGACGTAATGAACTTCGACATGGCAGCCGAGCTCGCAGCGGCCGAAACCGGCATCGCGGTCGAGGCCATCGTCGTCAATGACGATGTTGCGGTGGAGGATTCGCTTTTTACGGCTGGTCGGCGCGGGGTCGGAGTGACTGTGTTGCTCGAGAAACTCCTCGGCGCGGCCGCCGAGGAGGGGCGGTCGCTGCCCGATCTACTCGCTCTTGCTCGAGATGTCAACGATGCCGGTCGCTCGATGGGTATGGCGCTGACCAGCTGCACTGTGCCGGCCGCGGGTAAGCCGACCTTCGAGCTTGCGGAGGACGAGATGGAGCTGGGCATCGGCATCCACGGCGAGCCTGGTCGCAGCCGGGTTCGGTTGGCAACTGCGGGCGAGATCGCCGGTCAGCTCATGGAACCGATTCTGGCTGATCGCGACTTCACACCAAGTCCGGTGATCGTCATGCTGAACGGTATGGGCGGTACGCCGCTTATCGAGCTTTACCTGATGTACGGCGAAGTTGCCAAGATCATGGAAAAGGCCGGGATCACCGTGGCGCGCAATCTTGTCGGCAACTACATCACCTCGCTCGAGATGGCAGGCTGCTCCGTAACGGTCCTGCAAGCACCCGAGGAACTGATCAGGCTATGGGACGCCCCGGTGAACACCGCTGGCCTGCGTTGGGGAACATAGGGCCGTGCCGGATGCCGTGATCACCATCGACCAGCTGAATGGCTGGGTGCACCGTTTCCACGACCTAGTAATCAAGAACCGAGCTGAACTGACCCAGCTCGACTCGGCAGTCGGTGATGCCGATCATGGCAGCAACATGGCGCGTGGCGTGACGGCCGTGATCAACAAACTCGCGGGAGACCGACCGAGGCACGCCAACGAGCTGTTCAAGACAGTCGCCATGACGCTGGTGACGTCGGTGGGCGGTGCCAGCGGTCCCTTGTACGGCACCTTCTTCCTGCGCTTTGCCGGCGCGGCTGGGCCAGCGACCGAACTAGACGCTGAGGCGTTGGACATGGCTTTACGTGCGGGGCTTGCTGGCATTGTCGAGCGCGGCAAGGCCGCTCCCGGAGACAAGACCATGGTTGATGCGCTTTCCCCGGCGCTCGACGCGATGGAGGCGGTGATCAAGGATGGTGGTGATCTTGGCGCCGCGGTGACGGCAGCGCGGGACGCAGCGGCCGCTGGCCGGGACGCCACCGTGCCTCTAGCAGCTCGGAAGGGACGTGCAAGTTATCTCGGTGAGCGCAGCGCCGGCCATATGGACCCGGGGGCCGCCTCTATGTCGCTGCTCTTCGATGCCCTGGCTGCCGAGATCTCGAGTTGAGCCCAATGGTGGGGATCGTTGTCGTCTCCCACAGCCCGGATCTCGCCCGCGCGGCCGTGAGCCTGGCGCTGCAGATGGTGCATGGTTCGGCTCCTCGCGTTGAACTCGCGGCCGGCGCTGAGGGTGATCGTTTCGGCACCGATGCGGCACGCGTCGCGGATGCAATTGTCGCCGCCGACAGCGGTACAGGTGTGGTGGTGATCATGGACCTGGGTTCTGCGGTGTTGAGCGCCGAAATGGCTGTTGAGCTTTTGCCTGATCCAAGCATCGAGACCCGGCTGGTTTCAGCCGCCTTCGTTGAGGGCATCTTTGCCGCTGTCATAGCGGCGGCCGGCGGTGCCTCGCTCGACGCTGTCGCCCGGGATGCCGAGGACGCGCTGCAGGCCAAAGCAACTCAGCTGGGCCAGGCATCCACTTCGACGGACGCTGATTTCTCCGCCGTCGCTACTGGCACGATCGGCACTGAGGAGATGATCATCAATCCGGACGGCATCCATGCGCGACCTGCGGCGCTCATTGTCGGCGCGGTGGCCTCACTCGATGCGCAGGTGAGGATCGCCACCGAGACTTCACGCCAGGTCTCGGCGCGCAGTCCGACGGCGCTGATGTCACTGGGTGCCCGGATGGGCGACACGATCCGGATCCAAGCAGAGGGCGCCGATCGGGCTGCCGCGCTTGATCGGATTGTCGCTCTGGTACGTAACGGGTTCGGTGAGATGCGCGCTGACCCGCTCGACCAGATGCGTGCTGAGCCCGTCGAAGCACCCTTCGACAAGCTCACGACACAGCGGGGTGCTGCCAGGCCTCATCCGATGGGAGTCAGTCCCGGTCGAGTGGTCGGTCCTGTCATGCGCAGAATCGATCAGCTCACGGAGCCAGACCCGAGCATCCGCCTCCCCGAAGCCGATCGGTCGGCAGCGGTCGAACGGCTGGCCGACGCGGCCGCCCAGGTAGCGATTGAGCTGCGCGACCGGTCTACCGCGGCCGGGACTGTAGGCGAGTTGATGGAAGCGACTGCCCTGATAGCCACCGATCCTGATCTCATCGCCGATGCCAGCGCACGTGTGCGCGAACAAGGCCTGACACCGGAGCGCGCAGTCTGGGAGACGATCGAGGTTGTGGCCGACTCCATCGGTACGGCGGGAGCCCGCCAGGCGCTGCGGGTCCCGGACCTGTACGACGTACGCAACCGCATCGTGTCATCGCTGATCGGACGGGCGGAGCCGGGGGTAGCGGCGGATCCTGGACATCCGTTCGTGCTGCTCGCGGTTGATCTTGCACCCGCGGATGCTGCTGGACTGGACACCGTCCGCTGTCTGGGCATCGTGACTGAGGAGGGCGGGCCGTCCTCTCATACCGCGATCATTGCTCGGACGCTGGGCATTCCGGCGGTCGTCGGCGCACCAGGTGTGACCGTAATTCCGGACGGCACGCTGGTGCTCCTCGATGGCAGCACCGGCGAGTTGATCATCGCACCGACGCTTGATCAACAAGCCAGCGCGGCGACGACGCCGCTTCCCAGTCGCGAGGCGCTCACTCGACCTGGCAGCACGTCCGACGGACATCGCATCGCATTGCTGGCGAACATCGGTTCGAACAGCGATGCGACCATCGCTCTCGAGTGCGGCGCCGAGGGAGTTGGGCTGTTTCGTACTGAACTGTGCTTTCTTGACAGGACCGAGACGCCGTCGATTGCGGAGCAGGTTCGCGTCTATCGGGAGGTGTTCGCGAGGTTCTCCGGACGCCGCATCGTGACGCGCACCCTCGATGCCGGGACTGACAAGCCGCTTCCGTTTCTCACCCAGACCGCGGAAGCGAATCCTGCTCTCGGGATACGCGGATACCGCACCGTCGCGTCGTATCCGCACTTGCTTTCTGATCAATTGATAGCGATCAAGGAAGCGGCTGACGCTGAGTCCGCCGAGATCTGGGTCATGGCGCCCATGATCAGTACCACTACTGAGGCCCGCAGCTTCGCTCGCGTGACCCGCGCCGCTGGGTTGCCGATCATCGGAGTCATGATCGAGACCCCGGCTGCGGCTCTGCAAGCCAACTTGATCTTGACCGAGGTCGACTTCGTCAGCATCGGTACGAACGACTTGGCTCAGTACGTCTTCGCAGCCGATCGAGGATCCGCTGCACTTGCCGCGCTGAACGATCCGTGGCAGCCGGCGCTGCTGCACATGATCGAGATGGTCACCTCGGCAGCCGCCGGCAGCCGCGAAGTCGGCGTGTGCGGTGAGGCCGCGGCCGATCCGTTGCTGGCAATTGTCCTTGCCGGACTCGGGGTATCCAGCCTTTCGATGACGCCGTCGGCGCTCGGCGAGGTGGGTCGCAGTCTTGCCCGGGTCAGTCTCGGCGACTGCCGCAGGGCGGCGCGGGCGGCCTGTCAAGCAGACTCACCTGCAGCCGCCCGCAAGGCCGTACGGGAGATTGTCCCCTGAGCCTGGAGATTGTGCCCTGAGCCTGTCGAAGGGCTCCGCCGTCAGCTGCTAGCGCTTACGTGCGGTGAACAGCAGGTACTCCCAATCCAGCACATACGAGTCCGTGCCTACGTCGGAGCGTCGGCCAAGCTCAGTCAGATCCTGATCAAGTGCGGCCACCCGGTCGGGCTCATCGGCAATGAAACTTTGTAGACCGTGATCGTCGGCCCGTAGTTGGTCTTGAAGTAGTCAACGAACGCTTCCGAGCTAGCGAAGTAGCTGACGCGCAACTTGCCAGTCTGTGCGGATACTCGGTCGATGCGATCACCGAGCAGCTCGCGTACATGATCTTCAGTTCCCCACAGTGGCGGAGGCTGCGCTCCTGGAGGTGGCGGCGCAGCGTACGGCTTCATGGTTGCGAACATCTGGCCGATGAGGCCGCCCGGAGTCCAAGCAACCAGGCCGATCGTGCCACCCGGACGGCAGACCCGGATCAGCTCGTCCGCCGCAGTCTGATGATGCGGAGCAAACATGACACCCAGGCAGGACAGCACAACATCAAATTGATCATCGCGGTAGGGCAGCGCCTCGGCATCCGCCGTCTCCCAGGTCAGCTGCACGCCAACTTCAGCAGCCCATTTCTGGCCCACCTCCAGAAGTTCGGGTGTGATGTCGCGCGTCGCGATGACGGTCATGAGGTCGCGTACACGCTGACTGCCGCGGGAGAGGAGCTCAGCCCCGTTGTTGAACGGCTCGGCGCTTGGGGAATGCGCTGGATCGGCCAGATCGGCGAGCACGACCTTGATCCCAAACTGCTGCTGTGGGACTTGCATCGACACGTCGATCCAGCCCTGGTGCCGCCGGGCCGTACGGTAGTGAGCTTTCGTTTTCTCGATGTTCCAGTCAAGAGACGAGATTGGTGGCTGGTGATCACCGCCGAGCATGTCGATGTGTGCGACTTCGATCCTGGATATGAGGTGGCCGTGTCGGTGACTGCACCATTGCGTCGGATGGTCGAGATCTGGCGCGGTGATCTTGGTTGGCCGGCTGCCATCAAGTCCGGGTCTATCCAGCTGCAAGGACCGGAGCAGCTACGCCGGGCAGTACCGACGTGGTTCCCGCCGTCCCAATTTGCCCCGGTGCCGCGCTCGCCGGTGGATATCGCTGCCCTGGCTGGCTACGCCAACAGCTGAGCGACGGTGATCACGTTGCCTTCGGTATCAGCAACTTCGGCGACCCGAATCCGCTCATCGGCCCGCTCGCGTGTTGGACTGGTGATCCTGCCGCCGACCTCAATGGCGCGATCCAGGCTTCTGTGTAGAACCGCAGGGCCCGCTGCATATCGGCGACCATGAGCATGGTGTAGGTCTTGTCAACCGGCGTAGCGGTCATATCTGGACCTTACTCATAGCACAGCCGCTGTACTCGACGAGTCGCGGAGCGGTATCGGCGCTACGGTCGCCAGATCTCCGCGGCAATTCCCTGCATCTGCTCGCTGAATACCCCGGTCGGACTGGCCTGGTGCAGCAGCCGTCGAAGATCAGCTTCGAACGCCGAGCGGCGGTCTCCGAACAGGTGCGGCGTTGAGCTGGAGAGCGAGAAGACAGCGGCGACAATCTGATCGCTCGTGCGGTCGACCGCCTGGCCGGGGATATCTATGCGGTGTAGATCACCAAAGCCGGCTGCTCGCCAGATTTCGTCCTCGCGGTCGGCCTTCTCCGCCGGAAGCAAGCCCTTGCCGCCTGGCCGTGGCCCGAGATAACGCTGGACGAGCTCATCGATCGCCGCACGAGGTGGTTGCGGATTGGCTAGGACAGCGTCGGTGCCGATTCCTTCATGGGTCTTGGCGTGGACATGAACACATGCTCCTCCATCTGTCAGCATGCCGAGCACGATTCGGGCGACTGCTAGTTGATCAAGCCAATGGAAAGATTGGGCGAAGCTGATCACCTGAAATCGGCCGAGGCCGGCAGGCAGTTCCTCGGCGCGCATCTGCAGCCAATCCACATTGGCGATCCCAGCTGCTGTCGCCTGGCGCGCTGCTACCGCCAGCATCTCCCGATCCGCGTCGACGCCAATCACCTGTTCAAACCACGGTCCAAGCAGCAGCGTGAAATTGCCGGGGCCGCAGCCGACATCGAGTAGCCGGCCGGTGCCGTCGAGCCTCAAATGTTCTGCCAGCGCGTCCGCGAGTGCTGGCGGGTAACGGACTCGACCTATCGCGTAGTACTGAGCGCTGCCCGCATAGAGCAACGGATGCCACCTTGGCTGGACCACGCGATCAGTATTGCGTTCTCATAATCGCCCCCGAGCGGAGGCTAGCCGCCGCGGATTGAGCGTAGATCGTGCGTGCGTCACTTCGCTCGGGGGCGATTCTGAGAATTAACTCGGCTCACTCCCGCAAACCGCAGCTGAAGCGGCAGCGAGCCGGTCGGCTGCAGGGTGATCGCCGCGTGCACCGGAATCGAGGTGAGCGGCGTCTCCAGGGTGAACGCCTGCAGCACGCTGGCGATCACGATGGGAATCTCGAGCATGGCGATCTGCATGCCGATACAGCCGCGTGGCCCCGCGCCGAAAGGCATCCATGCATATCGAGAACTACCCGCGAGCTGCCGCGCCGGCACGTCAAAACGTCGCGGGTCAAAGACTTCTGGTTCCGGCCACACGGCCGGGGAGCGGTGGATGCCCCACATCGACACCTCGACCCACGATCCAGCCGGAATGTGGTAGCCGGCGAGTACCTCGTCTTCGCGGGTACTCCGGTTCATGCCGTAGGCACCCGGGAAGAGCCTCATGCATTCACGAAGGAAACGGTCAGTCCACTCCAACTGGGCGACTTCCTCGGCAGATGGTGCTCGTCCATGCAGCCGTTCGGTGATCTCCTCCCGCAGCTTCGTCTGCCACTCCGGGGTCAGAGCGAGCTGAGCGAGCGTGCAGGCGAGCGTCATCGCGGTCGTCTCGCGGCCAGCTATGAGGAAGAGCAGGACCTGGTTGGTTACTTCATTTTCGCTAAGCCGATCTGAGGCGTTCTCAGCGTCGCGGGCAGCAAGCAGTCGGCCCAGCATGTCATCAGTAGATCCATTGGTCCGTTGGGATTGGCGGTCGGCAATGATCTCGTCGACAATCCCGCGGACCTCGGCCAGTTCAGAATTGAGTCGCCGGTTATGGGATGTTGGCAGCCAGCGTGGCAGCGGATGCGGGCTAATTGCGCGATGCAGCAGCTCCTCGTTGACGATGCTGAAACGGGTGAGCTCTGGAAGGGCTCGAGACACGTCAGCGCCGAACAGGATGCGGCCGATGATCTGGGAGGTAACCCCCACCATCTCGGGGTAGAGGTCGATGCTGCGGTGCTCTGATGCAGCGACTCGCCAGCGATTTACGAGAAGCTCGGCTTCTTCGATCATGATGTGGATGTAGTCGCCGGCGATGCGACGCCGGGTGAAGATCGGCGCGAGAAATCGCCGCTGTCGATGCCAGCTCTCGTCTTCGCTGGTGAGCAGGTTCTCACCCAGCGCCTGGCGTAACTCCCGATAGCCGGGCCCGTTCTTCCGGAAGCGGTCTGGCTGGCCGAGGATCTCGGCTGCGAGCTCCGGCGATGTGACGCTGTAGACCGTAATGCGCCATCCGGGCGGACCGGCGCTGATGCAGGCAAGTCCTCCGACCTCACGGTCGGCGCGTGAGATCGTGCCGAGGTAGTCGCGACGCAGCTCGCGTAGCGAGCCGAGTACGGGCGAACCACTCAGCCGAGGCACGCGTCGGGCAGCCGGAGTGGCTTTCATGATCTCTCAGGCTAACCGGCACATGCTCCAATCTCGACCGGCCGATAGCGCGAGTGGGAGAGTAGCGAGGTGGACATCCTCCGCTGGCAGGTCGGTGATGCCACGGTCTTGCGTATCGCTGAATTGGATGCGACGCCCGCGCTCGAAGGTCTGATTCCACAATTTGATCTCGGTAACATCTCGGGCGACGCCTGGCTGAGGCCGAATTTTGTTGACGAGGCGGGTCGGCTGCGGGGGCTGGTGCAGGCGTTCGTAATCCTCATTGGCGCTCACAAGATCATCGTTGATCCTGGCGTCGGCAATCGGAAGAAGCGTGCCGCGGTTCCAGGATGGGACAATCTACACACAGACTTCCTTGATCAACTTCAGGTGGCCGACGTGGCTACCGATGAGGTTGATTACGTTCTTAATACCCATCTGCATTTCGACCATGTGGGGTGGCATACCCGGCTGCTCGACGGAACCTGGCAGCCCACGTTCCCCGCTGCTCGCTATGTGATGTCCGGTGAAGAGTTCCACTACTGGGAGTCCAAACCTGAGAAGGAGATCGCCGACCAGCACGCCGGCTTCACCGATTGTGTGCTGCCGGTATATCAGGCAGGACAGGTCGATCTGGTGGCCGATGATCACCCAGTCACCGATGGTGTGCGATTTCTACCTACCCCGGGACACAGTCCACATCACGTCAGTGTGTTGATCAGCTCAGCTGGGCAGTCTGCCGTGATCACCGGCGACGTGGCGCACCATCCGTGCCAGATAGCCCATCCAGATTGGACCTCTGCCTCCGACTTCGACCCCGATCAAGCTCGGTCGTCGAGGAGGAACCTCTGGGAGCGCTTCGCCGACACCAACACACTGATCATCGGCAGTCATTACGCCGATCCGGTGGCAGGGCGCATCCGGCGTGAAGGCACGAGGTTCCGTCTGGCGCCTGCCGAGGAATAGCAGGGTCGATTCAGTGCTCTCCGATCATGCCGCGGCAATCGCGCGGGCGTACGGCGTTGGAGTCCCCATCGAGGAGATGATCTTGGCTGCTCGTGGTGAACAGGGCCGGGTGTGGCGGCTGGAGACTGATCAGGGGGCGTTTGCGATCAAGGAGTTGATCATTCGTCAGACGCCGGCCGAGGCGTCGGCTGATGTTGACTATCAAGAAGCCGTACGGGGGACCGGCGGGGTGCCGATGCCGCGGCCCATCCGCACAACCGATGGCGGAGTCGTTGTTGATCTTGCTGAGTATCAGCTTCGCGCGTACGGGTGGGTCGACCTGCTAGCGATGGATCGAAGCTTCAACACGACTACCGTTGGCGAGACGATGGCGGCGATCCATCGAGTGCAGTACTCTCCGGCTCGGCCGCTGATTGGCTGGTATACCGAGCCGGTAGGGGCGCAGCGATGGAGAGAACTGCTCGCTGGTGCGAAAGCGGCGGCAGCTCCGTTTGCTGAGGCGCTTGACGCGGAGATTCCAGAGTTACTTCGGCTGGAAGCCTTGATCGAGCCGCCGAGCAATGTGCAGAGTTGCCATCGGGACTTATGGGCTGACAACATGCTGCCCACCCCGACCGGGGGAGTGTGCGTCATCGATTGGGAGAACTGCGGACTGGCGGATCCGGCGCAAGAGCTACCCATGGCCATGATCGACTTTGGGCTCAGTGATCAACGCCGAGTCGCCGATCTGTACCAGGCTTACATTGATGCCGGAGGCTCTGCGCGGGTCAACGGTTATGGCGCATTCACCATGGTGATCGCGCAGTTCAGTCACTTTTGGGAATCAGCGATTCTTGGGTATATCTCCACCAACGACGTCGAGAGCAGGTCGCATAACCTCGATCGCATTGCGGAGCTGCTGGATCCGCCGTTGCGTGTTACGCACCTTGAGGAGATGCTCGACGCGACCGCATCAGTTCCATAGGGCCACCAGGCATTGAGGAGTGATCAATGGCAGACACGACAACGCTGGGCCGCAGTGATGTTCGGGTTCCACGACTTGGCTTGGGTGTCATGGTTTGGGGAGAGGCCAGTGGCGCCCAGCGGTACATGCCGGCCAAGAGCGCGTACGGCGGAACAAGCCCTGCCGATGAGCAGGCCGCGTTCGAAGCGAGCCTTGCCGCTGGCGTGAACTTCTTTGATACCGCAGCGCTCTACAGTGCTGGGGCCTCGGAACGTCGGCTCGGTGAGCTCGCGCAGGGCAAGGACGTGGTCATCGCGACGAAATTCCCACCAAGCCCTCGGAAGCGCACTCAAGATCTACCTCAGGAGCTTGACGCCAGCCTGAGGAATCTCCGGCTCACCTCAGTAGACCTCTATCAACATCATTTTCCCAGCCCATGGATCGACATTCCGACTTTCATGGGCTTGATGGCAGATGCAGTGGAAGCGGGCAAGATCAAGGCAGTCGGGGTCAGCAACTATTCCGCAGCTCAGATGCGCACCGCGTACGATGCTCTGGCTCAACGCGGCATTCCACTGGCGTCCAATCAGGTGGAGTATTCCCTGCTGCATAGGCAGCCCGAAACCAACGGAGTTCTCGATACCTGCCGTGAACTGGGCATTACCTTGATCGCTTACCAGCCCCTCGCCAGCGGCGCGCTGACCGGGAAATATCTCGATGGCAGCCGGCCCGCCGGCATCCGCCGCTTCCGAGAATCGTTCCGCGGAGCCAAAGTGTTGCGGCCCGTCGTTACGGTGCTCAAGCTGATCGGTGATCGTTACGGGAAAACTCCAGGCCAGGTGGCGCTCCGCTGGCTTCTCGAGCAAGACAACGTGGTGCCAATTCCGGGCGCGAAGAATGCCGATCAGGCCACTCATAATGCCGGCGCTTTGTCGTTTGGCTTGACGGCTGAAGAGATCGCTTATCTCAATGACGCCACTGAGGCATTTCGTACCTATCCATGGCTGAGAGAAAGAGTCAATCGCCTAGCCGACCGACGGAGTGGGAACAAGGTCAACTGAGCAGGCGCAGCGCAGCGCAGACGAGCGCAGCGAGTAGCAGCGCGACGGCAGCAGGCGCACGAAACCACAGTGCGACGGCACCGACCACGAGGCCTGCTGCGCGGGCATCGATCACCAAATGCCGCCCCTCGGTGAAGGTGCCAGCCACGACGAGGGCGCTGATCAACGCTGGGGCGACCAGGGCAATCACCCGCGTCAGGGCCGCGGGTGGCTGCCGCCCTCCGGCCAATACCGGGCCGATCGTCTTCATCAGCACGGTACCGACGGCCAGCACGATCATCAGAAGCCATGCCTTCATGCGTGATCTCCTGTCTTACGATTCTGCGCCCAGATGACGCGGTGCCCGAAGCCCGATCAATGCAGCAGACGCCGCAACGAGCACCGGCACCCCTGGTGGAGTGATTGGTGTAAGGACAAGGGTGATGACGGCGGCCATTACCGACACGATGATCGGGCGCCAGCTCGGCCTTGTTGATCGACCGTGCGCGCCTTGACCGCGCTCGGGGAACAGTTCCGGCAGCAGCAGCGTGAGATAGAACACCGGAAACAAGACGTCGAGCCCCCAGCGGCTCGGATCGCCGATGGCACCGGCACCCGCCACGCCGGCAATGGTGCCGCCGAGCCACGCCACATATTGCACCGGAGCCGCCCACGCGAGCGCGTTGATATCAAACCGCCCCCCACCGCGATGGGCTATGACAAACGACGCGTCCGCCAACACCGCCCCGGTAAGGAAGCGTCGCAGCGGCTTAGCCTCCATGGACGGAGCGATGGCGAATCCCATAGGTAAGAACCTGATATTGGCCAGCAGCCCAGTGCTGGCCGCGAGTGCCGTCCCTCCTCCAGCGGTCAGGACGCTCAAGGCGGCGAACTGAGCGGTGCCCGACCAGACGATCGCCGACATCGCGATTGGGGGAATGGCGCCGAGCAGCGGGGCAGCCAGCAGGCCGAAGCTCATCCCGACCGCCGCAACAGGCAATGCGAGCGGTAGGGAGGCTCGTAAGCCCTCCGGCCAAGTTTTGAGAGACCAGCCCAATGGATCAACCAGACCTACGGCAATTGCGGCTGGACTCCATCCGCCGCTACGACTTACCGCGTGTCGCGTACGGGGTATGCGTAGGAAGTGTCATGCGGGGTGCCCGGCGGGGGCGACGCTGCCCGACCATTGAGAGCAACATCTGCACCCGGAAACGATGCCCCCGGTACGGCTCGAGAAGTTCGAGACAAGCAGCGTCGTCGAGCTCTTCGCCGGTCAAGGTGTAGCTGATGTCTCTGCCTACGTGGTAGTCGCCGATGCTCCAGGCGTCCGGATCGCCGTGCGCGCGCTGCCTGACCTCCGCTGACGTCCACGCCCCGACGCCGGGAAAATTCTGCAGCGCTCGATCGGCTTGCTCGTACGGCCAGGTCAAGGTCCGCTCGAGCGCTGTAGCCCGGTCCGCGGTTCGAACGAGGGTGCGGCTCCGCCGCTGCTCCACCCCAGCGGCGAGAAATCGCCAGCTCGGTACCTTGGCCCAGACTTGTGGCTCTGGCGGCAGATACATGCCGTACGCCGCAGAGCCAGGCTCGCCGGCCGGCCCGGGTGCTGGTTCACCGAACTCACGAACCAGCAATCGCCACGCCCTAAAGGCCTCCTTACCCGTGACGACCTGCTCGATGCAGGCCGGTGCCAGCGCCTCGAATACCGCTTCGCTGCGGCCGACGCGATAGTGGCGGTAGCGCTGCCAGGCAGCAGCCAGCGGAGCATGCTCGAGCCTGGGCCGAAAGCCGCGAGGATCATCGGTCATACCGAGCAGCCGGGGCAGTTGATCAAGACTCCATTCGGCACCTGGCCCCCAGGCTCGCGCAGCAACTTCGGTGCCTTGCGAGATGATCTTGATCAAGGCCGGCCCGGTCGGCGTACGCGTTGCCCGCAGATACATGTCGCCAACCTTGCGATGGGTCGGATCACCAGGCCCGCGGCGCAGCTGAGCAAACGTTGGCCCGATCATCGCCGGCTGCGGCAGGCGAATGTGCCGAGTCAAGCTATCCATCGTGCCTCCGGACGCCTGATCATGAAGATGCCGTCGGGGCGTCGCTGGAACCCATTTCGCAGCAGCACCATCTGTGACGCGACATTGCCATCCTCGGTCTCAGCAATGACAATCTCGGCACCGTCCTGCCACGCTTTTTCAACGATCAATCCACACGCCCGGCTGGCAACGCCCCGGCCTCGCCAAGCTGGTACCACGGTATAGCCGATCTCCACGGCACCGTCGGCGGCGGCCGGACCGTGAAATCCGATATCGCCGACGACAACACCATTGACGACTATGTGGTGGATCCACCAGGCCGGTGGTTTGCCAAACTCCCCTGTCACTGCTCGATGCGCGGCAACCACCATGGCGACTGCGTCGACGCTGTCCGGTTGCGGATACTCGGCGTGCCAAGTGATCAGCCGCCCTTCGACAAGCTCAGGGCGCAAACCGTCCGGCTCAGGGCGCAAACTGTCCAGGTCAGGGCGCAAACCGTCCGGCTCAGGGCGAGGACTTCCTACAAGCAACTGCAGCGCAACCTCGACTGGCAGCGGCACGAGCTGCAGATCCTCATGCGCCGGTACGGGAGATCGTGCGTAGCTCAGTCTTCGCTGGCCCGCGGCCACGGGTTCTTCCGGCACACTCCAAGTCCTTTGGTCTGTTGCATCATCACCGGTGCCAGTCTTCCTGGACCCGGACATGCGACGTGATGCTTACCGATCGCATGGCCGAACTCGTGGTTCACCAAGTAACGCCGGTAGTTCTTCAGATCAGATCCGTACGCGTCGACGCCGAGCAGCCAGCGCTTGGCGTTCAGTACGACTCGATTGCCGTTCTGACATGAAACCTCGCCACGAGTCAGGTAGGGCGCACAAAGCTGATCAGTGGTCTTCGGGGTTGCGATGTAGGCATGCAATGTTGCGCTTTGGCCGACCGGCACGAGCTCGAACCGCCAGCGACCAGTACCGCGCCAGCTGCGCGAGTCATCCAGCACGCCCTGAATCAGGACGGCGGCTTGGTCCGGATCGACGGACAAGCCGTCTTCCACGCGGACGTCGTAGCGGATCAGGGCGCCCTGGGAGGAACTTGATCTCACAGTCGTTTTGGCTCCCTGATAGGTCCCCGGCCCGTTCTCCGGCACTCTCACGTGGTCCTGGCTCTTCAGTTTGCGTTTCGCCTGCAACTTGGCCGGTCGCACGCTCGGCTGCGTATCCGTTGTGGGATCGATGCTCATCGAGGGTTGCTGGTTGACGGGGCCGGGCGCCGTCGGCGAATCGACCGGGATGCCAGTGAGTGGCTCCGCTATTTGAGCCACCAGAGTGGTCTCGGTCAGCACGGTCGGCACAGTGCGTAAACACAGTCCGACCAGGCCAAGACCGATGATTCCGGCGATCAATCCGATGGCGCTGCGGCGCTGCCGGGTTGCGCGGCCCACGCTGAAGGATGGGTCTGACCTGATACGCCCAGGGTGCGGTGAGTTAGGTGAGTTAGATTGAGTGCTCAGTTCGCTCCTGGATGCCTGGTGAGTCACCGCACGGTGCGGCCGGACGCGGTCCCGACTCGCTCCAGGAAGCTGACTCACGGGGACTAAGACTAGGCGGCATCGTGGCTCACAGACACTCCAACTCAGAACGTCTTTCAGATACTGGTCCACAGCCGATGGTGAATCCCGACGAACTGCGGCGCCATCAACGCGCCCTCCGCATCCTGATCGTGGTCTTGATCCCGCTGGCGATCTGGACGGTCGTCGGCCTGATCACCTTCTGGCCGGGCGACATTTCCCGCCACGTCAACGGTGACGTCGCCGGCTATAGCGTGCCCGGCGTCACCTACCCAAGGGCGCAAATCACCGAGGTCAAGCAAATCTCGTGCGAAGGCCTGTCAGGGTCAACCCCGGGCGCGACCAGCGCGCGCTGCGCTGACATCACGGCTCGGCTGCTGCAGGGTGACGACAAGGGCCAAACGGTGATGGTACCTATGACAGCCGCAATCTATGCATCGGGCGTCAAGGTCGACCAGGTGATCAAGCTAGTGCGCATCCCTCCCTCGGCGGACCAGCCGGCCCAATATCAGTTCTCCGACTTCGAACGGCGTACGCCCCTGCTCGTGGTGGGTTTGCTCTTTGCAGTCCTGGTGATCGTGGTCGCCCGCTGGCGCGGCTTCGCCGCGTTGATCGGACTTGGGTTTGCCGGCTTCATTCTGGTCACGTTCATGTTTCCCGCGCTCATTGCCGGGACCAATCCGATCATGGTAGGTCTGATCGGCTCGTCCGCGATCATGTTCGTCGCGCTGTACGCCGCGCACGGTTTCAGCGCTCGAACGACGACTGCGCTGGTGGGAACCCTCTTCGGCTTGATTTTGATCGCGTTGCTCGGCTTTGCCGCCACCAAGTGGGCGCATCTCACCGGAGTTGCCGGTGAGGAGGACTACGTACTGGCGGCGGCTGCGCCGGATCTCCGACTGACCTCGGTGGTGATCTGCGGGATCATCGTCGCTGGTCTGGGCGTATTGAACGACGTAACGATCACCCAGGCTTCTGCGGTCTGGGAGCTCGCGGATCAAGGTACGAGTCACCGGCACCTCTTCTCGCGGGCTATGCGGATCGGCCGAGATCACATCGCCTCGACGGTGTACACCATCGCGTTTGCGACGGCTGGCACCTCGCTTTCAGTGCTCTTGCTCATCAAGATCAACAATCGACCGCTGCTCGACGTATTGATGACCGAGCAGTTTGCAGCTGAGGTGCTCGGAATCCTGGTGGGTTCGATAGGACTGGTCCTGGCGGTGCCGTTGACGACCGCTGTCGGCGTGGCGGTGGTACACGCCAGCGGAGCTCGCCGGCGTCCGGTGGCGATCACGACGAAGGCTCGGGCCACCGAGCCAGTGCCGACCGAGGAGTCGGCCGCTGCCAACAAAGCTACGAAGGAGCCGGTGCGCCCTCAGCCCGCCCCGGTCCAGTCGCGAGAGCCGGTATCAGTCGAGATGCCACGAACTGGTCGGATACCGCAGCCGGCGGCACCAAAGGGGGGCGAATCGCCCGCGCCGGAGAATCAGGGCAAGCGGCGCCGGTCACGGCGTCACAGCGATGACGATTTCGGTGACTTCACCTATCTCCACGATCCGGAGGAGACCGATCCAGGGCTGCCCGGATCACCGGGGCGCCGCGCACTCTGACGCCGGACGCATGCGCCCTGAGCTTGTCGAAGGGCACCCCAAGAGCTTCGACAAGAGCAGCACGCATCAGCGCCGCCTTGAACTCAAGTTGACTTTAAGTTGAACAATGGGCACATGCCTCACGCATTGATCACTGGCGCATCCGAAGGACTTGGTCGAGCACTGGCTTTCGAGCTGGCTCGTCGCGGCTGGAGTCTCACTGTCGACGCACGCCGCCCGGAGCAGCTCGAGAGCACCGCGGAAGCCTTGGCGACCTTGACTTCCGTACGGGCAATCCCGGGCGATGTCGGCGAGCAGGACCATCGCCAGCAGCTAGTGGCAGCAGTTGCCGACGTCGGCGGCGTGGACCTGGTGATCAACAATGCAAGTGATCTCGGTGGCTCACCGCTGCCCCGGTTGCGTGATCTTGAACCGGCCACGTACGAGCAGCTGCTGCGCACCAACGTCGTTGCTCCGCAGCAGCTAATCCGGTCCTTGCTTCTCGCGCTCTCACCGGAGGCAGTGATCATCAACGTGTCCTCAGATGCAGGAGTCGAGCACTACGACGGCTGGGGTGGCTACGGTTCCAGCAAGGCGGCGCTTGATCATCAGACATCGACCTGGGCGGCGGAGGAGCCGGACTTCACCTGGTACAGCCTCGACCCGGGGGACATGCGTACCGCGATGCATCAGGCGGCGTTCCCAGGCGAGGACATCAGCGATCGACCCGAGCCGGAAGCCGTGGCCCCGATCATTGTCGCGCTCGTTGACTCCGGCTTGCCCAGCGGCCGCTACCGCGCAGCGGATCTGGCGACAACGCTGGCAGCACAGCTGGAGTCGGCATGACCACCATGTTGGCGTCCCACCCGCACACCCACTTCTCTTCCCCCGACGACCGCACAGCGACTGAGCCTGCCGAGCTACGTGGCCTTGGCCGGGACGGCGTACGCCTTATGGTCGCCACACCAGCGGGCATCGGGCATACCATCTTTTCCCGCCTCGCTGATCATCTCAGGCCTGGTGATGTCTTGATCGTCAACACCTCGGCAACGGTGCCGGGACAGCTGGACGGCATCCGAGACGGCTCTGCAGTCGTTGTGCACATCGCCAACCGGCTACCCGATGGAACTCGCGTGCTGGAGCTCCGCTCCGCTCCTGATGCAGCAGCTCCTGTGCTGAACGGACGAGTCGGTGAACGCATCGACTTAGCCGCCGGCGTCACGGTTGAGCTGATAGCTCCGTATCCGGAATCCGGCTCCTCACCAACCGGTCAAGGGAATCGGCTCTGGCGAAGCCGGCTCACTTCGCCAGAGAGCCTCACCGACTTTCTCAGGAGATACGCCCGGCCGATCAGCTACGGCTACCTCAACGATTCATTCCCCCTCTCCGCGTACCAAACGATCTTCGCCCTCCATCCCGGAAGCGCGGAGATGCCAAGTGCGGCTCGGCCTTTCAGCGCCGAGCTCGTTGCCCGCCTGGTGTCCAGCGGCGTGATCATTGCGCCCATCACCTTGCACACCGGACTGTCATCGCAAGACGCTGGTGAGGCTCCGCAGCCGGAGTGGTTCGAGGTCAGTGAGACCACCGCTCAGCTGGTCAATGCCAGCAGGGCTCGCGGCGGGCGAGTGATCGCGGTCGGCACAACGGCAACCCGAGCCATCGAGTCCGCCACGCGGCCGGACGGTGTCGTGACTGCCGTTTCGGGATGGACCGATCTGGTGATCTCTCCCGGGCGGCCGGTACGCGTCGTCGACGGACTGATCACTGGGTGGCACAATCCCGAGGCGTCGCATCTGCTGCTGGTCGAGTCGGTGGCTGGCACCGAACTGACCCAGCGCGCGTACGACGCGGCCGTCGCCGAGCGCTATCTCTGGCACGAGTTTGGAGACTCCGGTTTGCTGCTGAATATGCCCTGACTCCGTTAGATGTGTTCTGAGCTTGTCGAAGGGCACATCTGCGGACTTCGACGGGCTCAGCCCGCATGGCGACAAGCTCAGCGCGCAAAGCAGGTGACGCTCGGATAACGAGGTCTGAGTAGGCTCCGCCTATGGGGGACGTGCTTTCCAACTATCGCACTGGTGATGCGTTCGACGAGATGATGGACGGTGAGGGTAGCGTCCGTCCCTCGTACAAGGCCGTCTACTCCGCACTCTCCCAATCGACCTCAGACGATCTCCGCATCATCGCCGAGTCGTTGGCAAACAATTACACCCAAGCCGGCGTGACGTTCGACGTCGGCGGCGTTGAGCGACCGTTCCCTCTTGATCTGGTGCCTCGGGTGATCGCGTCACCGGAGTGGGAGATCATCGAGGCCGGTGTCGCGCAGCGGGTACGCGCCTTGGAAGCGTTCCTTTCCGACATCTACGCCGATGCCCGAGTGATCTCCGATGGCGTCATTCCCAGCCAGCTGATCACCTCCTCGACCCATTTCCACCGCGCTGTGTGGGGCATCCAGCCCAGCAACGGCGTACGCATCCATGTTGGGGGTGTCGACCTGATCCGGAACCCATCTGGTGATGTTCGGGTACTCGAGGACAACGTCCGGATACCGAGCGGCGTGTCCTATGTCATGACCAACCGCAACGCCATGATCACCGCCATGCCCGAGGCATTTGCGAACCAACGGATCCGGCCAGTCGCGAGTTATCCGACCAGGCTGCTTACTGCGTTACGCAAAGCGGCCCCGCCCGGCATCGACGACCCGACCGTGGTCGTGCTCACTCCTGGCGTATACAACTCTGCGTACTTTGAGCACACCTTGCTGGCCCGCACTATGGGTGTGGAGCTGGTTGAAGGTCGTGATCTTGAATGCCGGCGCGGCAAGGTCTTCATGCGTACGACCGCGGGGCTGCAACGTGTCGATGTGATCTATCGACGAGTCGATGACGAGTTCCTGGATCCGGTGCATTTCCGTAGTGACTCGATGCTGGGCGTACCGGGTCTGGTGAACGCAGTACGCACCGGCGGCGTCACACTGGCCAATGCAATCGGCAACGGTGTAGCCGACGATAAGTTGATCTACACATATGTGCCTGACTTGATCAAGTACTACCTGCGCGAGGAACCGATCATCGCCAACGTCGATACCTGGCGGCTGGAGGATGACGGAGCCCGCGAGGAGGTCCTGGACCGTCTTGAAGATCTGGTCGTTAAACCGGTGGACGGCTCCGGCGGCAAGGGGATTGTGATCGGGCCCCGCGCGACCCAGAGTGAGCTCGACGCGCTGCGACGCCGCGTGCAGGAGGACCCTCGCGGCTGGATCGCACAGCCGGTGGTGCAACTGTCCACCGTGCCCACCTTGATCGACGACGGCCTGCAGCCGCGCCATGTTGATCTTCGACCATTCGCGGTCAACAATGGCGAGGACGTCTGGGTGCTGCCCGGCGGCCTGACCCGGGTCGCGTTGCCGGAAGGCGAACTCGTCGTGAATAGCAGCCAGGGTGGCGGCAGCAAGGACACCTGGGTGCTCAGCCCGCCGCCGCACCGCTCGTCGGCCCATCGCAGCTCGGCCGAGCACACTGATGATGCAGATGATCAAGTTCCACCGCCGTCCCGGGTGCCACTGACCGTTGGCAAGGTCCCGATGACGGCTGTGCTGCCAAAGTTTTCCGAGACGCAACAACAACAGCAAGATCAACAACAGCAGCAGGCTGGCCGGTGGAGGTCGGAATGTTGAGTCGTATCGCCGAGTCGATGTTCTGGATCGGCCGGTACGTCGAGCGGGCTGAGGACACGGCGCGACTGCTGCAGACGCATTTGCGGCTGATCATCGAAGACACTACCGCCCACGAGGTGGAGGCCTGTCGTAATCTCCTGGCGCTGATGAGTGTTGATCATGTCGAGGATCCGAACCTGACCGACCTGTTACGGATCCTTGGCTACGACCCGGCCGAGCCGACCTCGATCTACTTCTCCTACGCATCAGCACGGGACAATGCCCGTCGCGCCCGCGAGGTGATCCCACTTGACCTGTGGGAATGCGTTAATGCCACCTGGCACCAGCTACCAACGACGCCGTTCAGTACGACGGGCGCACATGTGTTCTTGAACTGGGCACGCGAGCGCAGCGCGATGTTCGCCGGCATCTCTCGCGGCGTCATGGTGCGCGACGACGGTTGGCAATTCATGTCCCTTGGCCGATCGCTGGAACAGGTCGATATGACCTCACGACTGGTGGCTTCGGCGTCGCTTACCCACGGCAGCACCTGGCCGGCCGTGCTGCGCGGCTGTGGTGGGCACGATGCATTCCTACGGACCTATCGCGGGCTTTATACCGACCGCGAGGCAGCGGAGTTCTTGATCGTTGATGCGCGCTTCCCGCGCTCGATCATGCACGGATTGGTCGCAGCTTCGGACAGCCTGCACAAGGTGGCGCAGAACAATATGGTGACCGCGCGGCATGCTGAGCCTGCACTGCGCTCCCTCGGTCAGCTCCGCGCTCGGTTGGAGTATGCCGATCTTGATGAGTTGCTCGACAACCTCAACCATGAGATGTCGGTGGTGCAGGATGTCATGGCTGAGGTGAGTATTGCCGCCGCCACCAGCTACTTTGCGGCCGCCGACCCAACCGCCTGGATCACGGAAGGGACGCGTTGAGATGCGGCTGAGCATTGATCATCGAACCGGATTCAGCTACGCGACGCGGGTCAAGTCCTCCTACAACGAGGCCCGCATGACTCCTGCGCGAACCGAACAGCAGACGGTCTGGAGCAGTCGGGTCACCATCGAGCCCGCGGCCTGGAGCTTCAGCTACACCGACTATTGGGGCACCGACGTCACGACCTTCGAGGTGCATGAGCGGCACGAACGGCTAACTGTGCACGCTCAGGGTGTGGTGGAAACCCGCGGAGATGATCTTGCCTGGGACGTCGATCGGCGGGTCGCCCCTAATGATCTTGGATGGGCAGCGCTACGTGATCGCGCCGTGGTGGACAAGATGACAGAGTTCCTCGCTGTCGACGAGCGGACCCAGCCCGCCCCGGAACTCACCGAGCTGGCCGCGGGGACGACCCAGCAGCCACCCCGATTGGCAGCGCTCGACGTCTGCGCTCTGATTTCTGATCATTTGAGCTACGAGCGCGGCTCGACCCAGGTCACCAGTACCGCCCGCGAGGTCTGGGAACTGGGGCGCGGCGTCTGCCAGGACTACAGCCACGTGGCGCTAGGTGCACTGCGCTCCATCGGCCTGCCTGCTCGATATGTGTCGGGATACCTGCATCCGGGCGGCGCTGAACCCAATAAAACCGTGGAAGGTGAAAGCCACTCCTGGATCGAGTGGTGGTGCGGCAGCTGGGTGGCGTACGACCCAACGCAATGTCGCAGACTCACTGACGGCTACGTTCGAGTCGGTCAGGGCCGCGACTACGGAGATGTGGCCCCGCTACGCGGTACCTACTCGGGCGGACGCTCCCAGATGTTCGTTACGGTCGAGATGACCCAGCTCGGCTAGGCCGGCTCTTGGCGGAAGTGGTCAGAAACGACACGGCTTGATCGATTCGGCAGTGTCGCTTTTGACCACTTTCCGCTGCTATCGAGCTCAGTAACCCAGGTTTTGAACCGCCGCGACGTTGTCCTTCGTGACGGTGGTGGCGGGTAGCTCGATGCGGCTGGGGACCTCATGCTCGAGCAACTCACTGAGGCCTTTCTTCTCAGCGATCAGCTTGGCGATCATTGGCGATGTAGTCGGCGGCAGGTTTGCCGATCGCACACGCTAGCGATAGCCACTACAACCGGCATCACTTTGGCAGTCACAACTCAGTCACGGAGATACTCCTCGCTATGGGAACCGGGCGCAGACGTGGCTGATCAAAGCCCGATATCTTGTGACCCATGAGCAACTACGGGCAGCAGCCGCCTTACGGACAGAATCAGCCCAATCCGTACGGACAGCAGCAACCCGGACAGTACCCACCGCAGCAGCCCTACGGACAACCCTCAGCCGGCCGGCAACCTCAGCAGCCCTATCCCCAGCAGGGTCCCTATGGGCAGCAGCCGGGACAGTACCCGCCGCAGCAGCCCTACGGCCAACCTCAGCAAGGCGCCTACGGCCAGCAGCCTGGCCAATGGACGCCACAGCCGCCGGCGATCAAGCAGGCATCCGTGGTGACCCGTCCTTTGCCGGTCGTCACCATGGAGACGGTTCCAGGGCGGGAGATCTCGGGGCTGATCGGCGATGTGGTCGGCGTGGTGGCGCGTACTCGTGAGTTGCGGCCCGATCTTCGTGGCGGCAACGTCATCGACGGCTATGCGGTCATGTTGACGGATTCGCGTCAGGACGCGGTGGCTCGGATGGCCGACATGGCCGTGGCTGCCGGCGCGGATGCGATCGTGGGACTTCGATTCGACTGCAGTGAAATCACCCAATCGCTCAGCGAGGTCGCCGCGTACGGAACGGCCGTGACACTTGTCCCGGTGACAACCGACGGCGCCGAGACGAGTTCCGGCGAACAGGCTGAAGCCGACACTGATCTTGGTGATCAATTAGGTGACGACTCGACCATGCGGAACTGGCCTCCGAGCTCATGGCCGTCGAGTGAGCCTCAGGCGCCGTCTTCTGGCTCATAGGCACAAGCGGTAAGAATGGCTTCATGAGCGCTAGTGACAAACCCGGCACCGAACAGGCACCCGAGGACGAGACCAAGCGCAAGTTCCGTGAAGCCCTTGCCGCGAAGCAGGCCCGTAAGGGCGAGGACCACCTCGACAATGGTCCACAGCACGTGCAGGGGCACGGGCCGGTTGAAACCAAGCGCAACTTTCGCCGCAAGACTGGCTAAGTGGTGCCCTGGGCCTCGAGATCTGCGCCTTGGTCCTCAAGATTTGCGCCCTGCGCCTCAAGATCCGCGCCCTGGGCCTCGAGACCTGCGCCCTGAGCCTGTCGATGGGCACGAGCCGCTTCGTCGACCAATTTCACCTGAATGCCCTCACCGTTTGTCTCGAATCTGACTTCCGAGAGGTCCGCAACGATCGCGTCGGCATCCAGGGCTTCCCGCGGCGTAGTGGTGATGACGGCCAGGGTGAAGCAACCCGCGGCTCTGGCCGCCTCCAGTCCGCTCGGAGCGTCCTCGACGACCAGGCAATGGTGTGGATTGACGCCGAGCCGGCGCGCCGCCTGAAGGAACGGCTCTGGATGCGGCTTGCCATGCACGACGTCATCGGCGGTCACCAGAACAGTAGGCGGCTCAAGGTGTGAGGCGGCGATCCGCGCTTCGGCCAGCGGCACCGTGCACGAGGTTGCAATCGCACTCTTGGCTCCGGCCAACGACGCCAGAGCCTCGACGGCGCCAGGCAGCACCGTAACGTCAGAAAGATTGGCGAGCTCGATTTCAGCAATGCGCCGCATCGCGCCCTCCTGCAGATCTTCCGGCAGCACAGTGCGTACCACCGATGCCGAGGGCCTGCCGTGATGTGTGAGTAGGTCAAGCGGAGGAAGCCCGTACTCGTTGGTCCAGGTGTCCCAGGACCGCAGCACCGCAGGAGTGGAGTCGATGAGCGTCCCATCCAAGTCGAAAATGACAGCCTCGAAGGCCTCATCGGTCAGTCGGCCCAAACCCACACTCTGCTCCTTTGAGAAATTGACACCGGCACTAGTCTGACTAACACGATGACGCTTCGGGATAATCCGTTGCTGAGTGAGCACTCACTCACTATGATGGGCCCGTGACTCGCGCCGCTCCCTTGCCACTCGATGAGCGCCGTGCTGCGCTCATCATTGCCACCGAACCACTCTTGGAGCAATTCGGTCGCGAGGTGAGCACCAAGCAGATTGCTGAAGCGGCAGGCATCGCAGAGGGGACCATCTTTCGAGCCTTCCCAACCAAGGAGGCACTGATCGATGCGGTCATCGAGGATGCCTTCGACAGTCAGCGCACGTGCGACGAGCTCGGCATGATTGATGCTGGCCTGAGCCTGGAGGAGCGGCTAATGGCAGCGGTGATCATTCTGCAGGAGCGGCTGCGCAGAATCTTCGCCCTGTTCGGGTCGCTTCGGCTACACAAGAACGCAGCCGACCATGAGAGCTTCCGCGCCAAGCAGCAAGCCGACACTGATCTCATCAACAGTGCAATCGCTGCAGTGATCAAGCCGGACGAAGATCAACTACGTCTCGATGTGATAGACGCGGCCAGCGCTCTTCGGATCATCACGTTCTCCATCACGCACACGTTCCTCGGCGACCAGCGCCTCGCCCAGCCGAAGCAAATCGTTGATCTTGTGATGCACGGCGTCTGCCGGCATCGGTCATTCTCTGGGGGACGGACATCATGCTGATCCGGCTGCTCCGCGAGTACCTGATTCCTTATCGGCGGCCGATCGCCGGTCTGCTCGTGTTGTCCCTCGCCGGCACCATGGCTGCGCTGTTGCTGCCCAGTCTGAACGCAGCGATCATCGATGAGGGCGTGGCAAAGGGCGACACCGGCTTCATCTGGCGTACCGGCATGATGATGCTGGCCATCACGCTGGTCCAGGTCGGGTGCTCCATCTGGGCGACCTACCTGGGCGCCAAGACGGCGATGGGCTTCGGCCGCGACGTACGAGGGGCAATCTTCGACCGCGTACTGGCCTTCTCCTCCCGTGAGCTCAATCATTTCGGTGCGCCGTCGCTGATCACGCGCAATACCAATGATGTGCAGCAGGTGCAGATGCTGGTGCTGTTGAGCAGCACGATGTTCGTGGCTGCGCCGATCACCATGATCGGCGGCATCATCATGGCGTTGCGTACCGACCCCGGTCTGTCCTGGCTGGTTGCGGTAGCGATGCCTGTCCTCGCCTTGTCGATCTTCTTGATCATTCGAAGGATGAGTCCACTCTTTCGGGTGATGCAAACCCGCATTGACGGCGTCAATCGCATTCTGCGTGAGCAGATTACGGGCATTCGGGTGGTACGGGCGTTTGTGCGTGAACCGTACGAGACGGCGCGCTTCGCACGGGCGAACAGCGAGCTCACCGACACCACGACCTCGGTGGGACGCTACGCGGCGTCGATCTTCCCGATTGTGATGTTCATCTTGAACGTCTCGAGCGTCGCGGTGCTGTGGTTCGGAGCGCGCCGCATCGATGCCGGCGACATGCAAATTGGCGCGTTGACGGCCTTCTTGACCTATCTGATCCAGATCCTGATGTCGGTCATGATGGCGACCTTCTTGTTGATCATCGCGCCGCGTGCCGCGGTCTGCGCGGAGCGGATCCAGGAAGTGCTGGCCACTGAGTCATCGGTCTTGTTGCCACCCCATCCGGTCACCGACATGGCAGCGACGAGCGTTGTGGCGTTCCGCGACACGGAGTTCACCTATCCCGGAGCCGAGTCGCCGGTACTCAAGAAGATCAGCTTCACCGCCGAGCCTGGTCAGACAACCGCGATCATCGGTTCGACGGGCGCCGGCAAGTCCACGCTGATCTCACTCATTCCGCGGCTGTTCGACGCCACCGGCGGGTCGGTCACAGTGGACGGGGTCGAGGTACGCGACTGCGATCCTGAACTGCTCTGGAGCCGCATCGGTCTGGTGCCGCAGAAGGCGTTCCTTTTCACCGGGACCGTCGCCAGCAATCTGCGATACGGCAAACCGGACGCCACCGACGAGGAGCTTTGGCGGGCGTTGCGGGTGGCTCAGGCCGATGATTTCGTACGCGACATGCCTGGACAGCTGGAGGCGCCGATCTCGCAAGGCGGCACGAATGTCTCAGGTGGACAGCGTCAGCGGCTGTCCATTGCCCGGGCACTGGTGAAGCAGCCAGAGATCTATGTTTTCGATGACTCGTTCTCGGCTCTCGACGTCGCGACGGATGCGCGGTTGCGGGCCGCGCTGGCGCGGGAGACGGCCGAGGCAGCAGTGATCATCGTCGGTCAGCGGGTGGCGACTATAGCCGACGCGGACAAGATCATCGTGCTGGAACACGGCGAGATCGTTGGCTCCGGCACTCACGAAGAACTCCTCGAGCACTGTCCCACTTACGCCGAGATTGTCGACTCTCAGCTCAGTGCAGAGGAGGCGGCAGCGTGAGCGGGAATGGGCAAGATCGGATGCGCCCTGACCCTGTCGAAGGGCACAGCTCGGGGGCTTCGACGAGCTCAGCCCGCATTTCCAGCGGCAACGGGCAGTCGGCCCCTAAGGCGCCGGAGCGTCCCAAATACGGGCCGCCCACGGGCGGCGGTGGCGGCCGGATGTGGGGACAAGCCCGGCCCGTAGAGAAGTCATTGAACTTCCTCCCGTCGCTCAAGCGGCTGCTGGGGCACCTGGCGCCGGAGCGGATGATCTTGATTCTGGTCGTACTGCTCGCCGTAACCGGCATTGCGATGAACGTCATGGGACCCCGGCTCTTGGGCATGGCCACAGACGTGATCTTCACCGGCGTCCTCGGCAAGAACCTGCCTAGCGGAGCCAGCAAGGAGGAGGTGGTGGCTGCCTTGCGAGCCCAGGGCAACAACACCTTTGCCGACATGATCGAGCGGCTGAACGTCATCCCCGGGCACGGTATCGATTTCACATTGCTCGGGAAGCTGCTGCTGCTGGCGCTTGGTCTGTATCTGGTGGCGTCACTATTCCTGTGGCTGCAGGGTTATCTGCTGAATGGCGCGGTACAGCGCTCGATCTACACCCTGCGTAGCCAGGTCGAAGACAAGATCAACAGACTGCCGCTGAGCTACTTCGACAAGCAGACTCGTGGCGAAGTGCTGAGCCGGGTAACCAATGACATCGACAACATCTCCCAAGCACTGCAGCAAACGCTGAGCCAGTTGCTGACCTCGCTGCTCACCGTGATCGGCGTCACCGTGATGATGTTCGTCGTCTCGCCAGTGCTGGCATTGATCGCGTTGGTGACCATTCCGGTGTCGATTCTGGTGACGACCGTGATCGGCCGGCGTTCCCAGAAGCTCTTCATCCAGCAGTGGAAGTCCACCGGTGAACTCAATGGGCACATCGAAGAGGCCTTCACGGGCCAGTCACTGGTGAAGGTGTTCGGACGGCAGCGCGAGGTCGGGGCCGTGTTCGCGGAGCGCAACAAAGCGTTGTACCAAGCCAGCTTCGGCGCTCAGTTCGTCTCCGGATTGATCATGCCGACGATGTTCTTCATCGGGAACCTCAATTACGTAGCGATTGCCGTGGTGGGAGGCCTTCGGGTAGCCAGCGGCACCATGAACCTCGGTGACGTACAGGCGTTTATCCAGTACACCCGAATGTTCACTCAGCCGCTCACGCAACTGGCTTCGATGGCCAACCTGCTGCAATCCGGAGTTGCCTCAGCGGAGCGGGTTTTCGAGGTGCTCGACGAGACCGAGCAGGTGCCGGAGGAGGTCAGCTCGCTCAACCCGACCTGCGGTCGGGTGGCTTTCGAGCACATCTGGTTCTCCTACGATGCTGTCGCCGCCAAGGGGGACGACCCCCTTGAACCCCCGGAAAAGCAGAGGCAACCTCTGATCAGCGACTTGTCCTTGGTGGCCGAAC
The DNA here is from genome assembly GCA_963798835.1 of uncultured Actinomycetota bacterium. Classification (GTDB taxonomy): domain Bacteria; phylum Actinomycetota; class Actinomycetes; order Propionibacteriales; family Propionibacteriaceae; genus Microlunatus. Next base: position 270,188 of record CAWCVF010000002.1, on the reverse strand, counting down.
CGGGCAGCACAGTGGCCATCGTTGGGCCGACTGGAGCCGGTAAGACGACGCTGGTCAATTTGATCATGAGGTTCTATGAGCTGGACCGCGGCCGCATCACCCTCGACGGGGTGGACATTGCCACCGTGCCGCGGTCGGCGCTACGGGCGCAGATCGGCATGGTGCTGCAGGACACCTGGCTATTCCATGGCACCATCCGGGAGAACATCGCTTACGGGCGTCCCACGGCAACCGAAGAAGAGATTCACGCTGCCGCCGAGGCGACCTATGTTGATCGCTTCGTGCATGCCCTGCCGGACGGTTACGACACCGTCCTCGACGAAGAGGCCAGCAATATCAGTGCCGGTGAGAAGCAGCTGATCACCATCGCACGAGCGTTCCTGGCTGATCCGGCGCTGCTGATCTTGGACGAGGCAACCAGCTCGGTCGACACTCGTACCGAGGTGTTGGTGCAGCGGGCCATGGCGGCCCTGCGATCCGATCGCACAAGTTTCGTGATCGCGCACCGGCTCTCCACCATCCGGGATGCAGACGTGATCCTGGTAATGGAGGACGGCCAGATCGTCGAACAGGGCACCCACTACGAGCTGCTGGAAGCCCGCGGACACTACTTCGATCTCTACAACTCGCAATTCACCGCAGCGATCGAGCACCCGGAGGAGGAGCGCCCCACGATGCCTGTCGGCGCAGGGCGTGGCGGCGGTCCCAGGCCATTCTGACCTTCAGGCTTGCGCAGCTGTCAGCATCTCGATCGCCTCTCGGACCATCGCGAGAACCGTCTCGGGTTGCTCTTCGATCATGGTCCAGGTGAATCGCAGCACGCGCCAGCCGTCCAGGATGAGGAGATTCTGCCGCCACCGGTCAGTCTCAAAGACCTCGGCGCCAGTGTGAAACAGCCGACCATCAATCTCGATCGCGAGTTTCAGTTTCCGAAAGATCACGTCGACGTAGCAGGTCGATCCATTCAGCGTGACTGGTTGGTTGGCTTTCCAGCCGGTGATGCCGGCCTCCCGGAGCAGACGGTGGAAGAGCCGCTCGGCTTCCGACCAGGGCTCGTCGCGGGAATCGAGCAGCAGCTGTCGCCGGGTTTGATTGCCCGCCCGCGCTGCCGTCAATTCCATCGCTCGATGGAGGAGCGCGAGAGTCGTCGCCCGACTCCGCAAGGCTTGGTCAATCGCCTCGCCGCCAAGCCTCGCGCAGAGATCCAGCGCAGTGAGCGCCGGCGACGTGTAGCGGATGCCGCCCCGACAGACCACAAGCTCCGGCGGAATCTGCCGCCTGCTGAAGCGATAACCAGGCTGCGGCGACCTGCTATGCCGAACGGCGCATTCGATGGCCTCCACACGCAACTCAGGCCAGAACGACAGCCGTGCGGCGATCGCGCCGGTGAGTATCGCGTCCCGATCGAAACATCGAAGTGCCCTAACCCGCGTCCGAAGTGATGCGGCTTGATCTGATGCTGCATAAACGCCAGGGAGCACTCGGACGAGAGTGCCACGACGGACGAGATAGCGCAGCGTGGTGTCCAGCTCGGGATGGTCGCGGCGTGCAATCACGCCCTGCGTTGCCACGAGCCGCTTGATTTCATCGAGAGCCCCCACATCAGAAGAAGGCCTAAAAAGGGACCCCGATGTTAACGACGATGGCGAAAATTCTCAGAATCGGCCCCGAGCGGAGGCTCCGCCGCAAATTTGAGCGTGAAACCAACGAGTCGCCGTCTCCTCGGGGGCGATTCTGAGAAACTCGTCAGCCCTCTGGTTGCCTGAAGCACCGGAAGGTGAGGTTCATCCGAGATCCGACCGGGCGCGACGTCTTAGGCACCGCATGCGCATAGTCGCTCTGCGACTCATCACGCATAACGAGCAGGTCACCATGTCCTAGGTCCCAGCTCCAACGCTCCCCAGTCGTGCGATGCCGCAACACGAATCGTCGGCGATCTCCGAGACTGACCGACGCGATCGTTGGTCGTGGCCCGAGTTCCGGCTCATCGTCACTGTGGTAGCCCATCGAGTCCGAGCCGTCGCGGTAGAGATTCGCCAGGCAGGAGTTGAAATCGACACCCAACTCGTGGCGCAGGCGGCCCCGTAATTCGAGTAGTGGCGGCGGCCACGTCACCGGCTCGTTCACGATGCCGGAGTAGCGATAGGCGCCATCACCCATCCACGCAGTCAGTCGCGGCGTCGGCATCGTTCGCCCGTAGAGGGTGAGAACGTGTTGCTCCCACTCGATTGTGTCCCGAAGTACAGCGAATAGCTGCTCCGCCCCGGTGACCCAGCCGGGGTAGTAGTCGACGCAAGGCGCTTGCTCTTCCATGATCAACAAGCACAGCCTGTGGCGACCAGACGGTTCAGGCGCCGCTGCCGATGGAGTCGCTGCATGGGACAGGGCAGCAGCCAGCTGTGGCGCACACGCATGACGCCCAAGCTAGCGAGCTGGCAGCGCCGACGCTGTTCGGGATGCGTAAGCCCGCGCTCGTTGTCCGATGCCTTTCTGAAGCGCAGGATGGTGAGGTGCACAGGCGGGACGAACGGGACGCGGCACGCGCCACCCGATGGTGGGCGCGGCTCGCGGGCGCTGTGGCCGGGTTGGCGGGCATTGCGATCGCGGGCCTTGCGGCGTGGCTTGTGGCACCGGCGGGCAACCCCGTGTCTGCCGTCGGTGAATTGATCATCAATCTGCTGCCCGGACCTCTGGTCAACTTCGGCAAGGACACCCTGGGCACGGCGGACAAACCGGTACTGCTTGCGATCATTACCATCGCGGTCTTGATCCTGTGTGCGATCGCCGGCCAGCTCGAGTTGCGACGGCGCTTCGCCGGGGCTGCGATTTTTGCCATCGTGGCAGTGCTCGGGATCATCGGCATCGCCGCTCAACCCAACGTCACGTTCACCGCGTACGTGCCGACGATCGTCGGGTTGTTGCTGGGCTACATGATCCTGAACACGTTGATCGGCAAGTTGCAAGAGTGGCGATCATCAAAAGCTGAGGCAAAAGGTGGTCAGGCCCAATCCCAAGCACGGCGAACCTTTCTGGCAGGAACCATTCTGGTCGGCGCCATGGCCGCGATCGTCGCGGTTGCCGGTCAGCTGCTTGCCAGTGCCTCCTCAGCTGTCGACGCAGCTCGGCAAAAGCTGAGGCTGCCCACTCCAGCGAAGCCTGCCGCAGCACCGCCACCGGGAGCCGACTTTCAGATCTCGGGTCTGGCTCCCTACGTCACTCCAAACGGCGACTTCTACCGGATCGATACGGCCCTGCAGGTGCCGGTCATTGATCCTGTTGACTGGACGCTCAAGATCACTGGAATGGTGCAGAACCCTATCAAGATCAACTACGCCGAACTGACCGCCAAACCGCTCGTCGAGCACCTCACGACGCTGACGTGTGTGTCCAACGAAGTCGGTGGCGACTTGGCCGGCAATGCGTTGTGGCTGGGATATCCGGTACGCGAACTCCTTGCCGAGGCGAAGCCGCTCGAGGGTGCTGACATGGTGCTGTCAACCAGTGATGACGGCTGGACCGCGAGTACGCCACTGTCCGCCCTCACCGACCCGAACCGAGCAGCCATGCTGGCCATCGGGATGAATGGCGAGCCGTTGCCGATCGAGCATGGATTTCCGGTTCGCATGGTCGTTCCCGGCCTTTACGGGTACGTGTCAGCCACCAAGTGGGTGACCGAGCTGAAGGTCACCAGCTACGCCAAAGACAAGGCGTACTGGACGCCGCTCGGCTGGTCGGCGCGTGCTCCCATCAAACTGGCGTCGCGGATCGACGTACCACGCAAATCCACCATTGACGCGGGGACCGTCGTCGTCGCGGGAGTCGCTTGGGCACAGCACATCGGGATTGCCGGCGTCGAGGTACAGGTTGACGACAATGGCTGGCAGCCGGCCCAGCTCGCCGAGACCACAGGCCCGGACACCTGGCGGCAATGGCGTTTCGAATGGACCGCGGTCCCCGGCAAGCACACACTGACAGTGCGAGCGAGCGATGCGGATGGCAAGGTCCAGACTGCAAACGTCGCCCCGCCGATGCCGGATGGGGCGACCGGATACCACTCGATCGAGGTCAAAGTCCGCTGAGCCATCCTGACAGGTCGGCGTGCATTAGGTTCGGAATGTGCGCATCGCGGTGGCCCGAGAACAGGCTCCCGGCGAGGCACGTGTGGCGATGGTTCCCGAATTGGTGGGCAGGTTACGCGCTGCCGGCTACCAGGTGGCTGTGCAGCCAGGCGCGGGTGTTGCCGCGCTGCTGGCCGACGCAGCGTACGAAGCGGCCGGCGCCCTGGTCACCGAGCATCCCTTTGATGAGGCGGATGTCGTGCTGAGCGTGCAACCACTCGATGCGACCTGCCTCGCGCCACTGCCATCTGGTACGAGCACGATCTCGTTCTTTCCGTACGCCGAGCGGCCCACCGATGTGGCGCTGCGTCGCGACCGGAAGCTCACCACGTTCGGCATGGAATACGTGCCGCGCATCTCCCGCGCGCAATCGATGGATGCGCTGAGCTCCCAAGCGCTGGTAGCCGGATACCGCGGGGCGATCGTCGCAGCCAGCATGCTGGGTGAGTTTTTTCCGCTCAGCATGACGGCTGCCGGCACCGTGCCACCGGCCCAGGTCGTCGTGTTGGGCGCGGGCGTTGCGGGCCTTCAGGCGATCGCCACCTGCCGGCGGCTGGGCGCAGTGGTCAAGGGCTACGACGTACGCGCCGCCGCTGCCGAAGAGATCCGATCAATGGGCGCGCAAGCCATCGAGTTGCCGCTGCCGACACTCGAGGGAGCAGGCGGTTACGCCCGCGAGATGACGGAGGATCGCGCCCAACGGCAACGCGAGCTGCTCGCAAGCTACATCGCCGCAGCCGATGCCTTGATCACAACTGCAGCTGTACCGGGCCGACGAGCCCCGCTGCTGGTGACCACCGAGATGATCATGCAGATGGCACCGGGTTCGGTCGTTGTCGACCTGGCCGCCGAATCGGGCGGTAACGTCGAGGGTGTGGTGGCCGGCAAGGTGGTCCGTGCGGGGTCCGTGCAGCTATGGGGTGGCGCGAACGTTCCCAGCCAGATGCCAGGCCCGGCCAGCCGGCTGTATGCCCAGAACGTGCTGAATGTGATCATGCTGATGACTCGTGAGGGCCGTTTCGCGCCAGATTTTGACGATGAGATCACGGCCGCGATGTGCGTGACTCACGACGGCCAGGTGCTCGCTGATGGAGGCTAGTTGAATACCGATCCACTTATCTGGCTGACGATCTTCGTACTGGCCGTCTTCGTCGGCCTGGAGGTGATCTCCAAGGTTTCCTCCACCTTGCATACTCCGCTGATGTCGGGTGCTAATGCCATCCACGGTGTGATCTTGATCGGGGCGGTCCTGGTCGCCGGCGGCGCACAATCCACACCGATTCTGGTCTTGGGACTAGTCGCAGTGATCTTGGCATCGATCAACATGGTGGGTGGATTCGTCGTCACTGACCGGATGTTGATCATGTTTTCCCGACCGAAGAAGGCGATCGACAAGTCCGTCCATCGGGAGCTCGAACAGTGACGCCAGCTTGGGCTCAGCTCGGCTACCTCATTGCCGCGGTCTGCTTCATCCTCGCTCTCAAAGGGCTGTCATCGCCGAAGAACGCGCGTCGTGCCAACCTAATCGGCGCGGCCGGCGCGGTGCTTGCCTGCGTGGTTGTATTCCTGGTCACTGACATCCAGCATCTGCTGCCGATCTTGGCAGCCATTGCAGCCGGCACAGCGATCGGAGCGCTCGGTGCTTACCGCGTCCAGATGACGCAGATGCCGCAACTGGTGGCGCTGTTCAACGGTGTCGGAGGCGGCGCCGCGGCCATTGTGGCGATCATCGAGCTGACCGAAATGAGCAGCGGCACGGCGCAGGTATTCGACCTGATCGCGACGGCATTCACCATTCTGGTCGGTTCGATCAGCTTCGCCGGCTCGGTCGTTACCTTCCTCAAGCTGCAGGAGCTGATGACTACCCGACCGGTGGTCTTTGCCGGATATCCCATCCTCTACGGGCTGCTGTTGCTGGCCGCGGTCGTTCTCAGTGTCGGTTTGGTGCTCGTCCCGGGCCTGGTCTACGCCGTGCTGCTCGCGGGTGTCGGCGCGGCGCTGGGCGTCTTGCTGGTGCTGCCCGTGGGTGGCGCAGACGTACCGATCGTGATCTCCTTGCTGAACGCATTCACCGGTCTGACGGTTGCGGCGAGCGGTTATCTGCTCGAGAACATCTTGCTATTGGTTGCCGGCACGCTTGTCGGGTCCGCCGGCACATTGCTCACTCGGCTGATGGCGAACGCCATGGGCCGCTCATTGATCAACATCCTCTTCGGTGCGCTCAAGGGCGGGTCCACTCTTGGCGCGACGACCGTGAGTGATCGGCCGGTGAGGTCGGCCGGTCCGGCCGACGTGGCGATCCTCCTCGCGTACGCCCAGCGCGTGATCATCGTCCCGGGGTACGGGCTTGCGGTGGCGCAGGCGCAACACACTCTGCGCCAATTGGTTGATCTGCTTCAAGAGCGCGGCGTGCAAGTCGATTACGCGATCCATCCCGTTGCCGGCCGGATGCCCGGCCACATGAATGTGCTGCTCGCGGAGGCCCAGGTGCCCTACGAGCAGCTCAAAGAGATGAATGACATCGATCCGGAGTTCAAGCAAGCGGACGTGGCTCTGGTTGTCGGAGCCAATGATGTCGTCAATCCCGCGGCCGAGACGACTCCGGGCGCTCCCATCTACGGCATGCCGATCTTGCATGCCAATCAGGCGCGTCAGGTGGTTTTCATGAAGCGTTCCATGCGCCCCGGCTTCGCCGGCATCGAGAACGAGCTGCTCTACGAGCCGACGACCACACTGCTCTTCGGCGACGCCAAAGACACCATGGGCAAGCTGCTGGCCGAGCTCAAAGCCCTTACGGTGTGAGGAACTCCTGGAACGATGAGCCGCCGATCGTGGCGTCAGCATCGGGAAGATCGGCTCCGCCCGTGAATGCCTGAAGCACGCCACCGATCGGTGGCAGAGTAGTTGCGCCGGCCGCTGCAAGCGTGCGAACAACTTCGCTGCCGAGCAAGCCGCTACCACCTGTCACGACGATCTTCATCGGGTGAGAATAGTTGCCCTGATCGCGGGTCATTGGCAAGGAGGTCCCCATGGCGGTTGCCAGTCGAGTGGCGGCGCTGAACCTGTTTCGGAAGTTGATCTACGATCAACCGGTCGCAGCGGAGGACATCCTGGCCGATCCCTATCTGCCGGGCGACCTCAGCACGGCCGGCGATCATGTCGGGATGGACCCCGCAACGCTGATCGGCGGCTACGGGAGCGAAGAGCGCTACCTGCTCCACGCCCCTGATGCGGAGACTCGGCGCGTTCTTGCTGGTCCGCCCGCTGATGTGGTGTCCGGCCGCCCATCGATCCACAGCAGCACAGTCGAGGCGTACGCGAAAACCAGCCTGGATCTGACCATGGAGGGTGGCACCACCTCCGGCGTGGTGTACCCACTCGCGATCTGTGAGCTGGCCACAGACTTCCGCTTTCGCAATGTCGGAGGCGCCTCTGCGGGTGCGATTGCCGCAGCGCTTACCGCAGCAGCCGAGCTGGGTCGCAGCAGCCAGGTGCTGGCGTCGGTTGACGACGAGCAGCAGTCGCCACAGCCAGCGCCAGAGCTGCTCACGAACGGCATCCCGATCCGCCGTGGTTTCACCGGCATAGCCGACATCATCAGCTGGCTTGCCCAGACGCAGCCAGGTGATCAAGAGGCCGAGGAATATCGGCTGGCTCAGCTCTTCCGGCCAGGCAATTCGACCGCCGCCATCTTCCGCGTTGCCGTCGCGATCATGCGCGGCCAAACCTGGCCGCTGCCACTTCTGGCTCTGTTTGCGTTCGGATTGGTCCCACGTCTGTTCACACTTGCCTTGATCTTCGGTGCGATCGTGCTCACCGGTTACCTGGAACGGCAGTTCACCGGAGCCCTTCGCTCGATCCCGGAGATCATCGGGTTGGGCGCATTGGGTGTGCTGGAGTATGTCGTCACCATTGTCGGGGCAGTGCTGATCTTCCAGGGAATCCGCTCTGCAGGAGCCAAACCAGCCGCCGAAAATGGCCCGGCAGAAGGCAGGTTGGCTCAGCTGCGGCTCTTCACGAGCCGCTATACCACGCCGCCTTCAATGACCGTACGGCAGTTGATCATCGGTGCTGCATTGATCATTGCCGTCGTCGTGCTGGCGACCTTCGGACCGGCACTGTATGCAGCCGCGGTCCTGGTGGGCCTCGCCGCAAGCCTCGTCATCGCCGTTGGGTTGATCGGTTCGATCCTGAACTACATTGGCCGGTTCCAGCGGCATGGCTTCGGATTGATCCCGGGCACGACTACCCGACGGCAGCGCAGCCTCTTGGACGTGATGGCCGGCATCCCGAAACCAACGGTGAACAAATCCCTCGTACCGTGGCTCAACGACTGCCTCAATGCCCTTGCTGGCCTGCCACCTGATCATGTGCTGCGATTCGGGCATCTGTGGTCGGGTCTGAACTATTCCGCGCAACGCTTGATGGCGAGCCCTCGAGACGTCGCTCATTGGCGGCGGATGGCCAGTGATGCTGATCTTCGGTTGGTCAACCTGGAACTCATGACCACCGATGTGACTCGGGGTCGGCCGTTCCGCTTCCCGCTGGAGGCTGAAGAGGACGAGAACTCCGAACAACTTGCCGAACAACTATGGGTCTGTGTCGATGAGTTACGCGACGGTGAGTCGCCCCTGTTTCCAGAGTCGGTGCTGGCAGCGCTGCGGCAAACCGAGAGCAAAAGAGTGCAAGATCGCCATGGCGACGAACGCACGCTGCACAAGCTGCCTGAACCGTGGGATCTCCCGGTGATCTTTGCGGTTCGAATCAGTATGTCGCTGCCCGCTCTGTTTCAAGCCGTCAAGATGTATCGGATTCAGCAACCATCACCAGTCCAAGATGATCTTGGTCGCGCAATCGAAGACCATGGCCAGCCGCTGATCTTGTTCGACCCGCTGGAATCAGCGCAGGAGCTGTGGTTCTCCGACGGAGGCATCACCTCAAACTTTCCGGTCCACTTCTTTGACAATCCACTGCCGCGCTGGCCAACTGTTTCGCTCAATCTCGGTATCCATCCATACGACGCGCCTCATCAAGACATCTGGCTGCCGCCGGATTGGGACAACTTGAACATCCCGGTCAAGACGCTCGGCGGCTCGGGGCTGGGATTCGGAGCAGCGATCTTCAACACCGCCATGTCCTGGCGGGACAGCCTGCAATCGGCTCTGCCGGGCTACCGGAACCGGATCGCCCAGGTGCGGACGAATCCCGGCGAGGGCGGCACTAACTTATTCATGCCGAGGCAGATCATCGCCTCGTTGGCGCTACGAGGCGCCTTGGCTGGCGCCCGGCTGCGGACCCGGTTCCGTGACGAGAGCCAGTGGGATCGGTTCCGCTGGCTGCGGCTGCGTACGGCGTTGAGCGACATGGAGACGTTGCGCGGCAGCACGTTCTCCCGGCGCGGGTTCTACGCCGATGCGCTGGCACGACAGGAGTGGTTGGACGACCTGGAGGCCAGCTTCCCGGAGAAGCCGACGACCATGCCGGTCCCGTGGAATCGCCCGTACCCGACTTTTTGGCCCAAGGCCGCTCGATTTCTGAACATATTCGCCGACGGTTATCGACCATCCGATGACCCGAGAAATGTGATGACATTCCGAGCCCCGAGGCCAGAACCCGTCATCCGACAGGTCCCTCGTGAGTAACGCAGAGTTGCAGCATTAGTGTGGCGAAGGTGGAGGAGATACCCAAAACGATGCAGGCCGTTGTCTGCTACGGACCTGAGGACTATCAGCTGAAGAAGGTTCCCGTACCCGAGCCTGGACCTGGCGAGGCACTGATTCAGGTTGAGGCGACGGGTATCTGCGCTAGCGACCTGAAGTGTTACCACGGTGCGGCGAAGTTCTGGGGGGATGTAAATCGGCCGTCATATGCAGAGACCGAAGTGATCCCGGGCCACGAGTTCGTCGGGAAAGTCGTACAACTTGACGATGCCGCGGCGGATCGCTGGGGAATTGCGCTCGGCGACCGGGTTGTTGCGGAGCAGATCGTGCCTTGCTGGAAGTGCCGCTATTGCATGAAGGGCGAGTACTGGATGTGCGCACCGCACGACATCTTCGGTTTCAAGCGCCGCACGCCCGGTGGCATGGCCGAGTACATGATCTACAGCAAGGACTGCCTGGTGCACACGGTTTCATCGGACCTGCCACCGGCACACGCCGCCTTCACCGAGCCGCTGTCGTGTGCATTGCACGCTGTTGACCGCGCAAATGTGAAGTTCGAAGACACCGTCGTCGTCGCGGGCTGCGGTCCTATAGGCCTTGGGATGATCGCCGGCGCAAAATCCAAGAACCCGAAGGCAGTGGTCGCCCTCGACATGGCTCAGGACAAGCTGGATCTCGCCAAGGACTGTGGCGCCGATCTGATCATCAACATCGGGCAAGAAGACCCGGTAGCAGCTGTCCAAGAGATGACCGGTGGGTACGGCGCGGACGTCTATATCGAGGGCACCGGACATCCATCGGCGGTCGGCCAGGGCCTGAACCTTCTCCGCAAGCTGGGCACTTATGTGGAGTACAGCGTCTTCGGTAGCGACGTCACCGTGGACTGGTCGATCATCAGCGATGACAAGGAGCTCGACGTACGCGGCGCGCACCTCGGAGCGGACTGCTGGCCGGCAGCCATCCGCATGCTGGAGTCCGGTCGACTCCCGATGGACCGGATCTGCACCCACCAACTGCCACTTGCCGACTTCCAGAAGGGTCTGGACCTCGTCGCCAGCGGCAAGGAATCAATCAAGGTGTCACTGATCCCCTGACGCAATTCGTCCGAAGGCTCACGGCACATGTGCGTCCTCGGTCACATTGCCAAGCCGAGGTTGTGGCGTACGGCAGAATCTCAGAGTGATCGAGTATCGAACGCCGGCCGAGATCGAACAGATGCGGCCGGCTGGGCAGTTTGTCGCCGAGGTCTTGACCGCTCTGCGGGCACATGCGGATGTCGGCGTGAACCTTCTCGAGCTGGATGAGCTGGCGCATCAGATGATTCGCGATCGCGGTGCGGAGTCTTGTTACATCAACTATCACCCGTCGTTTGGGGCGAGTCCTTTTGGAAAGGTGCTGTGTACGTCGGTCAACGATGCGGTCTTGCACGGCTTGCCTCATGACTACGATCTTCGCGACGGTGACCTAGTGAGCCTCGACTTTGCTGCGTCGCTGAACGGCTGGGTGTCAGACTCTGCAGTCAGCGTGATTGTCGGATCGCCCCGGCAGCAAGATCAGCAGTTGATCGCTGCGGCCGAGGCGGCGCTTACGGCCGGCATCGAGGCGGCCATGGCGGGGAACAAGATCGGCGATATTTCGTTTGCCATCGCCCGGATCGGATCGCAAGCGGGTTACAAGATCAACACTGAGTTCGGTGGCCATGGTGTCGGCCGTACGATGCACGGCGACCCACATGTACCGAATAACGGTCGTCGCGGCCGAGGGCTACCGCTGCGGCCCGGACTGGTGATCGCTATTGAACCGTGGTTCCTGGCCGGCACCGACAAGATCTACACCGACGCCGACGGCTGGACGTTGCGCAGCCGGGACGGCTCGCGGGGTGCGCATGCGGAACACACAGTTGCCATCACCACGGACGGACCAATAGTTCTCACCGCCCGCTAGGAAAATGTGCCTCCACTTCAGCCCGTTTCTCCGCACAAGGCCGCATATGCAGCTCGAAACAGTCGAATCGGCCTTCATACGTGGACTTGTGCGGAAAGACGTGAGAAGTCGTCCGGATCGCTCACGGTTGTGCGGAAGAAACGCGATCGGGTTTCGGCGCTGGGCAGGCGGTCAAGCGTGACCGTCAGCGGCGAGACCTTGCGGCTTCCTGAAACTTGCGGATGCCGTCCTTGATCTTGCGCTGATTCTCCGGCTTGGACAGCTCGCGCTGCGCCACCTCAGCAAGCTTGATCACGATTGCGGTCTTAAAAAGGCCCTTGATGAGGCTCATGGATTCTCCGGGGTGGGACGTTGGGGACAGTGCCATCGACGATAACCACCGCATCCAAGCTTCAAGGCACTTCGGCTCCTCTGAGCGCACTTGGTCGTCACTCAGCTGAGAACCGGACGTTGAGCAATGTCAGTAAAGGGAATTGGACAGCAGTCGGTGGTCGCGCACGCCATCAGGTCGTCGCAGCCGGCGGCGACGGCTAGGGCGAGGGTTTCCCGGATGATCTGAAGATCGCTGATCCGGGAATCGATCTCGGCAATCTTGGCGGCCGCGTGAGCCTGCAGACTCGCATCCACGTGACCATGGCGATGGCGGCCGGTCTGTAGCAGATCGGCTACCTCGTCCAACGTGAAGCCGAGCCGTTGCGCTGCCTTGATCACCCGCAGCACGGTGACGGATTCGGGTGGATAGAGCCGGTGACCGCCAGGACTGCGGTCGGGCTTGGCCAGCAACCCGCGTCGCTCGTAGTACCGCAGAGTCTGCTGATTGACCCCGGCTGCACGGGCGACCTGCGCGCTCCGCATTCCGGTAGAAGTCTCACTGCGCATGACTCAACTCGGTCCATGCTTCAACGGCCCCACTCGTCAGTGCCTCCAGCACGTCATGGCGGCTTGCCGGCACCCCTACTCTCAGCATCACGAGAGGCCGTTGGGTCGCTACGCCCGGCTCCTTGGTGATCGAGAAGTCGAAGAACGGGCAGCAGGTCATCTCCCGCGTCACAAGATCGTTCAGCTGATCGTAGCGATCACCACCATCGTCGAAAGTGAACTCGACAAGATGTCTATCGAGCCACCGCGGCCCAGCGATTTGATCACGGAAAAGCTCTTCAAACTCAGCGACACGTAGCGGTCGCGCCGGAGTTGGCAGGATACAGAAGTCCTCATTGGTCCCGGTGTTCAACAGCGACCGCATGAGTTCATACCGGTGATTCACTCCTCGAGGCTAACTCTGTACCTAGGTACAAGATGCAAGGCCTCCGAGATGGAATAGGTGTTAACTCGCGACACGTCGAGCGTTGTCTACCGAAATCTAAGGTTCACGCTATACAGCCTGATACTTTCCGAGACGTGGACCCGGTGCGGAATCCGTACGCCCCAGGGGCCGGTCAGCGTCCACCAGAGCTGGCCGGCCGCGACGCCGAGCTCGCTGCGTTCGACGTGGCGCTGGAGCGGGTGGAGCGGGGCCGCCCGGAGCGCAGCCTCATACTGACCGGGCTCCGGGGGGTCGGCAAGACGGTCCTACTCAATGCATTGCGGTCGAAGGCGTTGGATCGGGGATGGGGTACTGGAAAGGTGGAGGCTCGGCCTGACACGAGCCTCCGCCGTCCGCTCACTGGCGCATTGCATGCAGCCGTTCGCGAGCTGTCAGTGCGACACCGTGCGCCGGATCGGGTACGCGAGGTGTTGGCCACACTGAAGGCGTTCGGGCTACGGAGCAATCCCCGCGGCGGCAAATTGATCGAGCGGTGGACGCCCGCGATCGACGGTCCGCCGTCGGTTGGCCGAGCCGACTCCGGAGACATGGAGATCGACCTACTGGAGCTGCTCACCGATGTCGCCGGTCTGGCCGCCGATGTTGGCGTTGGCGTGGCGGTGTTTCTCGACGAGATGCAAGATCTCACGCCGATTGATGTCTCGGCGCTTTGCGCGAGCTGTCATGAGTTGTCCCAGACCGTTGCGCCGCTGATGGTGGTCGGCGCCGGGTTGCCGCATCTGCCTAGCGTGCTGTCCGCGTCGAAGTCTTATTCCGAGCGGCTGTTCCGGTACGTCCGGATCGACCGACTGGACTCGGCTGGGGTGCAGCGGGCATTGCTCGCGCCGGCCGAACGCGAAGGTGCGACTTGGGCGACGGACGCGCTCGCGGCGATGGGCACTACCTCAGGTGGTTATCCCTATTTCGTCCAGGCGTACGGGAAGGCCGCCTGGGATCATGCGCCTGGCTCGCCGATCACCGCTGCCGACGTTGCCGTAGCTGCGCCCGAGGCCGAGGCCGAATTGGCGGTGGGCTTCTTCGGCTCCCGGTACGAACGGGCGACGCCATCCGAACGCGACTATCTCCGCGCCATGGCCGGTCTGACCACCGAGCTCGCTCCCGATGCGCCGGTGTCGACCACCGATGTTGCCGAGGTGCTCGGCCGTAAGCCGTCCTCACTGTCTCCGGCACGAGATGCTTTGCTCAAGAAGGGTCTGGTCTATTCCGCTGAACGCGGCACTCTGGCCTTCACCGTCCCGCATTTCGGCCGTTGGTTGCGTACTCATCCGCCGGCCTGATCATCAGCCCTGGGTCGTACGCCGGGCGCTGATTGGCCTTGACCGGAAGTGGTCGCGTACGGCATTACTAGACGATCCCGTAGGAGGCCGAGCCGTGCTTAGCTGGTTACGTCGTTCTTCCGCACAAGGTCTCAAACGGAGCCGTTTCAAGCCGATTCGGGCTTCACATGCAACCGTGTGCGGAGAAACGCCACAGCGACGTGCACGTCAACTTGACTGCGTAGGGGAAGGGAAGCGTTTCCGCAACGCCCGATGAACCGCGTCCGCCTGCGGATCGGTCGCAGTGATCACCTCGTCCACCATCCGCAGAGCATTGGCTGTCCCGGCACCGAGCATCGGCTTCGTCGGAGCGGCCGCGATGACATCGTGAGCGAGCAACAGTTCGATCGCCAGGATGTCTTCGAGCAGACTCAGCGCGGCGTCGGCCTTGCGTACGGTCAGTGGTGCGGCCGTAGCGTGATCTTCGACGCCGAGGTCCAGTGGTGGGATGTCAAGGGTGGCCGGTGCTGCAAGCTGCTTGAGTTCGGCGAACACCGCGGCAGCCGGATACCGCAGCTGCACCCCGTACGCCGCGGCGGGCAGGCTGGTCAGCTGCCGGAAGAAGGCCTCCCATAAGTGGGCCATGCGGCGCTCGCTGAGCTGCCCAACCTGCGCAACCGCGATCCGCAACGCATCGCAGGAAATGGCCAACACCATGGGATGGAAGTTGCCATTGCTGATCATGGTGTGATCCGGAATTGAAGCCAGCGGATTGTCGTCGGAGGCGTTGAGCTCGACCGCCACGGCGTTCCGTGCGGCGGCGACGTACTCGCGCAGTGCCCCGTGTACCTGCGGCACCACTCGGAAGGAGAGCGCGTCCTGGACGGAGTGGGAAGCATCCGGTTGCATCAGCGCGCTTCCCTTCAGCAGCTCTCGGAGATGATCGGCCGCTGCCGCTTGCCCGGGGATCGGCTTCGCACGTGCGACGCTGGGATGGATGATCGACGGATTGGCCGTGGTCGCCTCCATCGAGAGTGCCGCGGCGACGTCTGCCGCGGCGGCCGCCCGCTCGGCTCTGGCGATGACAAGCGCCGCGTGGCCGATCGAGACCCCGTTTGCCGAGATCAGCGCCAGACCGTCCCTGCCACTCAGCATCAGGGGCGTCATTCCTGCCCGGAGCAGCGCCTCGCCGCCGGAAAGCACGTCGCCGAGGTACTCCGCCCGGCCTTGTCCGATCGCGACTTGGGCCATTCCAGCCATGGGCCCGAGGTCGGCCGCCCCTAACGATCCGGTCTCAGGCACGATCGGATGTACTCCGGCGTTCAACATTGCCGCCAACACCTCGGCAGCTGCGAGCGAGGCACCCGAGCCACCGCGGGCGATGCCGTTGAGCCGGACGGCCAGCGCGGCGCGTACCTGCGGCGTCGGCAGCGGCGGTCCGACACCTCCGCTGTGAGACATCACGAGCATCCTCTGCTCGCCGCGGATCTCCTCCTCGCTGAGCCGGATGTCCCTGCCATGGCCAACTTGGGTGGTCAAGCCGTAGACGGCGGCGTTGCTGGCAAGCGCGCGATCGACGACCGCGCGGCTCGCTGTAATGGCAGCCCGCGCGTCCTCTGCCAACTCGACGCGTGCGCCATCAATGATGGCTAGCAGGCCCTCGAGTGCCAGCGGTTCGTCGGTGATCATGACGGTGGTCATGGAACGTCACTCAATCAGAAATACTGAGCGTCTAGAAACCGGTGTGTCTCCTGAGGGTGGTGATCATGCTCGAAGCAGAGCTGCTGGAGCGGGACCGCTGGAGCCGAGGCCAGCTCCTGGCGTATCAAGACCAACGGGTACGGGCACTGATCACCCATGCAATCGCCCGGTCGCCCTATTACCGGGAGGTGCTGGGCGCCGACGCCGGCGACCGGCCACTTGCTGAGCTGCCGACGCTGTCGAAGACAACGCTGATGGCTGAGTTCGACCGCATAGTGACCGATCCACGACTGCGGCTGGCCGACCTTCGGGCACACCTCGCTGGCCCAGATCCCTTGCAGTCCTTTCTTGGCGCGTACCGTGTGGCGACGAGTATGCATGACGGGCTGTGCCACCGGAGATCGAGGTGCTGCCGGTTACCGCCCTGCGACGTGAGCCAGGCGGAAAACTTCGCCTGGTCCGCTCGATTTGATCAATGCTCCTGACGTGATCAATTTCGAGAGCCGACGCCCGGAGCCGCTGCGTCGCCTCGCTCACAAAGCTGCGGAGCTCATCCCCATGTCCTGGATACGTCCAAGGGCCTTGCTTCGTATCGACCGTGCAGTGTTCCGGCTGAGCCGTCGCCGGACCACTTTCTCAGCGCTGGTTTCCGGGCTTCCTGTCGTGATGCTGACGACCACTGGTGCTCGCACCGGTGAGCAGCGCACGCTGCCGGTACTGGCAATGCCAGATGGTGATCAGCTGATCTTGATCGCTTCCAATTACGGTCGGCCGTCGAACCCGGGCTGGTACTACAACCTGCGCGCCCAGCCGAACGTCATGATCATCTGGAAAGGCTCCTCGGTTCCGATGCGAGCTCGCGAGCTGAGCGGGGATGAACGACAGCTCTATGTCGTCCGGGGTATCGAGGCCTACCCGTGGTGGCAGCAATACCACCGCCGCGCCGCGCCGCGCGAATTGCCGGTGATCATGCTCGAGCCAATTGCGGCAAATCGGGACCGATGAGTTTTGCCCGTCATCGGAGTCTGTCCCCTTTTGCAGCTCGAGAGGAGTTCAGCATGGCAGAGTTCGCCAGGTCCGCTGACGGCACAGTGATCGGCTACGACCGGAAGGGTGACGGTCCTGGCATCGTGCTGGTCGCCGGTGCGTTTCAGCACCGAGCCCTCGATCCCACGACGATCGAGTTGGCGGATCTGCTGGCTACAAAGGGTTTCACCGTGGTCAACTACGACCGCAGAGGCCGCGGCGAGAGCACTGACACCCAGCCGTACGCGGTGGAACGAGAGATCGAGGACCTTGCCGCCATGCTGGATGCCGCAGGTGGCAGCGCCGCAGTGTTCGGCAACTCGTCCGGTTCGGCGGTGTGCTTGCATGGTGCGGCGGCCGGGCTGCCGATCACGCGGATTGCCCTGTGGGAACCCCCATTCGCGCTCGAAGCCGAGGACGATGGCGGCGCTTTCTTGGCTGGATTGCAGGATCGGATCGTCGCCGGTGATCAGGTTGGCACTGTGGAGTACTTCATGAGCGACATGCCGCCGGAGTGGGTCGCGGGTGCCAAGGCAAGTCCGGCGTGGGATCTCATGCTCCAGGTGGCTCCCACACTGGCCTACGACACTGCGCTGCTCAATCGAAACCAGCACGAGCCGTGGCGTACTCAGTGGGCGGCCGTGACCATGCCCGTTTTGGTCATGGTCGGGGAGCCGACCTTGTCGATTTTCCCGCCTGCCGCTGCGGCCCTGGTCGCGGCGCTACCCAACGCTTCGAGCAAGACGATTGCGGCGTCCGATCACGGATGGCAGCCAGAGGTGATGTGCGCCGAATTGGTCGCGTTCCTGGCGGATCTGAAAGCTCACGATGTCGAAGGGTCCCTCATGTGATCTCGAGCGCGCCGAGGAACGTGTGATCGGCATCGGCGTTCTGCTGCAGCACGTACAGCGAGAGGTCGTGGACGGCTCGTGTCAGGTCCTCTTCGTACGCCAAGCCAGCAGGTCCTGCCACCCGCTGTGCCTCCTGAAGGACCGTGTGCACAGCGTCGGCGACCACGACCCGGGCTTCGGTGCTCACTGCCTGGATCATGGTGAGGTCTTTCTCAGGGTCGGCGAGGACAGTAGTTAGCCGTTGTGCAGCCGTCGTCACCGCCGCCCCGGCCGCGGCTAGCTGCGCCCGTACCCGGCCAAGCCGCAGCAGCATTGACGGAGGCGGATCAATCATTCGGGCAAACAGAAGATCGGCAACGCGAGCCGCACCTCCTGCCCAACATGCCGCCACTCCAACGCCGCCCGGAAAGAACCCCGGCCGAGACAGGTAGAAGTTGACCGGACCGACCTGGACGATCGGATCGACGCGCATGCAGTTGATCGCTACGGTGTGCGACTGACTCACCTCCATCGCGGCCGTGGTCCACTGGCTGGTGTCGAGAGGCAACTCCGACACGGCCAAGTCCAGGAGTAGATGAGTTTCGGCGTCCAGCCAGACCGGTACCAACGCTCGGTCCAGCAGACCGGCGCCGGATGCGAATCGGATCGTTCCGTCGAGTAGCAGGCCGTCACCGGTCCATGTCGCCGCAACGCCGGTGCGCTGAGAGCGCGACGCCCACACGCCGTACAGGGCTTCGGGCTGCGGTTGGCGGTCGGCTTGATCAAGGATGCGCAAGGCGTCGAGATGGCCTTCGGCGAGTCTCGACAAAGGAATGTCGGTCCGGCCCAGCGCGAGCAGAGCCGCGATGAACTCCGGCCATGAGGCGCCAGCCCAGTTCCGCAGCGATGCGATGCGAAACAACGCGCGGCGCAGTGCCTCGGTACCGGGCGCATGCCGCTGGTACCCGTCCTCCAGCGGCAGCGGTGGCGGGAAGGGCGCGAGGGTGCTCAGGTGGTCAGGCATGATCAGCAGACTTCGCGTCGCAGAGTGTGCAGGACGAAGTTCGGGTCCCGCAGCTCAACTTCAGAGTGCCAGCCGCGGCTACTAAGTGCTGAGACGAATTCGGCTTGGACTGCGGCTCCGCTCAAATACGCGTCGTGGGGGTGTTGCCGCCAATGCACGGCCACCACCTCAGAGCTCGGCCCCGTGGTCGCGTGCAACAGGTCATAGGTGGCCGACCGGTCGGCGTCAGTCAGGTAGTAGAGAAACTCACCGAGTATTACCAGATCAAACACCTCTCCTGCCCTGGCGCGGCTGGGCAGGCGTCGTTGCTCCACGGTGACGTTCGGTCGGCCGGCGCAGGTCCGGCGCGTGATTTCCACCGCCGTGGCTGCCGCGTCGCTGGCCAGCAGCTGCTCGGTACGATCGGCCAGGCGCTCAGCCAGGTGTCCCGTACCGCAGGCCGGATCCCAGGCGCGGGCGTAGCGCGGAAGGGCTAGCACACCGAGCACCAGATCGAGCTTGCGCTGCTCGTAGAAGCTGGAGCTCACTGCCCACGGATCCGAGTTTGCGCGATACAGCGCGTCGAAATCGGGGACCTTGATCACGACTCATCCCGCGCGATGATCAACAACAGCCGCTCGCAGGGCAGGGTCTGCGAGCCATGATCACTTACGCGGCCGCTGATCGTGATCACTCGCCGCCCTCGGAGAAATCGATTGCCTCAGCCAGCGGAGCACCTCGTTCGATAAGTGACTGGCCGCGCTCGTACGCCTCGTCCCAGTTCTCGGCCAGCACGCCGACCACGGCGCCATCGCGGCTGTACCAGACCGCCCAGCCTTCCGGGCCCTCGACTAGATCTGCGCGGTCGAAACCGTCCCCCCAGGCCGAATACTTCAATTCATGATCACCGATAGTGGACCAGAATCCGGGAGCGGCCGCCCAGTGCTGGTGATCACCGGCGAGGTTGGCACCGACGATCTCACCCATGGCCTCGGCCTCGCCCCAATGCTCGACCCGAAGATGCCGGTCGGCGGCCGGATTGTGCGCGTACGCGATGTCGCCTGCGGCCCAGATCGCGGGATCGGAGGTACGCAGTTCGGCATCGGTCACCACGCCACCGTTTTTGATCTTCACCCCGGCGGATTCTGCCAGGGCCAAGTTGGGCTGGGCTCCGCTCCCGCTTACCACTCCGTTGGAGTGCAGAGTCCGGCCGCTGGTCAATACCACCTGCCAGGAATCGCCGTCGCTACGCAACGCAGCCGCGCCGTCTTGGAGGATCAGTTCTACGCCCTCCGCGCGCAGCCAGTCGGCGATGCGCGCTCCTGCATCCTCGCCAAGCCGCGCCGCGTGAGGCAGCGCCTCGTCGGTCACTAACACGACCGCTACGCCACGCCGAGCCAGGCTGGCGGCTACCTCGCAGCCGATGAAGCCGGAGCCGACGACCACCACCCGACCGCCGGCCTGGGCGAGACCGCGCAGCGCCTCGCCGCTATGCCGATCGCGAACATAGACCAGTCCCGGCAAGTCCGCGCCAGGGATGGGCAGCGGGATCGGTGAGGATCCGGTGACCAGGGCTAGCCGCTCGTACCGCACGGTAGACCCGTCCGCGAGTTGCGCCCGCTTTCGATCAGCGTCGATGCCTAGCACCTGAGTGTTGAGTTCGAGCTCGACCGCGTTGCCGGTGTACCAGTCGACGTCGGCCAAGGGCAGGTCGGCGGCTTCACTTTCGCCTCGGAGATAGTCCTTGGTCAGCGGCGGCCGTGCGTACGGCGGGTGCGCATCGGCGCTGATCAGCAACACCGTCCCGCGGCCGCCAGCCTTCCGGTAGCCTCTGGCCGCCGCGAGGCCGCCCGGACCACCGCCAACGATCAGCACGTCGACCCGCCGGTCGTACTCAAGATTCATAGCTCACTCCGCTGCTGATCGCGGCCGCTGGAATCTCGGTCAGCCTCGCTCGACGATCTTCTTGAGGCCGTCCAGCATCATCTGCCAGGTGGCTCCGGAATGCTCGGCCTCCTCAGCACTGCTGCTGTTGTCCTGAGTCAGCCGTACCGAAGTGCCGCCATTTGCCGGCCGCAACTCGTAGCGCACTCGGTGGTAGTTCTCTGGCCGATCCTCCTGGCCGGTCAGCGGGCTGAAGTGAGTCACTTCCAGTAGTCGAGCCGGCTCGAAGGAGATGATCTCTCCCTTGTCCTCGTACGGCTTGCCCTCGAACTCGCCCTTCCAGGTGATCGGGCTGCCCGGCGTCCAGTCGGTGCTTACGTCGGAGCCGAACATGTACTCCCGGATCTTCGCCGGATCGGTCAGCGCCTCCCACACGTCCTCGGGTCGAGCATCGATCTCGCACTCTGCGGTTGCGACATGTCCTGACATAGCAGTCCTCCTCATGCTTCCGGTGACGCTCTCAGATATGGCCTCCTTGCTCATCTACCCGCACTCGGCGCTCGTAAGCGAAAACTCGTCTTCAAGGGGGCCAACGCGGATAATCAACGTGCTAGAGGTCGCTGAAAGAGTCCTTTGTGACATACACGGTTGGCTACATGATCGGCAGTCTCTCGGCTGTCTCCATCAACCGGAGCCTCGCCCGAGCACTCGTCCGACTCGCACCGGTCAAGGAGGCGATCGCGGGCGTCGACGCGATGCTTTGCCTGAGCTCAGGCCCGCGTTTCGGTCGCCACCCGGATACCGAAGGCAACCAGCACCGTGCCGCTTACCGCGTCGAGTGTGCGGCGCACCCTTGATCGCTGCATGATCGGCCGCAGCCGCTGCAGGACGCCGGCATAGAGCGAGAGCCAGCCGAATGTCATCAGGCAAAACACCAGGCCGAGTGGGAGAAGCGCAGCGATGCTGCCCGCGACTGGCACGAATTGCGGCAGCGGGCTGAGAAAGAAGATTGCCATCTTGGGGTTGGCAATGTTGCTGAGAAATCCCTGGCGCAGTGCCAGCATTGGCGCCAGCCTTCGGTCACCATTGCGCGATCCTCTCACCTCCAATGTCGGTGGTTACCGCCTTGGCACTCGTGCGAAGCTGAGGGGCTGCCGTTTCTCCGCACAAAGCCACAGATAACGCTCGAATATGCGAATCTTGCCCACGTTCGTGGCCTTGTGCGGAGAGACGGCGCCAAGCCCAATGATCAGACGGCGCAGCTCAGATACCGGTCTCATCCAAGTCGTCTCACCTGCGGCCAGATCTCAGACCACGGCAGCAATCTTTTCTGGCAGACCCTGATCGGCGCTCCGTTCTCCTCGTTATCTACGCCTGGAGGGCTGGCGAACCGTTCGACCAGAGTGCACTCGGCGAACCATGTCTCCACCTCCGAGGTGCTGAAATCCCCAACCACGACGGCAGATGTCGCCACCTCGGGTGGCGGGCCCCATTCCCCGTACGCGTTATGGCCCGAGTAAACCTGCGGAATGGCGGAGGTCGGCCGCAGTCGGTGCTCGCGACTGAGCGCGCCGGCTTCGCCATAGTTTCGGGCCAGCACAATGCTGCTATTCGGGTCGAGCGTACGGCTGGCGCGCTCGACTGTCCGAACCCACTTGTCCCAACCAACGGTCTCGGCCTGGTCGGGGTTGACCGCCACTGCAATCTGAAAGACCGGTGATCCAACGGGGGCGATGGGCAGTGCGAACACGATGGTGGGCACGACGAGGATCACTCCCAGCACCACCGCAGTCACCCGCCGCCACAGCGCTCCGGAGAGGAATGTCACCACCGGCTGGGCGCCGAGCGCCAGTCCAGCGGCGAAGAAGCCGGCCAAGTAGTACGGCTTTCCACCCGTCGCTACGACGAGTACGAGCATGATCCCGTAGGCGACAGGGAGCCACCGGTAGGGACGCAGCGCCGTAAGCCGGAATGGTGCGAGCAGGCCAATGATCAACACGATCGCCGCGGCCGGGCCCGCCATCAGCAGGTGCAGGGGCACCACGAGCCAGCGTTCCTGCGAGGAAGTCGAGCCACCGGCTGCAATGTTCTGCGCGATCTGCGCCATCGGCCAGCCGTGTGCCGTCTGCCAGATGAGATTCGGCGCCGCCAGCAGCAAGGCGACCGCCGCCGCGAGCCAAGGACCTGCGCGTCGGAACACCGTGCGATCTCCGATGATCAGGATCGCGATGGCGCAACTGGCCAGGACGAGTGCAGGGAGGACCTTGATCTCCATCGCCAGTCCGGCGGTGATGCCGAGAGCAAGCCAGGTCGATAAGGACGCCGGCGCTGCGATCGCCTTGATCAACAGCGCTACGGTCGCCGTGGTCAGAGCAAGATCAAATGTGGTAGTCGAGAAGAGATGTCCAGTGGCCAGCAGGATGGACGTACTCGCCATCAGCGCCGCCGTAACGGTTTGGTGCACCGGTTTCCCGCCGACTAGCTGCGATGTCCAGGCCGCGAGGAGGACCGTGCCGCCGGCTACCAACGCTGGCAGAACCCGGAAGCCCAGCAACGAGCCGCCGACCAGATCGTGCCAGGCCGCGGCCAGCAACGGCACAGTCATTGGGTTGTCCGGCTGCGCCCAGTCCGGGTGATGGCCGCCTTCGATGAAGTAGAGCTCATCGCGATGAAATCCGTAACGACCGGCCAAGGTCAGGAGTAGGACGACGAGGAGGCCGGCGACGATCCAGGAGCCGCGGCTCAAGGTACGCAAGGCCGGCAAGACCTTACTGACGAGCTTCGGGGTCGGCGCCATTGGCTGCGCGGCCGCCGTCGATGGGCAGGATGACGCCGTTGATGAACGCGTCCGGTGCCTTGCGCTCCTCCAATGACGAGGAAGGTCCGCATGCTAGTCAAGTGGTCGATGTCGGCATCGGCCGGCTGACGTACTGCCACGGCATCCATCCCACCAGGAGCGCCCGCCTAGGAACCTTCCGGGGTCCGCGCTGCGTTCAGTTGCGTACCCGAACGGACAAGCAGGTGACGCAGCCCTCGAGCTTCTCGAACTCCGAGACTGGCACAGTGAGAACCTCTAGCTCGCGGGCCCGAAGAAGCTCTGCCGTCGCTGGCGCGTCCGCGGACATGAGAACGGTTGAGTTATCGAGCACCACGACCGCCGAACCATGTGCTTCCGGCACGTCCACGAATGTGGGGAACGCGTCCGGATCATCCACCTTTGGACGAAAGCCGATGACAGTTCCGTCAGGAAGCGCCGTGAGCGCCGATTTGAGGTGAAGGACCTTTGTAACGGGGACTTCTACAACTCTCCAACCGCGCGGTTCCAGGAGGACGCGCAGCTGACTGATGCCAGCATCGTTGGTTCGAGACGAGGCGCCGACGTAGACCGTCTGCCCGATCTTGAGAACGTCTCCTCCGTCGAGCGTCCCCGGCTCGACGATCTCGGCCACTTCCAACTCAAGCTGTTGGGCTGCTGGGCGGGACGTCTCGACCTCTCCGCGTCGCGCGAGCGCACCGATGCGGCACACCACGACCAGCCCATCGAACACCACCATCGTGTCCTCGATGAACACTCCGTCAGGCTGGGCGTCTGCTCGCTCGATCTCTGTGATTTTCCAGCCCCGACAACAGAATGCCTCTACGTAGGCCTCCCATTGGGACAGAGCGAGCTGCCCATCGACGGGAACCCGCTCTAGGTGGGTGAGCTCACCGTCCGCGATTGAAGGCGACGGACGACGGACCAGGAGGCGTGGCATGCCTCCAACCTAGTAATCCGCAACTTGCCCGCTTGGAAAGGTTCGCTGCATCTGATAACCACAGCGCCGCACTTAGCTCTGCATATCGGCGAAGCGCGAGTAGTGGCCCTGGAATGCGACTGTGATCATCTTCGTGGGGCCGTTGCGATGCTTAGCCACATCGAAGTCAGCTTCGCCGGCACGATCAGAATCCCGATCATAAAGATCAGGTCGGTTGAGCAAGATCACGACATCGGAGTCCTGCTCCAAGCTGCCGCTCTCACGAAGATCAGAAAGCATCGGCCGCTTGTCGGTGCGCTGCTCTGGGCCGCGGTTGAGCTGAGACAGCGCAACCACTGGCACATCGAGCTCCTTTGCCAGCAGCTTTAGCTGCCGAGAGAACTCCGAGACTTCCAGTTGTCGGGACTCGACCTTTTTGCCTGACGTCATCAGCTGGATGTAGTCGATGACGACCAACTTAAGGTCATGGCGTTGCTTGAGCCGCCGCGCTTTGGCGCGGATCTCCATCATGGTCAGGTTGGGCGAGTCGTCGATGAACAGTGGCGCCTCGGAGACCTGGCCCATTTTTGCCGAGACCCGGTTCCAGTCTTGATCACTCATCCGGCCGCCCCGAATGTGGGAGAGCGGGATGCTCGCCTCGGCGGACAGCAGGCGCATGGTGATCTCGATCTGGCTCATCTCAAGGCTGAAGATCACCGACGTCAGCCCATTACGAATTGATGCGGACCGCGCAAAATCCAGGGCCAGAGTGGACTTTCCAACGGCGGGTCTCGCAGCAATAATCACCATCTGCCCGGGGTGCAGACCGTTGGTCAGCTCGTCCAAATCGGCGAACCCGGTCGGCACCCCGGACAGTCCCGCCCCCCGGGACTCAATGGCCTCCATCTCGTCGAGCGTCGGCTGCATCAGCTCCGACAGCGGCTTGTAGTCCTCCGACACCCGGCGTTCGGTAACCGAGTACACCTCGGCCTGGGCTCGATCGACGATGTCGTCGACATCACCCTCGGCGGCGTAGGAAAGCTGTCCGATGCGTACCGAGGCCTCAACGAGCCGTCGCAGGATCGCCTTCTCGTGCACGATCTGCGCGTAGTAACCAGCATTGGCTGCCACCGGAACACTGGCGAGCAGCGTGTGGAGGTACGGCGCACCACCGATGCGCAGCAGCTCACCCCGTTTACCGAGTTCATCGGCAACCGTGACGGCATCCGCCGGCTCACCACGTCCATAGAGATCGAGAACGGAGTTGTAGACCTGCTCGTGCGCCGGGCGATAGAAGTCGGCCCCACGGAGCACTTCGACGACATCGGCGATGGCGTCCTTGCTCATCAGCATGGCGCCGAGCACACACTGCTCGGCTTCCATGTCCTGCGGTGGCGTACGGTCGCCCAGTGTTCGATCCGACAGTGTTCGATCCGACAGTGTTCGATCCGATGGGCGAGCGTCGGTGCTGTAGGGCGGCATTACCTCAGCAACACTCACCCCGACTCCTTAATAATCCGCTGGACGCTGCCCCCGAGCCCGCCGGACACCCGCCTCAGCACCAATCGAATAAGTGTTCGGAACTCTAGTGAACGCCACTGACACATATCGCTTGGGTGACGCCGGGACGGGTCAACGCGGGAAAACGTACGCTCTTGGCGCCGGCCTGAACAGCAAGTTGTCCACAGGGCCTGTGGACAACAAATCGTGTGCTGTGGGGGACACGCGGTGAGCTTGTGCAGACTCTGGGTATCGCCCTGGGGACCAGCACTGACCTGTTGTTTCCAACAGTGGTCTGACCAGCGGAAATGTTCCTCCAGAGCGGGTGGACGAAAGTTCCTGCCAGGCAATCTCACGACTTGGATGGTGTCCAGCGGAGGAGCAGTGATTTTCCCGACCGGAACGTATTACCCACAGGTTCATCCGCAAGCTGTTGAAAACCGCACAGTTCGGATTGAGCCCTTTGACACAACATCGTTACATGCCTCTGGCACACATCGCCTTGAGGTAAGGTCTATACCCATGGGGGGTACCTGTCGGATTAAAGGAAAGACTGATGTCTGATCACCAGAGCCATCACGGCTACATCGCCAGCAAAGACGACTACCTTAGACGATTACGCCGCATCGAGGGCCAAGCTCGCGGTTTGCAGAAGATGATCGAGGAGGAGCAGTACTGCATCGATATCCTCACTCAGGTCTCGGCGATGACCCGCGCACTGCAATCGGTTGCTCTCAATCTGCTTGATGAACATCTCAGCCATTGTGTTGTCCGCGCTGCGGCTGAAGGCGGCGAAGAGGCCGACCTCAAGATCGAGGAAGCTTCCAACGCGATCGCGCGTTTGGTTCGGTCGTAGCCGGTTTCATCACTCTGCCTACCTAGCGAAGAAGGAAACAAAGTCCATGTCTGTCACCAGTCAGTACGTCGTATCGGGAATGCACTGCGGCCACTGCGTCAGCTCGGTCACTGAGGAGGTTTCTGCGGTCAGTGGAGTTACTGACGTCAAGGTCGATCTGGAGAGCGGCCAGCTCACCGTCGTAAGCAACACCGAAATCCCGCTCCAAAGCATCGAGGCTGCCGTGGACGAGGCCGGTTACAGCCTCGCCACCGCGTAGG
This sequence comes from uncultured Actinomycetota bacterium, assembly GCA_963798835.1. Classification (GTDB taxonomy): domain Bacteria; phylum Actinomycetota; class Actinomycetes; order Propionibacteriales; family Propionibacteriaceae; genus Microlunatus. The sequence continues at coordinate 243,092 of CAWCVF010000002.1, read as the reverse complement.
AATTCCACCCCGCAAGCAACTCTTGATCCGCTGATCATGAACCCGCCCGCCAAGCTCCTGGCTTTCCTGGCGCTGCTGGCTGCCGTCTTTGGTCTGTCCTACGTCGCCGGTACTCAATCGCAGGCGCTGTTGGCGCCGGTGCAGATTCACAACTCCGAGATGGCCCTGCCGACTGCCGCCGTCGACGGTTATGCGCTGCGTGCCGTCGAAGCAACCCAGCAGCCGGGCAAGGATGTGCCGGTCGAGTTCACACTGACTGCGCCCGGCGGCCAGGTGATATCAGAGCTGGATGAGGACGCGGGCGAGCACGTCCACTTGATCGCTTTCCGCCACGATCTCAGTGGATATCAGCACCTGATCGCACAACAGGGCGAGCAGACGTCGTGGTGGGGGTTGCTCAACCTCACACCAGGTCCGTGGCATGTGATCATCTATTTTCAGTCACCAGCGCTGGGTCGCGAGATCAGCTTGGCGACTGATTTCATGGTGAGCGGCGGGTATCAGCCCAAGCCATTGCCGCCGCCAGCCAGCCAGGTCCAGCTCAAGGACCTCACGGTAACCCTGACCAATGACTTGAGCAGCAGCGCCGCGAGCAGCACGGCGGCGATGGTTACTGATCACGGTCAGCCGGTAACCGACTTGCAGCCAGCCCACGGCGCATTCGGACACGCCGTTGTCATTCGGCCAGATGATCTTGGCTATTTACACATGCACCCGGCGTCACAAGCCAGCGGACCGCGGCTAGATTTCCTTGGTAGCGTGCCGGCCTCAGGCAATTACCGGCTCTTCATCGACTTCTATCGAGACGACAAGCCGTACGTGGCTGCCTTCACAGTGCAGGCGACCAAATGACTCAGGTACGTGTGCCGCTCCACACCATCGAGCTCGACGTTCAGGGCATGACCTGCGCGTCCTGTGCGGCCCGCATCGAGAAGAAACTCAATCGGCTCGAAGGCGTCAATGCCACGGTCAACTATGCGACCGAGAAGGCCACAGTTCATGCCGGCAGTGGCACGACCGCGCAGACCTTGATCGAGACAATTGAGCGGACTGGCTATTCCGCGACGCTGCCGGCCGAGAGTCCGCGCGACCCCGACCTCGAGTTGCGGCAACTACGCCGTCGGCTGATCATCACCGCTGCGCTGAGTCTGCCGGTGATTATGATCGCCATGGTTCCCCCCTGGCAGTTCCCAGGGTGGCAGTGGATCTCCTTCGCCCTGACCTGCATCGTGATCACCTGGGGTGCCTGGCCCTTCCACCGCGCCACGCTGCTCAACCTGCAGCACGGCAGCGCGACCATGGACACTTTGATCTCACTTGGCACGCTGGCTGCCTTCGGCTGGTCGGCGTACGCGTTGTTCTTCGGTGTTGCAGGCGAGATTGGGTTCACCCACCCGTTTGAGTTCCGACTGGTCAGACACGCGCCAACGGCCAACCTCTATCTCGAGGCCGCGGTCGGAATCACCATGTTCATCTTGTTGGGCCGCTATCTGGAGGTGCGAGCCAAACGCCGATCGGGTGATGCGCTCCGCGCGCTGCTCGACCTGACACCATCGCAAACCACGCTGCTGATCTCCGGCGGCGAGAGGATCGTCGATGTCTCCGAGCTACACGTCGGTGATCAGTTTGTGGTGCGGCCGGGCGAACGGGTGGCAACCGACGGCGTGATCATCTCCGGACACAGTGCGCTGGACACCTCAACCGTGACTGGCGAGTCCGTCCCTGTCGAGGCGGGACCCGGCGATGCCGTGGTGGGAGCCACCGTCAACACCCATGGCCGGCTTGTGGTGGAGGCCACTCGGGTGGGGGCTGACACGCAGCTTGCCCAGGTCGTGCGGATGGTGGAGGAGGCCCAGAGCGGCAAGGCGGCCGTGCAGCGGCTCGCCGACCGCGTTTCGGCGGTGTTCGTACCGATCGTGATCGCACTGGCGGTAGCAACGCTCGGGTTCTGGCTCGGCCAAGGCTCAGGCGTCTCGTTCGCGTTTACCTCTGCGGTCGCGGTGTTGATCATCGCTTGCCCTTGCGCGCTCGGACTGGCCACACCGACGGCCTTGCTGGTTGGCACCGGACGAGGCGCTCAGCTGGGCATCGTCATCAGCGGGCCTGAGGCGTTGGAATCGGCCCGGCACATTGACACAGTCGTACTGGACAAGACCGGAACGGTTACCGAGGGCCGGATGGCGGTTGTGGCCGTGACCGCTGCGGATGGCACCACAACAGCTGAAGTGATCATGGCAGCCGGCACCGCCGAATCCGGCTCGGAGCACCCCATCGCCCGAGCCATCACCGAGTACGCGCGCGCCAACGGCTCCTTGGCCGCGCTCAGCAATCTTCAGAACCGTCCCGGCCTCGGCGTACGCGCCGAGTTGTCAGCGTCGGTGGCTGCTGGAGCGACCACCGACGCTGACAAGTCGGTGGTGGTGGGGCGGCGGGAGTTGCTGGAGAGCGAAGGGCTACGCGTTCCGGAGGCGTTGAGAAAGGTGTATGCGGCGGAACAGGAGCAGGGGCGTACGGCGGTGCTGGTTGGCTGGGCCGGCGAAGCGCGGGGCGTGCTTGCCGTCGCCGATGTGGTGAAGCCGACGTCTGCGGAGGCGGTACGCCGATTGCGGGCATTGCATCTGCGGCCCGTGCTCGTCACTGGTGATCATCAAGCCGCTGCGCGGACGGTCGCCGCTGAGGCCGGCATTGACGACGTAGTAGCTGATGTGCTGCCTGCGCAAAAGGTCGCTGAGGTCGTACGGTTGCAAGAAGCCGGTCATCGGGTGGCCATGGTGGGTGACGGCGTCAATGATGCGGCCGCACTGGCGCAATCTGATCTTGGTATCGCGCTCGGCACCGGCACGGATGCCGCGATGCACGCCGGTGATGTCACGCTGATCAGCGGCGATTTACGCGTAGCTGCGGACGCCGTCCGCCTGTCCCGGGCGACGCTGCGCACGATCCACGGGAACCTCTGGTGGGCTTTCGCCTACAACCTCGTCGCCTTGCCGCTTGCCGCAATGGGTTTTCTCAATCCGATGATCGCTGCAGCGGCAATGGCGCTGAGCTCGCTATTCGTGGTGTCCAACAGCCTCCGCCTGCTGAAGTTCCGTTAGTCATTGGTCTTGCGCACGGCATAGCGCAGGGTCGCGAAGTCCGCGCCGTACGCAGTGGCCTCGAGGAGCTGCAAGGGCGGGGTCACGATCCGGCGCGGTAACAGCGGCGCGCCAGAGCCGAGGAACACCGACGCGAAGCTGATCAGCACCTCATCCAGCAGACCCTGATCATGGAACTGTCCGACCAGTTCGCCGCCACCCACCAACCAGACATTCCGGCCCGCGGCCACGCGCACCATCTCTTGATGAACTGGCGCGACGTCTCCCGAAACGAAACGGATGTCGGGACCTTCCACCCGAGGTAGCTCGCGGCTGCTGAACACCCAGGCCGGGATCGTGTACTCCCACTTGCTCGGATCGTCGAGAAAGCCGGTGTGATCTGCGATCCACTCATACGTCGTTGAACCCATCGCCAGCGCTCCCACTTCGGCGATGAATCTCGGGTAGTCCTCCTCTATGCCGGTTTGCTCACTGAACTGGAAGAGCCAGGTCAGGGAGTTGTCCGGGTCGGCGATGAACCCGTCGATACTGCTTGCTGTGTAGTACTGAGTTGCCATGCGTGCCAACTTATGCGCCCTGAGCCTGTCGAAGGGCTTCGACAAGCTCAGTCGCAGTCACGCGTGGTGGGCGGCCTCGTGCTCCTGGTGCCCGACCGGCTCGAGCTGGAAGGTGCAGTGCGAGACATCGAAATGTCCGCCGAGGCAGTCACCGAGCCGATCCAATACCTCGCCTGAGCGGCCCTCACGAATGCAGGCGTTGTCGACGGTGACATGCGCGGACAGCACCGGTACGCCGCTGGTGATCGTCCAGGCATGCAAGTCATGGACATCGACCACACCGCGTACCCGTTTGATGTGATCTCGCACTTCGGCAAGATTGACGCCGTGCGGAGTCGCCTCCAACAGCACGTCGACGACCTCGCGGAGCAGTGACCACGCACGCGGAATGATCAACACCACGATCACCAGCGAGGCGATCGCATCGAAGATCGTCGAGCCAGTGATCAAGATCAGTACCGCGGCGACGATAACCGCAACGGAGCCGACAAGATCACCGAAGACCTCGAGGTAGGCACCTCGCATATTCAGACTCTTTGACTGAGCTGGGCGAAGGATGAGCAACCCCGCGAGGTTGGCGAGCGCACCGACAACCGCTACGGCAAGCATCAGGTCGCTATTGATTTGGGCGGGACTGCGTAATCGGCTGACGGCCATGATCAGTACCCAAACTGCCACTGCGACCAGCAGGAGGGCATTGCCGAGCGCAGCTAGTACCTCGGCGCGTTGCAATCCGAATGTGCGCTTCTCGGTGGCGGCGCGAGTGGCCAGCGAGGCTGCAATGAGCGCCAAGATCAGACCCGTCATGTCGGTCAGCACGTGACCGGCGTCGGCGAGCAGTGCGAGGGAGCCGGCGATGAGGCCGCCGATCACCTCAGCGAGCAGCACCGCGGAGCTGATCAGCAGGACGATAACGAGCCGCTTGCGATGGGCGCCGGTCGCCGTCATCTCGTGGCCGTGTCCATCGCTCATGTAAGCACCTCCTCCATGACCCCGACTTGTCAGACGCGCAGCGCGCTATAACCCACCTAGAGTCTGACAAGTCGGCGAAGAGCCGCCACCAATTGGTCGGTGATCTCGGGTTCGCGTACGGCAATGCGGATCCAATCTGGCGTCAGTCCGGGGAAGGTTTCGCCACGGCGTACCGCGAAACCATGGTCGCGTAGGCCAAGCCGGATCCAGCCTGCTTCGCGCTTGCCGGGTACGCCGCTGGTATCCAGAAGCACGAACGACGCTTGAGGGCGGCCAGCGACATTCAGACCCAGCAGCGCCAGTTGCTCCACCAGGTACCCGCGCCGAGCGGCGATCTCGGTGGCGGCCGCGGCGGCAATCGCCCGAGCGCCGGGCGTCACGCATGCGACGGTGGCCGCCAGCGCAGGAGTTGACACTGACCAGGGCGGCTGCTGGCGGTGCAGGGCGGCGATCAGCGCTGGGTCGCCAATGACATAGCCGGCGCGCAATCCGGCAAGGCCCCACGTCTTGGTCAACGACCGCAGCACGAGCAAACCGGCCATGTCGTTGCTGATCATGGTTTCGGTCTCACCTGGTACGCAGTCCATGAACGCCTCATCGACCACCAGAATGCGTTGTGGCCGGCGTATAGACGTGATCACCGCTGCTGGATGCAGCACGCCCGTCGGATTGGTCGGGTTGCCGATCATGACGAGATCGGCCGCTGCAGGAACCTGCTCACCGTCCAGCTCGAAACCTGTCGCGGGCGACAGGATGAGCCGCTCCGGTCGATGGCCGGCGGCAACGAGCGCCGCCTCTGGTTCGGTGAACTGTGGATGGATGATCAGCGGTCTTGCAGCCCCAATAGCACGCGCGATCAGCGTGAAAGCCTCCGCTCCTCCCGCAGTGGGAAGTACCTGATCGACGCCGACGTCGTGTGCCGCCGCTATTGCCTTGGTCGCGGCGTCGGTATTGGGATAGCCGGCAAGGTCCGCCGTCGTGTCATTGATGATGGTGCGGAGCCAGTCCGGTGGCTGGGGCAAGCTGACATTGACGGCCAGGTCGATCAAGCCTTCGGCGACATCGCGATCGCCGTGGTGCTGAAGATCATGAATCGGTCCGAGCCGAGCCCTCGCGTGATCATGAACTGCATTCGCGAATCGTTGCGCAAGCTCTGGGTGTCCAGCCCAATGGAGGTGCAGATAACTCGCGTGTACGGTCTGCCGGCCGGTCCCGGCTGGGTCGGCCGAGAAGCCGCTCGGCTCGTCGTCCATCAGCCATGCCGGCGTCGCAGCAGAGCGCGGCTCGACCGCAGTGCGATGAAATTCATGACCGGTCAGCTGGCTGCCGGCTGCGGCCAAAAGTTGATCACGATTTGTGATCACCGTGCGATAGCTCAAGGTCAACCGGTCGGTCATGATCGCTTCGGCATCGATCGCACCCACCATGGGCTGTCCATCGAGACTGCGGCACAGATAAAGCAGGCCGGCACACTCGGCAACCGTGGGCATGCCGAGCTCGATAGCGGATCGAATCTCGGACCGCAGCCCGTCGTTGGCCGCCAGCTCAGCCGCGTGCACTTCGGGAAATCCGCCACCCAGATAGAGCCCGGCCGTCCCTGCTGGAAGCTGCTTGTCGGTTGTCGGGTCGAAGATCACGGGTTCGCAGCCAGCGGCGCGGAGCAATTCATCGGTCTCGGCGTAGCGGAACGTAAAGGTACGGCCGGCCGCGACGGCGACCACCGGCCGAGCGTCGGAGGGCGGTCGTACGTGCGCGACCGGACTCCACGGCTCGGCGTGCAGCGGCGGGGCCGACCGTGCGATCGACAGAATCGAATTCAGTGAGACGTGATCACTGATCCGTCGGGCAAGCTCGGCAACCGTTTCAGCCGCCTCGTCGCGTTCCGTCGCGGGCACCAAGCCGAGGTGTCGCGACGGAATCTCGATGCCGGCATTGCGTGGCAACACTCCAAGGACTTCCACACCGGTTGCCTGCACAGCCGTGATGATCTCTTGGGCATGACGTTCGGATCCTGCCTTGTTGATGATCACCCCGCTTATCCATGAACTCGGGTCGAAGGTGTTGAGTCCATGAACAATGGCCGCCGCGGTACGCGAGGTGTGGGAGATGTCCAGCACCAAGATCACCGGTGCCTGGACAAGGCCAGCGACATGGGCGGTCGAGGCAAATCCTTCACCGCCGATCTGCCCGTCGAACAGACCCATGACACCTTCGATGACCGCAAGGTCGGCAGGTTCAGGGATCTGCGCGCCATGCAGCAACAGCGGCGCAATCAGGTCCTCACCGCAGAGATAGGGATCGAGGTTGCGGCCGAGCCGACCCGTGGCGAGCGTGTGATAGCCCGGGTCGATGTAGTCCGGGCCCACCTTGAAGCCCGCAACCTTCAGGCCTGACGCCCGAAAGGCCCCCATCAGCCCGGTTGCCACGGTGGTCTTGCCATGCCCGGAACCCGGAGCGGCGATGATCAGACGGGGCAGCATCCGCACCGATTGCGGGGTCTCCGAATCGATCACCACTCGATTCCTCGCTGGCCCTTCTGCCCGTCATCGAAGGGATGTTTGATCTTTGTCATCTCGGTGACGAGCTGGGCGATATTGATCAATCCTGGGTCGGCCCGGCGGCCCGTAATGATCACGTGCTGGTGGCCGCTGCGCTGCGCCAAGGTGTCGAGCACGTCTTGGAGATCAATCCATCCCCAGTTGATCGGGTAAGTGAACTCATCCAGCACATACAAGGTGTGTTTTTCGACGGCGAGCCGACGCTTGATCTCCTGCCAGCCTTCGGCCGCTGCAGCGGCATGATCTTCGTCCGTCCCGGTTTTGCGGCTCCATGACCATCCGGCGCCCATCTTGTGCCACTCGATGGAACCGCCGCGACCAGTTGCATCATGGAGTTCATCCAGCGACTCCAGGGCCGTTTGTTCACCGATCCGCCACTTGGCGGACTTGACGAATTGGAAGATCCCGACCGACCAGCCTTGGTTCCAGCCACGCAGAGCAAGTCCGAACGCCGCAGTGGACTTTCCCTTACCGTCGCCGGTGTGAATGATCAATAGAGGCCGCTGCCGTCGCTGTCTAGTGGTCAGCCCGTCCGCCGGAATGCTCTCCGGTACGCCCGCTGGCATCAGGCAGCCCGGTCCCGGCGTACGGCCTGCACCAATTGATCAGCAGCGACCTCGTCGACGCTGACGTATTGCGCGCCGAGGTGGATACTCAGCGACCGGGCCAGGCCGAGCACCATTCGGCCCGACTCGCAGTCGATTACGAGGGACGCCACCCCGGTTCGGCGTAGCTGATGAGCGATGAGCTGCGACCGGCCAACCGCGTCAGATCCGTGCGTGGCACGTCCATCGGTGACCAGCACGAGCAGCGGTCGGCGCCGTGGATCGCGGATCCGCTCCCGTTCGAGCGTCTCGGCAGCGCAGAGCAAACCTTCCGCCAGCGGCGTACGGCCGCCGCTCGGCAACTCCTCCAGACGTCGCGCCGCAGCATCGATGGACGACGTCGGTGGCAGCACAAGCGTTGCGTCAGCTCCCCGGAAGATGATCAAACCAACCTTGTCGCGGCGTTGGTATGCGTCGAGCAGCAAGGAAAGGGCTGCGCCTTTGACCGCTTCCATGCGGCGCCGCGCGCCCATCGATCCGGACGCGTCAACGACCAGGAGCACCAGGTTTGACTCGCGCCCCTCGGTCACGGCAAGCCGTAGATCACGGCTGGCAAGCCTGAGCCGTTCGGCCGGCAGGCGGCCGCGCGTGACCTGGTGCGGCGCCGCCGCGGTGATGGTCGCGGTGAGATGCAGCCGGCCGTTGTTGCTGGAAGCCGGGAGCGCGCCGACCGTACGACCAGCCGACGTCACGGCGCGACTGCGGCGGCCGGGCGCTCCAGCACCAACACCCGGTGCCGTGAACAGCTGGGTGCGATAGGTTGCACCGGCCTGAGCTACGCGCTCTGAGCTTGTCGGGTTGTGCCCTGAGCTTGTCGGGTTGTGCCCTGAGCTTGTCGAAGGGCTATCGACCGGATCCTCGGCGTGCTCAGCGCGCGCTTCCTGATGTCCGTTGAGCGGCCCTTCGACAGGCTCAGGCCGCGGGGTGGGCGGGCTGCCGTTAGGTGGGGTCGGATTCGGATCTGGCTCCTCATCAAGAAGTTGATCAAGGAAGTCCTCGTCCAGCCCCGGCGCATCGAACGGGTTGCGACGACGCCGATGCGGCAGTGCCAACCTCGCGGCCGCGCGAATATCGGCCTTGGTGATCTCACACCTGCCCTCCCAGGCGGCGTGTGCCGCAGCCGCCCGAGCGGTCACGATGTCGGCCCGCATGCCGTCGACCTCGAACGCGCCACAAACCCTGGCGATCGTCGCCAGTTGTTGATCACCCAGACGTACTGAGGCCAGCAGCGATCGGGCCGTAACGATCTTGACGCGTAGCTCTTCTTCTTGGACGGCATAGCTGGCCGCGAAGGACGCTGGATCCCGGTCGAACGCCAGACGACGGCGAATCACCTCGGCTCGCTGTTCCGGATCTCGCGGGGCGGTGATCTCCACTGTTAACCCAAAACGGTCCAGTAATTGCGGCCGCAGCTCACCTTCCTCAGGGTTCATAGTGCCGATCAAGATCAATCGGGCAGCGTGGGCTACCGAGACGCCCTCCCGCTCAACGGTGGAACGACCCATCGCGGCCGCATCCAGCAATAGATCGACCAGGTGATCATGAAGCAGGTTCACCTCGTCCACATAAAGGATCCCGCGATGCGCCGCAGCGAGCAGACCGGGCTCGTAGCTCACTTCCCCGACACCCAGGGCTTGCCGTAGATCGAGCGAGCCGATCACCCGATCCTCGGTCGCGCCCACCGGCAGTTCGACCAACTTGGCCGGACGGATCCGCGATAAGGGATGATCATGAGGACCGTCCGGGCAGGTCGGATCAGGGTCGAGTGGGTCGCAGCTGAAGCGGCAATTCTCGACAACGCTGATGCTCGGCATGACATCGGCAAGCGCCCGCACCATGGTGGTCTTCGCCGTGCCCTTCTCGCCGCGTACCAGGACACCGCCGACTTCCGGCGACACGGTAGTCAAGATCAACGCGAGTGCCATGTCGGAGGAACCGACGACGGCGGAGAACGGAAACGTCCTCACCTCACACCCTTCCTGCGGGTATCCACGCCCGCGGCATGTCTGGGTCGGGCCGGCGTACGCGGGATGCGACAGCGGCCAGCAGCAGCAGACGTCCTGACTTCCCGGGTCTGTTGCGAAGTGACCAGCCGCCCGGGTCACAGTGGCGGGACCGCTCCGGATTCGCACCGGATTCCTCTGCCGTCGCCTTCCGGAGATGATGTCACATCTGGCCGGCGTACGCTGCTGGCATCTCTGACCTAGTTCGGTCTTCGACAGGCTCAGGCCTCACAGGCATACAGTCTGAGGCGTGATCGACGTGATCGGCTTGAGTGCGCGTGGGTGGGATGACCTTTCTGAGCGACTACGGAGCTTGATCCAGCGCGCAGATGTGCTGCTGGGAAGCCGTCGACACCTTGACTTGATCCCAGTTATGCCTGCTCAGCAGCGGCTGCTCTGGCCAACTCCGCTCCGCGAGGGGCTCCCCACCCTGCTCGGCGGCGTCTCCGGCCAACGAGTTGTCGCCCTTGCCTCGGGCGATCCGCTGCTCGCCGGAATCGGCAGCACTTTGATCGATGTGATTGGACCTGAAGCGGTACGCGTCCACCCCGGGGTCTCATCAGTTGCGCTGGCCCGTGCTCGGATGGGCTGGTCCGAAGAGTCGGCGTCGCTGATCCGGCTCCGCGGTGCCGACCTCGATGCGGTACGACGGTACTTCCTCCCCAACCGGCGATTGATTATCTTGTCGCGGGACGCTGAGAGCCCCGCTGAGGTCGCACGCTTGCTCACCGACGAGGGCTACGGTGACAGCGTCGTCACGGTTCTGGGTGATCTTGATGCCGAAAGCGAATCACGTACGGAGGGCCTCGCATCTGACTGGATCGGCCGCAGCGCTCCAGCACTCAATGTGATGTGTGTCGCCTGCCGTGGACCAGCTGCTCGCTCGGCGTCACTCGCACCTGGTCTCCCCGACGCTGCATTCGATCATGACGGGCAGCTGACCAAACGTGATCTTCGCGCCTCAGCATTGGCTCACCTCATGCCGCGGCCTGATGAGTTGCTCTGGGATGTCGGTGCGGGGGCGGCATCGATCGCTATCGAGTGGTTGCGCGCTGACTCCAGTTGTCGAGCGATCGCCATTGAGCGCGACCTCGATCGCGTGAAGCGCATTCGTGGAAATGCCGAGGTGCTCGGTGTTCCGGATCTCACCGTGTTGCAGGGTGAGGCGCCCGCAGTACTGACCTCGCTGCCGCGCCCGCATGCCGTCTTCATCGGGGGCGGAGCCAGCATTGAGACGCTTCAGCAATCCTGGTCGGCATTGCAGCCTGACGGGCGACTCGTCGTTCATGCCGTAACCCAGGAAACTGAGGTGATCGTGATCGATTTCTGGAAGCGGTACGGCGGTGAGCTGACTCGGATCTCGGTCGAGCATCTCGAGCCACTCGGCCGCTACTCGGGCTGGCGCCCTGCTCGACCTGTAGTGCAGTGGAGTGCAATCAAGGATGCCGAGTGACCGTTCATTTCATCGGCGCAGGTCCGGGCGCTGCGGATCTACTCACCGTCAGGGCGGTTCGGCTTATCGAGGCTGCTCCGGTCTGCGTCTACGCCGGTACCTACATCGATGATCAAATATTGGCTCACTGTCCGCCCGGCGCAATTCTGATCGACACGCAGCATCTTGATCTTGACCAGATCACGGATCACCTGGTTGCCGCTGATCAACGCGGTACTGATGTTGCGCGCCTTTGCTCCGGCGACCCGTCGATCTACTCAGCACTCGCCGAGCAGACCCGACGCCTAGACGAAGCAGGCGTGAACTGGGATGTGACGCCAGGCGTGCCGGCGTACGCAGCCGCTGCGGCGATCATTGGACGTGAGCTCACTGTTCCTGAGCTGGCTCAGACTGTGATCTTGACGCGTACGCAGGCGGCATCCACCGCAATGCCCGCGACGGAATCCCTCGGCTACCTCGCCGCCAGTCGAGCCACCATGATCATCCACCTGGCGATTCGCCGCATCCGGGTGCTTTGTGCGGAGCTGACACCCGCGTACGGCTCGGATTGCCCTGTTGTGGTGGTCGGAAATGCCACTCAGCCGAGCGAAGCGGTCCTCCGGGGCACTCTGGCTACCATCGCCGACCAGGTGGAGATTGCCGGACTGCGTCAAGCTGCTGTGATCATGGTCGGGGAGGCGCTGCACGCCGAGGACTTTGTGGAGTCCCACTTGTACGGGAAACGGCGCCGCTAGTTGTCGATCAATGGGTGGAAGAACGGCTCGTCCAGACCGTAGAACCGGAACCCAACCGGGTCTGACTGGACCCGATGATCAGTAGGCAGCTCATGTCGATACTGCTCGCATCCAGCGCCTGCAGAGTTGTTACGGTCAGTTCTTCGCCGTCGCGGCCTACGTGGCGACCAACCACAACCGGCGTCTCGGGTGGGCGGAGTTCGAGGAGTAGCTCGCGAGCTCGGACAATCTGGTCCCGCCGGGTGCGGGAGGCTGGGTTGTAGATGGCGAGAACCAGGTCGGCGATTGCAGTCGCACGCAGTCGCTTCTCGATCACTGACCACGGCTTGAGTCGATCGGACAGCGAGATCACAGCGTAATCACCGCCAAGTGGCGCACCGGCCCGGGCTGCAACGGCTTGGGCTGCCGTAACCCCGGGCAGCACAGTGATGTTGACTCGGGCATAGCGGTCATCATCGGCCGCTTCGAACACCGCGGCCGCCATACCGAAAATTCCCGCATCTCCGCCAGATACCACCGCCACCTGTTGGCCAGCCAATGCAAGATCAAGGGCATATCTCGCGCGTTCCAGCTCAACCGTGTTACCTGTGGCATGTCGTTGCTGCGTTGGTCGAACCGGCAACCGGTCAAGATATGGGCCGTATCCCACGACATGATCAACCTCATCGAGCACCGCGGAGGCCTCGGGAGTGAGCCACCTATCCGGGCCGGGCCCAAGACCGATAACCACAAGCCGACACAGGGCGCCATGATCAGCGGTGGAGGTGTCTGGGATCGTTGCGGTAGATCGACCCGCCGAGTCCACACGCCGATCCCGACCCGGCACGACGATCATCGAAAAGTACGGTACTGCTGCCGGATCGACGTCAGCCACCGGCTGGATGCGCTGTTCCCCGGTCGTGGCGCGCTCGACATACCGGGCGTCATCGAGTCGGCCGGACTGCCGCAACGCCTCGCGTACGCCGGCAAAGGTGCGGCCCAGCTTCAGAATCGCTGCGGCGTCGGTATCGGCGAGCCGACGGGCGAGCTCGGGTACCGGCAAGGTTCCGGGCAAAACAGTGAGGATGTCCTCGTGGCGCGCGAGCGGGGTGGTCAGCGCGGTCGCGGCGGCAGTCAGCGAGGTGACCCCCGGCACGATGTCGCTTGGAAAATGAGGCGACAGCCGATCATGCAAATACATATAGGAGCTGTAGAACAGCGGGTCGCCTTCGGCCAGCACAACGACATCGCGGCCGGCATCCAGGTGCTTGCTCAGCCGCTCCGCGGACTCGTCGTAGAAGTCGGCGACGGCACCGTAGTAACCAAGCGGATGATCGGTTACGCCGGTCGTCACGGGATAGATCAAAAGTTCCTCGATGACCTCTTCAGTGATCAGCGAATCGGCGATGGTGCGAGCAATCGATCGTCCGGCAGTGCCGGAATGGTAGGCGATCACATCGGCGTTCTTGATCAGCCGTGCAGCCTTGAGAGTGATCAGCTCCGGATCACCGGGTCCAACACCGACGCCGTACAGATGACCAGTCACGAGATCTCCGACTTCCGTGCGAGGGCGTTGATAGCTGCGGCACACAAGGCAGATCCGCCGCGCCGGCCATGCACCACCAGCCACGGAACGTTCCAGGGGTTCTCGGCCAGGGCGACCTTCGACTCAGCCGAGCCGACGAAGCCAACCGGAATTCCGATGATCGCAGCCGGGAGGGATGCTCCGTCGGCGATCAATTCCAGCAGGTGGAACAGCGCCGTAGGTGCGTTTCCTATCGCCACCACGGCACCTGCCAAGCGGTCGGCCCACAGTGACACCGCGGCGGCTGAGCGAGTGGTTCCCCAATGCTCCGCCAGCTCGGGCGTGCGCGGGTCGTCCAGCAGGCACAGCACTTCGTTGTCTGCCGGCAGGCGCTTTCGGGTAATGCCCGCCGCGAGCATCTGCGTATCGGTGAAGATCACCGCCTGCGCCTCGAGCGCCGTTCGTGCCTTGGACACCACATCTGGATGGAAAGCAAGATCATAGACAAGATCAATGTCGCCGCACGCGTGAATCATCCGAACCGCGACTGCGCGCATGTCTGCTGGCAGGCCGGAGAGATCGGTCTCGGCTCGAATGGTGGCAAACGATCGCCGGTAGATATCTTCAGGCGCTGTGACGTAGTGGTAGCGCCGCGTCGGCGGTGCGATCACGCGAACTCCACGACGAGCAGTGGTGCACCAGCCGGAGCGCCCGCCACAAGATCATGATGAGCACCGGGCGGCGCCCCACAACGGCGTTCGCAGCCGCTGATATGAGTCCGAGGCAGCGGGTATCCCGACTGAGCCAACGTCGTCGCATAGCTGCGCGTATCGATCAAGGACTTCTGGCAGGACGGCGCCCCGACACAGGCCGAGATGGCCGACCAGGGGGAGGCGGGATCATCGATAAAGCCAGCCGCGACGAGTTCGGGGAGGTGACGGGCTGCGCCGGGCAGCACCAGCCCTCGCCACGGCGTGATCACGACCGGCCCGGTGGTGCAGGTCTCGACGGTGGCAACCTGAATTGGCGTCAGCATGGCCAGCGGTACCTGAACTGACGCTGCCTGACCGATTGCACCAAGAGGTACAGCCGCCGTCTGCTGTGGCAACGCAAGCACGCGTATGCGGGGAAGATTGCGCGCCCAGCTCCGCAGGTCGCGGACATGCCAAACGTCGCTATATTGCCGGCTCACGGCGAGGAACTCGTGCGCGAGATCAAGCAGCATGTCGGCCGCCTCGCCGACCCGCGCAGGAATTCCTAGATCAGCGGCGCCGAGCAGCAGCCAGCCATGATCAGGGTCGCTAGCCTGATACCCAAGATCAAAAGACATACCAGTGACGTCGCCGCGGCCGTCGTCGACGACGAAAAGGAACCGACTGGCCAAGCGTGCGAGCGCCGGCTTGGCACAAAGACCCTCATCGAGCGCGGCCACCACGGGCCGGGCGTCGACCAGACCGCCGCTGACTCCGGTGAGCGGCGACGCGACGATATTGCGCACCCGCTCGTGAGCGTCGGAGGGCAGGAACCCCGCGTCACGTATCGCGGCAATCAGATCTGGTGACACCGGGTCGGACAAGCCGCGCAACTGCACGCTCGCCCGGGAGGTGAGCTGAAGATCGCCGCTGCCGAACTGTTGAGCGATCCGGCTCAGCCGGCCAAGGCCCGCACTCGTGGTCTGGCCACCAGGAACGCGGATCCGCACAACGGCGCCATCTTGAGCCAGGTGCGGTTGCAGCACCCCAGGGCAGCGATCGGCGCGAGTCACGCCCGCCATCGTACGGCCGCGAGCGTCGGGAATCGCGCGCCGCTGTGGTGAGGAGGAGGGAGCCGAGGCGTTGTTTCCTCAGTGGGCGACGACGAACTAGGCGGGCTCAAAAGCGCGATGCGCAAGCGGCCTGAAGAATGCGCCGGAGAGCGCGTTGTCGGGTTACGCTCCCGGGATGCCGCGGATCGCCCTGCTGTCCACTTCCGATACAGACCTGCTCTCCGCCCGGGCGAGCGGCGCCGACTACGTGCTGGCAAATCCGGCGCGGGCGGGGCACACGGAGCTCGCTGGCGTGCTCGAGGGCTGTGACCTCATTGTGGCGCGGATCCTGGGCTCGCCGCAGATGCTCTGCAGCGGATTCGACCGGTTTCGTGGCACTGGCAAGCCGATCGTGGTGCTCGGCGGTGAACAGGCTCCCGATGCCCCGCTGATGGAGTTGTCGACTGTGCCGCTCGGAGTCGCTGCCGATGCGCACGCCTATCTTGCCCAGGGCGGACCGGACAACCTCAGCCAACTGCATGCTTTTCTGTCGGACACGGTGCTGTTGACCGGTATCGGCTTTGAGGCGCCGCTCGAGCAGCCTCTCTGGGGTGTGCTACCGCGCCCATCGCGGGACAAGGAGTTCCGACCGCGCGTCGGAATTCTGTTTTATCGAGCCCAATACGCCGCGGGAAACACCGCGTATGTGAAGGCGCTCGCGGACGCCGTCGATGCGGCAGGTGGCGTCGGGATTCCGATCTTCGCCACGTCGCTGCGTAGTGCGTCTGTCGACTTGCTCGATTATCTCGCCACGTGCGATGCCTTGATCACCACCGTTCTGGCGGCTGGCGGCACCAAGCCGGCTACGGCATCCGCCGGCGGGGACGACGAGGCCTGGGACGTACGCGCCCTCGCCGCGTTGGATATTCCGATCTTGCAGGGACTCTGTCTCACCTGGGACCGAGCGTCGTGGGCCACCTCCGACGAGGGCATGACTCCGCTCGATGTTGCGACGCAGGTGGCGGTCCCGGAGTTCGACGGCCGGATCATCACGGTGCCGTTCTCCTTCAAGGAGATCGATGCCGACGGGCTGCCGACGTATGTCGCTGATCATGAACGGTGCCGCCGTGTCGCCGAGATCGCTGTCAATCATGCTCGGCTGCGGCATATCCCGTCCGGCCAGCGACGCATAGCAATCGTGCTCTCCGCGTATCCGACGAAGCACTCCAGAATTGGCAACGCCGTCGGCCTGGATACGCCGGTTTCGGTGATCAAGCTGCTGCGCGCGATGCGTGCCGCCGGATATGACCTGGGTGCACCAGGAGCGATTCCGGGGACGGGCGCGCTTGATGCTGTCGAGGGTGAGCACCCCGACACGACTGCGGGCAACGCGCTGATTTCTGGGTTGATTGCGGCCGGCGGCCAAGATCCAGAGTGGTTGACGGCCGAGCAGCTTTCGGGCCAGCCGATCCGCATTCCGGCGGAAACCTACCGTCGCTGGTTGGCTGAGCTGCCTTCTGATCTTGTTGCAGCGATTAGTGAGGCCTGGGGACCAGCACCTGGCGAGCTTTTCGTCGATCGGAGCCACGACGCCAACGGCGAAATCGTCGCCGCCGCCCTGCAGGCCGGCAATCTAGTGATCTTGGTTCAGCCGCCACGTGGCTTCGGAGAGAATCCGATTGCGATCTATCACGATCCTGATCTTGCTCCATCACACCATTACGTGGCCGTTTATCGCTGGCTGGAGCAAGAGTTCGGCGCACACGCGGTGATCCATGTCGGCAAACACGGCAACCTTGAATGGCTTCCTGGCAAGAATCTCGGCATGTCTGCCTCGTGCGGCACCGATGCCGCGATCGGCTCGATGCCTCTGATCTATCCGTTCCTGGTCAACGATCCTGGTGAAGGGACTCAGGCCAAGCGACGGGCGCACGCCACGATCGTTGATCATCTTGTGCCGCCGATGGCACGTGCCGAAAGCTATGGCGACATCGCCCGGCTGGAGCAACTGCTGGATGAGTACGCACAGGTCAACGCGATGGATCCGGCCAAGGCGCCGGCGCTACGTGGCGAGATCTGGACGCTGATCACCTCTGCACAGCTAGATCATGATCTTGGCTTGGAGCGGGCTCCGGAGGATGAGGCTTTCGATGAGTTCGTGCTGCATGTCGACGGCTGGCTGTGTGAGATCAAGGATGCGCAGATTCGCGACGGGCTCCATGTGCTCGGAGAGGTGCCTGAGGGCGATGAGTTGATCAACTTGGTGTTGGCGATCTTGCGGTCACCGCAAGTCTTCGGAGGCCAGGTCAACGGTGTTCCCGGGCTGCGGGCCGCACTCGGTGAAATGCGCGCTGAGCCTATCGAAGCGCGTGAGGGTGCCCTTCGACAGGCTCAGGGCACATTGAGACAGGCTCAGGGCACATTGGCAGAGGTGGATGCGCTGGAGGCGACCGGTCGCGAGCTTGTCGCTGCTCTTGCAGCAGCAGACTGGTCGGCCGATGCCGTGCCGAAGATCGCGGAACACATTGTCGGAGAGCAGAACGACGCGGTTGTTGCAGTGCTCCGCTTTGCCTGCCAGGAGGTCGTACCGCGGCTGCGCATGACCGGTGACGAGGTCGCTGCGATCTTGCACGCGCTGGATGGCGGCTACGTTCCAGCCGGGCCGTCAGGTTCGCCGCTCCGCGGACTGATCAATGTGTTGCCGACGGGTCGCAACTTCTACTCCGTCGACCCGAAGGCGATCCCCTCGCGTCTGGCATATCAGACCGGCCAGTCCATGGCCGAGTCGTTGCTGCGTCGCTACCTTGACGAGACTGGGGACTACCCACAGTCTGTGGGCTTGTCGGTCTGGGGTACGTCGGCGATGCGAACCAGTGGTGACGACATTGCCGAGGTCTTGGCACTGCTCGGTGTGATGCCCACTTGGGATGAGGCATCGCGTCGCGTCGTGGGTCTGGAGGCAATTGAACTTGGTGAGCTGGGCCGCCCGCGGATCGATGTCACGGTGCGCATTTCGGGCTTCTTCCGCGATGCATTTCCTCACGTGGTGGCCATGTTGGACGACGCGGTCCGGCTTGTAGTTGATCGAGATGAGCCCGACCAGCTGAATTTCGTTCGCCGACACGTTCGCGATGATCTTGCCGCTCATGGTGATCATCGTCGGGCTAGGACGCGGATATTCGGATCCAAGCCCGGCTCGTACGGAGCAGGCATCCTGCCACTCATCGATGCGGGCAACTGGCGTAACGATCACGATCTTGCTGAGGTGTACTCCACCTGGGGCGGCTTCGCGTACGGTCGTGATCTTGATGGCGTTCCGGCACGGGAGGACATGGAAGCCAACTACCGGCGCATCGCAGTGGCGGCGAAGAATGTCGATACCAGGGAGCATGACATCGCCGACTCGGATGATTACTTCCAATACCACGGCGGGATGGTGGCAACCATCCGCGCGCTGACTGGAGCAGATCCCAAGGCGTACGTGGGAGATTCGACGAGTCCAGACGCGATCCGTACTCGTTCGCTGACTGAGGAGACCGCGCGCGTGTTTCGGGCGCGGGTGATCAATCCGCGATGGATTGCAGCGATGCAGCGGCATGGCTACAAAGGGGCATTCGAACTGGCGGCGACCGTGGACTACCTCTTTGGTTTCGATGCGACGGCCGGCGTGGTCACCGATTGGATGTATCAGCAGCTCGCCGAAAACTACGTACTGGACAAGGACAACCAGGACTTTATGAAGCACGCGAATCCATGGGCATTGCGCGGCATCGTCGAAAAACTCAGTGAAGCCGTCGACCGCGGGATGTGGCAGGAGCCGGATCCAGAGTTGATCACTCAGCTCCAGCAGGTCTACCTCGAGGTGGAGGGAGATCTTGAGGATGTCGGCAGCTGACCTTCGGTCTTGATCATGATTGCGTTCTCGATCATGGTCGCGTTTCTCCGCACAAGGCCACGAAAATCGTCCAGATCCGCTGATTTGGCCGTCATTTGTGGCTTTGTGCGGAGAAACGCGTTGATCAAGGAGTCGGCGCTGGCGCCGACCGTACGCGGGCCAAGATTCCCGCGGCCACCGCGTCCGGCTCCGTCTCGGGCAGCCAATGTCCGGCGTCCAGTTCCACAAGCTCGTACGGTCCCGTGACCTGATCAGCTGTCAGCTCAACGGCAGCCCGAGCCAGCGCGAAATCCTTGCTGCCCCAGATGAAGGTAGTCGGCACCGTGATTCGGCCCAGCGCCGGGCGCAGAGCGAACGGGATGCCGCGATACCAGTTCAGGGCGCCGGTAAGCGCGCCTGGTTCACTTATCGCCGCGGCGTAGCGGTTGACGTACTCATCCGGGAGACCGCTGTCTCGCAATGACTTCGCGAGGGTACGCGCTACCAACGACTCCGGCACCGCAGGCAGCTGAAAGAGCACCATGTACCACGAGAGCAAGCCCTGCTTGCTCGTCCGCAACGCCCTGAAAAAGGCCGCCGGGTGAGGTATCGACAGAACGGTCAGCGAGGCGACCCGATCCGGATACCAGCCGGCCGCACCCCATGCCTGGCTGCCGCCCCAGTCATGACCAACGATGTGCGCACGAGCAAGTCCTGCGGTGTCCAAAAGGGCGATCACGTCACCGACCGTGGCAGTGGGGCGATAGTCCCGCCGCCGCGTCGGTCGAGCAGCACGCGTATAGCCGCGCTGGGTCGGCGTCAGGGTGCGCAGCCCTTCCGAGTTCAAGCGACTCGCAACAGCGTCGAAGCTGCTCGGCTGCTGCGGAAATCCGTGCAGCAATACCACCGCTGGCGCATCTGCAGGTCCGGAGTCAAGCACCTCGAAGCGCAGCCCCGGGCGTAGAAAGTGATCCATGAGTCTCCTCGACTAAAGCAATAGGTCATAAACGACGCAGTCTCGAGCCTGATCCGTGTCGTATGCGACCACTTTCCCAAGAGCGCACCCGGCACCGCATCTTTCTGCTGGCGGCTCGTACGATCGGTGCGGCGAGGGAGAGTACGAATGACGGACGAACGCAAGGTCTTGGAACGGGTGCTCGACGAGGCGACCGGCTTCCTCGACGGCCTGCATGACCGACGGGTCGCGGCACGTACGGATGTGGATGGTGTCGCGAAGGCGCTCCGGCGGCCGCTGCCGGATGAGGGCGCGGATCCGCTGGAGGTGGTCGAGGAGTTGATCGCCGGTGCCGAGCCTGGAGTCGTTGCGATGCCGTCGGGGCGTTTTTTCGGCTGGGTGATCGGCGGCGTGCTGCCCGCCACCCTCGCAGCAGATTGGCTGACCTCGACCTGGGACCAGAACGCGGGGCTGCTGGCCTCTTCACCGGCCGCGGCCGGCGTCGAATGGGTGGCGAGCGAGTGGCTTCTCGACTTGCTGGGTCTGCCCGCGGACTCAGCGGTCGGTTTCGTCACCGGAGCGATGATCGCAAACTTCACCTGTCTCGCTGCCGCCCGCCATGAAGTGTTACGCCGCGCTGGCTGGAACGTCGAGCAAGATGGCCTGTCCGGCGCTCCTGAGGTGACTGTGATCGTCGGCGCGGAACGCCATGAGACGGTTGATGTGGCTCTACGGTTCCTGGGCCTCGGTGAGGCCCGCAGCGTTGTGGTACCGGCAGATGATCAAGGTCGGATTCGGCTTGATGAGCTGGAGGACTCCCTCGCCAAGATCAGCAACAACCCTGTGATCGTCTGCCTACAGGCCGGGAATGTGCACAGCGGCGCATTCGACCCCATTGCTGCCGCGATTGATCTTGCTCATCGCCACAACGCCTGGGTGCACATCGATGGTGCCTTCGGGCTGTGGGCCGCGGCATCGGCTGCCTACCGCCCGCTGCTCACGGGGGCGGA
Source organism: uncultured Actinomycetota bacterium (assembly GCA_963798835.1). Classification (GTDB taxonomy): domain Bacteria; phylum Actinomycetota; class Actinomycetes; order Propionibacteriales; family Propionibacteriaceae; genus Microlunatus. The sequence goes on along the minus strand of CAWCVF010000002.1, from coordinate 222,028 downwards.
ACGCGCGGACTCCTGGGCCACCGATGCACACAAGACGCTCAATGTTCCCTACGACAGTGGGATCGCGATCGTTGCGAACGCCGAGGCCCTGTACGCGGCGATGGGCGTACATGCCGCATACCTGATCCAAGATGAGCGACCTGATCCCTTCTCGACCGTCCCAGAGTTCTCGCGTCGCGCACGAGGCTTTACAGTCTGGGCCGCACTGCGTTCACTGGGTCGTCGCGGAGTGGCCGAGATGGTCGAGCGCTTCTGTGCTCACGCCCGCCGGTTTGCCACCGGTCTCAGCCAGCTAGACGGGGTACACGTGGTCAACGATGTGGTGTTTACCCAGGTCTGTGCGTCATTCGGGAGCGATGAGATGACGCGCGAGGTGGCCGCTCGACTGCTGCGCGACGGCACAGCATGGATGACACCGTCGACCTGGCACGGACGAGCCGTGCTCCGGATCTCGGTCTCGAACTGGCGGACCACGGACGAGGACATCGACCGCACTCTCGAGGCCGTACGCCGGGTCGTGGCAAATGTCAGTGCAGGGCGGCCTTCATCACGATGACCAAGATGCCGAGCGATGCGCCGATAGCTGCACTGATCAAGCTCCCGCCAAGGCGGAGGCCGCCGCGGCGGCCGGCGAAGAAGCTGTAGATCGTCAACAGCACGGTGCTACCAATCACGGCAATCCAAGCCGCATTGCGGATGTTCGCACCCGTCAACTTAGCGAGTAGCAAGATCGCTGCCGGGAGCAGGGCAGCTGCCAGGATCGGCCAGGTTTCTGCGAGCGCCTCTCGGAAGGCATCAACCGGATGTGTGCGGTGTTTGACCGCGTCACCCAGAGTCCGTGCATGAAGATGGGCGAGCCAATAGATGAAGGCGGTTCCGAGGATCGCGAATACGATGTGACCCTCTTGCAGATGGCCCGCCGATGCCGCGATGACTGCGGCGGACACCACGGTGCCTGTAATGACGCCTTCGCCGTTGATCATGCCCAGCGGGTCGCGATCGGGCTGCACGTCGGCGGCGCGGTGGCTGCTTCCTGTGCTCATTTGTGGCAAGTCAACCCAGGCTCCAGTGCCACGTCAAGTGTGAAGAAAGTCGCGAAACGAGCACTGCGCTTTGCTTTACGGTGTGGCCACCAGTGCTCGTTGGCCAGCCAACGCCATACGACGCCCGGTAAGCCGTAGCACTCGATCCTTGCCGCCGCGGTTGAGGCAGCTGACGAACCAGTGGACCTCGTGGCCAGCATTCGTCACCATTTCGGGGACACAAGGCTCGAACTCGAGCTGCCTGACCGCCGGAGTGCAGTGCAGCGTCCCATCACCTTCTGACTCGTGATCGTTCTCGATACGAACATCGTTGCTGCTCTAATGGCTGATGGAGCAGACATTGACCCCTGGTTAGCAACTGTCCCGCGCCACGAGCTCTACCTGACCGTTCTGACGAGGGCAGAGATTCGTTATGGGCTTTCACGACTTCCCGCAGGAAAACGCCGCAGTCGTCTTCCAGCGCAAGCCGACTCATTGTTCAGCGAGACCTAGGAACGCCTGCTGCCTTTCGATGCCAAGTCAGCCGATCGTTACGGCGAGCTCGTCACCGAACGTGAAGGTTCCGGGCGACGGATTTCGGGCGGGGATGCGATCATTGCGAGCATCGCGTGGGTTCATCGCGCACCTCTGGCAACCAGGAACGTTCACGACTTCGACAATTGCGGAATCCAGGTCGTCAATCCGTACGACTTCTAGTGGTTTGCGCTTACTCCGGGCCGCAGCAGGTAGGTATCCATGACCCAGCCGCGAGCGCTACGGATGGCTGCGCGGGCGGCTCGGATCTCCTCGATCACCTCGCTCAGCCGGCCCGAGATGAGCGCCTCATCTGGTAAGCCGAGTTGCGCTCCCCAGTAGATGCACAAATCTCCGAAACGCGAGACGAGGCCGTGACACGCAAGATCACCGTCGAGCATGACCACTACGTCACCGAGGGTCGGGGAGTACTCCTCGAGTAGCCGACGTCCAGTGGTTACGTGGATAGGCTGACCCACCCGATTGAGGATGATCTTATGGCGGGCGGCGAGCAGCTGGATGCTGCTGATGCCAGGAATGACCGCCAGTTCAAGATCAACTCCGAGCCGGATGATCGATTCGACGATACGGATCGTGGAGTCGTAGAACGCCGGATCTCCCCATACCAGGAAGCCAACGCTGCTGCCGTCCGCTACCTCACGAGCAATAATCTCGGCGTATTGCTGAGCGCGGGCTTCGTGCCAGGCGGCCACGCCGGTGGCATAGTCACTCGCATCGCGCTTCGGATCTGGTGCTTCGATGATGCGGTAGTGATCATGGATGATCAGCGTCCGACAGATCTCTTCGCGAAGCTTGACCAGATCCCGCTTGGCAGCGCCCTTATCAGCTACCAGGAACACGTCCACACGGTTCAGCGCGGCCACCGCTTCGCGAGTCAGATGATCAGGGTTTCCGCTGCCGATTCCGATCACCAGCGCCTGGATGGTCATAGCCGCCCGGCGACCCTGGTGCCGGCCAGCAGTACATCAAGATCAACATGCTGCTCCACGGCATCAGCCAAAAAGTTGATCATGGTCTCCCGTTTGGCAGCGTAACCGGGCGTAGCGGCATCACTACGCCAGTCCGAGCCGACGACCGAGGCGATCTCAGCCAGCCAGGCGCGCCGGAAGGCATCGTTCTCGAAGGCGCCATGCCACATCGTTCCCCACACCTGACCGCGTCGGCAGCCGTCCAGAAATGGCTCCACTTCGCCCTCGATCTGAGCCGTCCCATGGTGGATTTCATACGCCGCAACGGCATGTCCGCACCACGCGCCGGCTGGCCGCCCAAGAGTCTTATCCGCACTGAAGCTGATCTTCACGGGAAGTACTCCCAGCCCACCCACCTTGCCGCGGCTCGATTCAATCGAATCATCGATCTCTTGCGCCAGCATCTGGTATCCGCCGCAAATCCCTAGCACTGGTGCGTCACGCCGTACTCGATCGGTGATCACCTTCGCGAGTCCCAGGCGGTGCAGCCAGTCAAGATCGCTTACTGTTGATCGCGTACCGGGCAGCACGGCAAGATCGGCTCGTGCGATCGCTTGCGGGTCGCTCGTGACGAGCACCTCAACGCCGGGCTCCGCGGCCAACGCCTCCACATCGGTGACATTGGACATCCGCGGCAATCGCACGACAGCGACCCGCAGGTCGGCATCGATCGAGTCGCGACGTTGCCATGCGGCTACGTTGAGCGTGTCCTCGGCGTCCAACCACACATCAGAGAGCCAGGGCAGTACGCCGGCGAACGGTACGCCGGTGCGTGCCGTCAGCTCGTCCAACCCAGGTCGCAATATGCCAATGTCGCCGCGGAATTTGTTGATCAAAAAGGCCCGTACCAGCCGCTGATCCTCCGCATCAAGCAGCGCAAAAGTGCCGTACAGCGAGGCAAAGACGCCGCCGCGATCGATGTCTCCGACGACCGCGACTGGCAAGCTCTTTGCCCGAGCCAGGCCGAGATTCACGTAGTCGCCGGCGCGCAAGTTGATCTCCGCGGGCGATCCAGCGCCTTCGCAGATGATCACCTCGAAGCGGCTCGCGAGCTCGTCGTACGCTGCAAAAGCCGCGGCCGCCAATTGCGCACGCCCATTCACGTACTCACCCGACTCCAAGATTCCAAAGGGTCGGCCACGAAGCACGATGTGTGAGCGATGATCAGAACCAGGCTTCAGCAGCACCGGATTCATCGCCGACTCCGGAGCGAGGCAGGCAGCTTGCGCCTGCAGGTATTGCGCGCGGCCGATCTCGGCGCCATCGACGCCGACGCAGGAATTGTTGGACATGTTCTGGGCCTTGAACGGCGCAACTGCAATCCCACGGCGCGCGAGCGCTCGGCACAAGCCCGTCACCACCAGCGACTTTCCGGCGTCGGACGACGTCCCCGCGATCAGGACACCGCTTGATGTCGTGGCCGTGCTACCCACCGGCGCAGTGTACGGCCATGTCCGCAGAGCGGTCTGTCGCTTGCCGGATCCGACCACCTGTGCTTGGCTATGCCTTTGCCGTTATCAAATCGTGACCTGCTCGGGGGTCGTCGTACGCGATGGAGGCACCGTGACCGGCATTGGACTGCGACTCGCTTCTGCGAGTGCTGCCGTGGTCGTGAGTGCGGCCGTAGTTGGCGCAGCAATTTACGGGGGCACGGCGATCAGCGATCCCGGCGCACCCAACGAAGACGACCGACTGATTGCTGTTCCCGCGGCTCCATCGGCATATCCCACGGACACGCCATTCCAGACGCCACCAGCCACTCCATCAATCTCGCTGCGAGCGAGGCCTAACGATGCATCCACGACCCACCGAGCCAGCGCGCATCCCCGCCCTCAGAAGTGCAACATTCACCAACGGGGCAGCGCCTGCTATCGCCCGCTGAAATCTCATGCGCCGGCCACTCCGGTTGCCCGACAGACCGACCGGCCAAGCACCGCATCGACCCCGAAGCGGCGTTCGACGGCCAAGCACACTTCTCACTCCACGCCGACCGCCAGCAAGAAGCCGACGCCAGCCGCCGAGTCAGCGCCGTCAAAGAAGGCAACCAGCAGTGCCTCCGGTTATGACACGCGGTCTGACTGGGCGAACGCCGTACTCGATGAGCTCAACTCAGAGCGGGCCGCCCATGGGCTCTCGGCATTGAAGCTCAACAGCAAGCTGGTCGACTCCGCGCATACCCACAATCTGGACATGGCCAAGGCCGACAAGCTGAGTCATCAGTTGAGTGGTGAGGCGTCGCTCGGTTCTCGGGTGTCGGCCGCCGGCTACCACTGGAGCATGGTGGGGGAGAACATCGCCTACAACAGCAGCCGCTCTGAGTCCGGCGTACTGGCCGTGCAGAAGGCGATGTACAACGAGAAGCCGCCTGACGATGGCCACCGCCAGAACATCTTGAACTCCAAGTTCGTTGACGTCGGGATCGATGTGATCAACGACTCGGTACACGGGAAGGTCTGGCTAGTCACCGACTTCGGCAGCCCGTGACGCGCGCGGTATGTGCCCTGAGCCCGTCGAAGGGCACTCGCCGCTCTTAGCGTCGAACTCTGACAGCGCGCTGCGAACGCTGCACCAAGGCGATTCCGGCCAAGATCAACGCGCCGCCCACCAGCTGCATGGGGCCCGGCCGTTGCCCGAGCAGGACGAAGGCGAAGATCACCGCGAAGATCACCTCAGTTAGCGACACGAACGAAGCCAGCGAGCTGCCGAGCCGACGCACCGCGACAATGCCACTGGGGTACGCGAGCACGGCGCTGATCAAGACCAATAGTGCCGCCGGCAGCCACCAACCGACGGACTGATTCGCCAAGCTGGTCATGCCACCCTGGGCAGCAAGTGGAAGGATGCCAACCGTTCCAGCAGCCAGCAAGATTGCAGCTCCGACGCCCATTCCGGCCGTTGTCAACAGCAGTGGGTTGATGGGTGCATCGGTCCCGTTATCTTCGCTGAGCAAGAAATAGCCGCTCAGACACAGGGCTGCGGCGAGACCCCAAGCGATGCCGATCGGGTTTAACGTCAGCCCGCCACGAAGGTCGAGAACGAATGCCAGGCCGACAATGGACAGACCCGCACCGGCAAGCACGGGGACAGCCGGGCGGCGGTGGCTCCGAGCCCAGTGCCAGCCGATCAACATGGTCGGTGCCAGATACTCCAGGAGCAAGGCAACGCCGACCGAGAGGTATTGCACCGCGCTGAAGAAGCAGAGCTGGGCCAGAGCAACGGCGACCACTCCGTACGCGAGGATGCGCGCTGTCTGCCTGCCGGTGGGCAGACCGATCCGATAAAGCAAGAACACGCAGGGAATCAGGAGGACCAGGAAGGCCCCTCCCACGCGTGTCGCAACAACGGCCGTGGGCGACCAGTCCAGGTCTAGCAGCGAACGAGCGAGTGAACCCGAGAGCCCGAAAGATGCCGCGGAGGTGATCGCAAGTGCCAGTCCGCCTGCGTAGCGTCGATCAGCGACGGTTCGGGTGACTTCTCGCGTTGCGCTCGCCACGACAAGCCTCCTTGCCAGATGACCTTAGAGTCATGTAATGAGTAAAATCAAGTACACTAGTGACACTAGTGCAGAAGCATGTCAGGAGTCAAGGTGCTTTTTAGTCATGACACCGAAGTCTCACTCGCGGAAGCGGCGGCCCTGGTCAATACCGTTGGCCTCGACGGAGACACGCTGATAACAGTCGCCGATCTGGATGACTTCCTATCCCAACATCCCTACTCCGGATCTTTTCGCCGGACCCAAGACGAGCTCGAATCGGTACGCGCCTTGCGCTCCAGACTGCGCAAGTTTTGGACCGTGAAGGATCGGGACGAGGTGGCGGCGCTCGTCAATGAGATCCTCGGTGAGGCCGACGCTCGGCCCTACTTGTCACGCCACGATCAATGGGACTGGCACCTCCACGTAACGCACCCGAACGCGCCACTCGCTGATCGCATCGCGGCCGAGGCGGCGATGGCTCTTCTCGATCTGATCAGAGCCGATGCATTGGGCAGGCTGCGCATCTGCGCAGCAGAAGACTGCGAAGATGTGCTGATCGACCTATCGAAGAACTCCTCGAAGCGCTACTGCGACACCGGGAACTGCGGCAACCGAACCAATGTCGCAGCGTATCGAGCGCGAAAGCGCCAGCAGCGCGCATGAAGCCCTCTTCGCGCGCGGCAGTGCCGCCATTCGCTGTGATGAGCATCCTGAACCGCGTCGCGGCGTTGCGCGCCCAGGGCCGGGAGATCATCTCGCTCTGTGCGGGCGAACCGTCGCAGGGAGCGCCGTCGGATGTCCGCCGCCGCGCGGCCGACCTGATGGTGGGTCCGACGCCGCTTGGCTACAGCGAAACCTTCGGAATCAAGCCCTTGCGGCGTGAGATCGCCGCGCACTATCGGCGCTGGTATGGCCTCGACGTCGATGAAGATCACATCGCCTTGACCACCGGCTCCTCGGGTGCGTTCCTGCTCAGCTTCCTGGCGGCTTTTGATCATGGTGATCGAGTGGCACTGACCAGGCCCGGCTATCCGGCGTACCGAAATATCCTTGCCTCACTGGGATGTCAGGTGGTCGAGCTGCCATGCGGCCCCGCGGAGCGCTTCCAGCCGACAGTGGCGATGCTGGAGGCGGCCCATGAGGCCGGTCCGCTCGCCGGACTGGTTGTCGCCTCTCCGGCCAATCCCACCGGGACCATGATCGCTCCTGATCATCTGGCCCGGATTGCAACGTGGTGCCGTGATCACGAGGTCCGCTTGGTCAGCGACGAGATTTACCACGGCATCACTGATCGGACAGTGTCTGCCAGCTGCGCCTGGGAGCATGATCGCGAAGCCATCGTGATCTCCTCGTTCTCCAAGTACTGGGGGATGACAGGCTGGCGACTGGGTTGGAGCTTGGTGCCCACTGATCTGCTGGCGGTCTTTGACGCCCTCGCCGGCAACTTCGCCTTGTGCCCTCCAGTCCCGGCCCAGCACGCAGCGATCGCCGCGTTTACCGAGGAGTCCTACCGAGAAGCCAATGCTGCAGTCGCTGCATTCGCTGACGCCAGAACGCTTGTGCTGGAGGCTATCGATGATCTTGGTTGGACCGGGGTGGCCCCTGCCGATGGTGCCTTCTATGTGTATGCCGGGATTACCAGCCAACTAGGTCCGTATCCTGACTCCGAGGCGTGGTGTGAGGCGTTGCTCGAGCAGCACGGTGTTGCGCTCACTCCAGGCACCGACTTCGATCAACGAGATGGAGGAGCCGCTGTGCGCCTCTCCCTAGCCGCGGGCCCCGACGCGGTGGCGGCCGCCATTCTTCGCATTCTGCGCTTCCAGCAATCCCTGACAACTTGATGCCAGGCCCGGTGCTCTGCGCGCTGAGCCTGTTGCCCTGCGCCCTGAGCCTGTTGCACTGCGCCCTGAGCCTGTCGAAGGGCGAACGGGCGTGCGCTTCGACAAGCTCATCGCGCATCGGCTGGCCAAAGAGGTAGGACATACGAGTTGTTTTTTCGCCTCAGGAACGAGGCGGTACGTTGGGGATCGGCTGGCTCGGTGCAACCCACAAGGTGACGCTGCGCCAGCGGAATCCGCTCGCTCGACGCAGCGGGCTGGACCACAACCAACGCCCCGGAGGGTGGTGACACCACCCAGTGCGGCGATCCCGCACCGGGACCGATGTGATGCGGAACCACGCATCTGGTGACGAGAGGATGCACCAATGAGCGACGCCAGCGGTGCGAGCGGAGAGGTCGAGCTGGTCCAGCTGCTTACCCCTGAGGGTGAGCGGCTGGAACACACCGAGTACTCCTTCAGCGGCGACGACAATCAGATCAAGGCTTTCTACCGCGACATGGTGATGACCCGCCGGATCGACACGGAAGCCACAGCACTGCAACGTCAGGGTGAGCTTGGGCTGTGGGCTTCATCTCTGGGCCAGGAGGCCGCGCAGGTGGGTTCAGGTCGGGCGCTCAAGAACCATGATTTCGTTTTTCCGACCTATCGAGAGCATGGCGTGGCCTGGTGCCTGGGTGTTGATCCGGTGCAACTGCTCGGCCTGTTCCGTGGAGTTGATCTTGGTGGTTGGGACTCGCAGCAGACCCGCTTCCACCTGTACACGATCGTCATCGGTGCGCAGACCCTGCACGCCACCGGTTACGCGATGGGCGTGGAGCGCGACGGCTTGGTCGGCACCGGCGACCCTGACCGGGATACGGCGGTAATTGGATATTTCGGTGACGGCGCCAGTAGCGAGGGTGATGTCAACGAGGCCTTCATTTTTGCCAGCTCCTACAACGCGCCCATTGTCTTCTTCTGCCAGAACAACCAGTGGGCGATTTCGGAGCCGATCGAGCGGCAGTCACGAATTCCCTTGTATCGCAGGGCATCAGGCTTCGGCTTCCCGGGCGTACGGGTGGACGGCAACGATGTGCTGGCTGTTTACGCCGCCACCGCGATGGCTCTCGACCGGGCGCGTACCGGCAACGGGCCGTCCTTGATCGAGGCATACACCTACCGGATGGGTGCCCACACCACCTCCGACGATCCAACTAAATATCGGCTTGCTGATGAGCTCGAGCACTGGCGCTTGAAGGATCCGATTGAGCGGGTCAAGGCCTATCTGACTCGCAGCGGTAGCGGCGATGAGGCCTTCTTTGCCGACGTGGAGACTGAGGCGTCCGACTACGCTGCTGATCTTCGTGCTCGTTGCCTGGCCCTGCCCGATCCACGGCTGCTCGACCTCTTTGATCATGTGTACGCCGAGCAGACCTCTTACCTGGTTGAGCAAAAGGCCGCTTACGCCGAGTACGTGGCAACCTTCGATGAGATGAGCTCTGAGCCTGTCGAAGAGCCTCGACAAGCTCAGCCTGCGTCATCCGGAGGTGTGCACTGATGACCGTGCTGACCATGGCGAAGGCACTCAATGCCGGTCTGCGACGGGCGCTGGAAGCCGACCCCAAAGTCGTGATCGCCGGTCAGGATGTGGGCAAGCTGGGCGGCGTATTTCGGGTTACCGAGGGACTGCAGAAGGACTTCGGTGAGCATCGAGTGATCGACTCGCCGCTTGCCGAATCGGGCATTGTCGGCACTGCTTTGGGGATGGCCCTGCGTGGTTATCGGCCGGTGTGCGAAATCCAATTCGACGGATTCGTCTTTCCGGCCTTCAACCAGATCGTGACGCAGACCGCCAAGATGCATAACCGATCAGCCGGAAGACTGCTTGTACCGCTGGTAATCCGGATTCCATATGGCGGAGGCATCGGTGCCGTCGAGCATCACAGCGAGTCGCCCGAGGCCTACTTCTGCCATACGCCTGGCCTCAAGGTCGTGACGTGCTCGAATCCCACAGACGCGTACTGGATGATCCAGCAGGCCATCGCCTCCGATGACCCGATCATCTTCCTGGAACCGAAGCGGCGCTATCACGAGCGTGCCGAAGTGGACGAGTCCACCGCTCCGCCGCCCTTGCACACCGCCCGAGTCGCACGCTCAGGTCGCGACGTCACGCTCATCGCGTACGGGCCGGTGATCAAGACCTGCCTGGACGCCGCCGAAGCTGCTGCGGAGGAAGGTCATGATCTTGAAGTGATCGATCTGCGTACGCTCTCACCACTCGATATGGCCGTCGTGGACGAGTCGGTGCAGAAGACGGGTCGGGCGATCACCGTCCATGAAGCTCAGCTGAGCCTTGGCCTGGGGGCCGAGATCGCCGCCCGAATCACCGAGCAGTGCTTCTACTCATTGGAAGCGCCGGTGCTACGCGTTGCCGGCTTCGACATCCCCTATCCGCCGGCGCGCGTCGAGCACGACTACCTTCCTGATCTTGATCGGGTGCTCGACATGGTCGATCGTTCACTGGCCTACTGAGGGAGAGCTCAGATGGGGTTGCAAGAATTTCGGCTGCCGGATCCAGGTGAAGGGCTGGTCGAGGCAGACATCGTTACCTGGCGAGTTGCGGTGGGCGATCAGATCGGGATCAACGACATTCTCGTCGAGGTGGAGACTTCTAAGTCGCTGGTGGAGCTACCGAGCCCGTACGCCGGTACTGTGACCGAGCTGCTGGTCAACGAAGGCGACACGGTCGATGTCGGCACGCCGATCATCTCCATCGACGATGGTGTGGGCGGCGGTCAGCCGGCGCCGAGCAGCGGGAACGGTGAGGACGCTCAGGTTCCGAATCTGGTCGGCTACGGTCCGCGCACAGGTACGGCCAAGCGACGCCCCCGACGCGCCAGCGGCGAAGGGCCCGTGGAGGCGCACGAGCAGGTCGCCGACACCTTCTCCGTCCAGGCTCCCGTTTCGCGACGTGCCGACGACCGTGAGCCATTGCTCGCCGAGCGTGATACGCCGACCGGTGCCCCGCTGCCCGGGCCTGGGATGGCAGCGCCAGCACCTATCCCGTCCGGTGGTGCTGTGCTTGCCAAGCCGCCGGTACGCAAGCTGGCCAAGGACCTCGGCGTTGATCTTGCTAGCCTCGCCGGGAGCGGCCCTGGCGGCGTGATCACTCGAGAGGATGTCACCGCTGCAAACATGCGGGCTGAGCCTCTCGAGGTCCCAGCGACCATGCGGGCTGAGTCCGTCGAAGCCCGACAGGAACTGCGCGAAGACGTCCGCATTCCGATCAAGGGCGTACGCAAGTCGACCGCCGAGGCCATGGTGCGCTCGGCGTTCACTGCGCCACATGTGACCGTCTGGCTGGATTGCGACGTAACCGGCACCATGCAGCTGGTGGAGCGGCTCAGGGCGCGGCGCGAATTTGCTGATCTTCGGATTTCAGCGCTGCTCGTGATTGCCAAGGCGGTATGCCTTGCTCTGGGGCGTACGCCGGAGCTCAACTCGTTCTGGGACGAGCCCGCCCAGCACATCGTGCTCAAGAAGTCGATCAACCTCGGGATCGCCACTGCGACCGCTCGCGGACTACTGGTACCGAACATCAAGGGCGCTGAGGCGCTCGGCCTCACCCAGCTAGCCGCCGCTGTCAACGAGGCCGTGGCGGTGGCTCGCGACGGGCGTACTCAACCGGCAGAGATGGCCGGCGGTACCTTCACAATCACCAACATCGGGGTGTTTGGGGTAGACGCCGGCGCCCCGATCTTGAACCCGGGGGAGTCTGGCATCCTGTGCGTCGGTCAGATCGCCCGGAAGCCCTGGGTGGTCGGCGCCGGAGCTGAGGAGCGAATCGAGCCGCGTTGGGTCACCAGCCTTTCGGTCTCCTTCGACCACCGGCTGGCCGACGGGGCCCAAGGCTCGACTTTCCTCGCCGACGTGGCCGCCATCCTCAACGACCCTGCTCTCGCCCTGCTCTTCTAACCGCCGATCTGTGTGACGTCAAGATCCCACTTAGCGTGGGATGTTAACGCTGCTACCGGATGCCTCAGGAGCCGAGGAGCTCTTTGTCGTTGACCTGACGGCCGGTGTCGACAAGTTCTTGGAGGGCGTCGCCGTCGTCCCACTGGTTGACGTTCATGGCGGCTGCGACGGAACCGTCCCGGAGCCAGAACGCGGTGAACTCCCGGGACGCCAGGTCCCCTCGCACCACGAGCCGGTCCTTCGCCGGATCCGCCAATCCGCGATACTCGCAGCCGAGGTCGTACTGGTCGGAGAAGAAGAAGGGCCGGAGCACGTACGGCTCCTCAGCGCCGAGCAGATTGGACGCGACGTGCTTCCCTTGATCTTGGGCATTCGCCCAGTGCTCGACCCGAACGCGGTGCCGGTACTTCGGATGATCATGGGCCGCAACATCACCAGCGGCATAGATGTCGGGATCTGAACTACGAAGTGTCGCATCGACGGCGATGCCACCATTGGCGAGCTCGAGGCCCGCAACGTCAGCGAGGGCAATATTCGGGGCGGCGCCAACCGCAATCAGAACCATGTCGGCCGGTACGGATGCGTGGCCCTTGACATGCACCGACGACACTGTGCCATCACCGGCGAAGCCGGTTACCCCAATGCCCAGCCGGAGATCTACACCATGATCACGATGTAACGCTGCAAAAGTTGCACCGATCTGCTCACCGACTACATGCAACAACGGCTGCGCACTGGGTTCGATCACGGTCACATTCGCTCCGCGCTGCCGGGCAGCAGCAGCCGCCTCGCAGCCGATCCAACCGCCGCCGACGATCACGATCCGCGCGCCCTCGGTAAACCGTTCCCGCAGCGCAAGCGACTCTTCCAGGGTTCGCAATGTCAGGAGTCCCTCAAGATCAGCACCGGGCACGTCCAGCCGTCGCGAGCCGCAGCCCGTGGCTATCAACAGCTTGTCGTACGGATATTCCGTGCGACTCGCCACCACGATCTTGCGGGCTCGATCGATACGGGTGGCGGTAGTCCCGAGCTTCAGGGAAATTTCCTTGTCGGCGTAGGTTGCCTCGTCGCCGACCCAGTCGGGCTCATCGGTGTTCCCGATGAGCACGGCCTTGGAGAGCGGGGGTCGCTCGTACGGCAGCTGGCTCTCCTCACCGATCACCGTGAGCTCGCCCTGATAGCCCTGATCTCGAAGCGCGATGGCAGCCGATCCGCCGGCCAATGCGGCTCCGATAACAACGATGCGGGACGGTTGTGAGCGGGTGGGCTGAGTCATGCCCCCCATCGTCTCTCGCTCGACACCGCGGGCCGATACCGACCCGCCACGATCTGGCTTTCAGAAAGCAGCTTCGTCGAGATCCATGACTGCGAGATCGGTGGCCTCGGCAATGGCCCGCTCCGCAGCCAACTTGGGCAACACCGTACGCGCGAACCAGCGGCCGGAGCCGACTTTGCCTTCGTAGAAGGCTTTCTCAACCGGGGTGAGATCGTCATTGAGCCGTTCGAGGGCCACCTCGGCGCCCCGCAGCAGTAGCCAGGAGCAGATGACGTCGCCGATCGCCATCAGCAATCGTGTGGTGTTCAGGCCAATCTTGTAGACGTTCCGCGGATCACTGTGAGGAATGCCGGGCGCAGAGGCACCAAGATCATTGATCATGGTGGCAACGATCGCTCGGACGTCTTCTAGGCTCCGCTGCAACAAAGTGCGTTCCTCTTTGAGCTGGCCATTGCCGCCTTCGCGGCCGATCCAGTCATTGATCTGCGCTGAAAGATCGGCAAGTGCACGACCTCGGTCTTTGACGATCTTGCGGAAGAACAGATCCTGGCCCTGGATCGCCGTAGTGCCCTCGTACAAGGTGTCGATCTTGGCATCGCGTACGTACTGCTCGATTGGATAGTCGATCAAGAAGCCGGAACCTCCGAAAGTCTGCAGCGACTCCGTCCCCAGGAGCACCCAGGAGCGCTCAGAGCCGTAGCCCTTCACGATGGGCAACAGCAGATCATTCAACCGTTCGGCGGGCTCATCGAGTGTGCCGTCGGCCCGAGCGATGGCAATGCGATCTTGGATAGTTGCGGTGTAGAGCAGTAGCGCCCGCAGGCCTTCCGTAAAAGACTTCTGGGTCATCAGCGAACGCCGGACATCAGGATGGTGGGCGATCGTCACCCGCGGCGCCGTGCGGTTGGCGGCCTGGGTGAGGTCAGCGCCTTGGATCCTCGTCTTGGCATATTCCAGTGCGTTGAGATAGCCGGTCGACAACGTAGCGATCGCCTTCGCACCGACCAGCATGCGGGCGTGTTCGATCATGCGGAACATCTGAGCGATGCCGTCGTGAACCTCACCCAGCAGCCAGCCCCCCGCGGCTACCTCGGTACCACCGAAAGTCAGCTCACAGGTGGCTGAGCCCTTGATACCCATCTTCTTCTCGAGGTTGGTCGCGAAGACTCCATTCCGCTCGGTCAACTCTCCGGTCTCAAGATCAAATCTGAACTTAGGGACGATGAACAGGGAGAGGCCCTTGGTGCCCGGCCCACCGGCACCCTCGACGCCCTGGGGCCGAGCCAGGACGAGATGGATGATGTTTTCGGTGAGGTCATGCTCACCCGAGGTAATGAAGCGCTTGACACCCTCGATGTGCCAACTGCCATCCGGTTGCGGGATTGCCTTGGTGCGTCCGGCGCCGACATCGGAGCCCGCATCCGGCTCGGTGAGCACCATCGTGGCGCCCCACAGGCGCTCAATCATGATCTTGGCGATGCGTTGATCACGTTCGTTGCCCGTTGCCCATAACGCGTACGCGAACTTGGGTCCCGCGGAATAGAGCAGCGCGGCCGGGTTCGCGCCGATGTTCAGCTCGTGAACTGCCCATTGCACCGACGGCGGAGTGACTTGGCCACCCAGCGCTTCGGGAAGCTCGAGCTGCCACGCTCCGGAGTCCATCAGCGCGCGAAACGACTTCTTGAGGTCCTCAGGGACAGTAACGGTGTGCGTCTGAGGGTCGAAGACCGGCAGATTCCCCTCTCCATCGCTGAACGACTCAGCCAGCTTCGTTCGAGCCAGATGATCGACTTCGGCGAGGATGGCCGACACGGTCTCCCGATCAAGGTCGGCGTACGGGGCGCTGCCCAGGATGTGTTCCCGACCCAAAACCTCGAACAGATTGAACTCGATATCACGGACGTTTGACTTGTAGTGGCTCATCTGGCACCTCAGGGGCAGTCGCTGAGACAAGTTACTTGTCGGTAACTTCCATTATGCTACTGGTCGGTAACCAAACCAAGGAACCCGATACGGCAGCTAGATTGACTAGTGAGGCAGGCGTCAACAGCCAAGGAGGGCGGATGCGCAGGTCGCGTGAGACGGACGAGGCCAAAGTCGACGTGTCGGAGCCCCACGACCATGCTGCGGGGATCCCAGGCGTAACAGTGGCGTTGAAACGGTCGGTCCAGAAGATGGGACCGATGCGCTCGGTGCGTACGCTGCTCAAGCTCAATCAGGCTGAAGGCTTCGATTGCATGAGTTGTGCCTGGCCTGATCCTGACCCGGGCCATCGGCACACGGCGGAATTCTGCGAGAACGGCGCCAAGGCTGTTGCTGAGGAGGCCACGACGGCCCGGGCGACGCCGGAGTTCTTCGCCCTTCACAGCATCGCCGACCTGGACGCCCATGACGAGCACTGGCTTGGCCAGCAGGGCAGAATCACGCACCCCATGATCAAAAGGCCGGGCGCTTCACACTATGTCCCCATCGATTGGGATGCGGCATTTCGGCTAATCGCTGATCAGCTCAATGGGCTGGCCAGCCCGGACGAAGCGATCTTCTATACCTCCGGGCGGACCTCGAACGAGGCGGCATTTTGCTATCAGCTCTTCGTGCGGGCATTTGGCACCAACAACCTGCCCGACTGCTCCAACATGTGCCACGAGTCGACCAGCATCGCGCTGGCCCAGACGATTGGCATCGGCAAAGCGAGCGTCACATTGCACGATGTGCATCAGGCGAAGCTGTTGATCGTGGCCGGCCAGAACCCCGGCACCAGTCACCCTCGCATGTTGTCCGCTCTTGAGGTCGCCAAGCGAAACGGCGCCAAGATCATTGCTGTCAACCCTCTGCGTGAGGCGGGATTTATCAACTTTCGTAATCCGCAGAAGCCGCGCGGGCTCGTCGGCAAGGGTACTGATCTCGCCGACCTGCACCTGCCGATCAAGATCAATGGTGACTTGGCGCTATTCCAGGCCTGGGGTGCCCTGCTCGTGCAGTGGGATGCGCTTGATCATGAGTTCATCGACACCTACACACACGGCTTCGACGGCTGGCGCGCCCATCTGGCGGCTATCGACTGGGATGTGGTTGAGGCGACGACCGGCCTGTCCCGCGCACAGATCACCGAGTCCGCGCAGCTGCTCGCCGAATCCGATCAAACGGTGTTTTTCTGGGCCATGGGCCTGACCCAGCATCACAATGCCGTGGCCACCATTTCCGAGATCGTCAACCTGGCTTTGGCTCAGGGCAACTTGGGCAAGCCCGGCGCGGGGTTGCTCCCGGTCCGCGGCCATTCCAATGTGCAAGGTGACCGCACCATGGGCATCTGGGAGCGGCCGCCGGGTCACTTTCTCGACCGGATGCAGGCCGAGTTCGGATTCGATCCGCCGCGCGAGAACGGTCTTGACACGGTGGACGCGATTCGTGCGCTGCGCGACGGTGAAGCCAAGATCTTCATCGGACTCGGCGGAAACTTCGTGCAAGCGGCGCCAGATACCGAAGTGACCTCTGCAGCGTTACGCCGGGCGCAGTTGACGGTGCATATTTCAACCAAGATCAATAGATCCCATCTGACATGTGGCACCACGGCGTTGATCTTGCCGACTTTGGGTCGGACCGAGGTCGACGTCCAAGCCAGCGGTCCGCAGTTTGTCTCGATGGAGGATGCGACCTGCTCGGTGCACGCCTCGCGCGGACCGCTAACTCCCGGCAGTCCCGAGCTGCGGTCGGAAGTGTCGATCGTTACAGCATTGGCCGAGGCGACGCTTGGTGATCGCTATTCCATTGACTGGCGAGCCATGCGGGATGACTATCGACGAATTCGACTGCACATCGCGCGAGTGGTGCCAGGTTGCGAGAGCTATGAGGTCAACGTCTCCAAGCCAGGAGGCTTTGTGATGCCCCATCCGCCGCGGGACTCGCGTACTTTCCCGACCGAGTCCGGCCGCGCCGAGTTTACGGTGTCGGCAATCGAGGCCCTCCAGGTGCCACCCGGCCATTTGATCTTGCAGACCATGCGCAGCCATGATCAGTTCAACACCACGATCTACGGATTCAGTGATCGCTACCGTGGCATCGAAGGTGGGCGCCGTGTGGTGTTCGTCAACCCGCAGGACATCCAGGAGCTGGGCTTCCATGACGGCGAGATCGTCGATCTCGTCACTCACTGGGATGGTGATGACCAGCTACGCCAGGCGCGAAATTTCCGGATCGTTGCCTACCAGACGCCACGCGGCTCGGCCGCCGCGTATTACCCCGAGACCAACCCGCTGGTCCCGCTGGATTCGACAGCGGTTGGCAGCAACACACCGACGTCGAAGTCGGTGATCATTCGGCTGGGGCGGTCTGATGCGACGAAGCCGCCTCAGGCGGGCGGTCAGCAACCTGCTGGCGCTGATGATCATCACAAGGCAGATCCCGAGCCGTTGCATCTGTCCTGATCCTCGACGTTAGTGTTCTCAGCCATGACTGACTATGCGAAGCAGATTCTGGTTGATGCTTTCGGACGGGTACGCGGGCTAGTGATCGACCTTACCGACGGCCTGACCGACGAGCTCGCCACCTATCGCCCAGATCCAGGCGCCAACTCGATGGCCTGGCTTATCTGGCATCTGAGTCGCATTCAAGATGATCATGTCGCTGACCTCGCGCACGTCGATCAGGCATGGACCATGTGGCGGGACAGGTTTGGGCTGCCGTTCAGCAACTGGGCCACCGGGTACGGCCAAGGCCCGCAAGATGTGGCGGCGGTCCAGCCGAGTGGCGATCTTCTTGCCGACTATCACCAGGCGGTTCACGAGCTGACCATGAGCTACCTCGATGAGATCACTTCTGAAGAGCTGGACCGGATCGTCGATACTCGTTGGAATCCGCCGGTGACGGCATCGGTCAGGCTGGTCAGCGTGATCGGCGATACCTTGCAGCATCTGGGTCAGGCTGCCTACGTACGCGGTTTGGCCAGCCGCCGGGACAGGCCGTGGCACGAGCCGAGCAGCGCAGATCGCTAGTCTCGTCCAGGTGACTGAACTGGCCGATCAGAATCATGATCACGAGGCGGCTCCGATGCAGCGCCTCTATGCTGACATCGCGTCCTGGTGGCCGCTGATCTCTGCGCCCGAGGAGTACATCGGAGAAGCCGCATTTGCCGCCTCCTTACTCCGCACTGCGGACCCTCCCGCGCGTACGGTGCTCGAACTGGGCAGCGGTGGCGGTAACAACGCGTTCCATCTCAAGAGCAAATTCGAGATGACGCTGGTCGATCTGTCGGCTGACATGCTCGCGATTTCCAAGCAGCTCAACCCGGAATGCGAGCACCTTCAGGGAGACATGAGGACGCTGCGCCTGGACCGAACTTTCGATGCGGTCTTCGTGCACGACGCGATCGATTACATGACCAGCGAAGATGATCTTCGCCAGGCCGTGGTCACCGCGTACCAGCACTGCCGAGTGGGTGGTGTTGCGGTCTTCGTGCCAGACGACATCGCAGAGAACTTCGAGCCGGCAACCGAGCACGGCGGACAGGACGCACCAGACGGGCGCGGCGCGCGTTATCTCGAATGGTCCAGCGATCCCGACCCGAGCGACACCCGCACGCGTACCGACTATGCGTTTTTGCTTCGTACGCCGGACGGCTCTGTCACGGTCGTGCACGACACTCACGAGTTGGGTCTCTTCCCGCGCGTCTTATGGCTCAAGGTCCTGACGGAGGCCGGGTTCAGAGCTCGTTCCGTCGCCGAAGTCACCAATGACGACCGACTTCCACGAGAGCTCTTTGTCGGTAGGCGCGTCTAAGGTCGCTACCCATGATGGAGTACCACCATGACCAGCCCGGCGAGCCCAGCAAGAACCGCGTACGTCTTCAACGGCCCGAACCTCAACTTGCTCGGGCTCCGTCAGCCAGGGATCTACGGGACAGCGGCTCTGGCCGATGTCGAGCGTTCCTGCCAGGACGTGGCTACCGAGCTGGGATGGAATCTGGAGTTTCGCCAGACCAACCGTGAAGGCGAGCTGGTCGATTGGATTCAGGAGGCTGGCGCAGCGCAGGCGACGGAGAAAGCGGTCGGCGTCGTGTTGAACGCGGCCGCCTATACCCACACCAGCATCGCGCTCCACGACGCCATTGCTGGATCGGGTGCCCGGGTGATCGAGGTGCACATTTCCAACGTCTACAGCCGAGAGGCGTTTCGGCAGCACTCGTACGTGTCGCCCGTGGCCGCCGGAATCATCGTGGGCTTCGGCGTACTCGGATATCCGCTGGCTATGCGAGCGCTTGCGTCCCTGGCAGAGCGCTGAGCCTGTTGCAGCGCCTACGGGTGATGGGCTTCTGAGCCTGTCGAAGCGCGGAGGCGGCGCCCTTCGACAGGCTCAGGGCACATGCCGCGCGAGCTCAGGACACACATCCGACAGGCTCAGGGACATGCCACGAGTACCACGTTCGTCATTGATCCAGCCCCAGACCGTCCAGCGGAAGCTTGGTGGTCAGAGCGCTGGCGGCCTGCTCGAGGGGCCGAGAGCACCCAGCGCTGACCGTTAGCAGCAGAGCCAGGCAAATCATGATCATCCGCGGTGGTGTGGTCGCGTCCCAGTTACGCATGGAGTGCCTCGGCATGATCGTTCCGAGTTTAGGGGCGGGGACGTACGGCCCGGATGACACGACTGTGTAACGGTCCAGAACCGCTAGTCGCGTCTTCCGCCGACCCGCCCCGATTGTGCAAGAGTGAGAGCCAGAGCAACCGCTGGTGTCTTGGAGTTCCGAATGCTTGCTCCCCTGCTTGCAACCGAGGATCCATACGCTGCCGCGTCGATCTTCAGCCAGGCTGGCTGGAAGGTCGAGTACGCGTCGGTACGGGACCAGGAGCAACCGCGCGCGTGCCTGTCGCTCGCCCGGTCGCGGGTCGAGCTGGTGCTTCCCAGCGATCCCTACATCGTGCCGCGTGGCGTCGGCGTGGAGTTTCAAATCCATGTACCACCAGGTGAGCTGAGTGGTCTATTTCTCTTGCACCGAGCTGCCGGCGTGGTCTTCAGCGAACTGCGCGAGCGACGACCGGGCGAGCGCGGATTCCGTGCCGAGATCATCGGTTATCGCTTTCTCATTCTCGGCGGTGACCCCGACCCGGATCTTGCATTGATCGCGACGGATCCGAGGATCATCGCGCTTGCCGATGGTCTTCGGGAACGGGACGGCGAAGATGCTCTCACCGATACTGCGTTACGGCTTGCGGAGTGCTCCGGCGAAAGTGTCAAGGGTCTCCGGCGGGCCATGAGTGAGGGTCTGGGATATGGCGCTCCCGACGATCTTGGTGGGGATCTTGCCGAGGTGGTGATCGCAGCTGCGATTCTCGCCCGACAGCTCGGGGTTGATCTTGACAAGCAGGTCGAGGCGAAGCTTGGCAGTCTCAACTGGCACGCTCGACACTAAGGTGTTTCGCGGCCTGCACTAACGTTGGCGGCGTCCGCAATTTCCAGGCCGTGCGGGCGCGAACAGGGGACCAATGAGCGAAATTGAGGCCGATGATCCGGCACCCGCGGCCCACGAAGCAAGCGAAATCAGCTACGACGAACAGCGCTATCCGGCACGGCCCAAGCGGCTCCGACCGAGGAGCCGGCTTCGTGATCTATTTGCCCTGAGACCAAAGGCGGAGCGGGTTGGTAAGCCGAGCGGCGACAATCCCTCCTACGTCAGCTGGCTTGTCGGGGAGTCAATGCTCGAGGACGCGAAGGCATTCGCCACTCAGTTCTCCGGTCAAGGCAGCATGTGGCAGAACCCGTTCGCCAACCCCGATCCGCGGGCCGCTATCGAGAAGGCCTCCGTATGGTTCACGGCGTACCCGATCTCCATGATCACCAAGCCCGGTACATCGTTCCTCGGCACATTAGGCGACGAGGATCTTTGGGCCGCATTCGAGGCGATCGGCATTGACGGCCTCCACACCGGTCCCGTCAAGAAAGCCGGGGGCCTGGTTGGCTGGGATCCGACCCCCAGCGTGGATGGACACTTCGACCGGATCAGCACCCAGATCGACGACGCGTTCGGAACTGAGGAGGAGTTCCGGTCGATGTGTGAGGTGGCGGCCGGCCACCTGGGGATGGTGATCGACGACATCGTGCCCGGCCATACCGGCAAGGGCGCCGATTTCCGGCTGGCCGAGATGAAGATCGGCGACTATCCCGGCGTCTATCACATGGTGGAGATCGATCCCAAGGACTGGCATCTGTTGCCGAGCGTGTCCAAGGGTGATTCGGTCAACCTGGACAGCGAGGCCGAAGATCAGCTGGCTAAGCACGGCTACATCATCGGTCGGATGCAGCGGGTGATCTTCTTCGAGCCTGGGGTCAAAGACACCAACTGGAGCGCCACCTCGCCGGTGCTCGGACCAGATGGTGTCGAGCGTCGTTGGGTGTATCTGCATTACTTCAAGGAGGGCCAGCCCTCGATCAACTGGCTCGATCCGAGCTTCGCCGGGATGCGGCTGGTGATCGGTGACGCACTGCATTCTCTTGGTGATCTTGGCAGTGGCGCGCTGCGCTTGGATGCCAATGGATTCCTCGGTGTCGAGAAGAGCGCGGAAGACTCTCCCGCCTGGTCCGAGGGCCATCCGCTGTCAGAGGCGGCAAACCAGCTGATCGCGAGCATGGTTCGCAAGGTGGGCGGCTTCACCTTCCAGGAGCTCAATCTCACCATTGACGACATCCAAAGCTCTGCCGAGCGCGGAGCCGACCTTTCCTATGACTTCGTCAACCGGCCCGCCTATCACCATGCCCTCGCAACCGGCGACACCGAGTTCGTACGCCTGACACTCAACCTGTCCAGGAAGCATGGAGTTGAACCGGCATCCCTGGTTCACGCGCTGCAGAACCACGACGAGATGACCTACGAACTTGTGCACTTCGAGACCCTGCACGCTCGTGAGGTCTTCACCTTCCACGGCCAGGAACTCACCGGTCATGAGCTTGCGGTAACCGTACGCCAGGACCTTCTTGATCATCTGACTGGGGATGCGGCTCCGTACAATGCCACCTTCACTCAGAACGGCATTGCTTCCACGACTGCAACGATCATTGCCGCCTCGATGGGCCTGCGAAGCATCTCCGAGCTCACCCCGGAGCAGGTCGACCGGATCAAGCAGGCACATCTGTTGCTGGCCATGTTCAACGCCCTGCAGCCCGGAGTGTTTGCGTTATCGGGCTGGGATCTCTGCGGAATGCTGACGCTGGACCGCCGGCTGGTGGGTCGATTGCTCTCCGACGGCGATACGCGCTGGATCCATCGGGCGGCGTACGACCTGATGGACTATCGCCCGCATACCCACGAGTCGTTGTCGAAGATGCCGCGCGGAAAGAGTCTGTACGGTTCGCTACCTAGGCAGCTACAGGACAGCTCGTCGTTCGCTCGGCGGCTAGGCGAAATCCTGGCCGTACGCAGGCGGTACGGAATCGCGAGCAGTGTGCAGCTGGACGTGCCGCAGGTCTCCAACAAGGCCATGCTCGTCATGGTTCACCAGCTCAGCGACGCCGAGCAGGTGACGGTGCTGAACTTCTCTGCGCAGCCCGTCTCGGGCAGCGTCCAGTCCGAATATCTCGTGCCAGGAAGTGTGCTGATCGACATGTTCACCGACCAGGAAATCGGCGAGGTGGACGATCTCCATACCTTCCCCATCACGCTGGAACCACATGAGGGCAGGTCTTTGCTGGTGCTGTGCCCGGGCGATCACCTGGCGGAGGCACATCCGCAGGCGACCGAGCGGACCACCGTACGCGGTGAGCCGCGATGAGACTCAGCAGGTGCGCTGAACCTGTCGAAGCGCGCCTTTCGACATGGCACGGAAACGGCTGGCTACCATCGAGGCTTTGAACTAAGAGCACGCCGCCGTCGTCCTCAACCGTGGAAGATGAGGGCAGGGCAATGACTTGGCGACGGCGGTGAGCCTGCGAACGACAGCAGGCCTGGTGTCGGGAGGAGTCTCGTGGGCGGCGGACAGCGCGAGGCCGCACTGGAAGACCTGCATGACCGCCACGCCAGCGAGTTGTGGCGGTTCGCCATGCGGCTGACCCACGATCGCCAGCTCTCTGAGGACGTCGTGCAGGAGGTGCTGCTTAAAGCATGGAAGGATCCCAACCTCGGCCAACGTGATGAAGCCGCGGCTCGCGCCTGGCTCTTCACCGCATCCCGGAACTTGATCATCGACCGTTGGCGCAGCGCGGCATCGCGCCATGAGCAGCGGATGGAGGAGCCGCCCGAGGAAAGCGCGGGCGACGCGACGAGTGTCGTGCTCGACCGATGGTTGATCGCGGAGGCACTGAGCAGCTTGTCGCCGGAGCACCGCGCGGTGATCAGCGCTGCCTACTACGAAGGCAGGTCGGTCGCCGACATATCGGCCCGGCTGCGAATTCCAGAGGGGACCGTTAAGTCGCGGCTGCACTACGGACTTCGAACGCTCAGATTGGCACTACAGGAGAAAGGAGTGACTCGGCCATGAACGCACCACCTGACAAGTTCGCGCAGTGGGATGCGGCGTATGTGCTGGGTGCGCTGTCTCCTGCGGAGCGACGCGAGTTCGAAGAGCATCTGGCCAGCTGTCCGGCGTGCCAGGCAGCGGTCTCGGAGCTGGTCGCCATCCCAGGGCTGCTTGCCCAGGTCTCGCCGGCGGACGCGGCGATGTTGGCCATGGCGGTCGACAATCACGCAGGGCACGGTGAAACAGTCACCCCCAGTGCCAGCGCGGAAGAGCTGATTGATTCGGGAGTGATCGAGACAGAACTGGTCGAGACCGGCCCACCGTCTTCACTGTTGCCGAAAATGATCAAGGAGGCGGCGCGTGCTCGGCGGCGTAAGATCCTGGTCGCGGCGGCGGGTATCGCGGCGGCCATCGTCGTAGTGATCAGTGGGATCGCCATTGCCAGCGGACTGCTCCCATTGCAGCCCAAGAGTCCGCAGCGCGTTGCCTTTTCGCAGGTCGTGCCCTCCGCGATCACCGCAGTCGCTGATCTCATTCCTGGCCAAGATGGCACCCAGATCAAGGTGGAGTGTGTCTACGCCGAGCTCAATGATCCTCGGCCAGGTGGCGGCCACGAGCAGTATTCGATCTTCGTCGTTGACCGTGCCGGTCATGCCTCGGAGATCAAGGAATGGCCCGCGACGCCTAACAAGCAGATGCGACCGAGCGCCACGACCCCGTTGCAAATGTCTCAGATCGCTGATCTTGAAATTCGCGAGTCCGACACCGATGAGGTCTTGCTCCGGGCTCAAGTCAGTTGAGCTGACAGCGGTCGAGATGGGACTGAGTGTGCATTGCGCGCCGCCGCGTGGCCCGTACCCACCTTGCTGAAACGGTCGTCAGCTCCCTAGTCGCGGGAGATCTCAGCGCTGAGCGGCAGGTCGGCGACCGAGTGGCCGGCGTGCAGATGGTACGTGCCGGGCTCGGTCAGCCAGCCGTGGACCGAGCTATCCCAATGCCGGAAATGGTGGTCGGCAACCGTGATCGAGGCCGTGGCTACTTCTCCGGGCTCCGCATCGACGACCGCTGAGCCCACGAGCCAGCGGGGCGCACGTTGCAGCCGACTGTCGGCCCGACTGGCGTACAGCTGCACGACCTCGCGACCAGCCCGGCTGCCGGTGTTGCGTACGGTGACCGTCACGTTGTCGCCGTCGGTTGTCAGGTCCTCATACGCCCAGGTGGTATAGCCCAGCCCGTGACCGAAGGCGAAGGCCGGAGTGCGATTCGTTGCGAGATACCAGCGGTATCCGATCAGCGGGCCTTCCTCGTACGGGAGCTCGCCATTCACGGGCGTAACTGCCGGCAGCCCATCCTCTGAGGCGGGCCAGGTCACCGGAAGCCGGCCGCCCGGCTCGGAAGCCCCGATGAGTACATCAGTAAGAGCATTCCCGAATTCCTGTCCTGGGAACCAGGACACCAACGCTGCCGCCACGTCGCTCGCCCAGGGAAGAAGCACTGGAGCGCCCGAGTTCACCACCACAACAGTTCGCGGATTGGCAGCTGCCACGGCACGGACAAGCTCATCTTGGCGACCCGGAAGCGCGAGGCTGGTCCGATCGAAGCCCTCGCTTTCCACCTCTTCGCTGGTGCCCACCACAACCACGGCTACGTCCGACTCGGCGGCCAATCTCACAGCATGATCAAACTCAACCTGTTCATCGACAAGCTGCGCAACATTGAGTTGCACGGTCAGCATGGTGATCTCGGCGCCGCCGAGCGCGCTGCCGCCCTCCGGCCGGTAGCTGAGCTCGACAAGTGCGTCCCGACCTGCGGTCAGCTCGACGACGGCAAGCTGCTGTGGTGGCTTCATGACTGTTTCGACGATGTCGGCCCCGAGTTCCACACTGATTTCCTCATCGAACAGGGTGTCGCCGTCAATGATCAGCCGGAATTCCCCAACGCCGGACGTGCCGACCAGATAGCGGCCAGACTCGGGCACGGTAAGCCGGGTGTTTAGCGTCAAATGATCAACATCGTCAGCAGACAGGCCTTCCTGCAATGGTCCCCACCACATCATCCCGGCGGCCTGCCGTTGCTGTCGCCCAACCTCGCGATCCTCCGCATCGAAGAAGATCACCTCGACGCCAGGCCCACTACCATCCAGAAGTTGCAGCATCTCGACCGGAGCAACCTCGGTGCGTTCACTACTGCGCACTCCCGCTGCCTGCACGATCGTGATCTCTTCCCCGAGCGCTGCGCGCAACCCATCGAGGGGCGAAATCACGTACGGCGGGAAAACGGTAGCGCTGCCACCGCCCAGCGTTCGTGCGGTCGCCGCGTTCGGACCGATCACCGCAATCTGGCTTAGTGAGCCGACATCGAGCGGCAACAGGCCATCGTTGATGATCAACACCATGCCGGCTGCCGACGCCGCTTGCAGCTCTGCGCGCACATCTTGATCACTCCACGGCCGAGCCGGCGGCGTCGCGGCATCGAGTCCGTCGAGGGCGCCGACCCGAGCCGCTAGGCGCAGAATCCGTAGTACATGCCCATCGATGGCCGGCTCGGAGATCTGGCCGGACCGCACGGCGTCCAGCAGCCACTCGGTCCACGGGCTCTCAGGTCCAGGCATCGCCAGATCCGTCAGGTCCTCGCCGGCCGCCGCGACTGAGCGCGCGGCGTACCAGTCGGACATGACCACACCATCGAACGCCCATTCGCGCTTGAGCACGTCGGCCAGCAATGGATTCTCAGTCATGGTGGTTCCATTGACCCTGTTGTACGCCGCCATGATCGCCCAGGGGCCGCTAGCAGCGACGATCCGCTCGAACGGCGCGAGGTACAGCTCTCGCAGCACCCGCTCATCGATCAACGCGTCGTAGCTGAACCTGTCGGTCTCGGAGTCATTAGCAACGAAGTGTTTAACGGTGGCAGCCACCCCTTCGGCCTGCAGCCCCTGAACGTACGCGCTGCCGATCATGGCCGTCAGCTCGGGATCCTCACTGAAACATTCGAAGTGTCGGCCGCCGTAAGGGGTGCGGTGCAGGTTGACGGTCGGCGCAAGTAGGACGTCGACACCCTTGCGGCGCGCCTCGCTGGCAAGCAGCCGACCCATCCGCTCCACTCGCGCAGGGTCCCAGCTCGCTGCCAGGGCGGTAGGCGAGGGCACGTTCGCCGACGGGCTCCGTTCGTCCCACGTCTCGCCCCGAACGCCAGCCGGACCGTCGGAGGTGACCAGCCGCCGCAACCCGATCTCGGGGATGGCGTGCAACGCCCAGATGTCAGCGCCGGTCAGCAAGCGGATTTTCTGCTCCAGACTCAGCTGTGCCAACCGGCCAGCAATGTCAGCTTCATGATCAACTATCTGGGTCTGGGTCATGGTGCCTATCGTCTCAATGGTGCTCACGCCATTACGGTGAGGGCATGGCGTCACCTGACCCGGGAATCCCCGCTGCGGCGCTCGCCGCCGAATGTGATCGACTGCTCGATTTCGGTCGGCACTTTCCGCATCCGCTAGGCGGTGCCGCGTGGCTTGATGCACGAGGTCAACCGGACCTGACTCGTCCGGTCTACAGCTACATCACAGCGCGGATGCTTCATGTGTACGCGCTCGGACACCTGCTGGGCCGGCCCGGCGATGCTGATCTTGCTGCTCAGGCTCTCGCCGGGCTCACCGGCCGGCTGCGCGATGAGACGAACGGGGGCTGGCTGACCAGTGTCGACGCGGCCGTCAACTCTCCGGACGAGAAGGCTTGCTATACGCATGCGTTTGTAGTGCTGGCCGCCTCGTCTGGCGTAGTGGCTGGGCTGCCCGGCGCTCCCGACCTGCTCTCAGAGGCGCTCGACATCTGGCAGCAGCGGTTCTTCGATGACGATGCCGGCATGTTTGTCGACTCCTGGAACCGCGACTTCACCACACTCTCTGACTACCGCGGCGTAAATGCGAACATGCACGCAGTCGAGGCGCTGCTGGCCGCTGCGGATGTCACTGGTGATCATGGACTGCGGAGGTCCGCCCTTGGCATCAGTCGCCGAGTGGCGCTGGAGTTTGCTCAGCCGCATTCCTGGCGCATCCCCGAACACTTCAACTCGGCTTGGGAACCTCAGCTCGAGCACAACAAAGATCATCCGGATGATCAATTCCAGCCGTATGGGGCTACCGTCGGTCACGGTCTGGAGTGGTCGAGATTGCTGCTGCATCTCGAGGCGTCTGTAACGGATTCACCCGACTGGCTGCTGCCCGCTGCGGAAGGGCTCTTCGATCGCGCCGTGCGGGACGGCTGGGCGGTCGATGGGGCGGACGGCTTTATCTACACCACTAGGTGGGATGGCAGTCCGGTGGTCCGTGACCGGATGCATTGGGTGCTCGCAGAGGCTATCGCCGCCGCTGCGGCGTTGCGAGCACGGACTGGGAATGATCACTATGCAGCCTTGGCGGCAACTTGGTGGGCGTACGCCGAGCGATATCTCTTCGATCGGACGTACGGCTCGTGGCACCATCAGCTCGACGCTAACAATTCCGTGATCGAGACGGTATGGCCTGGCAAGCCTGATCTTTATCACGCGGTTCAAGCCACGTTGATTCCGCGACTACCACTCGCGCCGACCATGGCAACGGCACTAGCGAATATGCCCTGAGCTTGTTGTGTTGTGCCCTGAGCTTGTCGAAGGGCATCCGCACTCGGCTGATCAGTCGAGCGCGTCCGCGCGGTAAAGAATTGCCTGCTCTGGGTGGATGCCGGCAGCCATGACTCCAGCTGAGGCCAAGGCAGCGCCGGAGAGTATCAGACCAGGGCCGCCATTCGCCGGCAGACCCCAACCGATAATGTGCCGCTCCCCGGACGGATCGAATTCCGCCTTCTCCGCGCCCCACCAGCGCGGCCGGTTGAGCCCCGCTGGCGGATGTCCGACCACGATCGGCCGGATGCGATACCGCCGGTCGGCATCCAGGCCTCGGAACCGTAACCGACCAGGCAACATCACTGCCGACAAGCCGACCGAAGCGACTGTGTAGATCGCCGTTGAGCGATCAGGCGCGATCACCGCGTACGCGAGGATGGTCGGGTCGGGGAAGTCCAAACGTAGGACTTCGCCACCGTTCAGCAGCCCACGGTTCGCCTTGTAGAAGCTGACCCATTCTCGAAGTTCGGCAAGATCTTCCGACGTCGCCGTGGTCAGGTCCCATTCGATGCCCAGATGACCGAAGATCGCAGTGGCCGCGCGGAAAGAAAGATCATGCCTGCGGCCCGTGGTGTGGGAACGCGGCGAGGCAATATGGGAGCCCAGCAGCTCTGGCGGCACTAACTGAGCGGTCCAGCGATTCATTTGCTGCCGTTCCAATGGATCGATGCAATCGCTGACCCAGATTCGGTCGGTGCGCTCCAGCACGCCAAGATCAACGCGGGCGCCACCGGATGAGCACGTCTCAATCTCCAGTCCGGGGTGGGCTGCCTTGATCTCGTCGACGAGGCGGTAGAAGGCCAACGTCTGTTCGTGTACGCCAGGCCGACCGTCGGGCGAAGTGCCGGCATCGATCAAGTCGCGGTTGTGGTCCCATTTGATGTAGCTGATCTTGTATTCGGCGAGCATGTCGAAGATCGCGTCTCGGATATAGGTGTAACACTCGGCAATAGCCAAGTTGATCACTTGCTGATGTCGCGCTTCCACGGGCAACCGGTTGCCGGTGGACATGATCCACTCTGGATGCTGACGGGCCACCGCGGAGTCGAGATTGATCATCTCCGGCTCGAACCAGAGTCCGAACTCCATACCTAGTCCGGTCACTTTGTCCACCAAAGGGTGCAGGCCGTGCGGCCAGACCTCGGGTGACACAGTCCAGTCCCCGAGGCCGGCATGATCATCGCGGCGTCCCCCGAACCAACCGTCATCGAGCACGTAGCGCTCGACTCCGACACCCGCTGCGCGTTCAGCAAGATCAACGAGATGATCCAGGTCATGATCGAAGTAGACGGCTTCCCAGACGTTGAGAGTGACTGGGCGGATGGGCGATGGATGAGTTTCTCGGGCCCGCAGGAAGCGATGGAAGCGGCCGGCCACAGCATCGAGACCAATCCCGTACGAGCCGTAGATCCATGGCGTGACGTAGCTCTGGCTCGCTTGCAGGATCACCTCTCCGGGCAGCAGTAGTTCACCGCCGCCAATGAGCTGGGCACCAGTGAAGAGGCGCTCTGCGTAGTGCGTGTGGTTCCCGCTCCACGCGGTGTGCACGGCCCAGATTTCCCCGTCGGCGAAATTGAATCCCGGCACCCCGACGTGCAACAGAGTTGCTGCGTCGGGCCCGGTTCGGCCTTTGCGGCCTTCCCGAAGATGTATGCCGACGCTCAATGGCCGCCGCTGCGGTACTCGCTCCTTCGACCAATGCCCGGCGAAGTCCAAGATCTCTTGTGCACCCTGGGGAACCGGAAAGGCGATCACACAATCATTGACGGCGTACGGGTCCATGCCGTTGTTGATCACCTTCGCCCGCGCCCTCATCAACCCGCCTGCGATCAGCTCAATCGTGATGCGTAGCCCCAGCTGGGATACCTCATCGACCGCGTCGATCTCGACCGAAGCTCGCCCTGAGTTGATCACGGTTGTCGTGCTGTCCGTCGTTGTCACGGATGTGCCGTCGACGCGAACCTCCGTTGCGGTGAACTTCGGTGACCAATCCCGGCCCGCTCGAGATCCGCTCAAGCCGGGGCGTCCCACCCAGCCCGTCCAGTGCTCGGGCAGCATGGCGAGCCGAACCGGCTCGTCTACGACGTTCGGCCCGCCCGGATCAATCGTGGAAATGATCAGCGCCGCGACGTCCGCCTCGTCAAGTGTTCCCAGGTCGGCACCCCAGTGCAGGATCGCGGGCAGTTGCCCATCGGTGACGTCGAGTACCAGTGAGACGTCCTCGTACCGCAGGGCGATCACGCAGTTGGCACGTCCGACCATGGCCTCTCCTTCCAATGGAGGCGGAAGCACCGACGATTACCCCGAGGACGGACAAGGCATCCGACGGATCCCGCAAGAATTCACCTCGGGGCGACATCGCCATGCAGGACTAAGCGTCTCATGCCAATCGGCTGTGGCGACGGCGTGAGCTTTCGCGGGACTTGCCGCGCCCAGCGTTTCCAGTAGCCAAACTCAAAAGCGCTGTATTCGTGGCCGTGACCTCAAAATCCTCGTCCGCCAAGACGCCGTTTCTCCGCACAAAGCCACGAATGCAGCTCAAAAGGGCCGCTGGAGCCCTCATTCGTGGCCTTGTGCGGAGGAACGGGAGAGTGGCACCGCTGGCGGCCCGGTCAGCCGTACCCGACCAGCATTTCCACGACTCCTTGCCGTCCCCCGGGATCGTTCGTGGCCTTGTGCGGAAGGACGCTGCCCGAAACCCGAGAATTCGGCCGCATTCGTGGACTTGTGCGGAAAAACGGACACCAACCAGTTGCCAGCGGAGCGAGATTTCCGGTCAAGGTGTGTCAGTAGCGGTGCATATGGTGAGACCTGAGGACCTAGTACTCGTAAGGATGATCACCAGGAGGGCGATTGAAGCGGTCTGAGGCGCTGGCGTACCGCATCCATGCCCAGCAGCTTGATCGAGTCGAGGCGGAACGTCCGATCACCGATGCAGCTGTCTTTGACTTCGGTGTCCAAGACACCGGCCGCGACGGCGCCAGTTGGGCATTGTTGAACCGCGGCGTGCCCATTTGCGACGCAACAGAGCTTGAAACCAGTCCGGCAGTGGCATTGGTTTGGACCCTACGCGCTGCACCTCATTACTACCGGCGGATCGACCTACCGGAGATTCTTGTCGCCACTTCACCGCTTTCGGACCGAGATGCAGCCAAACGAATCGTCGGTGCCGACAAGCCCCTCAAAATGGCCGGAATTCCGACCTCCGCGGGGCTTGCCGAAGTGGCCACGCAGCTGCGCAAGGTCGTGACTCGTCCGCTGGTCAAGGGCGATGTCTCCACCCAGCTCACCAGCCGCCTCGAGTCGCCCTACCTACGGTATTGCGGGCCCTGCCAGGCGACACATTCGTGGGAAGTGCCGTTCCGGATAGGCGCGCTGTACGCCGGCCTTGAGTTGGAGCCGGGCACCTCACCACCGGTGCTACGCCGCATACCGCACTGGCCGAGGCGAACGCCAGGACCTGCGCCACACCCCATGGCCGCACCTGAATCGCTGCAACCGATCCGGAATTACCTCAGGTTCTTGGGCCCCGCAACACCGCATGATGTTGCCGCGTTCCTCGACTCGCCGGTGGTGGAGATCAAGAATCACTGGCCGGAGGATGCGGTCGAGGTGAGCGTGGCAGGCCGGCAGAGCTGGATGCTTGGCGACGCAAATGGCATCGAGCATGATCAAGAGCTGCTCAGGCTGCTCAATGGATTCGATCTCTTTCTGCAGGGCAAGGACCGCGACCTCATCGTTCCCGACGCCGGCAAGCACAAGGACCTCTGGCCGGTTCTTGGGCGGCCGGGTGCCGTGCTTTCAGGCACAGAGATCGTCGGTACCTGGCGCCCGAAGACAACCGGCAAGGACTTCACACTGCGACTGTCTCTCTGGACAAACCTGCCGAAACGGGTCCGAAGCCAGCTGCAGATCGAGGCAGAGCGACTCGCAGCGCATCGCGGCCAGCGGCTGGCCGCCATCGTCGAGGAGTAGCCCATGCCGAAGAAACCCCAGGCGGCTCCCGCCGAAGTGATCGCTTTCCAGGACACCGCTGAATTTGAATCCTGGTTGGCTGACAACGTCGATCGGAGCGCCGGCGTGTGGCTCAAGCTCGCCAAGAGAGGATCCGGCATCGCATCGCTGACAGATGACGAGGCAGTCGACATCGGGCTGTGCTACGGCTGGATCTCTGGCCAGCGCAAGTCATTCGACGAGGTGTACTACCTGCAGAAGTACGTCCCGCGCCGGCCGAATAGCCGCTGGTCGCAGGTAAATGTGCGCAAGGTGGAACAGCTTGTCGCTGCGGGGCGGATGCGACCACCTGGGCTTGCTGAGGTAGCGGCCGCCAAGGCCGATGGACGTTGGGATGCTGCGTACGAATCGCAGCGCGACGCAACTGTGCCGCCCGATCTTGCCGCGGCGCTGTCGGCAAGCCCGGCAGCGGCCGCCGCGTTCGCATCGCTCAGCAGGACTAGTCAATACGCCGTGATTCTGGACGTAGTGACCGCCCGAACGCCAAGAACTCGGTCGGCACATATCAGCAAAGCCGTGGCCGAGCTGGAGACCACTGATCAATAAACGAATGCGCCTTTGAGTTTGTCGAAGGCACCCGGACTTCAGCTCCCCGGCGGGCGCTCCCAGACCACCTCGCTTGCTGATTTATCCCTTCGTAGCCCCCGCCAGACAGGGTGCCGTAATCGTCCGGGCTCAGTGAGCTCGCCGTATGTCACCTCGCCCACCAAAGATGGGGTAACCCAGTGTGCGTCGCGCGCATCCTCCCGCGGCACATCGAGGAAGGGCGAGGTCTTGCGGCTGAGTCTGTCAAGCTTGGCTTGAATGTCGTCGAGCTGGCGGTCATTGAACCCCGATCCCACCCGGCCGACATAGTGCAAGCCGTCGTCGGTCGGCACGCCCATCAGCAGCGAGCCCACTCCGCCGCTGCGGCGGCCCTGGCCCGGTCGCCAGCCGCCGATCACCACCTCTTGCGTTCGGTGCAGTTTTATCTTCAGCCAGGTGTGGGTACGCCGTCCTGGCTGGTAGATCGAATTGCGCCGTTTGGCGACAACACCCTCGAGGTGGAGTTGATCAGCAGTAGCACGAGCCGCCGCTAAGTCGCCATCGAAAATCGGTGGCACCTGAATGCGCGAGCCGGGCTTGGGAGGTAGCAGATCTTCCAAGATCTCGCGGCGTTCCTGATAGGTCTCCTTGATCAATGAGCGGCCGTTCAGCTCCAAGATGTCGAAAAGCATCAGCTGGGCTGGGTATGTCCTGGCCGCGCGCTCGATGTCAGCTTGCCTAGTGAGGTTGATCCGAGGCTGCAGCAGACCGAAGCTTGGTCGTCCTGTGGCGTCGGTGACCACGACTTCGCCGTCCAAGATCGCCGTCTCGACCTTGATCGTGGATAGCTCGTCGGCAACGTCGAAATAGGCCTTCGTGTCGTCGCGTCCCTTACGGCTGAGCAGCTTGACTCGCCCGCCGGCGAGATAGGCGACGGCGCGTACCCCATCCCACTTCATCTCGAACGCCCAGCCCTCTTCATCCCCAAAGTGGGTGGCGTCGGTGAGTGTGGCGAGCATCGGCTCGACCTGCTCTGGGAATTCGATGTCCGCTGTGGAGGGAAGCCCTTCGACAGGCTCAGGGCGCATGGCTTGGGGCTCAGGGCGCATGGCTTGCGGCTCAGGGCGTTTGGCTTGGGGCTCAGGGCGCATTGCTTGGGGCTCAGGGCGCATGGCTTGCGGCTCATCGTTTGTGATCATGTGGCCTGAGCCTGTCGAAGGCCCGAGCATGTCCTCCGGATCGGTCTCCATGAGATGCATCAGCCAGTTCTTCTCGGGCTGGGAATCTCCGCCGCCGGTGTGGATCAGAGCAAATTTGCGGACCCCGCCGAGGCCGCCAGTGGGCTGACCGAACAGGGTAATGATCACCTCCTTGCCCTCGTTCCATTTGTGCAGTCGATAGGTGCCGGTGTCCCAGACGGTCATGGACCCTGCTCCGTACTGGCCCTTGGGGATGCTGCCGTGGAAAGTCAGGTACTCCAGTGGATGATCTTCGGTCCGTACCGCCAGGTGGTTGACCTTCGCATCCGTCGGTGGTGCTTTCGGCACCGCCCAACTCGCCAGTACGCCATCGCGCTCCAGTCGAACGTCGTAGTGCAGTCGACGCGCGTGGTGCTCCTGAATCACAAATCGAAAGCCCTCGGCCTGCTGGTCAGGTGGTTCCGCTGGCACGGGCTCCGGCGTTTTCGCCGCGTCACGCATGCTTCGGTAGATAGCGAGCCGATCCCGTTCGGTATGGGACGCCAAGGAAGCAAGTGGGTCACCAAGATCGGCAAGTCTGGCCAGCACTTCTTCGTACTCCAACTGCCGCAGTCCCGGATCCTGCAGTTCCTCCCAGGTACGGGGTGCGGCAACCCACGGTCGATTCCGGCCACGCAATGAGTACGGCGACACGGTCGTCTTGGCGCCATTGTTCTGGCTCCAATCGATGAACACCTTGCCGTCCCGCTGCGAGCGTTTCATGGTGGAGATCACCAAGTCGGGATGATCAGCTTCGAGGGCCAGGGCAAGCTCGCGGGCCACCTCCGTGGCCTGTTCTGGTGTCTGCGAGCCGTCCAGTGGGGCGTACAGATGAATGCCCTTGCTGCCGCTGGTCACCGGGACCGGCTCGTGGCCGATGTCGCGCAGGATGTCTCGGACCAGCTGAGCAATCCAGGCGCATGCACTCAGCTCAACGCCGGGACCTGGATCAAGATCAAGAACGAGGCGGTCAGGATTCTGCGGCTGGCCATCGGGCCCGAATCGCCACTGCGGAACGTGGATCTCCAAAGCCGCCAACTGCGCTAGCCAGGTGAGCGTAGCAAGATCATTGATCACCGGGTAGTCGTTGTCATGATCTCGATGCGCAATCGTCCGGCGTGGTACCCAATCCGGCGTACCGGCAGTCAGATCCTTGTTGAAAAAGACAGTCGGCGGCTTGCCCTTGACCTCACCAACCCCGTCCGGCCAGCGCTTGCGTGTTGCAGGACGATCACGCACATGCGGCAGCATGGTCGGACCAACTTGGGCGTAATAGGACAAGACGTCTGCCTTGGTGGTTCGCGTCGTCGGATAGAGCACCTTGTCCAGGTTGCTGAGCTTGATCGTTCGGCCCTCGACGGTGACTACTTGGTCCTGCGACGCCTTGGCCATAGAGCCAAGTATCGACGCGGCTACCGGCACGTGGAAATGTGCGTAGACCCAAATCAGGAAGATTCTTTGAACTCTGAGTGGGTAGTAGTTCCGATATGAGAGCGATCTGGAAAGGCGCTATCACATTCGGGCTCGTCAATGTGCCTGTGAAGCTCTATCCGGCAACCGAGGACCACGACATCAGCCTTCACCAGGTGCACGATGCCGACGGTGGCCGGATCCGATATCAGCGGCGATGTGAGGTTTGCGGCAAGGTCGTCGAGTACGCGCACATCGACAAGGCGTACGCGGAAGGCAAGACCACCGTGGTGCTCAGCGAAGAGGACCTCAAATCGCTGCCCGAGGAGCGCAGTCACGAGATCGAAGTCGTCGAATTCGTGCCCTCGGAGCAGATCGACGAGATTATGTTCGACCGCAGCTACTTTCTGGAGCCCGACAAGGCCGCTGCTAAGCCGTACGCGCTGCTGCGTCGAGCGCTTGAGGAAACCGACCGAACGGCGATTGTGCAATTCTCGCTACGTCAGAAAACTCGACTCGGTGCCCTCCGATCCCGCGATAAGGTCTTGATGCTGCAATCGCTGCTGTGGGACGACGAGGTGCGCGAGGCCGATTTCCCGAGCGTAAAGGAGGATGTTCGGGTCTCCGCTCAGGAGCTGAAGATGGCGTCCTCGCTGGTCGACAACATGTCGACCGATTTCAGCCCGGACAAGTTCAGCGACGAATACCAAGATCAATTACGCAAGCTGATCGCAGCGAAGCTGGAGAAGGGTGACGCGCTGGACACCGCCGCCACCTTCGGTGAGGAAGAGGACCAGGCTGATCGCGGTGAGGTCGTAGACCTGATGGAGGCGCTACGACGCAGCGTGGAGCAGAATCGCGCGGCTCGAAAGGCATCGGACACATCGGACACATCGGCCAAGAAGGCTCCCGCGAAGAAGGCAGCTGGGGCAACAAAACGTTCGGCGAAGAAGGCGCCGGCAAAGAGGGCCTCGACAAAGAAGGCGACGGCAAACAAAGCAGGCGCCAAGAAAGCAACGGGGTCCAGATCAGCCAAGAAAGCTAGTTGAGCAGTTAACTCGGGAGGAGAAGAAGTAATGGGTATTGGCGTAGGCATTGTCTTGATCGTGATCGGCGCGATCTTGCTTTTTGCCCTCAACATCGATCTGCCATTCGTGACTGATGACACGCTGGGCATCATCCTGATCGTGGTGGGCGCGTTGGCGCTCATCCTGGCGCTGGTCATGCAGGCGCAACGCAGCCGGACGAAGCACGTGCAGGAGAACCGCTACGACGGTGCACCGCCGGCTGTCTGACCACTTTCGGGCCGGCCGGTATCCCACCCC
The DNA here is from genome assembly GCA_963798835.1 of uncultured Actinomycetota bacterium. Lineage (GTDB taxonomy): Bacteria > Actinomycetota > Actinomycetes > Propionibacteriales > Propionibacteriaceae > Microlunatus. The sequence continues at coordinate 185,327 of CAWCVF010000002.1, read as the reverse complement.
GCGTGGGTTATTGACGCGGTACACGGCGTGCATGCCATACGCAGCGTGAACGTCCCACACTGCGTGGGTTATTGAGCGGTCGGTCGCTGATGAGGTGTGCTAGCCGGGAACGTGGATCCTCAGCGCAGCTGGAGCGACCTCCGCACGCAGACTGAGGCATTCACCGACGACGTCACCATCTAGTTGGTAGGGGTCGCGGTGTTTGAGACGTACCTCGACCCGGCTGGCCTGCCACACGTCAACATGATCATCGCGACGCGGTCGCCGGGTGATCAGGCGAATGAACACTCGCACCCAATGCGAGAGGCGATGCGGCGACGCGACGTAGACATCCAGCCGACCGTCGTCGGGCTGCGCCTCGGGCATCAGGGTGAGATTGCCGGCTAAGGTCCCGACATTGCCGATCGCACAGATCATGGCGTTGCGGCGATAAGCACGGCGATCATCGAGAGCAATCCGCATCTCGATCGGGGTACGTCCAAGCGCCTTCCCGGCGGCGATGAAGTACGCCCCCGCGCCGATCACGTCCTTGAGCTGCGGATTGGTCTCTTCCATGATCATCGCATCAACGCCCAGGCCACCGATCACCGCGAAATGCTCACTGGGCTCACCATCGACCGTGACCTTGATCAAATCAATGTCTCGAGTATGGTCGCTGAAGGCGACCTTGATGGCCTCATCCTCAGACAGCGGGATCTCGAGGTTCCGAGCCAGCAAATTTCCGGTACCCACGGGCACTATGGCCATCGGTATACCTGACCCGGCCAGCCGATCGGCCACCATTCGAATCGTTCCGTCACCGCCTGCGGCGACTACTCGATTGACCTGGGCGGACACCAGGTCCTCCCTGGTGGGCCGTGCTGGTTCGTCGGTGGTGGTTTCCAGCCAGAGCGGCTCAGTCCAGCCGGTTTCGGCGGCCTTTCGGCCGATCACGTTCCGAAGATCCTCAGACACCTTGATCGGGTTGTAGACAACCGCACAACGCGGCTTCGGATTCAGATTCACGATCTCGACTTGGCTCGTTTCCACCGATTGGTCCATTCCTCAATGATCACAGGCGAGAGATTGCATCCTTTGTTGGGACATCACCGTGCTCAGCGTGTCGTCTGATATCGAAAAGGGCCGACACGCGGCCGTGTGTCGCAGGGACGCAATGAACGTGCCATCTACGATGGTGCCGATCGCGCGACGGTGGCAGCGAGCCGGGTCCTTTCGACTCATCCGTTAAGCTTTTGCGCCTAGCGGAGAAATCTCGGTTCTTGGGGGAGCATCTCATGTCAGTAGAGGATGCGGCGACGACCGCGTTCTCTACTGATCACGACACCGCTCTGTCCCTGCTTCATCTGCGAGCAAACGGTGTCAGCCTCCTGATGCACCTCCAGGCCACCGGTCTGCCTGTGATCTTGCACTGGGGTGCTGATCTTGGTGATCTTGATGGACTATCGGCGAAAGCCTTGGTAGCTGCGTTCGGCCCCACTGGCCTGAATCCCTTCCCGTCGATGATGTCCTCACTCCTGCCGGAGTCTTCTGCCGGCTGGAACGCCCGAGCCGCACTGGCCGGCTCCCATCACGGACATACCTCAGCAGCCTCATTCACTCGCAGTCAGTCCCGGCTGATCAGCAACGGACCTGTACTGCCAGGGTTGGTCGAGGTCGGCGCCGATACCGTGATCATCGAAGCAGAGGATTCGGTCAACGAGCTGAGTCTTGATCTCGCCATCCAACTAACCGACAACGGACTCGTCCGATGTCGTGCGGGTATCACCAACAAGAATGCCGCCGACTACCGGCTTGAGGGCATTGAACTTTTCCTGCCGGTTAGTGATCTAGCCACCCACCGGATCGAATTCGATGGATCCGCGCTGTCGAAAGTTGCCTTGCGTCTGGGCTCCTGGTCGGTTGATCATGGTGTCTTCGACGACCGGCCTGCTCACCTCGCTCTCGCCGAGGCAAGCACCGGCTTTCGCCGGGGCCAGGTGTGGCAAGTTCAGGTCGCATTCAGCGGAGCAATTCAGCATCGCATGGAGCGCACCGCGTACGGTCGGACCTATCTTGGCGGCGGAGAGCTGTTGCAAGCCGGCGAAATCGTGCTCGGCCTCGGTGAGGCCTATCACTCGCCATGGGTGGTGTGGACCTGGGGTGACGGGCTTGACGCCGCGGCCGCGCGGCTGCATCGACACCTCGAGCCAGAAGCCCCGCGCGACAACCACATCATCTTCGATGCCGCCGCCGCTGCCTTTGCGGACCATGATCGGGAAGCAATGCTTGTTCTCGCCGAGTACGCGGCAGCGGTTGGTGCTGAGACCTTCCTGCTCGACGTCGGCTGGTGCTTACGCGTTGGTCTGGATCCCTATGCCGACAGCGCTGGGGGCGCTGTCGGTGGATCGCCTGGTGATCTTGATGGGCTGCTTGCCCGGATTCACGACCTTGATCTTGAAATTGGTTTTGCGGTCGAGCTGGAATCTGTGGAGGCTGGTTCAGCCATTGCTCGTGATCATCCCGACTGGTTGTTGACGGTCGAACGGGATGGGATTACGCGGCAGGTGCTGGATATGTCGGTACGGCCAGCCATGGCGTACGTGTGGGAGAGATTGACCAAGCTCCTCGATCGCCACCATGTGTCATTGCTGAGCTGGTCGATCACTCATGGCGCACACCGGCCTGGTGCCACCGCAACGCAACACACCAGCACGTTGGCCGCGTACCGGCTGCTCGATGCGCTGCACGAACGCTATCCAGAGTTGATCGTGCAAACCACAAGCCTCGATTTAGCGATGGCCATCCGGGCGGTGGGCGCCGACCTGTCCGGCGACTCGACCGCGCGGCACGCCGACTTCGCCGCTATGGTGCAGCTGCTGCCGCCGGGACTGGTGTGGCAGCCCGCGCTCGACGAACCTGACGACCCGAACTCAACGGCGTACCGCGCGATCTCGGCCTTCTTCGGCCGGCTGGGTCTCGGTATTGATCTTCAAAAACAAACTCCCGCCAGCCTCCGCGCCATTCATCGGTGGCTAGCGCTGCACAAGAAGTTCCGCTCGCTGCTGCACTCCGGAACCACGATCCGCTCCGACGAAAGTGATCGAGGATTCGTTGCACATGGAGTTGTGGCCGATGATCGCAGAGAGGCGCTAATCGCTTTGGTTTGGCTGGAGCGCGCCATGAGCAGCCGGCGGGTCCGCATCGATGGGCTCGACCCGGCCACCTCGTACCGCATCGAGCTCGTTGGTGCCCGTTCTGGAGAGGCCCCAACGATTACGCCGTCCTGGGCCTCGGGAACGCAAATATTGACCGGCCGGGCGTTGGGAGCCGCCGGCATCCCACTGCCGCCTGCCCGCCGAGGGTCCGCTCTGCTTCTGCACGTCGAGTCCGCCGGCTAGAACTCCTCCTACTCGGCGAGGGCCTGGTCTGCAGCGGCTGCCGCTTGTTCGGCAGAGAGTGCGGCTTGGCGCAGCTCTTGATAATGCTTACGCGCTTCTCGCGCGGACTCACGAGCCTCCCGTTCGCCAGCCTCCGCCTGACGCAGCTGGCTGCGCAGTGTCTCGACCTGATCGGCAAGATCATCAGCCCGTTGGGTGGCTGCCTCCGCCTCTTCCTCTGCCAAGTCGGCAGCCTGCCGCGCTTGATTGGCCTGCTCTCGAGCCTCCGCGGCGACCTTCTCAGCCTGGCGACGCGATTTCGCATCCAACTTCGGCGGTAATTCGGTGGCTGGCGCTTCCTTTGGACTCGACGTCTTGGTGGGCATGGATGCGCCCAGAGCCGAAGCAAGATCAGTCGGACCGAAGCCGCCGTATGTCACCGCCTGGCTCAGCCGTCCGGCGCGTACCAGTTCACCGATCTCAGGATCCCCGAGCGCCGTTTGCAGCGTCTGTCCCACCTCTTGCGCGGCGCCATCTGGCGGGGTGTAGCCATGCTCGAGGCCGAGTTCGACAGCTCGACGGGCCAGAGCGTCTACTGCCTTACGTCGCTGCACCGAGAGCTGGCGCAATTCATCGCCCGCCATCCGCTGCTGCGCATCTTGAAGAGCCGTACCGAGCTCGAGGAGCGCGCCCAGATCATCACTTGCTTCCCGGGCGAGTACGTTGATCAACCAAGCGCTGCGGGTAGGTCGTCGGAGCTTTCCGATCTGGGTAGCCAGCTCGCGGTCGCGGTCCTGCTTTGCCTCGGCAACAAGCTGCTGCCGTCGCTCGATGAAGTCATCGGGCGAGAGGGCGTACAGCTCATCCGCGGCTGCGTCGAGGTCCACGAGGTGGTGCTTCTTCCTCGTCTACGACCACCGTGGTGGCGCAAAGTTGATCATCGTATTGTCAATCAGCCGGGTTTCGCCGACCTTAGCGGCTACTACGAAGATGGCTGGTCCGACATGATCATCCGGCACTTCGGTGAAGGTGGCAGCGTTGACAATGGTGGCGTAATCCAGCTCGAAGCATGGCTCGACCTCGGCCCGATCCAGCACCTCGTACGCCGCTGCTCGGGCCGCTGGAACTGAGTTCTGTGTCGCCGCTTTCTCCAGTGCCGCGGAGATGCTGCGGGCTACGGGTCTCTCCGTTGCGGTGAGGAAGATATTGCGGCTGGAGAGAGCAAGCCCATCTGGCTCTCGGACAATCGGTGCACCGACGATCTCAATGGGAATGTTCAGGTCGGCCACCATGCGCTGGATACACGCAAGCTGCTGGGCATCTTTCTGACCCAAGATCACACTATGTGGCCGGATGACGTTGAACAGCTTGAGCACGACAGTGAGCACACCGTTGAAGTGCCCTGGCCGCGACCGTCCCTCCAGGACGGACCCCAAGGTGCCAGCGTCGAGAGTGACTTGCCGCCCAGGCGGATAAAGATCGGTGACGCTCGGCACGAACACGGCGTCGACGCCTTCCGCCTCACAGACTTCAAGATCATCCTCCAGCGGCCGCGGATAGCGCGCATAGTCTTCGCCAGGCCCGAATTGCAGCGGATTGACGAAGACGCTGACCGCAACCACATCGCCGAGTGATCGTGCCAACTTGATCAGTGAGCGATGGCCATCGTGCAGGGCTCCCATCGTTGGTACGAAGACGAGCCGGTGACTAGCAGTTCCGTCGAGGGCGCTGCGGAATCTGCTGTAGTCGGCGATGCTCCGCGTGATCTTCATGGCTTGGCCTCAGGAATGGGAAGGTTTGACGCGAACGTGTGCTGTTCGCTGGGGAAGGTGCCATCTTTGACCTCGTCGACATAGGCGGCAGCTGCGTCGCCGACGATCTTGGCCAGGTTGGCGTACTGCTTGACGAAGCGCTGCACTTTGCCGCGTCGCAGACCGAGCATGTCTTGCCAGACGAGTACCTGCGCATCGCAGTCCGGTCCGGCACCGATGCCGACGGTGGGGATCTCGAGTTCGCCGGTTACCTTGCGCGCTAGATCACCTGGCACCATCTCCAAGACCACGCCAAAGGCTCCAGCCTCTTCAACGGCATGTGCGTCATCCAGTAGTCGCTGCGCATCATCGCCGCGCCCTTGCACTCGGTAGCCACCGAGCTGATGCTCGCTCTGCGGGGTGAAACCTATGTGGCCCATAACGGGAATGCCAGCGTCGGTGACCTTGCGGATCTGTGCCGCAACGCGTACCCCACCTTCGAACTTCACCGCGTGACAGCCGCCTTCTTTCATGAAGCGGATCGAGGTCTCGAGGGCTTGGGACGGACCGTCCTCGTACGAGCCGAACGGCAGGTCGCCGATCACGAAAGCTCGCTTGGTGGATTTCGCCACGGCACGGACAAGTGGCAGCATCTCGTTCACTGTGACGGGCAGGGTGGTCTCATAGCCGTAGACATTGTTGGCCGCCGAGTCGCCGACGAGCAGCGCCCAAACCCCGGCCTCATCGAAAAGCTCAGCGGTGTATTGGTCGTAGCTGGTCAGCATGGCCCAGCGCTCGTGTTGACGCTTCGCCGCATGAAAGTCAGTGACGCGAATTCTTCGCATAGGCGTCGCGGACGGCGGGCGGTCTGAGCCAACAGGAGGACTGGTTTCGGTCACTGCGGCAGCCTCACTCTGAAGAAACTAACGCATGGCCCGGCATACCGGGCCTCGTCTCGGGGCTTACGACCCGCCGGACCCACAGCCAGCCCGAAAGTGGTCGCAAACGACATCAACGCGTGACTGTTGACGTCGTCTGCGACCACTCGTGAAGCAAGTTGCTCAGAGTCGGGAGAGAACGAGGGCGGAGCGGGTACGAGAGACACCGGGATGGTTGCGGATGATGCCCAGGACCTTCTCGAAATGAGCGGTATCGGCGGCGCGGACCCGCAGGATGCCGTCGGCTTCGCCGGTCACCGTGTACGCCTCCGCAACCTCGGGGATGGTGCTGACCATTTCCCGCATCCGGTCCGGCGGCACCCTTCCTTCGCAGTAGACCTCGACGAAAGCTTCGATTGTCCAGCCCAGCGCGGCGGGCTCGATCTCGGCTGTGAAGCGCCTGATCACGCCGCTGAGGCGGAGCCGATCAACCCGTCTTTTGGTGGCCGCGGTGGACAGTCCGACGTGCTGTCCGAGCATGGCGAAGCTCTCGCGACCATGGTCGGTGAGGCGCGCAAGGATCTTGTGATCAATTTCATCAAGACGCAACAGACTCTCCTCGCTTTCGTTGATCACACTATCGGACTTGCGCCCTACGGGCCCATACCCTTCAAGAGTGACAACGACTGTGCTGAACAACACCGGGCACCCAGCGCGGCATGCCAGGCTTCGGCACTATCTGATGTGCCCGCCGACGTACTTCGACGTGGTCTATTCGATCAATCCCTGGATGGATGCGGGCGGTCATATTGACCGCGCGTTGGCCATTCGCCAGTGGTCTGGGCTGGTGGAGGCCTATCGCTCAACAGGCCACCGCGTAGATCTTCTTGAGCCGTTGCCCGACATGCCGGACATGGTTTTTGCGGCAAACGGCGCGACCGTAGTAGACGGCCGCACTCTTCCTGCCAAGTTCGCCAACCAGCAACGCCAGGCGGAAGCCGCGGCGCATGCAGATTGGCATCGCCGCAACGGCATCCTGTATGGCGCCGCGGATGTACCTCAGCCGCGGGCGGTCAATGAGGCCGAGGGAGATTTTGCGATCCTGTCGCGGAGAATCCTCGCCGGCCATGGCTTTCGAACGTCTCTGGAAGCCCATCGCGAGCTTGCCGCCCTGACCAGCCGCCAGGTGATCAGTCTCGAGTTGGTCGATCCCCGACTGTTCCATCTTGATCTTGCACTGGCCGTCCTTGACGACCAGCGTGATCACATCGCGTACTACCCGGAGGCGTTCAGCCAGCCGAGCCGAGAACTGCTCGCCGAGCTATTCCCCAAGGCATTGATCGCAAACCAGCATGATGCGTACACGTTTGGGCTGAACGCGGTCAGCGACGGTCTGCAAGTCTTCATCCCTTCCGGCGCCCGCCAGCTGCGTGAGGACCTGGCAGCCGCTGGCTACTGGCCGATCTCGGTGGATCTCAGCGAGCTGATCAAGGGCGGCGGCAGTGTGAAGTGTTGCACCCAAGAGATCAGGCCAGCTCTGGTCGGGTCGCAGCGGACGAACGCGCCTAGTGACCAGGCATCGATTCTGGTTTCCACCGTCGGACCACAACAGTCGGCAGGAGCAACATCATGATCACCATGGACACCACCTTGACGAGTGCCAGCCAATTGCTGCAGCTCGAGGATGAACATGTCGCTCACAACTACCACCCGCTCGATGTCATGGTGTCAGACGGATCGGGCGCGGTGCTCACCGACATCGAGGGCACGCAGTATCTGGATTTCCTGGCGGCGTACTCCGCCAACAACTTCGGTCACCGTCATCCGACGCTCGTCGCTGCCGCCAAGGAACAGCTCGACCGTCTGACGCTCACCTCGCGGGCGTTCCACCATGATCAGTTGGGGCCCTTTGCCGACGGGCTCGCCACCTTGATCGGCAAAGACATGATGTTGCCGATGAACACCGGCGCGGAAGCGGTTGAGTCGGCGATCAAGGTGGCCCGTAAGTGGGGATACGAGGTCAAGGGTGTGCCGGATGGCCGCGCGGTGATCATCGTCGCAAGCGGCAACTTTCACGGCCGGACCACCACTATTGTCAGCTTTTCCGATGATCCGTTGGCGCATGATCATTTTGGGCCGTACACGCCGGGCTTTGTGATGGTTCCGTACGGCGATCTTGGAGCGATTCGCGACGCAATCACAGATGATGTCGTTGCCGTACTGCTGGAGCCGATTCAGGGTGAATCAGGAGTACAGATTCCGCCTGCGGGTTACCTGGCTGGAGTACGCGAGCTCACCAGCAAGCATCGAGTCCTGTTCATCGCTGATGAAATTCAATCGGGCCTCGGCCGTACCGGTCGTACCCTCGCCTGCGAGCATGAAGATGTCATTGCCGATGTCTACCTGCTAGGCAAGGCGCTTGGCGGGGGCATCGTGCCCGTATCTGCAGTCGTTGCTGATCATGACGTGCTCGGCGTGCTGCAGCCGGGCCAGCATGGCAGCACCTTCGGAGGCAACCCACTCGCCTGCGCTCTCGGCTTGGCCGTTGTGCGGTTGCTCGAGACCGGGGAATACCAAGAGCGAGCCACCCGTCTCGGCTTGCGGCTCCGCGAGCGGCTGGATCGCATGATTGGTCGCGGAGTGATCTCCGTACGATCCCGGGGACTGTGGGCAGGTGTGGACGTTGATCCGCGACTGGGCACGGGCCGCGACGTCTGTGAGGCGCTGGCGCGGCGACACGTGCTGGCTAAGGACACCCACGGCTCGACCATTCGACTGGCGCCACCGCTGGTGATCAGTGAAAGCCAACTCGATCATGGTCTTGACCAGCTCGAGCTTGCCTTGAACGACCTGAGCTGATCTGTGCCCTGAGCTTGTCGAAGGGCAACATCACGGGCTTCGACAAGCTCAGCCCGCATGACGGCCCATGATGGAGCCATGACGGCACAGGATCCCGACGAGGACGCGCGGCGACTGTCAGGCGAAGCTCTCCGGAGGGGCGACGCGACCGGCTGGTTCGAGCGGTTGTATGCCGAGGCGGCGGACGGTCAAGCCATCGTGCCTTGGGATCGCAGGGCACCGCACCCGCTGCTGGTGGAGTGGATCGATCAGCACCCTGGGCTTGCCGGGCGTCGAACCTTAGTCGTTGGATCGGGGCTCGGCGAGGACGCCGCGTATCTAGCGGCACAGGGATATCGCGTCGTCGCCTTCGACATCTCCCAGTCGGCGATCGAGGCTGCGCGGCGTCGTTTCCCCTCAAGCCCGGTCGACTTCCGGATCGCCGACCTCTTGAATCCGCCCGCCGAATGGCGCCACCACTTCGACTTCGTGGTGGAGACCTACACCACCCAGGCGCTGCCCGTACGCCTGCGACCAACCGTCGCGCTGCATGTCGGCCGGTTCGTTGCGCCGGGCGGGACCTTGCTCGTGCTAGCGGTGGCGCGCGAGCAGCGTGAGCCGGTCGAGGGCCCACCTTGGCCACTGACTAGGACCGATATTGACTGCTTCGCGGTTGAGGGTCTCGAGATGTTGAGCGTCGAGGAACTTCGTGACCCGCCGGAAACGCACCGGTGGCGTGCTGTCTTCACCCGTCCTGGCCGCTGACCCTCTAGGGTTTAGCGAACACGAAGTACACGGATCGCGCGCCGCCGTGCTGAGGAGGAACGAGGGACGTGCTTTTGGTCCCCGAGTGACGACGAAGTAGGCGGCGACCAAGCGCGATCCGCGCGGAGCGAGCGCCAGCGAGCGGAGCAATCAAAAGGGGTTCACGTGGCGAGCAAGACCGTTATTACCTTCGGCACTTTTGACGTCTTCCACGTCGGCCACGTACGGGTGCTCAACCGCTCGGCGGCATTGGGTGATCGGCTTGTGGTCGGCGTTTCCTCGGACAAGCTCAATTTCGCCAAGAAGGGCCGTAATCCGGTGTTCAGCGAGGAGGAACGGCTTGAGATCGTTGCCAATTTCAAGGCTGTCGACGATGTCTTCATCGAAGAGAGCCTCGAACAGAAGCGTGAGTACGTCCTCGAGCACAAGGCCGACATCTTGGTGATGGGCGACGACTGGCAAGGCAAGTTCGACTATCTGAACGACATCTGCCAGGTCGTATACCTGCCGCGTACCCCGTCCGTGTCGACGACGGCAATCATCGAGCACATTGTCGGCAACTCCTGAGGGCTGATCGGTCGACTGATAGTGGCTCCCCACCGGTCTGACGAAGACAGATGGGCCGCGGGCCAGCACGGCACAGTGTGTGCTCAGCCCAGTCCGGCGAGGTTGGATTTGCCGCCTGCGCCTGGGGATGTTTAGGCATCCCACCGCGTGGGTTTTAACACCTAGGGAGAGTGCAACATGCAGGCTGAGGAATCACGGATGACTAACCGTCAGGCCGCGGACGCCCGGGCTGACGCGGATCCGTCGGACGGCCGTGATGAGTCCGTGAACCAACGGATGGACCGCAACTGGAATGAGATCCTGCAGGAACTGAGAGTCACTCAAACCGGTACCCAGATATTCACGGGTTTCTTGCTCACCATCGCTTTTCAACAGCGGTTCAGCGATCTGACGACCTTCCAGACCCGTGTCTATCTGATTCTGGTCATCGCGGCCGTGCTCACGACTGCACTGGGATTGGCGCCGGTGAATCTGCATCGAGCACTGTTCCGCAAGGGCGCAAAGGTAACCATCGTTCAGACCGCACACGTCATCATGCGGTTCACCCTTGTGGGCGTCGCCATCATGCTGATCGGAACCGTGCTGTTGATCTTCGACCTGGTAATAGGGAGGACTGCCGCGCTGATCATGGCCGGCATGACGCTACTAGCGGTGATCATCCTGGCAATGCTGCCTCGCTTCGGTGGCGCTGGCCGCAGTCCGCATTCGCCAGACGGTAAGAACAAGATCAGCTGAAAGGAGACGATCATGCCAGGCAAGAAGAAGCCGGGCCCAAGCGTCAAAGATGCCAAGGTGTATGAGGAGATTCGCGGACAGGGCGGTTCGAAGGAGAAGGCGGCGCGGATTGCCAACACTGCTGCAGCGGGGAGCCGGTCTTCGGTAGGGAAGAAGGGTGGCCGGTCCGGCTCGTACGACGACTGGAAGGTTGCCGATTTACGCCAGCGGGCCAAGGATTTGGGCCTGTCCGGCTATTCCGGCAAGAAGAAGTCTGAACTGGTGTCCATGCTCCGCAACCACTGATTAGCTGACACTCTGTTAGGCGCTGGAATGCCATCTCGGCAGTCGTGAGAATTTGGAGGCAGGTCTGAGTGCGCGTCTTCGTGCGGGCAGCCGGTCTTGCACTTTCGCTATGCCTTCTCAGCGGATGCAGTCAGCAAGCCGCAGCGACCGATGATTTGATCCAGGCGCTGACCGAATCGCATAGCGCCCTCGCCAGCAGTGTGCTCGCCCTTCAGCTGTATCAGCAGCAGCGATTCACCCGAGCCGCAACCGAAACAGTGCTTGGCGATATGGCTGGGCAGATTACTGATGCGGAGCGCGCCTTGGAGCCAGTCAAGATCAACAGCCTGCAGTCGGAAGCGGACCGCGATGCCGCGTTGGCCGCCATCCATGCAGGTGTTGCAGCATTGCTGACCAGCCGCGATGAGCTCGAGCAGCGCGGCTCGGTGGGCAACACGACGGCCTTGAAGGACGCTGGTGGCCAAGTCGATAGCCTGCTCGCCGAGCTCAGAGGCAGCCAATGAAAAAAGTGTTCGGCCTCGCGCTGGGCATTCTTACCGCCATTGGCGGCTTCGTCGACATCGGGGACTTAGTTACCAACGCTGTCGTTGGCTCACGGTTCGGGCTCTCGCTGGCATGGACCGTCGTAGTCGGCGTTATCGGCATCTGCGTTTTCGCCCAGATGGCAGGAAGGGTTGCCGCAGTCAGTGGCCGCGCCACATTCGAGTTGATCCGAGAACGGCTGGGCCCGCGCGCCGCGCTGTTCAACCTGGGCGCCTCTTTCTTGATCAACTTGATGACTCTGACTGCCGAGGTCGGCGGTGTGGCCCTTGCGATCCAGCTGGTCACCAGCGTCTCCTATCTGCTGTGGGTTCCGCTTGCGGCGGTCGCGGTATGGCTGGTGATCTGGCGGGTCAGGTTTTCGATCATGGAAAACGTTGCCGGGCTCGTCGGGCTCCTGCTGATCGGTTTCGCTGTAGCGCTGTTCCTGCTCGGCCCCGACTGGAGCGAGCTGGGGCGCCAGGCCATCCAGCGGATATCAACGTCAACTGAGAAAGCCTCGACGTATTGGTTCTACGCCGTTGCGCTGTTCGGCGCCGCGATGACTCCCTACGAGGTCTTCTTCTTCTCCTCCGGGGCGGTTGAGGAGGGCTGGACCGTCAAGGACCTGGGGCAATCGCGTGCCAATGTGCTGGTCGGGTTTCCGCTTGGCGGGCTGCTCTCGCTGTCCATCGCCGGCTGTGCGGCCGTCGTGTTGCTGCCTCAGTTGATTTCGGTAACTGCACTGTCCCAGGTGATGCTGCCGGTGGCAGAAGCCGGCGGCAAGCTGCTGCTCGCCGCGATCATTCTCGGGGTTGTTGCGGCAACGTTTGGAGCGGCGCTGGAAACAACGCTCTCCGCGGGCTACACCATTGCGCAGTTCTTTGGCTGGCCCTGGGGCAAGTTCCGGTCACCCTCCCGAGCAGCCCGCTTCCATCTGTTGATGATCATTTGCCTGCTGGTAGGAATTGGCACGCTGCTTACCGGGGTGGATCCGATCACGGTGACTGAGGTCTCCGTGGTGTTCTCAGCCGTTGCGCTGCCGTTGACCTATCTTCCGATCTTGATCGTGGCCAATGATCCGGAGTACATGGGGGAACACGTCAACGGACGGGCGCTGAACATGATTGGTGTGGTCTATATGGTCATCATTCTGGTCGCCTCGGGCGCTGCAATACCACTGTTGATCATTACAGGAGCTGGGCAATGACGAAGAAAGCTGATCACGGTAGCCAGTTTCGGGATGCCCACTTGCATTTGCTGGACCGGCAGGTGCTCGACTCGGCTGGTGTTCCAGTAGCAGTGGTGGATGATCTTGAGCTGTCCGACGTCCCGGTCGGCCAGGACCTGCCGGCAGGTAAGTCGCCGCCGGTTATCACCGCGCTGCTCAGTGGACCTGTGCTCGGTACCCGGATCTTCGGCGGCCGCCCGCCGAAGTCGCGTCGGCACCACACGCCGTGGACCTTCGTAAGCGAGGTCGGTGTGGTGATCAAGTTGTCGATCCGAGGTGACCTAACGGATCTCACCTGGACGGAGCGGTGGGTGCGAGATCACATCATCGGACGCATTCCGGGAGGGCGCCACGAACCCAGACACAAGCAGGACAACGACTCGGCGGCGAACCAGCGAGGCGACTCGTGATCATCACCGATCTGCTCGGCGCGAAGGTTTTCGGTCCTGATTTTGTCGGCTTTGTCTCCGACGTACGGTTCAGCTTCGACGCCGGCAATCACGCTGCACTCTATGGAATTCTTGTCAGCCCGCACGCCCGCTCCTCATCGCTGGGTTACGAGCGTTCGGGCGTACGGTCGCCAGGCCTGATTGCTGCTCTAGTGCGATGGCGGCATCGCGGCTCTTTCCTGGTGCGGTGGGAGGACATCGAGCGGTTCGAACCACAAAGAATCACGCTCAGGATGGGATTCACTAAAGTCTCATCGCAGCTTCCTTAAGGGATCAAGGAGACCACGATGTCGGAGCGCAGAGAAGCCTCAGCCGGCACGATCGAGACGGTGATAGCAGGTGCAATACGTGAACTTGATCTTGCAGCCAAGGTCACGCTGCTGACTGGTGCGGCAGCCTTTGCGCTGCACGGCAACGATGTCATCGGATTGCGCCCGATGATCTTCAGCGACGGCCCGACCGGTGTTCGTGGCAGCGAATTCGTTGGCGGGCAGAGGGTTGCGCTCTTTCCTAATGCCACGCTGCTCGCCCAGTCCTGGGACGAGATGGCTGCACAGCGGGTGGGCGAGATGCTGGCCAGCGAGGGACGTGCCCAAGACGTCGATGTGGTTCTCGGTCCGACGGTCAATCTGCACCGCTCGCCGCTCGGCGGCCGCCTATTCGAGGCCTACTCAGAGGATCCGTTGCTGAGCGGCCGGCTGGCCGCGGCGTACATCCGGGGGATCCAGAGGTACGGCGTGGGAGCGTGCGTCAAGCACTATGTCGCCAACGAATCTGAGACTGACCGGCACTCCGTGAATTCTCGCGTCGGGGAGGCCGCACTACGTGAGCTTTATCTGCTGCCTTTCGAAATCTGTGTCGCCGATGCCAATCCCTGGACGATCATGGCGGCGTACAACGACGTCAACGGGGTCGCCGCCACCGAACACTATGAGCTGAACAACGGGGTATTGAAGTCCGAGTGGAACTGGGACGGCTTGCTGATGTCGGATTGGGGTGCGACGAAGACGGCCGCACCGGCAGCGAATGGTGGACTCGATCTTGTGATGCCGGGGCCAGGCGGTCCCTGGGGTGATCAGCTGCTTGCCGCGGTACGTTCTGGCGCGGTGGCAGAGGCGACTATCAATGATCATCTGGCGCGACTGCTGAGGTTGGCCGGAAGGGTCGGAGCCTTGGACGGCATCCCGGCCGATCGGACGGCAGAACTGGGGCGCGCTCTCGAGCCGGATGCACCTGCGATGCGGATGCCTTTACGCAACCTCGCGGCGGCCGGGATGGTGCTGCTCAAGGGCCAGGACGTGCTGCCGCTGCAGGACTTCCTGATCACGGCCGAAACCCCGCTGGTGATCATCGGTCGACACGCACACCAGACGGCGCTGCAGGGCGGCGGCTCAGCCGCCGTTCGTCCACCGCATCAGATCTCAATCGTCGAAGGATTGCGAGAGGCGCTTGGCGAGACGCGGCTACGGGTGTTCGACGGCGTGGCGGTGCACCACAATCCTTTAGCTGCCGCCCCCGAGTTGATCATTGATCCGGAAACCGGCCGGCCAGGTATGCGGGTTGTCAGCTTCGACGACTCGGGCGCGCAGCAGGCGGCAACGAGCAGTGAGGTTGCCGAATTCGTGCTCGGTATGTCGGCTGGTCCGCACCAGGGCGCGAGCGACGTCGAATTATCGTCGGAGCTAGTAGCGCCGCCGGGCACTCAACTTGAGGTCGGCGTACGCGGGGTTGGCGACTGGACGCTTAGCTACGGCGACGAGACGTTCGCATTTACCAATGCCCTGCTACCCGGCGATTCCCCAGAACTGGGTTTCATGGCGCCACCGAGTTGGACCTCCACCGTCGAGGCGGCGCCCGGCCGAATCCTCACCGCCCGGTTGAAGATCACTGAGCGCATCACACTGGCTGGCCTGGTGGTTCAGCCGGTCACAGCTCCCGACGACCAGTTGATCAACGAGGCCGCGCTGGCTGCTCGGGACGCCGATCCTGCCATTGTGGTGGTCGGATTGACAGCTGAGCAGGAGACCGAGGCGCGGGACAAAATGACGCTGATGCTCCCTGGTCGCCAAGACGAGCTGGTACGCGCGGTCGCCGCAGCCGCGCGCCGTACGGTGGTGGTGATCAACTCCGCTACTCCGGTGCTCATGGGCTGGCTTGACGACGTGGACGCGGTGCTCTGGATCGGCCTGCCAGGGCAGGAGGGCGGTCATGCGGTGGCAGACGTGTTGTTGGGTACCACGGAGCCGACCGGTCGCCTGGTCACCACTTTCCCCGCAGCCGACGGGGATGGTCCAGCCTGGACCGTCACTCCGAAGGACGGCACGCTGGATTATCCGGAAGGGACCCGGGTCGGCTACCGCGGTTGGTATGGATCCGCGGTCGAACCAGCTTTCTGGTTCGGCGCGGGATTGGGCTGGGGCGTTTGGGAGTATCGCTCGGCTAGTTACAGCCGGATCGATGACACCGAGTTACTGACAGTGGTGCTGGCCAACACCGCGAACCGAATTTCCCGTGAGGTTGTTCAGGTCTACTGGCAGCCGGACGGATCTGCCCCGGTGCGGCTCGTGGGCTACGCCATCGCGGATGACGTGGTGCCCGGCGAGGAGCGTAGCGTGACGGTGGCCTGTGACCCGCGCGCATTCCGGCTCTGGGATGATGCAGCATCCGGTTGGATTACGCCACGTGGCGGCACATTACTGGTGGCTCGTGGCCTCGGCGACATTCGTCTCGAGGTGCCTCGAAACTAGTGGAGGGTGCCTTGTCGCGGCTCGAGCGGGAGTACCAGCCGGAACATAGCGCCAATGCCACGCGGATCCTCACACGTCAGATCACCACCGTGTGCTCGCGCGTAGCCGCGGGCGATCGCCAGCCCGAGCCCAGAGCCGCCCGAGTCGTTCGACCGACCATGATCAAGTCGCACCAGTCGCTCGAAGATCCTCATCCGCTCCGACGGCGGCACGCCAGGACCTGAGTCCCAGACCTCGGCAATTGCGATTTGATCATGTTCGCGAACCGCCACATGGACCTTGCCTTGCGGCCCAGCCGCTCGCATGGCGTTGTCGATCACATTCCGCAGAATGCTGCTGACCCTGGCGGCATCGGCTCGGGCTATGACCTCTGGTCCGCTCATGGTCACACTCGCTTCGGGATGCAGCAGTCGTACCCGATCAATCTCGCTGTGCACCAGCGTTCGCAGCGACACCGGAGCAAGATCAAGATCGACTCCGGCATCCAGTCGGGCAGCGGCAAGCAGATCCGAAATCAGTGCGCCGGCACGCTCGGCTTCCCGAACCAGCAGCGACTGCAGATGCTGACGCTCTGCGTGGTTCAGCTGATCATCGTGGTGCAGCAACGTCTCTGCCGCCGCCTGCACGCCCGCTATCGGCGTACGCAACTCGTGCGCGGCGTCGGCGAGAAACGCCCGGGTACGTTCCTCGGCTTGGTGTGCCCGAGCCTCGGCACCCTCGAGTTCGTCGAGCATTTCGTCGAACGCCTGAGCAGTCTGGCCGATTTCGGTGTCGGTTCGGGTGGGTGCCAGCCGCTGGCCGCGATTGCCCTGAGTGACCGTCTTAGCCAGCGCAGCCATCGAGTCGAGGGGCCGCAGCGCCAACCGCACCGCTGCTGCAACAAGTGCCGCGCTGATCAGCAGGGCGATCACGCCGGTGATCAGCATTACGCGCCGCAGCGTACGCCGGGCTTCGGACACCAGCGAGGTGTCAATCGCCAGGGTGAGCTGGGCTCCGTCAACACGATTGGGTGCGTTGAGCGAAACTGTGATCGTCTTGACAGCTGCGCCACTGGGTACCGGAACGCCGAACTCGGTGCCGGTCCTGAGCACCAGATAGGCCTGCACACCGCCCGCCTGCACGCGGTTCACGATCTGTTGTGGCCCGGCGCCCGAGCGTGCCAGTTGCCGCGCCAGCTGAGTCTGCCCGGTGAGCAAGGTATTGAGGTTTCGGTTCGACTGGGCAACGAAGATCGCGTTCACCGCAATGCTGAGCAAGATCAAAATGACTGCCAGGACCGCCATCACCGCGGCAATCACGCGAAGCCTGAGTGACACCGTGTTGAGCCTGTTCACCGGAGGCGCCGGATGTGCAGCGGGCTCGATCATGTGGTGATTCCGAGGAGGTAGCCGCGCCCGCGTACGGTATGCACCAGTCGTGACCGCCCACCCGCCTCGAGCTTGCGGCGCAACGAGGACACGTGCACCTCGACCACGTTCTCATCGAAGCCGTCGTAGCCCCACACTGCGGTCAAGATCTGCGTTTTGCTCACCACTCGATCACGGTGAGCGGCGAGGTAGCCGAGCAGGCGCCGCTCGGTATCGGTCAAGTCGAGGGAGTCGCCGCCGCGGCGTACCTGCGTGGCGTCGTTATTGATCACCAGGTCAGCAACGGCGATCGAACTGCCACCCGGCCGAGTACGTCGCAGCACTGCGTGGATCCGTGCTATCAGCTCAGCCATGGCGAAGGGCTTGATCAGATAGTCGTCGGCACCTTCGGTTAGGCCCTGCAGCCGGTCAACGAGCGCGTCCCGCGCGGTGAGCATCAATACCGCAGCAGTGCTGGTGCGACGGATCACCTGGAGTAGGGCGAAGCCGTCTCGTCCAGGCAGCATGACATCCAAGATCACCAGATCGGGCGCGAACGAAGGCAGCAGGTTTTCAAGATCGATTCCATCTGCTGCCCCGATAGGCTCGAAGCCTTGGGCAGCTAACGCGGTGACCAGAGGCAAGCGGATGGCGTCGCTGTCTTCCACGACCAGGATCCGCGCGCCGCCCACACCGGCAATTCTGCACGGTCGGAGGTTGATGTGCCCTGAGCTCGTCGAAGGGCATCCGCGGGGCTTCAACAGGCTCAGCCCGCATCAATACGTGAGGCTCCGCCCGCATAACCTTTTCGGCATGGCTGAAGCAACGAAACGAGTGGCAATCCTGGGTGCCGGAATGATCGGGGACGTACACCGGCGTGCCGCGCTGCTCGCGGGGGCGGAGATTCTGGGAGTAATGGCCTCGACTCCGGAGCGTTCTCGGCAGGTAGCGGATGCCTGGGGTGTCGAGCAGGCGTATGGAAGCGTCGAGGAAGTTGCCGATAGCAAGGCAGAGATCGTGCACATCTGCACGCCGAATGCGTCACACGTGCCATACGCCGTCGCCTTGATGCAGGCCGGCAAGCATGTGCTCTGTGAGAAGCCCCTTGGGGTCAGCCTGGAGGACGCCCAGCACGCCGCCCAAGTTGCCGGGGACACGGGTGTGATCAACACCATCCCGTTCGCCTACCGATTCCATCCAATGACACGCGAGATGCGGGCGCGTGTCCAGGACGAGGAGTTCGGCGCGATCAACCTCATGCACGGCAGCTATCTGCAGGACTGGCTACTAGACCCCAGGGCCACCAGCTGGCGGGTCGATCCTCAGGCGGGAGGACCGTCGCGAGCGTTCGGCGACATCGGCTCGCATTGGTGTGATCTTGTGGAGTGGGTGAGTGGTGATCGAATCGCTCGCCTGGTCGCAACTACCTCGATCACGATTAAGCAGCGTCCCGCTGCTACTGCTGCGACCTTCAGTGCGGCAGCCAGTGATGCTCCGTTAGTCGATGTACAGACCGAAGATACCGCCTTGATCATGTTTCGGACCGAGAACGACGTCGCAGGCTCGGCTGTAATCAGCCAGCTCAGCGCAGGCCGTAAGAACCGGCTCTGGATTGAAGTAGACGGCATGCATAAGAGTGCTGTTTTTGATCAAGAGCAGCCCGAGCAGCTGTGGATCGGGACCGAGGCAGGCGCCCAGGTGCTGGTACGCGACCCCAACCACGGCTCCGCAGAGCAGCGACGGCTGTCCACGCTGCCCGCCGGACATCCGCAGGGCTACGCGCAGTGCTTCGAGAATTACGTTGCCGACTCCTACGCCGCAGTGGATGCCTCCGCGGGGCGCGGGAAGGTACCAGATGGACTGCCCACCTTCGCAGACGGTGCTCGCGCAGCAGAGATCTGCGATGCAATGCTGCGGTCGGCATCCAGCGGAGAGTGGGTCAGCGTCGGATCCAGATGACCGACACGTACATCCGCGCGCTCGAGGACGAGGGCCTCGGCCTTCCTGAGATCGGCGGCAAGGGTCAGTCCTTGGCTCGGTTGGTGACGGCTGGTTTGCCGGTGCCACATGGATTTCACATCACCACGGCTGCCTACGACACTTTCGTGGCCGAACATCATCTTCGGGATCGCATCGCGGCAGAGCTTGATCGGGCAGACGCTGAGACGCCCGATGATGCGGCGCGTTCCATCGCCGCGCTGTTCACCGATCGCACGGTTCCGCGTCAAATCGCCACTGCCGTGCTGGCGGCCTATGGCCGGCTGGGTTCGCCACCGGTTGCGGTGCGCTCATCTGCGACCGCTGAAGATTTGCCGGATGCCTCCTTCGCTGGTCAGCAGGAAAGTTTCCTCAACGTCATTGGTGATGATCAACTCTTGTCAGCCGTACGCGGCTGCTGGGCGTCCTTGTGGACGGCTCGTGCGATCAGCTATCGAGCCCGGTACGAGATCGCGCACGACACAGTGAGCCTTGCCGTCGTCGTGCAGGAACTCGTCAATGCCGACGCCTCGGGCATCGTATTCACCGCTGATCCAGTGACCGGTGACGACACCATGATCGAGATCAACGCTGCCTGGGGTCTCGGTGAGGCGATCGTCGATGGACAGGTCTCGCCAGACATGTTCACCGTTGAACGATCGTCTGGTCAGGTGACGCGCACCATGATCAATACCAAGACTGATCAACAAGGCTCTTCCGCGCTGAGCCCGTCCCAGGTATCGCGGCTAGTCGATCTTGCCCTCACGATCGAGGATCTCTTCGACGCGCCGATGGACATCGAGTGGTGCCGTGACGGTAATCGGATCTTCATCCTGCAGGCTCGGCCGATTACCACCGCAATCCACCCTGATCCATGGAATGACAGCCGTACCGGCGATTTCTTGTGGACCAATACCAATGTTGGTGAGGCCATTCCGGATGTCATGACGCCGGCGACGTGGTCGATGGTCCAGGTATTCCTGACCGATGCGATGGCGACCGCATCGATTCCTCCGTATGTGGGCTACGGCCGGATCGGCGGCCGGATCTATCTCAATCTCAGTGTGCTGATGACGTTATCGGGGGCCATCGGCGTCAGCGAGAAGCGATATCGCAGCTTGACCGAAGAAGTCTTCGGACGATTGCCAGCTGATCTTGAGATACCTCGGGTGGAGGCCCACCGCCTCGATGTAGTCCGTGCTGTATTGCCGATGGGGTTGCATGTTTTCGGCGAGGCGCGCCGCGACGTCAAGGTGCTGGATGCTTACCTGGCTGAGCATTCAGCGTTGTGCGCTCGTCGCCGAGCCGACATCACGGCGGTTACCGACCTGGTCGAACTTGCTGATCTCTGGGTCGATGTGCTCAGCCCGGAGTTTCACCGGGTGAGCTGGATGCTGTCAGCGGCTACTCGATCAAGCGGTGCATCGTTCGTCACCACTCGGAAACGGCTGCAGCGCCTCGTGGGGGACGCGGCGGCCAATGCGCTGACCGCCGGTCTGGGTGGAGAGGCCGGTCAGCTGGCGAGTCTTGGGCTGCTCGATGGCCTGGAACAGTTGGCTGAAGGCGAGATTGATCGCGAGGCATTCAATCAGCGCTACGGCCATCGAGGACCGCACGAGTTCGAAATTTCGCTGCCCCGGCCTGGTGAGGACCCGAAATGGGTCGAGCGGCAGTTGGCCGAGCGCGCCGAAATGGCGACGAGTTACCGCGGACTCCTTGAGGCGCAGGAACGCAAGCGAGCCGCAGCGTGGGCGGAGTTGGAGCGGCGGCATCCGATGCAGGCCAGGATGCTGCACCATCAGTTACGTGGCTGGGCCAAGATCTCTCGAGATCGGGAGCGGGCTCGTTCGGAAGTGATCAGATATTTCTGGGTGCTGCGTGCGTACGCGCTCAAGGCCGGTGAGCTTACCGGCTTGGGTGAGGACATCTTCTTTCTCGACAAGGCCGAAATCGTGCGCGTACTGCAAGGGGAAACAATCAGCGTGAAGTTGATCAAGCAGCGACGTCGGGCGTACCAGTCCTACGCGGCCCTGCCGGCCTATCCAGCGCTCATTCGTGGTGCCTTCAATCCCTATGTATGGGCGGCAGATCCAAACCGCCGATCAGATCTGTTTCTTGAAGGCAGCGCCAGCCAGGCCGATGTTGCCGTACGCGGTTTTCCGGGTTCGGCCGGAGTCGTCCAGGCGCCGGTCCGGGTGCTCCGCGACGCGGCCGACGGCGCCGCACTGCGGGCTGGTGAGGTGTTGGTCACGACGATCACCAACGTTGGCTGGACCCCGCTCTTTCCGCGTGCGGCCGCCGTGGTCACCGACGTGGGCGCGCCGCTGTCCCATGCCGCAATCGTGGCGCGGGAGCTGGGCATTCCGGCGGTGGTCGGTTGCGGCAACGCCACCATGCGGCTCAAAACCGGTGATCAGGTACGGGTGGATGGGACAGCCGGCACAGTCGAGGTGCTGACGTGATTCCCGACCTTTATGCCCCGGTGCATGAGGTGGCACCGCGGCTGTTGGGCGCTTTGCTGCGGCATGGGCCAGTGGCCGTCCGGTTGACCGAGCTCGAGGCGTACGAGGGTGCTACGGATCCTGCGTCGCACGCCTTTCGCGGCCGGACCGCACGGAATGCGGTCATGTTTGGGCCGCCCGGACACCTGTACCTGTATTTCACGTACGGCATGCACTGGGCAGGAAACATCAGCTGCGGCCCTGAAGGAGTCGGCTCGGGGGTGCTAATGCGCGCCGGCGAGATCATCGACGGCATCGAGCTGGCACGATCACGACGCGGGAATGTGCGTGATCGTGATCTTGCTCGTGGTCCGGGCCGGCTGACTCAGGCCCTTGGTCTGCATGCCGAACACAAGGGATGCGACCTGTTCGGCGATGGACCGGTGACGCTTGCGCCGCCGGCCGAGCTGGCGGAAATGATCATGGTCGGACCACGCGTAGGAGTCTCGGTCGAGGCGGATCGGCCGTGGCGGTTTTGGATCGGCGATAGTTCGTTCGTTTCCGACTACAAGCGCAGCCCGCGGGCACCTCGCACGAGCACCGGAAACCCGATCGGGCGCCCCTGGCAGGGTAATTGAGCCAGCACCCTGATTTTGCATCTCCAGTGAGCCGAAAGTGCCGGATTTCGCGCCTCCGGACCTCGACCGTGCTGCATATTCAGGGAATGACTCGTGCAGCTCAGTCCAAGGGCTTCAGTGACGAGAGCACCGATGGGATGTACTCGGCCATGGTCGGGTGGATGGGAAGGGCGTCGCGGACAGCCGGATAGCGGACCCCCGCCTGCATCGCGGTCCCGATGATCTGTATGAGGTCGTCTCCGTGCAGGCCGAGGATCGCCGCACCCAGAAACTCCTCCGTGTCGCCGTCGACAAGGATCCGCATCAATCCAGTGGTCTCACCTTCCAAGATCGCGCGGCTCACGCTGCTCATCGGCACGTCGGCCTTCAAGACGTTGCGACCGGACGCCCGAGCCTCGCTGATCGTTATGCCTACCCGTCCTAACGGCGGGTCGGTGTACAGCGCGTAGATCGGTACGCGACCGTTGACGGTTCGCGGCGGATGCAGCAGAATCTGGCCATCCTGATAGGCCGTGTGAGTGAAGGCGCCGTGACCGTTCACGTCGCCGAGTGCCCAGACGCCCTTGACTGAGGTCTGGAAGCGGCTGTCGATGGTGAAGAAACCGCGCTTGTCGGTCTGGATGCCATGATCAGGACCGAGCAGATCAGAGTTGGAGCGGCGGCCGGTCGCCACCAGCAGATGACTACCAGCGATCCTCTGGCTGTCACCAAGGTCCACCTCGATGCCGCCTTGACCAGGTCCAATACGCGTCGGCCGACCGATGACAATATCGACACCCTCCTCCTTCATTACCTCGGTGAGGATGTCGGAGATGTCTTCGTCCTCACGAGGCGCAACGCGGCTGCCTGTGATGATCGTGACGCGTGCTCCGAAGCGACGGAAGATCTGGCCGAACTCCAGTCCGATGTAGCCACCGCCGATGATCACCAAATGCTCGGGCAGGGCATCCAGGGCCAGCAGCTCCACTTCAGTCATGGCCGTAACGGTTTCCAGGCCGGGAATTGCTGGCGTGCTCGCCCGCGCTCCCAGGTTGAGATAAAGGCGCTCGGCCGTCAGCTGCTGATCTTCGACCGCAACCTGATGCTCCTGGCCCCCAGGATCGGTTGTCACCGTTGCCGTACCGTGGAATTGATCAAGACCGTCGACGCTCGCTAGCCAATCGTCCAGCGAGTCGCGCAGTCCATCAATGATCGAGCGCACCCGAGACATGGCCGCCGGAAAGTCAACAGTGACCTCCCCGGTGTGTACGCCGTACTCGGCCGCCCGACGTGCTTGATGGGCGACCACCGCACTTGCCCGCAGGGCCTTGGTCGGCTTGCAGCCGTGATTGAGGCACGTGCCGCCAGCTCGATCCATTTCGATCAGGGCGACCCGCTTGCCCTCATCTGCCAAGGCTCCGGCAACTCCGGGTCCGGGTTGTCCTGCACCGATCACGATTGCGTCGTAGGTCGCCATGGCGGTTCGGCCTTCCTCGTGGGGACTGGATGGCTTCCAACGCTATTGCGGCGGACTCTGGTGCGCGAGAGTGAGGTGTCGAGGCATAGCCGAGGGACAGCCGAGACAACGGAACGGTAACGCGCAATTGGCCGATGGCGAGCCGCAGCGGTCCGCGCAAGTCGAGTTGATTGCCATATCCCGGTCAAATCTGGGCCAGGAGACGAAAAAATTCTGTCCAAACCCTGTATTGGGGTTGAACGATCCCGACGGATCTGTTTTAGACTCCTGCGGGAGATAACGCTTTGGTCTCATTTCTCGGGGGAGGACCTAGACGTGGCTCGACCACGCCCGCGACGGGCGGTACGGCCGGCGCTTGCGGTGCGGGTGGCACGCATCGCAGTTCCGGCGGCATTGATAACGGCGTTGGGTGCCGGTGTTGCCGGCGCAGTCATACCTGGTGATGGCGCCCAGGTCGCGTACCCAGCTCCGGTCTCGACGGCATCGGTGGATTCAACGCTGAGCACGGCGCGAGCGCGGGAAGCACAGGTTAGTCGCCACATAGCCCGGGCGCCGATCCGGTCTGAGGCAGCGCCAAAGCCGAAAACCTCCGCGTCCGAGACGATCACTCCTGTGCTGCGGCTCAAGATCACCGACAGCAAGTACGCCACCACTGAATTGAACGTGCGCAAGGAGCCGGCGGAGGACTCCTCAGTGGTCGGCGTTGTTCGGGTCGGAACGAAGCTCTCCGTCACCTCGACCGTCACCGACGGGTTCCGGTATGTGTCCTACCACCACAAGGGTCGCTGGGTGAAAGACCAGTACCTCTCGGACAAGAAGCCGACCTCCGGCTCGTCGGGCAGCGGCGGCATCTCGAGCGCCCCTTGTCCGTCAGGATCTTCGATGGAATCGGGGCTGACGCCTGATGCGATCCGTGTCCACCGCGCCCTGTGCCACCGCTACCCACAGATCACCAGTTTCCTGGGCCGCCGGACCTCGAGCGGCTACCACGGAGAAGGCCGAGCTGTCGACAACATGATCTCCGACTCCACAGTCGGTTGGGAGATCGCTAAGTGGGTGCGCGCCCACGCCAAGGAGCTGGGCGCCATGGAGGTCATTTACCGCCAGCACATCTGGACCGTGCAGCGGAGTTCGGAGGGTTGGCGTTCGATGTCGGACCGCGGATCACCGACGGCCAATCACATGGATCACGTGCATGTCTCGGTTTACGGCAACAGGGGCACTGTCTAGTTGAAGCCAACCAGTAACAGGGCGGTTTCAGCCACCTCACCCCGCCTTGTGAACCCTCCAAGCCCGACTTAGTGTTATTTCATGGCGGTGGACTTGTACCAAGTTGTACTTGGTGGTATCGCCGTCGCCATCATGGTGCTCGTACCCATACTGAGCGTGGTTTTCTACGATCTGCTGGCCGGAAGGTGGGACGGGGGCTTACGGCGGTGGCGGGAACGACGAAACTCAGCGGCTGCACATCGGCAGGCCGTCCGTGAGTTACGCCGCCAGCAAGGTGTACCGATCGAGCAACTCGCGGCGGACCTCAGGCGGTTGCGCGCGATACTCGGCACAGATTCACACAAATCGGCCGCCCACCAGATGGGGAACCGGCTTGCGTACGACAAGCTCCTCACCCAGGTCTGCGAGATGCTTGAGATCGAGCACGAGTTGGACGCCGATTCAGTCGGCTTCGAGCGCGACATCGAGCGAATCCGCGTCGAGGCCGAGCTGGAGCGCGCCGGCCTCACGTTGAGCGACCGCCGCTACGGGCAAGCCGCCTAAGCCAAAAGGGGCGTGACGCGACCCACTCGTTGAGGGACGTGCCGGGAGCGAAGAAATCGAGTGGGGCGGCTGAGGTGCGGGCTAAGCAAACTAAGAAAGCTTGAATCCCGGGGCACCGAAGAGCCGAGCCGAAACGCAGACTGAAGGCAGGTTTGGTTAGCCCGCACCTCAGCCGCCCCACGAAGTGGGCTGGAATACGGCGGGGTCAGTTGGCGTTACACAGTTGTCGTTTTAAATGGAAGCACTAGTGGAGAAAGGATGGTCGCGATGTCACGCC
Organism: uncultured Actinomycetota bacterium; assembly: GCA_963798835.1. Lineage (GTDB taxonomy): Bacteria > Actinomycetota > Actinomycetes > Propionibacteriales > Propionibacteriaceae > Microlunatus. Next base: position 159,298 of record CAWCVF010000002.1, on the reverse strand, counting down.
TCGCCAAGGTCATCCGCAGCCACCATGAGAGAAATCAGACGCGTCGGGAGCTGAACCGGGCAATCGCGAATGCCACCACTCCTGCTATGCGCGATGAGCTGATCTTGGTTGCGCAGCGCGGTGGCAACGTCTTCTGAGAAAGACTCCGTAGCAACTGGGCCTTATCCGATTCGGATGGGGCCCTTTGTCATCTGTATTGAATCAGGCGGCCGCGAACTGCTGAGCGAGGCTCTGGCCCAGCTCGGCCAGGGCCGGTAGCAGCAGAACCGCGCCGAGTACCAGACCCGCGCAGTTGACGACGAGGAATCCACCCGCCCAGAGGCCAGCCGGGATATGCGTCAGACGTCCCAGCTGGTCGGCATCGGATTGCGGAGCGCGCCCCAGTCGGCGCTGCTTGATCAGCTCGAGTACCGGCCTGGGTGCTGCGAACAATAGCGTCCAGGTCAGCACGTAAGCGAGCCCGGATTGCATGGCAGCCGGCAGATACCAGCTGACCAGGATCAGCACGACCGCGCACCCGACAACGAGCACGAATCCGTAGAAATTGCGGATCTGCAGCAACAGCAGTGCGAGCAAGATCACGAAGAGCCAGAGCAGAGCAAGGCTGTGACCTGCGATCAGCAGGCCCACCGCGCCGAGTCCGACAACAGCCGGCCCCAGATAGCCGGCGAGCAACATCACCACCATGCCTGGACCACTCGGACGTCCGCTGGAGACCGTCAGCCCGGAGGTGTCGGAGTGCAACCGAATGCCCTGCAGCCGACGACCGCTCAGGAACGCGGCCACGCCGTGGGCACCTTCGTGAGTGATCGTGACCAGCATGCGGGTGTACGGCCAGATCGCCTGTGGCAGCACGAGGGCAGCTGCGATTGCGGCAGCGAGCGCTACAACGATTGGTGCTGGCGGAGGCTGCACCGTCGTTGCTCGACGCCAAATCTCCGCGATCAGCTCCACCCTTCAAGCATCGCCGATGGACGACTCGTCAGAGGCTGCTATTCCACAACAACCCCGTCGCTCCGCTCAGACGGGCGCCCAGGGCGATGGTTTGGGCGTCGGTCAGGCCGCTGACGAAGTCGATGATGCCGCGGCCCCTGCCCATCCGACCCAGATCGGCGTCAGTGATGTCCCCGCCGAGCCACTCCGGATGTTCTCGCGCCACATGGTGATACGCGTGGGTGGCTGTATTCACCAGATCCAGCAGCCGGCGCGGCGCGCGTCCGGCATCAATGGGATCGGAGAGCCAACCCTCGAAGGCGAGTACGAGGTGCTCGACCGTTTGCTCCTGACCACGCTGCAACATCGCCAGGTCCGGGCGATCCAAAATGAAGTATTGGTTCACGAACTTCAACACCGACACTTCATGCCACGCCTGTGAGTCCATGGCGACGTAGCCGGAGCGGACCGCCGGCTGCGGTTCGGTTCTGACCGAGCTGATCAAGTGATCGATCCAGCGGGACGTGAAGGCTGAGATGGCACGATCGGCCGCCATCGATCCGTCGTACGGCGTGGCAAGGACGCCGTCGACGAACTCGTCGCCAACCGTGCGTACCGCCTCCGCGAAGACGTCCTCGTCGAAGATCCAGCCGTCTTTACTCATCAGGTGCCGCCGCAGCCACTCCAGGCCCGCTCCGGGCTGACGCCCCGCGCTCACCAGACTCGCAGCATCAAGATCAGCAAACTGGAGGCGGGCGTTCTCCCATGATCGAAATTCACCGGAGACGGGAGAGAACTGCAGTACGCCGGACCGATGAAAATCGTCGACATCGTGCAACGAGTACGCGATGTCATCAGCAAGATCCATCACCGAACACTCCAGCGTTTGTCGGCCGGGCGGCAGCTTCGGGAATGCGCTGAGAGCGTCCATCATCTGGGGAAGATCGATGGTGTACGCGGAGTACTTCGCTGCTCCGGCGCCACGGGAATGTCCTGCGCCGCGGGGCGGCACCGGCCATGCCGTGGGATGGGGGTCGGGGTAGAACAGGCATGCCCACGGATATTTCAGCACCGCCGCACGAGTCGCTGCGGTGAGATTGAGGCCCTGGTCGCCTGGCCCCAGCACCTCCAATTCGGTGAGCACCCGGAAAGTCTGTGCGTTCCCCTCGAAGCCGTCTGCCAGCCCGAAACGCTCGCGGGCCACCCGATCAAGGACCCGTTCGCCGAGGTGGCCGAATGGCGGATGGCCAAGATCATGAGCGGTCGCCGCCGCCTGCACGACGACATGATCAAGGCCGCCAAGATCACCAAGTAGCCCGGGGTCCTCAGTACGAAGCAGCCGCACCGCAATAGTCCGCGCCACGGCTGTCACCTTGATCGTGTGGGTCAGCCGGTTGTGTACAACTCCACTGGTTGCCATCGAGGTGACCACCTGCGTCACATCAGCGAGCCTGGAAAGGGCAGTGGCGAACCGAATCCGTTCCAAGTCAATGCGGAATGCCGACTCTCCCGGCGCGTACGAGGGCTGTGGCTCTTGTTGTGACCTGGCCAGCCGGGCGTCCATGCTTGGCACGCTACCGAGGCGCCGCTGCGGGCGCCGGTCATTGAGGTAAACGAGTCCGGCTCAGTAATGTGACCTGGTACCAGCACAGAAGACGAGGGGAACCCGATGAGCGAGCCAGTAGATCCGACGACAACCCCGGCATGGGCAAGGCTCACGGCCCTGTACGAGTCTCTGCAGCCCGACCTACGGGGCTGGTTCGCTGGCGATTCATCACGAGCGAAGTCCTTCACCTTCCAAGCCGGTGATCTCTATGTCGACCTGTCCAAGAACTTGATCAACTCCGACATCTTGAGTGCGCTTGTTGATCTTGCTGACCAGGTCGGTCTCGCGGATCGCCGCGATGCGATGCTGGCGGGCGAACACATCAACGTCACCGAGGATCGTGCGGTGCTGCACACTGCGCTGCGGGCGCCCGAGGGGTCGAGCCTGGTCGTTGACGGTGTTGATGTGATTTCTGAGGTGCACGAAGTGCTCGGCAAGATCTATGCCTTTGCGGAGAAGGTACGCAGTGGGAAGTGGGTGGGCGTCACAGGCAAGCCGATAGCGACGGTGGTCAACATCGGGATCGGCGGATCTGATCTTGGTCCGGTGATGGTCTACGAGGCGCTGCAGCCGTACGTGAAACCGGGTCTCAAGGCACGCTTCATCTCCAACATCGATCCAACCGACGTGGCCGAGAAGACAAAAGATCTTGATCCAGAGACCACCCTCTTCATCGTCGCCTCCAAGACCTTCACCACTTTGGAGACATTGACTAACGCACGGCTCGCCCGCAGTTGGTTGCTGGATGGATTGCGGTCTACCGGTGCTATCGAGGAGGGTGACGAGGCTGCGAAGGAAGCAGTTGCCAAGCACTTCGTTGCCGTCTCAACTGCGCTGGACAAGGTGGCCGCATTCGGTATCGACCCGGAGAATGCGTTCGGCTTCTGGGACTGGGTGGGCGGCCGATACTCAGTCGACTCGGCGATCGGCACCTCGGTAGCGGTCACTATCGGGCCGGAGAATTTCACCGACTTCCTTGCTGGCTTCCACGCGATCGACCGGCACTTCGCCGAGACGGAGTTCTCCAGCAACGTGCCGGCGCTCATGGGCTTGCTGAATGTCTGGTACAACAACTTCTTCAAGGCGGCCAGTCACGCGGTTCTGCCGTACGCGCAGTACCTGCATCGATTCCCGGCGTACCTGCAGCAGCTGACCATGGAGTCCAACGGCAAGAGTGTTCGGTACGACGGCTCCCCGGTGACGACCGATACCGGCGAGGTTTTCTGGGGCGAGCCGGGTACCAACGGCCAGCATGCCTTTTATCAGCTGATCCATCAGGGCACCCGGCTGATCCCGGCGGATTTCATCGCAGTGGCCAATCCGGCCAACCCGCTGGTCGATGGCGACAACGACGTACACGCCTTGTTCTTGGCCAATTTCTTCGCGCAGACCGCGGCGCTGGCGTTTGGGAAGACGGCCGAAGAGGTACGCGCCGAGGGCACTGCGGAGGCGATCGTTCCGGCACGCGTATTTCCCGGAAACCGCCCGACTACATCGATCATGGCGCCAGAGCTCAGCCCGCGCGTAGTCGGCGAGCTCATCGCGCTGTATGAGCACATCACCTTCACCGAGGGCGTGGTGTGGGGCATCGACAGCTTCGACCAGTGGGGCGTGGAGTTGGGCAAGCAGCTCGCGCTGCAAATCGCCCCAGCCGTGTCCGGTGACGACGATGCCCTGGCAAAACAAGACTCCTCGACCCAGTCCTTGATCACCTACTACCGCTCCCAGCGCACTTAGCGCGGCCCTTCTCTCCTGGGGTCACCTCTTACCGAAGGTGATCGCCGCTTCTGCGGGTGCTCGTTTCTCCGCACAAGGCCACAAAAGAGGGCGCTTTCCCTCGGATCGGGCCTCATTTGCGACCGTGTGCGGAGAAACGTTCCTCGCAGCAGCCCACTCTCTTGATCAGCCCCCCGCTAGGGCCGGAGCTTGGCCGACCTCAGCCTGCCTTTCGCGCTTGCTCTTGCCGAACGCCAGATACAACGACGGCAGCACGAACAAGTTGATCAAGGTCGCGGTCACCAGGCCGCCGAGGATCACGATCGCCATCGGATGCTCGATCTCGTGTCCCGGAATGCTGCCGGCAACTACCAGCGGTACCAGTGCCAGGCCGGTCGCCAGCGCGGTCATCATGATCGGCGCAAGACGTTCCTTGGCACCTTGGATGACCAGCCCAGCGCCGAACTTCACGCCCTCGACTCGCTCCAAGTGCTGGAAGTGGCTGACCATCAAGATCCCGTTTCGGGCAGCGATCCCGAAGACCGCCAGGAATCCGACGAGCGAACCCAGCGAGAGCACCCGTCCACTCATCCATACGGCGATGGCACCGCCGACCAGCGCCATGGGCAACAGCAGGAAGGTCAACAGCGCTGGCCGGAAGCTGCCGAATGCAACGTGCAGCAGCAGCAGGGTGGCGAGTGCGGCTGCGATGCCGAAGATCAACAGCGTGTCCTCGGCAGCGTCGAGCTCAGTAGATTCACCGATCACCTCCGCGTGATAAGCCAGGGGGAAGGCAACCCCCTCCATTCGCTTCTCGACGTCATCCACCACCTCGTTCAGCGGCCGGCCCGCTACGTTGGCGCCGACATCGATGTAGCGCGACTGCTTCTCCCGCAAGATGGCATTCGGCGTGGGGCCCATCCGAACCTCGGCAACGTCAGACAGCTTGACATGATCCCCTGACGGGGTGTCCAGCTGCAGGTTCGCTACGTCGCTAGCGCTGTCGCGCGCCGACGGGATAGCGGTGACATGCACGTCGTACGCCTTACCCCCGGAGAAGATGTCACTGACCTCTTCGCTCGCGATCAAGGTCGACGCTTGGCGACGGATATCTCCAGGGGTCAGCCCGACCGCCCGAGCTTTCGCAAGATCGGGTTCGACCTCGATATGAGGCAAATCGGTCTGCAGCGAGGCGTGGGCATCTTCGATTCCTGGAATGTCACCGATGCGCTGTTCGATGTCCTTGGCCTGCTTCTGCAGCGTCGGAAGGTCCGGTCCGTAGATCCGGACCACGATGGACTCGCTGGCGCCGGTCAACACCTCTTTGATGCGCTCCCGGAGGTAGGTCTGGACGTCGCGGTAAAGCCCCGGGTAGTACTCGACGACTTCGTGCACCTCATCGAGGGTCTTGTCGTAGTCGACGTCTGGGCTGACGCTGATCCAGTTCTCCCCGAAGTCAACGCCATAAACCTCGTCGGCGAGGAACGCCTGGCCAATGTGGGACCCACAGTTGCGTACGCCTTCGATCTCCTTCAAGTCTTTGCAGGCTGAGATCGAGACCCGGGTTTCCTCGGTGACCGAGGTTCCTGGCTGGGTCAGCCAATGCATCAAGAAGTCGCGCTCCTTGAAGTTCGGGAGCAACTGACTTCCCAAGGTGGGCACGGCCAACACGCCGCCGACGAGCAGCGCCAGAGTCATCGCGATCGCCGGCAGCGGCCGCCGGATCAGTGGCTGAAGTGCGACGACGTACACGCGCTTGAGCCCGCGCATCAGTGGCGATTCCTTGCTGGCCAGCTTGCCGCGGGATAGCAGGATCAGACACAAGGCGGGGGTAACCGTCAGGGCTACCAGCATCGAGACGAGCACAGCCAGCCCGTAGGAGAGCACCAGAGGCCGGAAGAACGATCCAGACAGTCCTTCCAGGAACAGCACCGGAACCACCGCGATGACGTTGATCAAGGTGGCGTAGGTGATCGCTGAGCGGACCTCGACTGAGGCGTTCAACACCACGCTGAAGGTCGAGGCACCGCTGCCCGTGGCCCGAGCTTCCCGAAGCCGTCGCACCACGTTTTCCACGTCGATGATGGCGTCATCCACCACGACCCCGATGGCGACCACCAGCCCGGCTAGAACCATCACATTGATCGTTGCGCCCGCGGCGTCCAGGACCAGTACAGCGGCGACTAGCGACAACGGGATCGCGATCAAGCTGATGAAGGCGGTGCGCCATTCGAACAAGAACGCGACAATGATCAACACCACGAGCCCGATACCGAGCAGCATCGCTATCCGCAGGTTGTCGATCGACTGCGAAATGAAGGTCGCGGGCCGGAAGATCGTGGTGTCCACGTTGATTCCCGGCAGACCGGGCTGCATCTGCTGCATGGCCTCTTCCACCCCGCGGGTCACATCAACGGTGTTGGCGCCGCGGAACTTCTGCACCACGAGCAGTAGCCCAGGCCCGTCGTCGACCACGCCATCGCCGATGAGTGGTCCGGGATCAACGAGCACATTGCCGAGATCTCCAAGCCGGATCACCTTGCCATCGCGTTCCACGACCGGCACCTGGGCGAGCTGCTCCGGTTCGACGATCGGTTGCACGTGGCGGATGTTGAACCGCTGACCGCCGGCCTCGACAAAGCCGCCGGTACCGACAACCGCGCCGTCGGAGTATTGGAGCAGGCCCGACTCGACGGAATCGGCTGAAGCATCCATGACGTCCTGCAGGGTGACGTCGTGTTGGGCGAGCTTCGCTGGATCAACCTGGACGTGGCGTTGCGGCAAGCGCTCACCCCAGATGGCGACCTGCGCGACCCCGGGAACCCGGAGCAGACGTGACCGGATCTTCCAGTACGCGATGGCCGAGAGATCGGTCGGGCTGACCGTATCGGAGGTCAGACCGATCTTCATGATGCGGCTCGTCGCCGAGAGCGCCGGCATCATGAATGGCGGGCTGGCCCAGGTCGGCAGGGTAGGTGTGATCTGTGACAGGCGCTCTTGCACCAGCTGACGGGCCTTCAATTCGTCGGCACCGCGTTCGAAGATCAGCCGAATCGAGGACAGCTGGGCAACCGACTTGGAACGTAGCTCAGACAGCCCTTCAATGCCGCCCAATTGATCTTCGATCGGTACCGTGATCAACTGCTCGACCTCGTTGGAGGAGTTGCCGAGCGCGATCGTTTGAATCTCGATCTGCGGCGGTGCGAACTCCGGAAAGACATCAACCTTCGTCTCCGGAATCTGCACGAAGCCGATTGCCAAGGTGGCCGCGGCCAAGAACAACACGATCCAGCGGAACCGGAGGCTCGCTTTGACGATGGAACGCATCTGCCAACCCCCTTCAGTGTTTGCCGGCGATGCCGAGTTCGGCACCCCATAGCTCGATCGCACCGACAGTGACCACCTCGGTACCGGCCGGCGGGCCAGAACTCAGCGTGACAACGTCACCATCGACGTGCTTGACGATCACCGCCGAACGGGCGTACGTCCGAGGCCCGACAACCGCGAAAACCCACGGCAGGCCCTTCTTGTCATAAACCAGGGCTGCGTGATGGACCGTCAGGTCCGCGCCGCGAGCCCCGACTGTGGTGGTCTGCAGCGCAACTCGGCGCGTTGCCTCTTCGGTGAGAGTGATCTTCGCGGGCTGTGATGGGCCGGTCGATTCCAGCGCTACCGGCTCATACGGCTCGGCACTCACCGATTCGATCTCGGCGCAGCCGGCCGCGGATAACCCGAGTGCGGCTGCCAGCGCTAGGCCCAACACCGCATGTCTGACCTTTCGCAGTGTGCTCCTGGTGCTCATGACGATCACGCCCCTGCGGTTGCTGGGACCGGTTGCAGCTCGTCCTCGTGCTCCGGCGGCGCCTCAGCCTCGCTTGGTGGTATCAGGTGTACGTACGCCGACGGCAGCACGAACAAGGCCACAACCAAGGAGCTCACCAGACCACCCAGCAGTACGACGGCAAGTGGTTGCACAATCTCCAGGCCTGGACGCGGACCCAAGATCACGACCGGCAGCGCGAGCGCGGCAATCGCAATGGCGCTGATGATCATGGAGCTGAAGGTTTCCCGCGCCCGGTCGTACACCGTGTTGGCGTCCTCATTGGGGGTCCGCAGGCGATCCGGACCTTGGATGCTGGACAGCATGGTTGTGATATATCGAGCCGCCAGGCCGAGAATCGCCAGCAAGCCCAGCAACGAGCCCAGCCCGAACGTGAACCCGCTGAACAGGCCGGTGATCAAACCACCGGTCAGTGACAGCGGCAGGGCCGCCGTCGCGACGAGCGCCAGTCGCCAGCTGTTGAACGCTGCCTGGAAGAGCAGCAGTGCAGCGATGGCGGCACCGATGGCGAAACCGATAGCCCGGCCAATCCCGATCTCATCTGCCGTGGTCTTCGCGACCACCTCGGCGTGGTATTCAATCGGGAAGGTCATGGTGGCCAGCTGCTTCTCCAGGTCGGCCACCACATCACTGCTGCTTCGGCCACCAAGATCAGCAACGACATCCACGCGTCGCGAGACAGCATCCCGACGAATAACCGGTGGGGTCGGCACGATCCGTACCTCGGCTACGTCACCCAGGCGTACATGACCGCCGCCCGGAATGTCGATCAACATCGCTTGCACATCGGCAACGCTGCGACGGGTGGAAGGGGTGCCCTTGACGATCACATCGAAGACCTTCTGCTCCTCGAAGACGCTGCCCACCTGGATGCCCTGCAGCACGGTGGCCTCGGCGCGGCGTACGTCACCAGGGCTGATGCCGACCTTCTGCGCCTTGTCCAGGTCGACCTCGATCTCGATCGTCGGCTGGGTCGCGGCGCCTTCCACGCGCGGATTCGAGACCCCGCCGATTGAGGTCATCATTTGTTGCACTTTGGCGGCTTCCTCGGCCAGGATCTTCGGATCTTGGCCGTAGACGCGTACCGCAAGAGGAGTGTTCAGGCCCGTGAGCACGTCCAGCCCACTGCCGGTGACGGTGTTGGCACCGGTATGCAGACTCCCAACGTCGCGCATCTCTTGCGTCGAGTACGGGACAACGTCGGCCGTGGCACCCTGAACCTGTCCTGCGGCGTTCTTGATTGCAGCCAGCGTCGTCTGGTAATCGGCGTCCGGAGCTATGGAGACCCATACGTCACTGGAATTGACGTTCACGACTCGGTCTCCGGTGACAGCACGCCCGACGGTTGCGCCGACCCCACTAATGCCCGGTATGCCCCGAATGGTGTTACCAAGATCAGTTGCCCGCTGGCTCATCGCCTCGCTTGATACGTCGGGCTGACCTTGCAGTCTGACCACCACATTTCGATCTTGGAAAGTCGGCGTCATCGCGGTGTGGACGAACGGCAAGATCGCGACTGCGAGTACACCGCAGGCGGCGGTCACCAGCAGGGCCGGACGCAGGCTGCCGGAGAACCGCTGCACTCCGCTGCGGTAGCGGGTGCCCAGCCACGGCACGGGCCCTCGTTCCGGGGCAGCCTTCGGCTCCCAGCGGGCGAACAGCAGACTGCTCAGCGCTGGACCAACGGTGACCCCGATGATCAAGGCGGCGATGACCGCAATGGCGTACGCCAGGACCATCGGCGTAAAGAACGCTCCGGGCCGTCCTTCCAGCACTGCCACCGGGAGAATGGCGAGCACCGCAATGATGGCGGCATAGATCAGTGGTCGATGGACTGTCGCAAGAGCGTGCTGAACGCCGACCCAGGTGGGCTCGGCGTCCGGGCCGGCGCGACGGGCTCGTAGCCGCTGAACAATCGCGTTTCCGGGCGTAATCGCCTCGTCGACCACGATGGCGACAGCTGCGGCGAGACCAGCAACTACGAGTGCGTTGAACCCGTAGCCGAGCATGTTGACGATCAAAGCCGCGGTGATCACCGACAGCGGAACCGTGATCACGCCGACGATGGCGGCGCGCCAGTGGAAGCGCATTGCGGCAAGTGCCAGGAGCAATAGTCCGGCGCCGAGAACCACTGCGAGCCCGAGGTTCGACTTGGCTGCTGCGACGTAATCTGCCGGCGCGAACCAGGAGGTATCAGTCTCGATACCGCTGAGGCCGGGGCGAAGGGTCTCCAGCGCTTGTTGCACCTCACGAGTCACCTGGGTCGTGCTCACTCCGGGAAACTTCTCGACGACCAAGATCAGACCCGGCTTGCCATTGACGACTGCGTCCCCGATCAACGGCTGGTGATCAACTTTGATGTCGGCGACGTCACCGAGCTTCAAAGCGCCGGATGTTCCCTCGACAGGCACCTTGGCAAGCTCAGCGGGGTTGGCGATCTTTTCCAGCAGATGCCTGACCTGAAGCCGCTGCTGCGGCGTCTCCACAAAGCCGCCGGTACCAGGGGTTGAGGCTTCCAGGAAGCTGAGCGGTGAGACGACCTGCGCGTTACCGGCTGTGCTGATCACCTGGTTGAGCGTCACCTTGCGGTCTCGCAAGGTATTCGGGTCGACCTGTACCTGCAGTTGTTGATCACGCATGCCCCAGATGGAGACATTGGCAACGCCCGACACGCCCATCAACCGCGGACGTACGGTCCAGCGGGCAATCACCGACTGCTCGATCGGCGTCAACTCGGTCGTTGACATACCGATCATGAGGACGCGATTGGCCGACGACAACGGCTGCAACAGGGTCGGCGGTTTCGAGACGTTGGGCAGAGCGTGAGCCTGGGCCAGGCGCTCTTCAATGAGCTGCCGGGCGCGGTAGACATCGGTACCCGACTCGAAGACCATGACGACCGAGGAGAGGCCAGGCAGCGACTCCGACCTGATCACATCGATGCCTTCGACGCCATTGAGCAGATCGGCTTCGAGGGGAACAGTGATCAACTGCTCGACCTCTTCCGCCGAGAGCCCGAGCGCCTCAGTCTGCACCTCGGCATACGGCGGACTGAACTCTGGCAAGACGTCCAGACGTGCGTCGCGCAACTGGACAATGCCGAAGGCCATAAGTCCGATAGCGGCCGCCAAGATCAAGAGGCGGAACTTCATAACTCCTGCCAAGAACCGTGCCATCCCGTCCACCTCTTAACTCGGTCCGACTCTTTTGCGCGCGCGGCAATCCGCACCGGCCGCTTAGGGGCGGAGTCTTTAATTTTGAGATTCTGATAAGGGTTCCATAGATTGGCTGACCTTGACAAAACAAATTGATTACGATTTGAGCAATCGGTTGAATTCCACTGACGTTTCACATTTCTGACACAACAGGTTGTTTTGCCATGCCCGCCGACCTCTGGTATTGCCGGGATAAAACATTGTTTTGCTATGAATAAACATTGTTTTGCTATGAATAAATTGGCTGGGATCAGGCATCCATATCCATATCCGAAAACGAAGCGGTAGGGAGACTCCGTTGCGGCCAGTGGATATCGGAAATGAGGAGCGGCTTTGAGGCAACTCCTGGCGGCGTTTTATTCGGCAGACTCAACCGGAGGTGACACCGGCAGGCGACGCGTCGCAAGATCAACTAAGGTCTTCACGCAGGCAACCTGGTCGCGAATGGTGCCGCGCCACCACGAAATGGGATATCGGCGCACCGAGTCGTCACCGACTCCCACGGCGTCAACGCCCAGCGCACGACAGGTAGCGACGGCCCGCACGAGGTGGTAGGTCTGGGTGACGACAGTCAACCCTGTCAGATGGAAGATGTGCTTGGCTCGTACGCACGACTCGTAGGTGTCGAAACCACCCGGGTCGACGATCAGTCTGTTCGCAGGTATCCCGGCCCTGATCAAGTAGTCCCGCATCGCGGCCGGTTCGTCATATCCGGGCGCCATGTGGTCTCCGGATAGCAGGATCTGATCAACGCGGCCAGCATCGTAGAGCCGCTTGGCAAGATCGAGTCGGGCAGTGAGGAATGCTGACGGAGTACCGTCAGGCTTGACTTGAGCTCCTAGCACCAGGGCCACGGGCGACGGCGGCACAGCGGACTCGTGGTACACGTGGCCGGCAGCTTTCGATCGCGCGAATCCTACTGACATCACCACAACGGCCAGTCCCGAGATGCCGATGCTTACCAACCATGCCGCCGCTACCAGGCGCGATTTTCGGGGCAACGGGAGCGGTGGCACGCTCCCTAGGGTAGGGCGCGGGGGACGGAACCGGCTGGCAAGAAATTGTCGGTGCCCTCGCCGAAACTGATTCGGTGGCTACTGCGAGACAACCCACTTCCGACCAGCTCACGATAGCTCAGCTCGACATCAGTGGGCCGTTCGATTTGCGCGAGGTCGCGTTGATGGGATTCGGGCATCGAGACGAGCGCAGCTTTGACGGCGTCATGCGGATGGCGTTTTGCCTGGATGGCGACTATGAACGGCAGGTTGGGGTCGAGGCTGAGCAGTTCGGCGATCGGCTCGAGCTGCGGGTGCAGGTCCGAGGCGATCCGCTGAGTGACGCAGAACTTGAAGCAGTCCGCAAACAAGTTGCCCGGGTGATCTCACTCGACCACGACGGCGAAGCGTTCCACCAGCTGTGCCTCGCAGACCCCGTGCTCGCACAGGTGCATAGCCGAGCACCTGGGTTCCGTCCGGCGTTGTTCTACTCCCCGTATGAGGCGGCACTCTGGTCCATTCTCAGCGCGCGTCGTGCTCGCGGCCAGGGGATCACGTTACGGGCACGCATGTCGGAGATGTATGGCGCAGGTTTCGAACTGTCCGGCGTACGCACCCTTTGTGTGCCGACCCCGACTGTGCTGCTGGACATGGAGTCGGTGCCAGGATTGCCCGCGGACCGCATCCCGCGGATACATGCTGTTGCCGAGGCTGCCCGGCGGGGTGAATTGGATGCCGAGCGGCTCCGCTCGATGTCCCCAGAGGAGGCCGAGGTCGATCTGCAACGGCTGCCTGGTATTGGCCCGTTCTACAGCTCGCTGATCGTGATTCGGGCCTGCGGGCATGCAGATGCGCCGTCCCTGGGAGAGCCTCGGTCACGGGAGGCGATCCAGCACGCGTACGGTGCTGATCATGAGCTGAGTGATCCTGAATTGCTTGCTCTGTCCGAAACCTGGCGACCATTTCGGACGTGGGTGACCGTCATGATGCGAGCGCTCCTCCCTTGAAGCTGCTCGCATGGCGCTTTCCGCCGCCGCCGTCGCCGTTGCGGCGGAGAAGTTCCGTCAACGACCGTTTCTCCGCACAAGGCCGCAAATTGGCCTCGATCTTGCTGACTTCGGGTCCGTACGTGGCCTTGTGCGGAGAAACGTTGTGTCAGGAGGAGTGCGTCGTCGGCCCCGCGTGAAACGTGACGCTCGCGGCCTGCAGCTTCGAACGGCGCGGCACAATGAAGCGGTGCCCGAGGGTGACACTGTCTGGCGAGCATGCCGACGGCTCAATGACGTCTTGGCTGGCCGCGTGCTGACCAGATCTGAGTTCCGGGTGCCTTCATTGGCAACGACCGATCTCACCGGCGTCGCGGTACGCCAGGTGACCTCACGCGGCAAGCATCAGCTGTTCCGCTTCGGCAACGACTACACGCTGCACACCCACTTCAAAATGGATGGGGCGTGGAAGATCTATTCACAAGGCCGGCGTTGGGGTGGCGGCCCTGCCTTTCAGATTCGCGCCGTGCTGGCAACTGGTGATCATGACGTAGTCGGATACCGGCTGCCGATCGTGGAACTCTTGCCCACTGCGGATGAGGACACCGTGGTCGGACATCTTGGCCCTGACCTGCTCGGGCCTGATTGGGACCTTGATGAGGCGGTGCGGCGGATCAACGCCCAGCCGGACCGCACCATTGGGGAGGCACTCCTGGATCAGCGGAATCTGGCCGGTATTGGCACCTTCTATCGAGCGGAGCTGTTGTTCCTCCAGGGCGTCCATCCACGTACGCCCATCGGCAATCTCACCAATCTGCGGCGCATCGTCGAACGCGGTCGGCTGTTGCTAGTGGCCAACCGAATGCGAGCCGAGCAGTCCACGACTGGCGATTTACGACGTGATCGTCGGGCTTATGTCTTCGAGCGGCCAGGGCAGCCGTGCCGCCGGTGTGGTACGCCGATCCGTACCGAGGAGTTCGGTTCGCCTGGCCAGGAGCGACGCAGCTACTGGTGTCCACGCTGCCAACCGGGCCCATGACTGACCGCGATCCAGGCGTCGTAGCCGAAGTAACCCAGGCAGCGCAAGCGGCGATGGTGGAGCGCGACTGGGATTCGTTGCGGTTACTGCTCCATCCGTATTTGCACTGGACCACGGCCGATGGAACCCGAGTGCGCGGGCGTGTCAAAGTCATGGAGTTGCTGCGGACCGGACCACCGCCAGCCGTGCCGACCACCGTCGAGCTGCGTGACGGGCAGATCTACCGCTGGCAGGAGCTGCCTTAAAGCGCCGCAGGGTGTCGAGCGCCGAGTCCGCCCGCGATGCAGTGAAATAATCTCCGTTTGTGTCTTCCCTTGCTTCGCTGCTGAGTAGTCGAGTCGAGGCTGTGGCCGGAATCGACCCCGAGCTTCGGCCCGCTACCAAACCGCAGTTCGGCCACTACCAATCCAATGTGGCGTTGCGCCTTGCTAACAGCGAAGGCAAGCCACCGCGCGAGATTGCCGCGCGGGTGATTGCCCAGCTCGAGGTGGCCGATCTTTGCGAGCCGCCCGAGATAGCCGGTCCGGGCTTTATCAATTTCCGGCTCCGGACCGATGTGTTGGCTCAAGCGGTGACCGATCAACTCGCTGACCCGCATCTGGGCGTGCCGCAAACTTCCGAGCCTCAGGTCGTGGTGATCGACTACTCCGCTCCCAATGTGGCGAAGCAGATGCACGTCGGGCATCTCCGTTCGACCATCATCGGTGACTGTCTGCGTCGCGTGCTGCTTGGCCTTGGGCACGACGTGCTCGGCCAAAACCATGTCGGCGATTGGGGTACTCAGTTCGGGATGCTGGTCGAGCAGATCCTCGATGAGGGACTTGATCCCGACGAACTCGACCTCGGCAGTGCGGAGGCGCTATACCTGCGTGCCAATGCCCACTTCAAAGCCGATCCGGATTTCGCTGAACGCGCTCGGCGACGCGTCGTGCTGCTGCAGACCGGCGATGCCGACACTCGGATGATCTGGCAGAAGTTGATCGACATTTCCCTTGCCGGCTTCAACGAGGCGTACGCGCGCCTGGGCGTGTTGCTCACCGATGCCGATCTGGCGGCGGAGAGCATGTACAACGACGACCTTGAATCGGTCGTCGAGGACCTCGTGGCGAGTGGCACGGCCGTGGTGGATGACGGCGCCTTGGTGGTGTTCGTGGAGGGCTTCAACGCGCCGATGATCGTACGCAAGCGCGATGGCGGTTTCGGTTACGGCGCCACGGATCTGGCTGCTGTTAGGCATCGGGTGCGCCACTTGCAGGCGGACCGGCTGATTTACGTGGTGGGTGCGCCGCAGTCATTCCACTTCGACCTGGTATTTGCGGTGTCTCGGAAGGCGGGCTTCCTGCCCGATGATGTTTACGCCGAGCATGTCGCCTTCGGACAGGTGCTCGGAGCCGACGGCAAGAAGTTCTCCACCCGTGAGGGAACGGCCGTCAACCTCAACAGCCTGCTCGATGCGGCGGAGCGGGAGGCGGCGCCTCCTGTAGCGCTTGCGGCGATCAAGTACGCCGATCTGTCCAATGGGCTGAACAAGGACTACGTCTTCGATGTTCATCGGATGGTGCAGACCACCGGCAACACCGGCCCGTACCTGCAGTACGCCCATGCACGATTGACTCAGGTACTGCGTAAGGGCACGGCTCGGGGCTACGGCGAACAGTCCAAGGTTTTGCTGCTCGAAGAGCCGGCGGAGCAAACCTTAGCGCTGCTCTTGACTCGGTTCGGCGACACCGTGGACGAGGTGGGGCGGACGCTGCAGCCGCATCGGCTTTGCAACTATCTCTATGAGCTATCCGGTGCTTTGGCAATCTTCTACGAACAGTGCCCAGTGCTGCAGTCCTCGGGTGCGGTGCGCGACTCGCGGTTGGCGTTGTGCTCGATCACCAAGCGGGCGCTTGCCGCTGGGCTGACCATGCTGGGCATCGAGGCGCTGGAGCGCATGTAGGCCCTTCGACAGGCTCAGGGCGCATGGGGGCTCAGGGCGCAGTGGGCGGAGGCCCTTCGACAAAGCTTAGGGCGCATGGGGGCTCGGGGCGCGTGTTGGCGTACCGCGCTTTTATCTGAGCTCGTCTGGGTTGATCTGACGGTCGGCGGCAAGCCAGGCGGCGCCAACAATGCCAGCAGTGTTCATTAGCTTGGCTGGAACGACATCGGCGTTGAGCTTGAGCCTGGGGATGAACTTGTCCGAATTCTTGCTGACGCCGCCACCGATCACGATCAAGTCCGGCCAGAGCAACGCCTCGAGCCGCTCGTAGTAGCGCTGCAACCGCTTGGACCACTCCTTGTACGAGAGGCCCTCATTCTCCTTGATGCTCGCCGCGGCGCGAGTTTCGGCGTCGTGGCCATCGACCTCAATGTGCCCGAGTTCGGAGTTCGGCACCAACACGCCGCGGTAGACGATGGCAGAGCCAATGCCGGTGCCAAGTGTCGTCATAAGCACGAGACCTGGATGCCCGGCTGCTGCGCCGTATTTCACCTCGGCTATGCCAGCGGCGTCGGCATCGTTGACGAGCAAGATGTCGCGACCAAGATGCTTCTCGAAGATCTTCTCTGCCTCGGCGTCAATCCACGACTTATCGATGTTGGCGGCCGAACGGGTCTTTCCGTGGGTCACCACAGCGGGGATCGTGATACCGATGGGCCCATCTTTGATGGTGTCCGCAAAGTGATCAACGATCTGACCGACGACCGCTGCCACGTTCTTCGGTGTCGACTCTTCGGGCGTCACGATACGAAGTCGCTTCTCTGTGAACTCGCCGGTATCCAGGTCGACGGGCGCTCCTTTGATGCCGCTGCCGCCAATGTCGATGCCGAGCACAGGTGCACTTGATGCAGGTTTGGCGCTCATGCTGGCGAGCCTAGCGATATTCGACCGCTCCGGGGAATGCCTGAAGTCTTGCCATTACGGCCAGATCCAATTCACACCAGCACTTGGTTGATATCGGAGTCGGAGTCCATACCCAGCAACTCCACCAGCAGCAGCAGGAGTTGCTCCTGTTCTGCTGTGATCGTTCGTCCGTACGGACCACGGTTGCGAGCGATCTCGGCGCCGATGCGGAGCAGCGCCAGCCGATAGGCGCTAGAGGTTTCTGCCTCGATGTGGTCGAGGACTTCCAGAATTTGGCGCAGTCCCGAGACCACCGGCCGGTCGTCGAGCTCGAAGTCGAGCAGTAAGCCGGAACGATCCGCCGCCATCGAGGTGAGAATCTCACGCGCTGGCGGCGGCGTCCGCAACGCGACGGCGACAAGTGTGTCCCAGAATGCGGCGAGTTCGTAGGTCTGGAAACGGTTGTAAGTACCGGCCAGCGCACTCAGCATCCAGAACGGTCCGAACTGGAGCGTACGCATGTCGGCCGGTTCCAGTTTCATGAGAATCCACCGCCTTTCTCTGCGACAACTATCGCCCTACTGGGCTCAGCGACTCAACTGCCGAAGGCACCAGGCGTACAAGGTGGGTTCGACGGCGTACGCATTGGAGAAATAGAAGCCGTAGTAGCGGCGGTAGACCTCAATCCAGCGGACAATCTCGCGGCCATGACGCTCCACCGCGACACCCTCCAGCCAGACTGCGTCAGACGTGGCGTCGGCATATGGCTCGAGCTCAAGGAAGATCACCGCGCCGGCTACGTCGAGCAACGGATCTGCGTTGATCGTGTGGGGACTGAAATCGCCGATTCCCGTAACCACGGGGCCAAGGGGACCTTGGCTGAGATAGGCGTTGGGCGGGCAGATATCACCGTGCACGAGGGCCGGGGCGACCGAGCGCTCGGCGAGGTCGCCGTGCAGTCGATTCCACACCTCGACAATGCCCGGCACATCGCGTTCGAGACGAGTTCGGCTGGTTGCGAGTGGTCCCTGAAGCATGGAGGCGAGCAGTTCGCTGAGCGTGCCGAATTGCTGGGGTGCACCGTTCCCGATCAACCGCGCAAAGCCGGGTACCGGACTGGGCAGTCGCTGCAATTGTTCGGTCGCGTCAAGGAAGCTCACCAGCGCTGACCGCCGTTGGGCCAGATCGGCGTCTTGCAACCAGCGGGAGAAGTTCCGGCCTGAGAAGCGCCGATCCAGCGTGTAGAAGCGCCCCTCCCGTTCGCCGGCGTCGATGATCAACGGCAACTCGATGCCGATGTCGACGCCGCGCCAGCTCTCATAGAGCGCCTGCAACTGAGCCGCCGTAGGCTGCGGCGCCTCATGCCGGCCTCGGTAGAGCCGCAAGACTCGTTCATGATCGACAGCGAATACCTCGCTCTCGCCGCCGGAGCCGAGGAGTTGATCACGACTAGTTCCGAACGCCCGGAGCAACCCATTGTCGCCGGAATGATCATCTTTGGATACCGCTGCGACCGAGCGCCGCTCGCGTTCCGCGGCTCGAGCGACGCGGGCTCGATCGAGCTGACTAAGCGCGAGCTCTCGGGCAGCGTGTTCGTCGAGCTGGTGGGCGACGGCATTCACCGGCCCTCGCGGAGTGTGCACATGGACGTCGGCCAGCCGAAGCAGCCTTTGCAGGGGACCCTGTTCCAGGCGTACGGATTGAGTTTTTGCGTGCGGCACGATGTCACGTTCGTGGCTGAACCAGCCCTGCTCGGTGATCAAGGTCCGCTCGTTCCAGCCATAGCGGAGGGTCCAGAAGTCAAACCACCGGAGCCAACGCGCGCGCGTGGGGGCGGGATGCAGCTCGATGCCGTCGATCTCGAAACCCGGCAATACCCGTCCCAACGCCAGTTCGACTTCCTCATCGCTGGCTACCGGGAGCAACACACTGGACGCCGTCGACTCATTACCCTCGCCGTCGCCATGGGCGTAACCCAGAATGTCGATGTCGATTCGGTACCAGCCGAGCAGCCGCCAGAGCAGTGGCTGGCTGATCTTGACCCCTTGGACTCGGTCGATGGGCACAGACTGGCTCGTCAGGTTCGTCAGGCCGCGGGTGATCCGCAATCCGCGCGGCGATTCGGCGAGGGTGAAGTTGAACATGCCGATCACCCGCCGCCAAATAAGCCCCAGCATGCCGATGATCAACGGAATCAAGCCGCCCAGCGCGAGCGGCATCACGCCCAGCGATGCGGTGGTGACGACGATGATGATCGAGATTGCGGCGGGGATCAGCCACTCAGTTGACAGCAGAAAGCTAATGATCAAACGTTGCGGACTGACTTGGACCAACGGTTGGTCGGCCACCCCGAGATCGGTGAACACACTCGCCGCCGACTGCTGATCAAGATCACGAATGCTGGCTCGCTGACCGTGGGCGCGGGTGAGCAGATAGTCACGCAACCTGGACGCCTTGGCTCGGCTCAGGTAACGGAGTTTGGTGGTGCTGTTGCCGGCGTCCAGACGTAGCTCGGCCAACCCGAACATCCGCGCAGCAAGTGGCTGGATGATGTCGACCGACTGGAGCCGCTCAAAGGGGATCTTGGTGGACTTTTTGAAGACAGCGCCGGTCTCGATGCGCAGCTCCTCGTCATCGATCACGAAGCGGGTGAAGTACCAAGCCACGAAGCCGGTCACGGCCGCCAGCACCACGACGATGCCGAGGAGGGGCAGGATCCAGGTGAGTGCCCGACCATCGAACTGGTTCTCGCTTGTGCTCGTGATCAGCTCGCGACCCCAAGCAATGGCGATCGCGACGAACACCAGCCAGCCCCGAACAAACGGCGTTAGGGGATGCGGTCTCTCGGTCTGCTTGAGGGACGCCGTTGTTGCCGGCGACGTTCCAGGAGCACCGGCGACTCTCGGGTCGGCAGGCGAGGTGCTCTGCGGAGGCTGCCCGGCAGTCATAGCCCCGACGCGTGCGCTTCGCCAAGTTCGGTGAGCCGGTCTCGCAGCCGGGTAGCTTCCTCGGGCGTCAGACCAGGTATCCGAGCGCCAGTCTCGGGACTAGCGGTCCTCAAGGTGACCGATGCCAAGCCGTAGGCGCGCTCCAGCGGTCCGGATTCAACCTCGACCAGCTGCATTCGCCCATACGGTACGGCCTTGAGATTTCGAAACATCACGCCATGGGTGATGTAGAGATCATCCTCACGTTCTACGTAGCCCCAGGAGCGCCAGTTACGGGGGATGAAGATCATCCTGATGATCACGATCGCGGCTGCGGCAGCCCAAATTACGCCTGATATCCACCACGTGCCGGACGCCACTCCCACGATGACAGCCGGAATCGAAAAGACGATGGGTACCAAGATGAGAGTGGTCAGCAGCCGCATCGAGCGGTACTTGGGAGAGAGCCGCTGCCACTGGTACGCCGGCGGCGCAAACAGTTCTTCCATAACGCCATCAGGCTACGTGCCGCAGCCATGTGTCATCGGTGTGGCGACACGCTCAGCCGGCATTCTCCGTCGGCTCATAGATACCGATCAGAACGCCGGTAGTCGTGATCGTGCTATCCACCAGCGCCAGCCGCCGGTACGGACCCGAGTCGGGAAACAGCCGCAGCCCAGACCCGACCAGCACCGGATGAATCATGACCACGTAGCGGTCGACGAGTCCGGCGTCGGTCAGTGCCTGGGTGAGCTCCGCGCTGCCGAAGATCACCAAGCTGGTGCCCTCATCCTTCAGGGCACTGATCTGGGCAGCTGGATCGGTGATCAGCGTGGTCGATGATGCCCACACCGGCACCGTGCTGAGGGTTCGGGTTACGACAAACTTCGGGATGTTCTCCAGCATGGTGCTGAACGGGCTGTCTGGCTGCGTCGGCCAGTAGCCGCTTAGTTGTTCGTAGGTACGCCGCCCGAACAGCAACGCTGCCCCCTCTGGAAACTGAGCCATCATCACCTTCGCCATGACCTCGTCGTTTCCGGGCTGAGCCCAGCCGCCGTACGCGAAGTCTCCGCGGAGGTCCTCGTCCGACCGACCCGGCGCTTGCACTACCCCGTCGAGCGTCAGGTGGTTGATCATGATGACCTTGGCCACAGTTGGTTTCCTTTCCGGTCTCGTCAGCGCCGCTTCTTGGGACCCTTGACCGACACGCCGCCGAACAAGGCCACGCCTTTGATCACCACCTTCGGGGCACCAGGTGCCGGCTCACCGATGTCACGAACCTCGCTGCCACCGAAGATGCCGGCGATCTGATCTTGCACCTCGATGCCTTCCGGCACCTTGATGTCGAGGCCGCCGAAGCACCAGAAACCGGAAATCTCCACCACTGGGGCCTCAAAGATCGCATCGCGAAGATCAAGGTCCATTCCGCCGAAGAGGGCCAGCGCCCGGGTGTTCTTGCGGATTCGCCACCGACCCTTCCGTGTCACGCCGCCGAAGACCGCGATCATGTTGTCCGATTCCGAATTCTGACCCACGGTATCGATGGCAAAGCGACTGCTGGTCTGCGGTGTCGCGACTGGCACCGGCGGGCCGACGAGAACGAGATCGTGGGTAATCGGGAGGAGGTCGTCGAAGGTCTTGGCGACCATCAACTGGTCAAGGCGCTCGTCGTGCTCCTCCTGGCTCAATCTGCCCTCGGCGTACGCGGTGCTCAGCAAGGTGGCCACCTGATCGCGGTCGGCATCGGAGGCGCGGAGATTGCCACCGGTTATCGGGCCGACGTTGGTCGGTTCCGGGATGGGCTGGGTCATTCCCCCAAGCTAGCCCCGGGTCAAGTACGAGACGAGGAACGGCTGCCCCTTTCAGGGCCGAATGGGGGGCCGTGTCGCGTCGCCTATTAGCTGGACGTCTGGCCGGTGTCGCGTTGTAAGCCGATGTCGAAGATATTGCCTTCCGGATCGGTCAAGGTTGTCCAGGTCGCTCCGTACTCGTTGAAGTCGGCGACCTTAGTCGCACCAAGGGACACCGCCCGTTCGACCTCCGCAGGAAGATCGTCGGCCGTGAGATCCAGATGCATTCGGTTCTTGCCGTGGCGCGGCTCCGGTACTGCCAAGAACATCAGCGCAGGGAACCGACCGTCGGCTGATGCCGGAATCATGGCGAAAAACTGGTTGGCACCGTCCCCGACTGGGCGCTCCAACAGTGCCGACCAGAAGCCAGCGATGTCGGCAGCGCGTAGCGAGTCAATGACGACCTGGCCAAATCCGACGGACATGATGATCGGTTCCTTTCCCTGTTGGTGGGTTGAGGCTCAGGGCGACGCCGCGAGCCGAGTCTGCCATGGTCCTACCTGAAGCTCACAGAAAGATGCGGCACTCTGGACGGCACCCCACTCTCGTGGGTGCGAGGAAGAGAGAGTTGGCACCGTGCACTGCAGAATCATTCATTTCCGTGGGGGAGATGCGCGATGACAGCGGCCTTGGTCCTCGACATCGTCGTCGTGCTGACGCTGCTCGGCTACGCGGTGCGCGGCTGGCGTACAGGTGTCCTCGGCGGTGGTCTGGGCCTGCTGGGTCTGGTGGCCGGTGCGGCCCTCGCCCTATGGGGCGCTCCCCGGTTGATCGCGCATGTGACGATCCTCAACTCCAGCGCACCCCTCCGCGCGGTCGTGCTGATCGTGGCGGTTCTGGTGGCGGCATTGGTGGGCCAGGGACTGCTCGGCGCCTTGGGCCGCAGGTTGCGTTCGGCCACTCCGCTGCCATGGTTACGTATCGTCGACAGCTTGTTCGGTCTGGTGGGTGCCGTCGTTGTGGCGGCCCTGGTGATCTCGTTCATCGGGGCCGCTGTACGACCCGTCGTGCCACGCTCGTGGGCGCGCACGATGAACAATTCGACCGCTCTGACCACAATCGACCGCGCTACGCCGGACCAGGTCGGCCGTTACGCATCGCGACTCACTGAGATCCTCGACGGCAGCGGAATGCCCCGAGTGTTCAGCGGTTTGTTCCCCGAGATAATCGCTCCGGCGCCTCGTCCGGACAACAGCGTCGGGCAGACCGCCAAGGTCCGTAAGGCAGCCGCGAGCATCGTCAAGATCCGCACGATCGCTGAGTCGTGCGGGCGTGCCCAAGAGGGCAGCGGTTGGGTCTCGGCTCGTCACCGGGTCGTGACCAATGCACATGTGGTCGCCGGGGCCAGCGCCGTTTCGGTGCAGCCTGAGGGCGAGGGGCCACGGCTGACAGCCAAGGTCGTGACATTCGACCCTGACCTGGACTTAGCCGTTCTGGAAGTGCCCGACTTGGGCGCCGCGCCGCTACGAACAACCGGAGCGCTAGAGCGCGCAACCGGAGTAGTCGTGGTTGGCTTTCCTCAGGACGGCCCCTATCGAGTTACCCCTGCCCGGGTCCGCGGTGTGCTGCATGCCCCTGGCGATGACATCTACGGTGGCGGCGGAGTAACTCGAGAGGTGTACTCCCTTTACGCAGCTGTCCAACCGGGCAACTCCGGTGGTCCGATGCTGACCAAAGACGGCCGGGTGGCGGGAACGGTGTTTGCTCGATCACTGGTGGACGCCGAGACCGGCTATGCACTGACCAATGCCGGAACTGCGACCACGATCGATGAGGCCGCTCACGACACGACGCCGGCCTCCACGCAGCGTTGCATTAGCGACTGAGCGGGAGTGCTGGTATTGCGCTTGGTAGGTGGCCCCGGCATCCCTCGCGGAGATTGAGGCCGCAGTAGGACTCGAGGCGCGGCCTAAATCCGTCGTGGTGTAGGGGTCGGCACCCGATCGAGTGGTAGTTGCGGGTGGCAGCTGTAGACCGTGAGCGTAGCCCGTATGACTGCCGCATCCGGCCCGGCAGGCCGGCACCTCGCTCGCGCAGAGATCAACCGGGTTGGCGTATGACATGCGCTACCCTGAGGTTCCGTCGCTCCGGGCTGGCGGCAAGTTAGAGACGAGGGACGCGACGGCTGGCCCAGGCGTACGAAATGCCTGGTCAGGCGGATGTAGTTCAATGGCAGAACATCAGCTTCCCAAGCTGATAGTGCGGGTTCGATTCCCGTCATCCGCTCCAAAGGATTACCCCTGATCAGGAGTCATTTTTCGCGGATGTCGGGGCTCAACGGCCGTCAACTTCGGCTCGGTCGGGCCCTCCACGGGCCCCACGACATTCGGAACGGGTCGTGATTTGCGCTCGGCCAGCCGTGTGTTGAGGGCTGCTGCGATCGCCTCGTCGGCGACCCGGCTGCTGTGCTGATAGATCAGGGCAGCGGCGGGGGAGTCGTGTCCCATGCGCGTCATCAGGTCACGCGCTGGCACCCACTGGCGGCCAATGTGTTGCCGGTGTGTCGCGTCGTGGAGATGGAGGTTAGGGACCCCGATTTGCTCGCGAACCTCCCGCCAGCGGACTGCTGTATTGAAGTTTCCGCGATGCCACGGCTGCCCGTGCTCGTTGACAAATACCAATCCGTCCGGGCCGTCGAGAGAGTAGGTGTCCGGGTGGTGCTGGAGCTCGGGGCAGGATGGCGCCCGGAAAGGAGACCATGCGAATTCCGGCCCTCGATTTAGGCGAGGCTAGCTGAAGGCCGCCTGGCATGGTGAGGAACTGTCGGCGAATGCGGACAGTACGTCGTTTCAGATCAAGATCATTCCGGGTGAGCGCCGTGATCTCTCCCCAGCGGAGCGACGCGAAGGTCTTAAGAAGTAGGAACGCCTTCCACCGATCGGGCATTAGATCGAGAAGGGCATAGAGCTGGTCCGGGGTTCAGCACTGGCCGTTCGCTGGCCCGTTCCTCGCCGGCGCCTTTGATCCGGCACGGATTGACGATGATCAACTCGTCCTCGGTGACCGCCGTGTTCAAGATCGCGCGCAGTAGGCGGTACGACTTGGCGACCATTGTCGAGGACACCCCGGCTTCGAGCAGCCCGGCGCGCCATTCACGCACCTGACCCGACCGATTGTCTTCGTCGTCGGTGAGGCGGTGCTCGGACGGACGCTGATCAGCGGTGAGGTCGACAGCACAACATCATCGAGATGACCTTGGCGCCGATGCTCTCACGACGCTACCCAGCCGCTTCAGCTGCGCGGTTCCTTTGCCTTCACGAGCGAGCTTCTGGGGTCGTCGCGCTCTTCGATACGCCATCGGTGCCGCATTCTTGGGTAACGGTCGGCATGCGCAGCCTTCTAGTTTTCGGCGCGGCGGCAGTTCGGGTCGAGGCGCAGCGGCGGACAATCCGCGTGTGACTACCGTCGAGCCAGAAGTCCTGACACCTGCCGGTCGTCGTTGGGTGGAGCGTACACAGGGTCCGCTCGACCTGCTCGCCGTCATGTTCCTGATCGATGTGATCCTGCTCTGGAGTTTCCCAGACGGGCCGGCGGCATTCCTAAAAGTTCTGAACGTCATCGCCTGGATCGTGTGGGCATGCTTCGCGGTGGACTACGTCGCACGGTTGCGACTTTCCATTGGGAAGGCCAGGTTCGTCCGGACCCACAAGTTGGATCTGCTCATGGTCCTGCTGCCGATGCTGCGGTTGCTGCGCATCTTCTTGCTCCTGCGTCACAGCCTGACGTCGGTGAGCACGGAAAAGATCGCCGGGTCGATCGTGAGCCTCGTGGTCGCGGCCGTGTTCGTCAGCGCCTTCTTCATGTGGCGCGTGGAGCACAACGCGCCCGGCGCAACCATCACCACCTTCCGCTATGCGTTGTGGTGGGCCATCGTCACCACCACGACGGTGGGCTACGGCGACTACACACCGGTCACACTGGCGGGCAGGGTCATCGCCACGGCCGTCATGATCGTGGGCGTCGGACTAATCGGAACGGTCAGCGCCACCGTGGCAGCCTGGTTCGTCAGGCGGCACGAGCCGGTCACCGAGACCGCCGACGTCGCGTTGGTGGATACTGAGCCTGCGGCCGGCACGACCGCCGACACGCAGGCCGCGTTGCTGGACCGCCTCGACGAACTTGCCACCAAGCAGGACGAGATTCGCGCCATGCTGATCGAGCTGCAGCGACCGCCGACCAGTAGTTGATGACGCGACCCTGCCCCTGGCCCCGCTCCAGGCAGTGGCCCAGCTGGCGGCATGGACGACAGGCTTGCTCTCCTTTGGCGATCGAGGTGCTCTGGGAGAGCAGCCAACCGACAGACTCCATGCCGCGACGGACTACGTCTGGCCTGTTGGTCGATCCAGATGTTTCCAGTCATGCCAGTCCGCCACCATCGCAGAGCAGGATAAGCCGACGTGTCGCCGCTGCCATCGTTAGCTGAAAATCCAGCCCAGCAGGCCGAACGCGGCTAGGAGGATCACAATCGCGGTGATGATAGCCAGCACCAGGAGGGCGACGAGGAGGGTGCCGCATCCGCTGCGGCGTTGCTGGACGAATACCTGTGTCGGCGGCTGCGGCGGCGGTTGAGTCATAGCGCTTTTCTCTACGGTGGGTGTAACCGACGTTAGTCGGTTGTCCGCCGGCACCTCTTCGGGGCCGAGCCGCACGTCGCCAAGAGCCCCGCAGAATGCGCCGGACGCTCGATTCCCATTCCAGGCAGGGGCCTTTCTCGCTTTGGGGCCGTGGATCCCGGTCTGCGCCGGACCCGAGCGGCCGAGACGTCCTGCCCACCGTCCGCCGGCGGTGGCTAGGGCTGTACGCGGGTACGCGGAGTAGGTGTGGGGCCGCGCAGGGGCTCCGATGGCTCGGGCGGCCGAGGTAACGGGCCCCGCCTAGGTTCGTCACTCCTTGGCAAAGGGTTCGATGGACACGAAGCTCAGCCGGTCGCCGGAGGTCTGGTAGCTGTGGACCACCCCACGGAATGCAAGCTCGCGTACCTCGCTGTCGTCAGCCATCCGGCCGGTGAGACGGTCGCTCACCTCATCGATAAGTTCCTCCAGCGACGCTTCGCGCAACGTCTGTGGTTTACGTGGTTTCGGTCCGGGCTTCACTCTGGGCACGTCGTCGCCAAGCTGCCGGGCTCGGTGCCCCCGCATCCGTTCCGCGGCCGTCATCGGCTCTGGGTTCTCCGGGTTACGAGTCTCGCCCATGTTCGTAACGTAGCTCACTCGTCGAGCTCGTCGAGGAGCTCAGCGACCCGCACCCGCTGCTCTGCCTCACGCCCCAGAACATCGCTGAGCAGTTCGGGCAGCAGGCCGTCCAAGGCACCCCGGACGAGGCGTTGGATGATGCCCTGGCCAGGGCCTCGCACTCCCATGCTTCGAATTCCCGCGCTCCCCAGGATCTGTCGTAAACCGATGGTTCTTCTTCAAGATCGGCGTTAGGCCACGTTGGGCAATCTGCTCTTCGGTGATCGCAATCCGGTTCCAGTCGATCCGCCGACGCGCCTTGTGTTCCAGAACACGACGCGTGTTCGCCTCGATCTGGTGCCCTTGGAGGTCGAAGTCTCCGAAGTACAAGACCAAGCGATCGTTACGCTGCAGGATCGGCGCCACGTCGGTGTGGAGGAATCGGCGTCGGTTGCCCAATAGGGACAGCGATGCGCAAACGCAGCCGGAGGCCCGATCTTGTGTCACCGTTCGCAGTGGACTTCTTCGCGTACCCGCTCAGATCGGTCAACGGCGCACCCGATAGCGCAGGTGAAGCACCCGGTTGCCCTGAATCACCACGTCAGGATCCTCCAACAGGTGCTGCGCGTGGACCGACCCGAAGTAGCGCTTGCCGGACCCGAACACGACGGGTACGACGTCCATGCGCACCTCGTCGATCAGGCCCGCGGCAAGCACCTGGCCACCGACGTCGCCAGCGGCGACCTCGACCATGCGGTCACCCGCAAGCTCCTGCGCCTTGGCCACGGCTGCCTCGACGCCGTCGACGAAGTGAAACGGCGCCTCGGGGTCCCAGCCCTCGGGCTCCGGCCGGTGCGTCACGACGACCACGTGGTCGATCCCGCCCGGAGGCTTCCCGTCCCAGCCGTCCGTCATGTCGAAGACGCGGCGGCCGACGAGTGTCGCCCCAATCTGGTCCCAGTACGGCCGGGTGTAGTCGTAGGACGTCTGCGACACCTTCAACTCCCCGCTCTCGTCCAACGGGACGTCACCGCTGGACAACCAGTCGAACAGCGGTCCGGGCTGGTCATTCTCGTCCGCGACGAAGCCGTCCACCGACACCGAGCTGTACATGACCACCTTGCCCACGGGGCTCTCCTCTGCTTTGGGGTGCCCCCAAAATTAGCGTGTCGTGAGCTGTCACTCTTGTAAGAAATCAATCGGCCGGCGCGTAAACAATGCAGCTCGACGAAGCCACAGCCCGGTGCGACGGTTCAGACATAGGCCGATCTTTGCACGTCGTGTTGCACCAGAGCGCCCAAAAGTGCGGCAACACCCTGAGCCAGGTGCTGCCGCTCAGCATGGACCGCCAGGATCGTCGCGGGTGTCTTTCCAAGCAGGGCATGAGGGCGGCCGAACGGTGCATCTAACGCGACTCGCGAACCGTAGCGAACGCGGTGGACTGTCAGAGCTGGTCACCGGTGCTCAGACGGTAGAAGCGCTCAGCGATCGCCCGTCGTGGTCCTACGGATCAGCCGGTCGCCCAATATTCGAACAGCTAGGATACGCGTGCCGCGGACGTGCCCCCGAACGTCGGTCACCAGCGGTCACTTACGGTCGAGAATTGCGCTCCGACCAGGCCGAAAAGCGCGTGGAGGCACTTCCCAAGCTGATCGTGCGGGTTCGATTCCCCTCATCCGCTCCCAAGAATTACCCCTGATCAGGAGCCGTTTTGCGCGGACGCTCCAGTTCAACCGCGATCAACTTCGGCTCGATCGTGCCCTCCACGGGCCGCACCCAACCGATTGAGCACGAGGGTGTCCGTGTGCGAACGTGGCGAGGTGGGGACACCGATCGAGTTCAAGCGGCTAGCGCGCGTAGAGCTGTCGAGCGTCGCCGAGATCGACCGTACCGAGCGTATTGACCTCATCTACGAGCAGCGTGGGACCGAACTCCGAGAGCGGCGTGGGAACTGGAACTCGCTCGCCTGGGACCCGCACGGGCACGGCGAGCACTCCGTCGAAGCGCAGCGGCACGCCCTGGAGCGTTACGTCGACGCGGGCGGGATCGCACTCGGCGCCTTTTCGAAAGGACGGTTGGTTGGGATCGGAGTGGTCGTGCCACACGTTCGCACCGAGATCGCGCAGCTCGCGTTCCTCCACGTCAGCGAGGCGTTTCGCGCAACGGGCATCGGCCGTCGTCTGTCCGACGAGCTGGACCTGATCGCCCGCGACGCCGGTGACACCGAGATTGTCGTCTCCGCCACACCGTCGGAGAACACGGTGCGCTTCTACATAAGTCGCGGCTACGAACTCATGGCCCAAGCACTGCCGGAGCTCTATGAACTCGAGCCCGAGGACGTACATATGAGAAAGGCGCTTTGAGCGCCGGCGGGCCGGCGCATGACGACGGCCAGAGTTCGCGGCAGTGCTGCGTGTGCTCGGTCGGTTAGCCCAAGAGGCCCAGCGGTGCCAATGGATCACCTCCTCGGCACGTCGCCGCCGAGCTCGAAGGTCGTAGGCCGGCTCATCGGAATAGCCGAATGAGACCGGGGGGTGAAGGCGTCGGGAACGCCGAACGCTGCGCGAAACGACGGGTAGGTCGGTCGCGGGATGCCGAAGAAGCATGCGCCGAGTCCCTTGTCGACGGCCGTCAACAACATCGACATGGTGGCCATGCCGGTGTCGATATCCCAGTACGGTGCTGGCCACCATGAGGTGTCCCGGTCGGTGTGGCCTTTCTCCGGCTCTGCATACCGGTCGAGGTAGCACCTACGACTTCGCGTGGACCTCGCATCCTGCGTCGTACGGGTTCAGCATGGGGAGCAACGCTGACTGGCATCCCGACCGAGCCGAACTGGTCAAGCACATCCGCAGCTTCCTAGCCGACATCGACCCAAAGACGGGCTACCTGCGCGACTGATCCAGATGCGGGTCTGCCCTCCGCCACTGCCTGTTTCTCGCTGCACCGACGACAAACACGTCAAGGCGGACCCGTCGGCCACATGCCTGGAGTGGACTGACAAGACGAGTAGTTAGAGGATGACCCCAATGTCACATGTACGACGCTTCGACCATGTCGGCATCACCGTCGCCGATCTCGACACGGTGACGGCGTTCTTCGTCGGACTCGGGCTTGAGGTCGAGGGGCGGACGTTCGTGGAGGGGGAATTTCTGGACACCGTCAGCGGCATCCCTGACTCCCGCACCGAGATCGTCATGCTGCGGCCGCCCGACGGAGGTACCCGGCTGGAGCTATCGAGTTTCGTCCGGCCCGACCACGAGCCGGGATCACCGGCCGCGATGGCCAACGAGTTGGGACTGCGCAACGTGGCCTTCGAGGTTGACGACCTCCAGGCCGCCGTCGACCGGCTGGCCGCGGATGGCTATGGGCTGGTCGGCGGCATCGGCGAGTACGAGCACAGCTGGCGCATGGCTTATGTGCGCGGACCGGAGGGGATCATCGTGTCCTTGGCCGAGCGCATTGGCTGACGCCGAGAGC
Source organism: uncultured Actinomycetota bacterium (assembly GCA_963798835.1). Taxonomy (GTDB): domain Bacteria; phylum Actinomycetota; class Actinomycetes; order Propionibacteriales; family Propionibacteriaceae; genus Microlunatus. Next base: position 128,715 of record CAWCVF010000002.1, on the reverse strand, counting down.
GCGGCGGGCCCCAGGAACAAGTGAGGCCATCTAGCAGCCGTACAGTCACCCCGCTACCGCTGATTCGATGAGTTCTTTCGCGTTCTCGGGTCACTCCTGTCAACACCCACGCGAGAAAGGGAAGCGATGAGCACCGTCAAGTCAGCCGACGGCACCACGATCGACTACGACGCATACGGCTCTGGTCCCGCTGTCATCCTGATCGGCGGCGCCAGCCAGCACCGGGCAATCGACCTCCGCACCACCGAGATCGCCAAGCAGCTGGCGGGGGAGGGCTTCACGGCAGTCGACTATGACCGGCGCGGCCGTGGCCGCTCAGGCGACACCCCGCCCTGGTCGCTGGACCGGGAGGTTCAGGATCTGGCAGCCCTCATCGAGGCTACTGGGGCACCTGCCGCGCTCTATACCAGCTCCTCTGGCGCTGGCATCGCGCTCGCCGCGGTCACCTCGGGCGTCGCGGTCTCGGCGCTCGCCCTCTACGAGCCGCCCTACTTCGCCGGTTCTGATGGCCGCGAGCACATCGCCACGCTCCAGCGAATGCTGGACGAGGGCCAGCGCGACGAAGCCACCCGCTACAACATGACCGCGATCATCGGGCTGCCTGGCGAGGCGGTTGACCAGATGGCCGAGGCGCCGTGGTGGCCCGGTCTAGTTGCGGTCGCGCCCACCTTGGTCTACGACCACCAGGCCTCGCACGACATCGAGACCGATCCGGACTGGCGTGCCCGGTGGGCCCGCGTCACCGTACCCACGGTCGTCTATTCGGGCGATCGGACCTTCCCCGGGCTACCCGAGGCCGCCGACGCCGTAGCGGCTGCGCTACCAAACGCCCAGCGCCGCGTCCTCGCAGGTCAAGACCACGGCCCAACGCCTGAAGTGATCGTCCCGGAGCTGGCCAGATTCCTGCGTTCGGTCGGGCAAGTGTGAATTGCCAGCTAGCTGACGGCTATCCATCGTGATGATCTTTCGCGGGACCTAAACACCGGCCGGGGCAGACTGGCCGCATGACCGGAGGCCGACTCGACCGCAGCGCGTACGTGCTCGAATTCGACGAGCGGTTCGATGACAGATTGCTGGACCGTTGGGTGCCGCACTATCTGCCGCACTGGACGACGCCGGACCGATCCGCCGCCCGCTACGAGCTTGGTGATGATGGTCTGCGGCTACGCATCGATGTTGATCAATTGCCGTGGCGGGACGCCGATGGTGGGCTGCGCGTGTCGAATCTGCAGTCGGGCTCCTGGTCAGGGCCGCTCGGTTCGCCGCGCGGCCAGCATCGGCATGTGCCCGGCCTGGCCGTAGTTAGCCCTCAGCCGGACTGCCGGGGATATACGCCGTGCGGTGGGCTGATCGAGGCCGAATTGCGGGCCACTATCGACCGGACAACGATGTTGGCGTTCTGGTTGGTCGGCTTCGAGGCAGATTCGCCCGACGACTCCGGAGAAATCTGCGTCGTGGAGCTATTCGGTGACTCGATCGGCTCCTCGACGTCACAGCTCAGCATCGGCATCAAGGCCCACAACGATCCACGCCTCCAGAGCGACATGGCGCGAGTTCCCTCGCCGATTGACGCGACGATGTGGCACACCTACTCGGCTGAGTGGCTGCCGGAGGAAGTGCGGTTCTTCGTCGACGATGTCGCCGTCCGAACTGTCGTGCAGACTCTGCGCTATCCGATGCAACTCATGGTGGACCTGTTTGAGTTCCGCGTAGACGGGACAGCCGACCCGTTGAGATATCCAAAGATTGGCGAGGTACGCGCGGTTCGCGGCTATCGACGAGTTCAAGCCTGACGTCACCAACGGTGCGTTCGGCGTCACCAAGATCGCCTATTGAGCTCGACGCCACGCCTACCCCAGCAGAGGAAAAGTTCGCAAGATCTGCTGGAGGTGCATGACCTGGCGGGGAATGAACTCGGCGATGGTGAGTCCGACTATCTCAACCGACCGGCTGACATCGCGAAGGATGCGTTGCACCTGAGCGCTCGTCAGCCCGCCGGGTTCGGCGCCGAGGCCTAAGACGATCTCGTTGTTGTCGACGGTGTCAACATCGAAGTGCACGCGACACGCGTACAGCCGATGCCAGCCAACCAGTCCAGCAGCCGCTGGCTCGACTCTCGAAGGTCGTCGGGACTGAAAGATGTAAGGCCCCACGAAATCGATGTTCGGGATGTCGTCGTTGGTCCACGCATGTACACCGACAAGAATTCAGGCGCCAGCTCACGAACACTCGGCGTGCCGCCGCCTTGCCATTGCGGCCAGATGAGACGCAAGTGCGAGGCGTTGGATGGCGACGATTCGGTCAACACACTTCCCCTATCGTCAGATGCTGCGTCACTCGATTTGATCACATGACGGGCTGGAACGGACGTTCCGGCGTACGTCTTCCCGCACCGAGCCACGAATGCGGCTCAAAACGGCGGCGGACGCTCTCATTTGAGGCCATGTGCGGAATAACGAGATCGGCCAACCTCAGTGGTTGAGCGACGCACCGCAGAGAATAGGTGTTGTGGGGCTTCGGCGAGGCAGAGTACGCGCAGAGCTCTTGATAGCACTGGCGCTGACCGTAATCTGTCTCGGCGCTCTGATCAGCATCGGAACGTTGAGAAGTGTCGATGCCAACAACGCGTCCGCAGCCAGTGGCGCTCAGACGCTCACCGTGATGACTCGGAATCTCTATCTGGGCGGGAACATCGACCGCCCGATACGAGCCGCGTACGACCGAACTGGTGTCGAAGGTGTGCTCGCACTCGGTCACGCAAATCACGAACTCCGCGACATCGTGGAGCGCACCGATTTCAGAACTCGAAGCCGCTTGCTCGCCGACGAGATCGCTGCCGCTCGACCGGATTTAGTCGGTCTGCAAGAAGTTGCGCTGTGGCGCCATGGACCACTGCAGTTGGACAAGATCGGCCAACTCAACGCGACCGAGGTCGATTACGATTTTCTGGCGATCTTGCTCGGTGATCTGTCCAACAGCGGGATCAGCTATGAGGTTGCCTCGATTCAACAGGAATCTGATGTGGAGGCGCCGGCCTTTACTGGTAATCCCATGACTGGGACGGCCGGGGAGCCGGAGGACGTGAGGTTGACCGATCGTGACGTGATCTTGCTCCGAAGCGACTCCGGAATCCGCATCGAGGGTCGCGGCGGCGGACAGTACAGGACCCAGTTCAAGGTCCGGCTTGGGAATGTGACCTTTCCCTTCGTGCGCGGGTATGCCTGGGCCGATGTTGCCGTTGGCGCCACCACTATCCGATTTCTCACAACTCACTTGGAGTCGCAGAGCGCCAAGCTGGCCCAGGCCCAAGCCGAGGAGCTGCTCAGTGGTCCGGCGGGCAACGCAGCCGTGTCAACGGTGATCGTCTGCGACTGCAATTCGAATCCGGCCAGCCCCGCCGCGCGCGGGCCGGTGCCGATCGGGTCCGGCGCTGCTTACCGAATGCTCACCAAGGATCACGGTTTCACCGATCTCTGGGTGCAGCAGCCAAACCGGGTTGATCTCGGCGATACCGCCTCGCTCGGTGAGCTTGTTCAGGACAAGGCACCGGCCTTCGAGCGCCGCATCGACCTCGTCTTGGCCAGACCCGCAGCCCAAGTGCAGATCGCCGACAGCCGAGCGGAAGTGACCGGTAGCGACCCGCAGGATCGGGATCCAGCTACTGGACTCTGGCCTTCCGACCACGCAGGCGTTGTGGTGCAACTCGAAGTCCGGCCCGGTTGATGATCATGATTAGCAGCCTTCGACAAGCTCAGACAGCATGAGGCTCAGGCGATCGTGATCTTTGAGGCCCTCTCACCGCAACGGCGCCGTCTGGCTCTGGGCGCCGGAGCCGCGGCGCTGCTGTTGATCATGACCCTTGTCGTGATCGGCGTGGTCCGGCTTGCGGGCACCTCCGTGCATTCTGTGCCGCAAGCAGAGCCCGGCCCGGTGCTGCTGGTGCCCGGGTACGGCGGCAACGTCCAATCGCTCCAGCCGCTGGTGACTGCATTACGCTCGGCCGGCCGGACGGCTGTGGTCGTGGATCCGGTGGGTGACGGCACTGGTGACCTTCAGGCGCAAGCCCAGCATCTGGGCGAGGTTGCTACTCGGGTACGGGAGGACGCCGGGGCAGCGTCGGTTGACGTCATTGGATACTCAGCCGGTGGCGTTGTTGCCCGGCTCTGGGTACGAGACGACGGGGGTGCTGAGGTGGCGCGGCGGGTGCTTACCCTCGGCTCGCCTCACCACGGATCGCGCCAGGCGGCCCTCGGAGCCGAGTTTGCTGGCGGATGTCCTGAGGCCTGCGAGCAACTGATTCCCGATAGCGACCTGTTACGCCGCCTGAATGCCGGCGATGAGACCCCCGACGGCCCGCTCTGGGCAACTGTGCGGTCGACAAGCGATCAGGTCGTCACACCTGTCGATTCCGCCGCTTTGTCGGGTGCTGTCAACATCGTCGTCCAGGATGTGTGCCCGGGCGCGACAACGGCGCACGGCGATCTGCCTAGCAGTCCGGTCGTCTTGGCTGCGCTTGCCTCTGTGCTCGGTGCCGAGACACCCCGGGCGCCGGACAGTGTCGCCTGCTGATCTTCAGTCGTCGATGTCTTTCGTGCCGAAGTTTGCCCAGGCGGCCAGCGTGAACACGGTCAGGTAGCCGAGCTGAACAACAAGGCCACGCGTCACATCTCGCCACAGAATCGGGTCCCGGAAGAGATCGACAAAGGCCAGCCAATAACGCGTTGGCAGAAACGGGTGCAGGGCACTCGCGGCGTCCAATCCGAGCAGCACGGTCGAGGCGACGAGCACCCCAATGGTGCCGAGCGCGGCCTCGATCGCCGACCGTGTCAACGTGGAGAAGAAAAGCGCCACCGCCGCGACGCCGAGCATCGAGATGATCACGTAGCCCAATGCCAGTGCCGTTCGCCAGCCCAGCTCCTGCTGGCTGAGCGTAGAGCCGCTCAGGCTTACGGTGCCGGTAGCCGGAGCGCGGCCGAGCAGCAGGCGACCCTCGGCGTAGCTCACCCCGGCGACGACGAATACGGCAAGCAACACGAATGCCACGACGGTGGCCAGTTTGGCGAGCAGCAAGTGGGTCCGACCCACCGGCCGTACAAGAAGATAGCGCAGCGTGCCGGTCTGACTCTCCCCGGCGATGGCATCGCCTCCGAGAACAGCCACGGCGATCGGAAGCAGCAGCGGCAGTACGACACCAAGCGCGGCGAGTGGGAAGAGAGTGCCGTCGTTGAGGACGGCCGACAGGAACGGCGGACCTGTGCCCGGTCGCGGACCAAGATCGGTCACGGCTAGCAGGACCGCGACCAGCGTGGGCAGGGCAACCAGCATTCCGATGATCAACCAGGTGCGTGGCCGGCAGACCATTTTGATCAGCTCGACGACGATCACGCCTGGGCCTCGGCTTCCAGAACAATCTCCTCCAGAGTCCGGCGGTAAGGACCGATCTCGTCCACCCGTATGCCCTCTCCAACCAGATAGGCGTTGAGTCGAGCCGGATCATCCGCGCGTACGAGCAGCTTGTCGTCTGCCACGGACGCGACAACGGCACCGAGCAACTCCGTGCAACGGTCGGCGTCAGGCGTCCGCACCGCTACCAGGCCAGTCGGTTGCAGCAGGGTGTCCAGCTGCTCTTGGACGATCAGCCGCCCATCCCGTAGCACCCCGACGCGGGTACACATCTGCTGGATCTCGGCGAGCAGATGGCTGGAAAGGAAGATGGTCGTGCCATCGTCATTCAGCTGTAGCAGCAGCCGGCGGATCTCTTGGATGCCTTGCGGATCAAGGCCGTTGGTTGGCTCATCCAAGATCAGTAGTTTCGGTCGACGCATCAGCGCCGCAGCTAGCCCGAGTCGCTGACGCATCCCTTGTGAGTAGGTGCGTACCGGCCGGCGATCGGCGGGATCGAGCCCGACGTGCTCGAGTGCGTTGGCAATGCGGGTGCGGCGCACGGGTCGTCGGCTGCGGTCGGATCCGGTGGCATCAAGCAGAGCGAGGTTCGCTCTGCCGGAGAGGTGCGGATAGGCCGCGGGACACTCGACGAGTGAACCGATTCGTGGCAACACGCTGCGGCGGGCGCTTGGCATCGGCATACCCAGCACTTCAGCCTTCCCCGAAGTGGGCAGCACCAACCCGAGCAGCATCCGTACCGTGGTTGTCTTGCCCGAACCGTTCGCGCCGAGGAAGCCGTAAACGTCGCCGGTCCGGACCTCTAGATTCACACCGTCGACGGCTCGCAGCTCGCCGTAGCGCTTGGTGAGGGCTTGAGTACGGATAACGTGCCCGTTTACGGCGCCAGCGCTGGTCATTGCCGCTCCAGCAGCTCGGTGGCGGCCCGCCGCAGCGTCTGCGAAGTCACGGTGCCTGCGAGTAGGAAAGCGCCGCCGCGGCCGCGATAGGGCGTAATGAGCAATTCGACAGGACCGAGTGGCGCGGCGGTTCCGACGTCGGTGATCGTGGCGCTACCTCGATCTTGGAGCTGACGCCGCAATGGCCCGGCCACCTGGCCGCGCAGCGGCACGGCGATCAGCGTCGTCGGGCCGCGGCCGTAGATTCCGACAGCGCCAGGATCTGAGCCGTCGCGCGAAGTCAAGCCAGCAAGCGAGGCTGGCAAATCGTACGGTGCGAATGCGTTGGCCGCGGCGGCAACGTCGACAGATTGCTCGTAGACGACTCGTACGCCTTCGCTGAGGGCGAATTTCGTGTTGGCAGCTGGCGGTGCGCCCACCCTCACATCACGAACCGTGCTGGTGAGCACCGGCCATTGGTCGCCGAGGCCGTACAGCTCCACCTCGAGCGGTAGTCCACTGACCGGATCGGCCCACATATCGATGTGTCCGATAGTGGTCGCCTTGTCATCTGGGATCAGTCGCAGGCCGGCTGCGTCGATGCCCGCAACCTTGCGCTGGGGCAGGCGGCCGAGCTCGCTCGTACGTACGCCCTGCAGCATTGACCGCGCAAAGGTTGGCGGCAGCAGGTCCGAGGCGTCAGGCAATCTGATCTTGGACACCGGCGAGTAGGTGGCGGTTTCGGACTCGAAGACCCAGCGAACGGTCCCGCCGCCCTGGCGATAGATATTCGTCTCGCCGGTACTGCGGATCCGATCGACGCGCCAGTCATCCGCGCTGCGCCACCAGACCCGTAGCCGGGTGTCCTCCCCGAGCAGCTGAGCCAGCGTTGCGAAGGAGTCGGTGTCGGGCACTTGAAGCGTCCCCGCTGTCTCGACGTAGCCCGACCAGCCAACCGTGCCGGACTGCTGGATCCGGGATGACAGCTCGGTGGCTGAGATGTCCGAAGGCGAGGCGGGCCGCGCCGTGATCAGCAGAGGAGTCGCGATGAAAGCGACGGCGGCTGCGAGCACAACAAGCCACCGCGCCGACATGGCGCCACTCTAGGTCGGCGGCAAGAGGTGCCGAAGCCCTGATTTGATGGCTTCACTCGCTGTCGCTCGCTTCGCTCGCTCGTCCAGGACAGCGGCGCGTCAGCCTGGCTCAGCACGGCGCGCGCGCGATCCGAGTTTGATTGCTCACTCGCTACGCGCGATCCGAGTCTGCAACTGGTCAGAGGCGGCAGCCGAACCGCCGCGTTCCATGTCGGCTGCGACCACTTTGGCGGAGGGCGGCGCCGGCCGAGTGTCCATTTTTGGCGAAGTGGGTTTTGGCGCAAAGGTAAAGATTCGGTAAAGTACGTGGCAACTCGCGAGCAAGCATTTTAGCCCCGAGATGCGGCCGCACCAGTGTCGTGGACCCCCGACCGACGCCAGTCGCCATTTGCTTTCAGGAACCGTATGCCGCAAGTCGCACCGCCTAGATCACAACAGAGTTATCGTCACGAAGCGTTCATGTGGCGCGACGCCGATGACTACTCCTCGGTCCTTACTCCATTTGTCGAAGACGGGCTCGCGGCAGGCGAGGCTGTCATGGTCGCGGTCGTGCGACGCCATGCCAACTGGTTGCGCGAAAGCCTGGGAAGCCAGTCCCGCAAAGTGAAATTCGTCGATATGGCGAAGCTTGGCCGAAATCCTGCACGAATCATTCCAGCGTGGCAGAAGTTTGTTGATCAGCATTCCGGTTATGGACGCCCGGTACGCGGTATTGGTGAGCCAATTTGGGCCGGCCGTCGTCCCGAGGAGATCTTGGAATGCCAGTTGCATGAGGCTTTGCTCAATGTTGCTGTCGATCCAAAGATTCCGCTCTGGCTGATTTGCCCGTACGACCTTGCCGGCCTAGACCCGTCGGTGATCAAGGAAGCTCATCGCAGCCACCCCGCGATCATGGATGGCGACCGGTATCACGGCAACTCTCAGTACGGCGGCGCCGCCCACGTCGAGGCGATGTTCAGCACGGAGCTGCCCGAGCTCAGTCCTGAACCGGCTGAATACGGCTTCACTACCGACTCGGTCGACCGGGTGTTCAATATCGTCACACTCGAGGCATATGGCGCCGGACTCTGGTCAGACAAGGTGACCGATCTGGCTGCTACCTCGCGCCGGCTCGCCTCCTGCAGTTTGCGCCGGGGCGCCACCGACGGAGTCATCCGGATCTGGGATCTGCCGTACGCGCTGATCTGCGAGGTGTCCGACGGGACCGTCATCGACGACCTGCTGGCGGGCCGCCGGGCGCTGGTGACCAATGACCGCGACGGACTGTCATCGGCCAATCGCAAGTGCGATCTTGTTCAGCTGCGCTCCACCGCTGCAGGGACTACCGTGCGTCTGCACATGTGGAAGTAGCACTCGTATCTGACAGAACCGCAGCAACCGTCGTCATTCCTCGCCGGCCGTCAGGTGCTTGATCGGCTTGCTCGGGATCGAGCAGCACACTAGGCGCCACGCCGATGAGGATGAGGCAGATTGAACTCACCGTCCGCAAATTTCGTCGTAATGACATCGAATCGGTAACGATTCGGCGTGTGCGGGGACGCAGGTATTTCTCAGCGGGGCGGTGTCCTCCCAGCATAGAGGGATTCTGCGAAATTTCAGCACGGCCTGATACGCAACCACACCTGAGAAAGGGGACTGTATGCCCAGCAAACAGGTTCGACCTGCCATGCTGATCGTGCTCTTTGCTTCCCTATTGGTTTTCGCGAATTCTGCCGCCGCCTATGGGGATGACCCGGAGGCACCGCCTTGCAACCCCGTGACGCAGTTCACCCCGTTTAACTTCAATGATCCAACCAAGATCAATAACCCATGGAGTCCTTTGATTCCTGGGACGCAATTCACCTTGAACGGCCAAGCCGACCGGGGCGGAGGGCTACTGCCTCATGAAGTAGTAACCACCGTGACCGATCTCACCAAGGTGATCAACGGCGTACGCACAGTGGTCATCTTGGAGAAGGACCTCAATAAAGGAAATCTCGAGGAAGCCGAGCTGAATTTCCAAGCACAAGACAACGCCGGAAACATTTGGAATATGGGCGAATATCCCGAGGAGTATGACAACGGCAAGTTCGATGGAGCCCCCGATGTATGGATTGCCGGGTTAGATGATGCTCGTCCGGGCAACTCGATGATCGGAACCGCCCAGCTGGGAACGCCTGAATATCTCCAAGGTTGGTCCCCAGAGATCGAGTTCCTGGATTGCGCGAAGGTCTTTGAGATGCAGCAGCGCACCTGCGTACCTGCTGGCTGCTACGACAACGTCATGATCACTGACGAGCGCAGTCCGCTCGAGCCGGAGAGTGGGCATCAACGGAAGTATTACGCGCCGGACGTGGGAAATGTCCAGGTCGGTGCTGTCGATGATCCAGAAGGAGAAACGCTGGTTCTGACCAAGGTCAGTCAGCTCAGCCCAGAAGAGCTGGCCAAGGCTCGCGAGGAAGCGCTCAAGCTGGAAAAGAACGCGTACAAGGTCAATAGCGTTTATCGCAAGACCCAGCCCATTACTCCGCCAGCCATCGTGCCTGGTCCTCTCGGCGGCTAGCCGCTCCTCGCGTAGTAGCTCGGTCCCAGAACCTTTACGCAGACGAGTCAAGTTCGCTGGGCCACCAAGCGTTGCACCAGAGCCGTGATCAACTCGTAGGGGAGTGGCTTCCCGAGGGGAAACTTGGCCGTGCTTTTGCCGGATAGATAAGGAGCAACCTGCGGCTCAATGTTCTCGTCGAGCTCGGGTACTGGGTAGATGCTGATGTGCTTCTTCCACCCGGAGAGGTAGACCACTGGCCGACCGCCGATGCTGAAGGTCGGAATTGCGTAGCTGATCGACTCGTGGGCGCCCGGAACCGCGGCATGAATGGTGTCACGTACTGCCTGCAGTTCGGTCTGCACCGCCGGCGGGAAGCTGGCTATGTAGTCATCGACTGACTCAAATTGCTGCGCCACAATCCTGAACCTTTATCAAGAGCTGCGCTGCTTGCGGCGGCTTGCGGTCGCCTCAGTCATCGCTGCATAGATCTCGATCAGAGCGCGGCGCTGCCGGGCGGTGAGCCCTGGATCAGCCGAGATCGCGGCGATGATGGCGGCATGTTCACCATGCTGCTCCGATTCTGCATGATCATCATCATCGCCGGCCGAAGCATGATCATCATCGATAGTGCGTGGCCGGAGGGCGTCGGTGGAGATGCCGAGAGTCGCGGCGATACCCTCGAGCACGTCGGCGGATGGGGCGCGCAGGCCATGCTCGATCTGAGAGAGGTACGGATTGGAGATGCCAGTCATCGCTGCGACCTGACGCATCGACAGCTCGGCCAGCTCGCGTTGCCGCCGGATCAGCTCGCCCACCGGATTTTCCGATGGTTCCTCGCGCGCATTCATGGACCTATCGTAGGGATCGGCGATGTGACCTATCTCGCACCGACTCCGCTAGCTTAGCTAGCGTTTCTTGGCTAACATTGAGTGCGTTGTCCGCAATAATCCTAAGGAGCACACTCATGGCCGCAACGACCACAACCAAGAAGATCGATGAATTGACTGACGGCTTTGGCGACGTTACCGAGCGCTATCGCGTCTTCAACGAGAAGTTGATCGAGTCCGGTAAGAAGACCGGCAACGCCGTACTCGACAGCTACGAGAAGGCTGTCGCCAGCTACGTCGACTACCGGCAGCAGGTCGCCGGTGCCACTCAGCTCGAGTGGGTGAACACCGTCGTCAAGGCGCAGAACGACTTCATCACCGAGGTCGCCACCGCCTACACCTCAGCCGTTCGGGACATCCTGAAGTAAAACCGTATGCTCAAGCTGTGACAACACAGCAGTCGGCGGATGATCAGCTGAGACTCGGCGAGATCATCCGCCGGCAACGAGAGCTTGCCGAGCTGTCGATGCGCCAGGTCGCAGCGATGGCCGGCATCTCCAATCCGTACCTCTCCCAGATAGAACGTGGGCTCCGTGCCCCTTCGGAAGAGGTGCTTCGGGCGATCGCCGAGTCTCTCAATGTTTCAGCCGACCTGCTGCGGGGAGAGCAGCCCGAAGAGGCCTCCGCAGATGTCATCGATGCGATTCAATCTGATCAGGATTTGACCGCATCCCAACGCCGTTCCTTGATCGAGGCGTATCAGGCGTTACGTCGAGTCACCGTCAAACACCGCAAAGGTCGGGTGCTGCGATGAGCGAGGCAAGCTTTTCGGAATCCGGCGCCCAGGCAGCCGGTGCCGATGATGGCTGGGACACCATCGACGAGGCAGTTCGTGATCAACTCGGTCAAACGCTGAGTGTCGGCACCAACCTGTTCGACGGCAGCGGTCTGATGGGTCGGCTCGACCCGCTTTCGGTGTTGTCGCCGCTGCTGCGTACCGGACTATCCGCGGCCACTCGCCCGGACAGAATTGCAAGTGCGGTCAGCCGCGCCGGCGGCGAGATGGTGCGTGCTACCGCTGCTGCCGCTGTGCGGGCGGCCGGCGGCAATCCGTCATACGCGCCCAAGCGCGGCAAAGACAGGCGGTTCACCGATCCGGCATGGACCAGCAATGCCGGGTACTGGTGGCTTCGTGAGATCTACCACGACTGGGAGCAGTCGTTGCTGGACATAGTCCGAGACACCGGGACTTCGCCCGCAGTCAAGCAAAAAGCAGAGTTTGTTGTGCAGTTGATCATCGACGCGCTGGCGCCTACCAACTTCGCGCTGGCAAACCCGGCGGTGATCAAGAAGGCGTTGGACACCGGCGGATTGTCGTTGGCGAAAGGGGCCCGCAACTTCGTCCATGATCTGCGGACCAATCGCGGCGCGCCGCGTCAGGTCGTGTCTGGCGCGCATACGGTCGGCGAAGACATGGCTGTTACGCCGGGCAAGGTGGTCTTTCGCAATGATCTGATGGAGCTGATCCAGTACGCGCCGAGCACCCCGGAGGTGCACAAGATTCCGCTGCTCTTCAGCCCGCCATGGATCAACAAGTACTACATCATGGATCTTGCGCCGGACCGCAGCCTGGTGCAATGGGCCGTCGATCATGGACACACCGCGTTCATGATCAGCTACCGCAATCCCGATGAGCGGATGCGCGATGTGCAGATGGACGACTACCTGATCTCGGGTCCGATCGCGGCTCTGGAGGTGGTCCGCAACATCACCGGCTCCGAGAAGGTCAACCTTCTCGGGCTTTGTCTCGGTGGCACGCTGACCATGGCGACGCTGGCCTATCTCGACGCGGTTGGCATGGATCTGATCAACTCCGCGACGTTCCTGAACACCTTGATCGACTTCAGTGAACCGGGCCTGCTGGGCGTCTTCACCGACGAAGCAAGCATTCGCCGGCTCGAAAAGACGATGAAGCGCACGGGCTTCTTGCCCAAGGAGGACATGCAGCGCTCCTTCAACTTGCTTCGGACGAACGATCTGATCTGGAACTATGCCGTCAGCAGCTGGTTGATGGGGGAGGAGCCTGCGGCGTTCGACCTACTCAGCTGGAACAACGACTCCACCCGAATGCCGGCGGGGATGCACACCTTCTACCTGCGCAGCTGCTATGTGGAGAACCAGCTTGCCCGTGGCGTGATGGAACTGGCCGGCCAACAACTCGATCTTGCCATGGTTGATCAAGATCTTTACTTTCTCTCTGCTGAGCAAGATCACATCGCGCCGTGGCGGAGTTCGTACACGGGTGCTCGACTGCCGGCTGGAGACGTACGTTTCGTACTGTCCAACTCCGGCCACATTGCGGGGATCGTCAATCCGCCCAGTCCGAAGTCAATTCATCGAGTGCTGGAAGGTGACCAGCAGCTGCCGGAGGACCCAACCGCCTGGTTGGCCGCCGCCACCATCCATCCGGTCACATGGTGGGAGGACTGGGCCGAATGGATCGCGGCCCGGGCTGGGCCGATGCGCAAACCGCCGCGAATGGGCAGCCGCAAGTACCGTCCGCTTGCCGAAGCGCCTGGGACGTACGTACTAGAGGCCTGAGGGCGGCTTCACGAACTCCTGATCAAGAGTCGTTTCTCCGCACAAAGCCACGAAAGAAGGCTTTTGGGGCCATTTGAGCTGCTTTTCGTGGCCTTGTGCGGAGAAACGCAGAAGGGTGCGCCCCACTCCTAGCCAGGCTTGGTCAGCGTGACGAAGTGATAGCCGCGTGCGCGGTAGTCGTCGATGATCCCTTGCAGAGCTGCAACTGTTGCCGACCGGTCACCACCACCGTCGTGAAGCAAGATCACCGGATGTTCCTCGTTCAGTCCGGCAGCGACCCGCTTCCGAATGGCAACGACAGATTTCTTGCTCGGTGACGCCGCCCAGTCCCGAGGGTCGGTCGACCACAAGATCATCTCCAGGCCAGCAGCAGAAGTGACTTTCCTAGCGCCCTTCACAATCCCCCCAGGCGGACGGAAAAGGCACGGTTTGAGTCCGGTCGCGGCGGAGATCGCTTGATCCGTCCTATCGATCTCCCTCTTGAGGGTGCTGCGTTTCCATCCGGCTTTCGCACTCGGTATGGGATGTGACCAGCTGTGATTGCCTAAGGCGTGACCGTCGGCGGCGATCCTTCGCACCATGTCAGGTTCGGCGGCCGCCCGCTGACCGATGACGAAGAACGTCGCGGGAACGCCATTCCTGTGGAGTATGTCGAGCACTGCGGGGGTCGCCGGCCCCGGTCCGTCGTCGAAGGTCAGCGCGACGGTCCGGGCTGCGGCATCGGCGACTGGCGGTGCTGTGTGGACTACGCCGGGCGCGCTCGATGGGCAGCTGGGCGGTGCTGTCGGCGCCTGCTGGGCGACATTGATCGTTGGTGCTGCTGCCAGCTGCGGCTTTGCCTTCATCGCTCGCACGCTGTCGCTCACCGCACCGATCAAGGCATGAGCTGTCACCGTGGTCACGACAGCGAGTAAGGCGATCAGCACGGTCACCCGATCCCATCGCACTCGTGTCTGCGCAGGGCGAACCGCAGCGGGTCTCACAGTGTGCGGACTCCGCTCTGCCTGCCGCATCGCGGCCATAGCTCATCCTCCATCGTTGGCGCTCGCACAGCCGTGTTGTTCCTGGCATGTCGTCCCAATAACTCGCGCGACACCAAGATCAACAAGTGCCGCCGGACCGCAGGTGATCTAAGGTCCAAGGATGCGACCCGACGGAGTCGACGATCCGGTAGCCCTGTGGACCAGCAGTGCCTTCGTTGAAGCGGCTCGGACGTGGGTCGCAGCGCAACTCGCGCCGATCGGTATCGGGCTTACCGGCGAATGGGAGCAGCCCCATGCCCGCGTCTGGTCGAGCACCATCCGATTCGACACCACCGACGGCCGAGTCTGGTTCAAGGTGAATGGCATCGGGACCGCGTACGAGGCGAAGCTCGTTGCTCTGCTCGACGAGCTTCGACCGGGTTTGGCACCAGCGGTTCTGGCGTACGACCACGCCTTGGCTTGGTCGATCACCCAAGATGCTGGTCCGGTGCTCCGGTCCAGGGCCGAGCCGGAGGCATTGTTGGAGCATTGGGAGCGACTGCTTCCGCGATATGCCGAGGCACAGCTCGCCCTGGCCGCCGATCGCTCCCGGATAGCTGCAGCTGGTACGCCGGACCGGAGTCCAGCACAACTGCCCTTGGAGTTTCGCCGGCTGCTCGGCGAGCTCGCCGGTCAACCTGCCGAGGTGGGCGGGCTGACTTTCGAGGACGCCTCCGCTTTGGAGCGCGTGCTACCGGCCTTCGAGAGCTGGTGCGCGGAGCTTTCCGCCTCGCCGGTTCCCGATAGCGTGCAGCACGATGACTTGCATTCCAACAATGTTTGCTGGCCAGGAGAGATGGCGGATCTGTCGTCAGTCCGGATCATCGACTGGGGTGACGCGTCGATCGGCCACCCCTTCGGCAGCATGCTCGTCACGTTGAATTCAATCGCCTTCTACACAGGAGAGCCGCTAGGCGAGGGCGAGTTGCATGACCCGCGCGTGCTACGCATTCGCGACGCCTACCTTGAGGCGTTCAAAGGTTTCGGCAGCCTTACTGAGTTACGGCGTTGGGTGGCATTGGCACGTAGCACCGGCTGTGTGGCTCGCGCGCTCGCCTGGGAGCGGGCCCAGGAGCACGCGTCGCAGGCCGTGATCGCGGAGTATGAATTTCCGGTACGCGGCTGGCTACTGGAGCTCCTCCGGCCGTGGGCTGAAATGCGGTGAGTCTGCGCAGACCGACTTAGGGCGCACTCTCGCGCGTATCCTGAATGATCGATTTCATCAGGGCGTACGCACGGCCAACATTGAAGCTCCATCCGACTCCGAAAGCCCGGTCAGGGAACAAGTGCGGATCCTCCGGTGCCCAAATGCTCTGCCGGAGGCGCGCCCAGGTGGGCATGCGAAAGTCGTAGGGCACGAAGCGCCACACTTTCCCCTGCCAGGTGCGTTCCGCTGCGGGCTTGGACAGTTCCTGTACCAGGGCAGAGATCACCATGGCAATGGTGATCAGCCGTGTCAGCCGCCGGAGCGGCGATTTGGGTTTCCGCGGGCGAGAAGCATCATTCGATTGGGCCGGCATGACACAAGTGTCATCCAACCCCGGAGATCGTGAACGCGCTCTCGGTCAGTAGACCGTTTGTGCGTGTACGGAGCGACCGCTGATCTTCCGGGGCTTGATCTCGATGAAGAGATTTCGGGTACCTTCCGCCCAGGGCACGAGACTGGTTTCCCATGTGGAGGCGAGCAGATAGTTGTGAACCATAGCTTCGGCGAACCCGAGCACCAGCACCGACCAGCCAGACCTGCCCCGTTCGTCCACCTTGTCGACCTCGAAAGCGACGCTGGTTCGCTGCGCCAGCCCGGCGAGAGCTCCTGCAGGCGAGGTACGAAATATGACGCTGCCAAAGCGGTATTGATAGCTCACCGGCAGGATTTGCGGGCCGTCGGATGTCATAAAGCCGATCCGGCCGACGGTCTGCTCAGCCAAGAGTTTGATGCACTCGTTCTCGGAGAGTTCCACGAATCGGCTGGGCGTGTCGCTGAGGTAACGAGGTCATGGCGAAAGCCTCCGTTCCCTGCGACGCCGCACCCAGCCGGCGCCGTTGCGCTCAATCGGGGCGGTGAAGATGGCTAGCGTGAGAACCAGACTTTCACCGCCCGCCCCCGGCATCACCGCGGCTGGTCAATAAACCCAGGGTCAAAGGTCCTATGGAGTCCGGTACCGTACCTGGTGCCCTACCGACTTAGCGCTGACGGTCTCGTTTCGAGACGGGCCACGTGGCAGGAAATAGTGCGATCATCGTAATCTGTCATCGACATGGCGGTGCAGGGCGAGAACAGCGAGCCGGGACCGGCGTTCTCGAGTCCCGAGCAAGATCCGCGGCTGTCCATCGAGGTGCTGATGAGCCAGCTCGTAGAGCAGGCGTCTGTCATCATGACCGCTCAACAGCGGCTGCGGCAGTTGCTCAAAGCCAGTCACTCCATCGTGCAAGAGCTCTCTCTTCCTGCGGTGCTGCGTCGTCTGGTCGCGACCGCCAAGGACGTCTCGGGGGCCAAGTACGCGGCGCTCGGAGTCATCGGCGGCGACGGCACGCTCGAGCAGTTTTTGCACGTAGGCATGGCGGATGACACGGTCCGGGCGATCGGGGAGCTTCCTAAGGGCCGCGGCGTATTGGGCGCTCTGATCGATAACCCCAAGCCAATCCGGCTCAGTCGGATAAGCGAGGATCCCCGATCATCGGGCTTTCCGGATGGTCATCCTCCGATGACCACCTTCCTCGGCGTACCAATCCGAAGCCGTGACGTTGTCTTCGGCAATCTCTACCTCACCGACCGCGCCGATGGCGGGCCTTTCACTGCCGAGGATGAAGAACTGGTCTTGGCCCTGGCCGCGACGGCCGGCACAGCGATTGAGAATGCGCGGCTTTACGAGGAGTCTCGGCGCCGGCAGGAGTGGTTGCGGGCGTCGGGCGAGATCACCCGTCAGTTGCTCGACCCGGAAGCCGACTATGCCGAGACCCTTCATGAGATCGCGACGAGTGTGAAACGCCTGGCTTCAGCCGATGTCGTCACACTTGTCACGCCGACTCGCGATCATCCGGTGCAACTGGAGGTCATCATCGCCACAGGTGCCGCCGAACGCGAGCTCATCGGCATTCGGTACCCGACTGAGAACAGCATCGCGTGGCGGGCGATGCAAGACGGCCAGGGCCTACGTCTGGCGTTTGTTGATCAACATCCTGACGTGTATCTGCATCTGCGACCGTATGTGCCGGTGAGCCAGGCCATGGCACTTCCGCTTCGAGGGGAAGCCGGTCCACGTGGTGCGATCGTCGCAGGGCGACTCATCCCGCATGCGCCTTTTACGGCGTCGGACCTGGACATGGCAGGAACGTTTGCGGGTCAGGCAGCTATCGCGTTGGAGCTCAACGATGCCCGAGCTGTTCAGCAGCGGCTCGGAGTGTTGGAAGATCGGGACCGCATCGCACGCGATCTTCATGATCATGTGATCCAGCGGCTGTTTGCAGCAGGCCTCAGCCTGCAAAGCATCGCGGCGACGGTGGAAGACGACACGCTCCACGAGCGCCTGAGTCGCACGGTCGGAGAACTCGATGAGACGATCCGCCAGATCCGGACCAAAATTCACGAACTTCAGGAAGATTCCTCGCAGTCGTTGCGTGGTACGGCGCTGGCAGTTGTTGATCAGCTGGCACCGCTCCTGCCCGCCCGTCCCGATCTTTCGCTGATCGGGTCGCTGGACAGTATCTCCGACGAAGCGATCATTGCCGATGTCGAAGCCGTGCTGCGGGAATCGTTGACCAACGTGACCAAACACGCCCATGCCACCCAGGTTCGGGTGCGGATCCAGGCGGGCAAACAGCGGCTGCACTTGACCGTGATCGACAATGGCGTTGGTCTGGGCCACAGCACGCGGCGGAGCGGCCTGGCCAACTTGAGCCGCCGTGCCGAGCGGCAGGGCGGCTACCTCGAGGTTGGCGACTCAGTTGAAGGGGGGCTCCGGCTACGGTGGTCGATCCCGATTTCCCCATAACCAGACACCAGCCCATCCGAGTCTTCATCCTGGATGATCATGAGCTGGTCCGCAGAGGGCTCACGGATCTGCTGATGACGACTGATGATTTGATCATCGTCGGCGAGGCCGCCACGGCAGCAGATGCGTTGCACCGGATACCGGCTGCGGCACCCGACATTGCCCTGCTCGACGCCAGATTGCCCGACGGCAGCGGTATCGATGTTTGTCGGGAGATCCGCTCCTCGTATGAGGATGTCCGGTGCTTGATCCTGACTTCTTACGATGACGACGAGGCGCTCTTTGCGGCGGTGATGGCCGGCGCATCCGGGTACCTGCTCAAACAGATTGCCGGTAACAGCCTGTTGGAGGGGATCCGGCAGGTTGCCGCAGGGCGGTCATTGCTTGATCCAGCAGTGACCCAGAAGCTGCTCGACCGGCTGCGCCATCCGGTAGAGGAAGACCCAGTGGCCGGCAGTCTCACGGCTCGGGAGCGAGAGATTCTCGATCTCATCGCCGAGGGATGCACGAACCGGCAAATCGGTGAGCGGTTGTTCCTGGCCGAGAAGACGGTCAAGAATTACGTCTCCGGACTGCTGACAAAGCTCGGTATGCAACGGCGTACGCAGGCTGCGGTCTACGGGGCGACGCTGCGCCGGCGTACGGGTGAAACGCCGCCCGGCGGATGTTGAGAGCAGCCTTTCGTAAGCTGCGTCGCTCCCATATGTGGCTTTGTGCGGAGAAAAGCAGGCCAAATCGTCGAATTCTGGCCGCGTTCGTGGCCTTGTGCGGAGAAACGCAACGAGGGGCGGTCATCGACGCCGCAGAAATCCCGAGAAGTTTGATATCAGCAGCGCGACCGCGGCGAAGACTAACGCCCCGGCAATGGCCACTTTGATATTGGTCAGGGCGAGATAGATACCGGTGACTATCACGATGATGATCACCAGGCTGGCGAGGAAAACCAATATCCGACCCCGTATCAATGCCTCGATACCGGCGATGATGACCAAGATCCCGATCAGTCCAGAAATTCCGAGCGCGGTGCCGTACATGATCAGTGCAGCAACGGCTAGCAGCAGTACCGAGACCGAGATCGATGCCCAGAATCGCAAGGTCCAGCGGGTCGGGCGGTCGGCATCTTGATCGGGCAGTGCGCGGTGCCGTAGGTGGGCATGCACTGGCTCCGGTGGCAGCGGCGTCACCAGTGCTTTCGATACTGCTTGTTGCTCGGCGACGAGACCGGCGATCTCGTTTCGCGTAGCATCGACGACTTCTTGCGCCGCGGCGTAGGCCGCTGTTGTCGGCGACCCGTCAACTGCTAACGCGCGCTTGCCTTCATGGACGGATCGCAACCGGCCAATTCCGTCGGCCAGCCGCGCCTGAGCGGCCTTCAGTTCGACGTCGATGTCCCTGGCACGGCTGTGCAGCGCCAGCTCCTCATCAGTTCGGGTCGGTGGCACCTTGTCCAGTCCCGCCCATGCGGCTGGCCGGTCCCAGGCCGGCCTGATCGAGCCGTTGCGTTCATAGCGTGGACCTGCGGGCGCCCTTTCACCGCCGAAGGGATCCCGCGTGTCGTAACCCCACAAGCCTCGATATTCCGCCACCCATGGCGTGTCGTCGTCGATTACGACCGGCGTCCAGGTGCTTCCGGTCCCCGGTCCTATCGCGGGACCGTCCCCGCGCCGGTAGTCGATGAATGGGAGGCCGATTCCCACCCGCCGCGGCCTGCTGCTTGTTGGCAAGATTGCGTTGGCGAAGCGGCGCCACCGTTGAGTGAGCTTTTCCACGACCGGAGGAGCGACGGTCACGATGTAGTCCCCGGGGAGATAGGCGCCGCTGTGTGAGCCGGCCCCGGCGTTGACAACTGGATGCGTTCCGTCGATGAGCTGTACGTCTGGGTCATCCACGCGTCGGCGTAGATCATCTCCGACTTCGTCGTGGGCTGAGAACGCCACCCAGGCCAGTTCAGGCTCCTCAGCCGCGTCGGATTCGGCCAGAAACAAGGTGATCTGCTCCCAGTCAGCTTCATGATCATTTACGCCGCCAAAGGTTGATCGCCAGTCGTTCATGGCGTAGAAGAACCAGTACTGCAACACCAGATATCCGGCATCTCGCATGGCGTGTACGTAGTAGGTGGGCGCCAGCTCACCCGCCTCCTGGAACCGGACGTGAGCGGCGGCAGCGAAACCGCCAGGCACTTTGCCCCGCATGATCAACGACAGTCGCATGATCGAGTCGATGATGCGGCCGAACATTCCGACCATCGCGAACGGGCTGCCACCGTGGAACTTCTGCCGGTCCGGACGACGGCGCCAGCGGCGGTACGCCGCCCGACTCAGAGGTTTCCCGACGAAGTGCAGCTCAAGATCAGCGGTGTTGTGTGCTGCGCCATAACTGATCAAGGTCGAGAGGTCGAGCTGTGAGGAGGGGATGATCAACTTTGGCTGTTTCTGGTCGGGTATCCGCTGGAACAGAGCCGATGCTTCCAGGTAGCGCTCGACAGGCATAGGGAAGAACAACTCGCCCTGGGTGAAGCGCAGCACGGGTTCGAATCGTCGAGCAAGCGTCAGCACATCGGAGATTGGGGCTTGCACGATCACAGCGGCGGAGTCCATGGCTCACTGTGCTACGAGACCACGTCCGCCCACCAGATTGGATCGGGACGGAACCGCGCCGCGGGTACGCCTGTCGCGTCGGTCTCGAAGGAGTAGACGAGACCAGCAGCAGGCTGTGCGCGTCGCTGCTCGTCGGTCCAGTGCTCGGTCGCGGTAGTGACGTAGAGCCGGTGCAGCCCAGGGCCACCAAATGCGCAGCACGTGGTCTGCTCGGCTGGCGCAAAGAATTCCTCGCGCAATGCGCCGGCCGGTGAGTAGCGCTGCACCCGTCCACCGCCGTAGATCGCAACCCACAGGTCACCGTCCGCATCGACGGTCATTCCGTCGGGCGATCCGATCTCCTCGGACACGTCGACCAGCAACCGCCCGTTCGCGATCATGCCCTCGTCCGGATCGAAGTCGAATGCGTGGATGACACCGGGCCCGCTGTCGATGAGATACATCCTCCGATGGTCCGGACTCCAACCCAGCCCGTTCGAGGTCGTCAGCCCGTTGAGCATCACCTCGGTTTTTCCAGCGCTGTCCAAGCGGTAGAGCGACCCTCCGCCGGGCCGTTGATCATAGGCAACCGTGCCGGCCCAAAAGCGGCCCTGCGGATCACAGGCGGCATCGTTCATCCGAGTCCAGTCCGGTGCGACATCGCCCAGGGCATGCACCGTGCCATCCGGATGCAGGTAGCTGAAGCCCTGATCTGTCGCCAGCACCCAGCCCTCGTCGTCGTGGACGGGAGCGACCGCTCCAACGGTGCCCGGCACGCGATGAATCTGAACGGGAATCAGGGCGCCGTCATCACTGACTGTGTCGCGGAAGACCCGCCCGGCAAGGATGTCCACCCGCAGCAACTCCGCCCGCCGATCGTCCCAGCGAGCCCCCTCACCGAGTTCGCACTGATCGGTGGTGCGGGCAATCGCTTTCCCAGGCATGTAAGTACTCCTCTCGGCGAGATGCGGCTGAGCCAACTCATCGTGTCGACATCGGTCGGTGCGCCGGTACACCCAGCCGGGTGATTTGCGGCTGTGTGACATGGCCTCGCGCGACGTTCGTGACCTTGTGCGGAGAGATGACGCCTCGAAGCCGCAATTCGAGGCACATTCGTGGCCTTGTGCGGAGAGACGGATGTGAGGAACCGAGCCGGCCCCAGATCGCGACGGCTTTCGTTGCCGTGGACTTGCTGGGCATGCTTATCTCGACTCATGGCTCGTGTGATTGTCGTACCGGGGCTCGCAGTCCGGTCGTACGCGGAACCGCCCGTACAGCACCTGTGCGATAACGGCCACCACGCGACCCTGCTTCGGCCGCCGGCCTGGCGCGGCGTTGATCATGATCTGAAGCTTTACGGCCGCCACCTGGCGGCCGATATCGACAATGATGGCGCTGCGGTGGATGTGCTGATTGGTCTGTCGGCTGGGACCCAGGCAGTCAGCGTTGCTGCGTCATTGACCAGCCGGGTCGAACGGCTGGTGCTGGTCAGCCCGACGATCGACCCGGCGTACCGTTCCATGATCAAGCAGTCTTTCGTCTTCGTCCGGGGCGATCCGCATGACAAGTCAGCCTTCTATCGACATGTGCCGGACTGGTCACGGGCCGGCGTGCCACGCATCATGCGTGGTTTCGCTTCAGCTATCGACTTACATCTCGAAGACATCCTGCCCACCGTGCAAGCGGAAACCACGATCGTCCATACCGAGTACGACCCACTCACCACACACTCCTACGCCGCACAGCTGGCTCAGATCGCTGGCGGGCGTCTGATCTTGATGCCAGGCGTGAGTCACTCGTGGCCTCAGGACGACTCGGCGAGGTTTCTCCGGTTCATCAACGAGTTGGTCGACTAAGGGCTGGAGTGATCTGCCAGGCTGACGGCGTGAGCGATCTCGACCCCGCAGAGGTGGTCGCATCATTCGATTCGGCCAGCGCGCTGCACGCGGCCACCGTCGCCGCCCTCGAGGGGCAACCGTTTCCACATCTCGGCAGCTCGTCGTTGGCTGGGCGCGCGGTACGAGCAGCCGGCCGGCTGCCGTGGGCGATGCTGCGTGGCATCTACAGCAGGATCGGCGCGTCCGAAGGAATCAATCCGCGCCAGCTTGGCGATGTTGATCTCTCCGCTGTCGCCGGCGCGTTCGCGGAACGCTATCCGAAGCGGCGTTATCCAGCTGTTCTGCTCGGCTCCAGCAATGGCGCATTGACGCATCTCGCTGCGGCCATGCAGGTGCCGTGGCTGCCCGACACGGTGTTGGTGCCGGTCGCGTACGGCGGTGATCCCGATCGCCCGGATCAGGCCATGGACTTCGGTCGTTCCGTTGCGCCGCGCTTGCTTGAGCGCAATCCCGACGTCGTACTGCATCACATGCATGATCAGTTGCAGGACGTGCTGATGGCCCAGCGGATGAGCTACTTCCGCGTCAAATGGTCTCGGCTGCCCAAGGCGTACGCGGCCTTCGTCACGGAGCGCCTGGCTCCGGACGGGACCGTCGTAGTCGTTCGTGATCACTCCAGCTGGCCGGTTACCCGACTAGGGCCACGGCATGTCTTTCAGGACGGCGGTCGGGGTGGTACCCCTCCCGAAGGGTTTCTGGCACTTCCGCACGCTCCCGTTCCGAATGAGGAGGCTGCCGAAGCCGAGTGGGGCCTCGACCCGAGTTTCCGGGAGGACGCACAGGACTGGTGCGCTCAACGCGGTTATCGATACACCGAGATCGACTACGACGGTCCGCAAGCTCCCGCTGCCGCCGTGGCGACGGTGATGCGGAATTGGTATCGCGCTCGAGGGGAATCAACCAGCCGTCTTGTCCTGCCCTGCTTCATCTTGGGTGATCCGTGGCAGACCATCTGCGCGGCCGCGGTCCCATTTTGGATCCATTTCGCTGTGCAACCGGCGTTGCATTCTCTCGACGCCTACCTCAGTGAGGCGGAGCCGTACGAGGACGTGAATGTGTTCTTGTTCGAGCACGGCGCCGATTCGCCTGGCATCGCTACGCCTGAGCAGTTCGGCGCCGTCGTTCGTCGTCACGGTGCTGCGGTGCATTTCGATGGGCTGGACAAAGAACGCTTCCCGCATGACATTGGCACGTTGGGCCGCTACGGCAAGGTATTTGATCAACTACCCAGGGCCGAGCAGCCATGGAGCGCGCTGCTGGTTGAGGAGGCGCTGCGTGGGCTTGCGGCCGCCGGGCTCTCGGTTAGTTCGGTGCCGTGAGCTTGTCGAAGGGCGAGAGTGGGCTTGACAAGCTCAGCCCACATGGGAACGTCAGTCTTCCCAAGGAGGAGTGCGATCCATCTTGCGGTAGTACTTCGCCAGGTGGCTCTTCACCCGATCCACGTCCGAATCAGGAATGTCAATGCCGCCGCGAGCGCCCTGCATGACGCCGCCAGCGGCCATGACCCCACGCGGCACGGCAACGACTTTGCCCTTGACCACATCGCAGATCAGCAGCTTGTACGCCGTGAATTTGTCCTTGTTGTCGGCGTCGTACCACACGTGGGTGTCGCGGTACTTCTGATTCGGCTCGTCTTCCGCACTGGCCCACTTGCGGATGCGCTTGTCGGCGGCGTCGCCGTCCCAGTCGCGGTCGGCATCGGCAAGGTCAAAGTCTTGGAAGCTTGTGGTTGCCATCGAGACTCCTTTCCTAAAGACGCGCGCGCGCCCTCGGGCGATCTAGACCCGTGAGGCGAGGCGCTTGGCCAGCAGCTTCTTCCCCTCTTCGGCCCCTTTACGGCTCTCGTGCTGCGCACGGCGGAAGAAATCGGCGAGTTCGGAATCTCCGGCGACTCCGGCGTCCTCGATATAGGTCTCCAGCCGCAGCACGTTGCTCAGGCACGCTTCGGTGAACCAGATGATGTCGTAGTCCTTGTCCTTGGTGCCGGTGACATTGCCAAATTCTGGATTTTTTGTCATTGCTCTACACCATCCTTCGTCTGCTGAAACTGAATTTGCTTAACTCTGGGCACCTACCCGCGATCGAGCGGCCAAAACCTCAGCTCAGTTATCAACGACCTCACCAAGATCAACAGCCTGCGCCTCGGCGATCTTGGCAATACCGACGAGCTTGCGATGCGACCAGGACGATATCGCCAGGTGCAGCAACGGCTTCGGCAATACCTTTCGGGCAGGATGTGCTGTCGCAATCAGATGCGCAACTGCGCCGTTTGCGCCGCGGTCCACGGAAAGGCAACATCCGACTTCGCCGAGCACCGGGATGTGGTCATACCAGTGCACCGAGTTTCCGCGCTCAGAATCGGCTGGGCGACGCCAGTGTTCAATGGTGTCAAAATTGCGTCCGTCGGACAGGTTGTGCCCGAGGTAGGCGACGTTCAACACGGCTGTGGGCGAGCATCGGATGAATCGGTGATGTGTCACTGGTTGCACTCCCCCTGATGAGTACATCTTCCTCAACGGGCGTACTGGTATTGCGTACGGATACCCGGTCTGCGGAGGCAAAAACACCGGAGCAAAACCAGCCGGGCTATGGTCGGCCAATGGATGCATTCGCGATTGATCGCTCCGATGGCCGTGACGATGGCGAGGACTGGACCGAGAACTACGAAAAGCTTCCAGGGGGCGCCAATATCTCGATCATTCTGGAATCCACGATGAAGGCCGGCGTAGGGCCGCGACTACACAAGCACCCCTATGCCGAAACGTTCATCATCCGGCGCGGTTGGGCCACTTTCACGGTCGGCGCTGAGAAGTTTCGGGGTCGTGCCGGTCAGGTTTTGATCGTGCCGGCTGACACTCCTCACAAATTCTCGACAGGACCGGATGGTTATGAGGGCGTGCATATTCACGCCGCAGTCTCTTTCGTGACCGAGTGGCTCGAATAAGCCGCGTCATCGGATCTGACTCTCTTCGGAATTGAGGAGGACCGGGTGAAGCTGCCGGGCGCGGGCGGTCAGCCGTTCAGCTATTCGGCTTTGGTCTCAGATAACCATGAGGTACGGGTGATCTTCGGACGCGGAACTATTGCACAAGTCGCGACGGCAGCACGTACCCTCGGCAGTCGAATTCTGATCATCTCCGGTAGCCACCAGGCCGATGCGGCGGCTGTGGTTGCTGCCAGCCTCGGTGATGATCTTGTTACGCGGATCGCCGACGTGGTCCAGCACGTGCCGGTCGAGGTCGCGCGCCGGGCCACTGACGTGGCACGCGATGCGGAGATCGGCGTACTCGTCTCGATCGGCGGCGGTTCCGCAACCGGACTGGCCAAGGCCGTTGCCCGTAACACCGGGCTGCCGATCATTGCCGTGCCCACCACGTACGCCGGCAGCGAGATGACCCCGATCTGGGGTGAAACCGATCAGGGCGACAAGACGACCGGTCGCGACCCTCGGGTACTGCCGCGGATTGTCGTCTACGATCCGGACCTGACGATGTCGATGCCAGCCGACCTCACTGCAGCGAGCGGCATGAATGCGCTGGCACATGCGGTGGAATCCCTGTACGCGCCCGATACCACCCCGCTGTCGTCAGAGATCGCGGAGGAAGCCATCCGCGTACTGGCGCATGGGTTGCCCGATACGGTCGCCCGGCTGGACGACGTCGAGGCTCGAACCAGAACGCTTCGCGGTGCCTGGCTCGCCGGCTGGGCATTAGGCAGCACCACTATGGGCTTGCACCACAAACTTGCCCACGTGCTCGGCGGCAGATATCAGCTCCCGCATGCGGGCGTACACAGTGCACTGCTGCCACACGTGGCCGCGTTCAATGCGGCATCTGTCCCTCTTCCGTTCACGCGGGCAGCCCGTGCGTTGGGCGTAGCAGAACCCGAATCGGTCGGTCCGGCACTGTTCGAACTGGCTGCTCGACTTCGGGCGCCGACGTCCCTCGCTGATCTCGGCTTGCACCACACTTCCATCCGAGAGGTCGCCAAGATCATCGATGCGAACCCGGTCGCTAACCCGCGGGACTACAGCGAGGAAGATGTTGTTTTGCTACTGGAGCAGGCATATCTGGGCACGAGACCGATGCCAGAGAGGAACTGATCAACATGACGCAGGTCAGCCCGCATGGGCTACATCACGTCACCGCCATCGCGACCGATCCGCAATCCAACGTTGACTTCTACACCCGGGCGCTTGGACTGCGGCTGGTCAAGCAGACAGTGAACTTCGACGCGCCGGATACCTATCACCTCTATTACGGCGACGAAAAGGGCAGCCCGTCGAGCCTGCTGACCTTCTTCCCTTGGCCGGGTGTGCCGCAGGGCCGCCAAGGCGCCGGCATGACGACAGCGACCGCGTTCAGCGTGCCGGGATCCTCGATCGGCTGGTGGCAGGAGAGGTTCAAGCAATTGGGCATCGATGCAGACGAACCGCGCACCCGGGACGAGGAGGAGGTGCTGAGCTTTCGGGATCCCGACGGCATGGTGATCGATCTTGTTGCCTCAGACGGTGATCATCGTTCCGGCTGGGACGGCGTCGCCGATATCCCGGCGGAGCATGCCGTACGCGGGCTGCACGCCATCACCTTGTCCGAGCGGCAGCTCGACCCATCAGCCACGATGCTGACTGAACTCCTTGGCATGAATCTGACGGGCGAGGAGGGAGAACGAGCGCGGTTCGGCATGGCGGGCGGCAGTTCTGGTGCGCTCGTTGATGTGTTCGCTGGTGTTCGCGATCGGGGCTGGCAGGCTGGCGGCACCGTCCATCACGTTGCCTTCCGGGCGCCGGATCTGGCAACGCAGTCGCTGTGGCAGCAGGAGTTGCGAGCCCGCGGCGTCTCGGTGACCGACGTCATCGATCGGCAGTACTTCAAGTCGATCTACTTCCGCGAGCCTGGTGGCGTGCTGTTCGAGATCGCCACCGATGCGCCAGGTTTCGCCGTCGACGAACCACTGCTCGAGCTTGGTCGCAGCCTCAAGCTGCCGCCCTGGCTGGAGCCGAACCGGGAACAGATCGCCGCCGCGTTGCCACCGCTTCGGCTCGAGGAGGACATCCCGTGAGCGAGCAACAGGTCGGTCTTGATCGGCCCCACGTCTTTCAGCCCGCCGAGGATGCAGCGGGCGGACCGCCACTGCTACTGCTGCATGGCACGGGTGGCGACGAGCACGACCTGCTGCCGCTGCGTGATCATCTTTCGCCAGGTGCGGCGGTGCTTTCGGTACGCGGAGCGGTTCTGGAGAACGGCATGCCGCGGTTCTTCCGCCGCATCCGCGAGGGAGTGTTCGACGAGGATGATCTACGTCACCAGTCGGATGATCTTGCCGATTTCGTAGTGGCAGCCTGTCGGGCGTATGGAATCCAGGAGGGCTCGCTGGTCGCAGTGGGATTCTCCAACGGAGCCAACATCGCCTCGGCGATGATGCTGCGGCGGCCAGAACTCTTGGCCGGTGCCGTGCTGCTGGCCGCGATGGTTCCCTACGCCGAACCTCCGGCCGCCGATCTCAGTGGCACGCTGGTGATCATCTCCAACGGTGCGCGCGATCCAATGATTTCAGCTGAGGTGACCCGAGTGCTCGCGAGTCAGCTCGACGAGCGCGGTGCCGAAGTGATCGAACTGCCGCATCCCGGTGGTCATCAGATCTATCCCGGCGTACTGCCGCGGATCCGTAGCTTGATCGGCCATGCGGGCTGAGCTTGTCGAAGCCCTTGATCGGTGCACCCTTCGACAGGCTCAGGGCGCATCCACTGGCTTGGCGCGTTTCTCCGCACAAGGCCACGAACGTCGTTCGAAATGGCCGAATCGGCCGCTATTTGTGGCCTTGTGCGGAGAAACGCGACAGTCGGCGACTGAGTCAGCCGGCGTGTACGTGCGGACGGCGATCTCGATCAGGTTCGGCGCGCCGGATGACCTCCCGCGTAACGGGCGCCACTTCGCCAACGCCGAAGAACAGGAAGCGGAGCAGGTTGGCTGCGGGATTGCCCTCTGTCCATTCGAAGTAGATGTGCGGCAAACGGTGCGTGTTATCGCGTACGGACATGAGTAAGGCGGCCAGTGCATTCGGGACGCTCGAGCTGCTGAACGTGATCACTCGGTATCGGTCGTGTTGTACCTCACCCTTCACGTCCAGCTGCCCAGCGAACTCGGACGGGTCGGTGACGGTGACCTCGACGAAGATCACGTCGTTAGGGTCGGTGAGGTCGTTGTCGCGGCTCACCTGGCGCAGCTTGTCGCTGTAGTGAGCCCGCTTCCGCCTGTCCGGTTCCTTGGCAATGAACCTGATGGTGCGGCGGGCGGTGTCGCGGATGAACAGCTGCGCGGTGGGGTCGAAAGTGACGTCGGTGACACGCAGCTCGAAGGAGCGTGCGAACCGGGAGGCCAGAGACACCGCAAGGATTGCCGCAATGAAGATTGCGGCAATCTTGACGCCTTCGGGGCGTTCGATGATGTTGGCGATCGTGGTGTAGATGAAGATCAGCGCCACCACGCTGAAGGCGATGGTGAGTTTGTGCTGCCGGGCATGTCGAGCGGCCAGGGTGACCGCGACGGCGGCAGATGTGATCACCACAAGCACGCCCGTGGCGTACGCGCCGCCTTGGGCATCGACGTTGGCGCGGAAGATGATCGTGATGAGGAATGCGCCAAGCATGAGGATCAACACCAGCGGCCGAACGGCCCGCGCCCAGTGCGGGGCCATCCCGTACCTGGGCAGGAAGCGGGGGATCAGGTTCAGCAGCCCAGCCATTGCTGACGCCCCCGCGAACCACAAGATCGCAATAGTCGAGGCGTCATAGACGCTGCCGAATGTGCTTCCCAGGTATTCATGGGCCAAGTAGGCCAGCGCCCTCCCATTGGCCGATCCACCCGGCTGGAACTCGGCCGGCGGGATGAGCAAGGTGGTGACGACACTACTGGTGATCAAGAAAACGCTCATGATCACAGCGGCAGTGGTGAGCAGATATCTTGCGCCACGGATCCGGCCGACTGGATGCTCAGGAGTGTCATCTGGGCCGCTATTGATGTGCGGCATCACCGCGACGCCGGTCTCGAAGCCAGAGAGACCGAGTGCCAGTTTGGGGAAGACCAGTAACGCGATGCCGACGATTACGAGTGGGTTCCCGTGCTGCTGAGTGAGGGCCGTGGTCCAGTCCGACCACAACGAGGGATTCGCTAGCACTTCCGCGATGCCGTCGGCAATGACCACGACGTTCAGAACAAGGTAAATCGCCACCAGGATGACGGCTACTCCGATGGCTTCTTTGAATCCGCGGAGGAACACAGCCGCGAGCAGTGCCAGCAAGATCAAGGTGATGAGAATCTGATGGCCGCTAAGGAATGGCTGGAGATGGGGATTCTCCATCATGTGAGCTGTCGCGTCAGCTGCGGATAACGTTATGGTGATCATGAAATCGGTAGCGGCGAAGCCCAACAGCGCCAAGACGAAGATCTTGCCCCGCCAGAACGACATCAACCGTTCCAGCATGGCGATGGATCCTTCACCGTTGGGGCTCTCTCTGGCCACTCGGCGATAGACCGGTAGGGCACCAATAAGTGTCAGCGCCACCAGCACCAGCGTGGCGATCGGTGAGATGGCACCGGCAGCGAGCGCGGCAATGCCTGGTTGGTAGCCGAGAGTGGAGAAGTAGTCGACGCCGGTCAGGCACATGACCTGCCACCATTTGTGCGTCTTTTGGGTCTGCTGCGGGCTCGAATGCGGTCCGCCGCGGAGTCGGCTCTCATCGCCAACATCGCTCATCAACCATAGTCGCAAGCCGTTGGGTGCCCTTTTGGCCTCTTCAGTCCTGGTCACCCATGCACCTCGATCCGTACGGGCGCTCAGCGGGTCGCCGGAGGAGCTTCGCGACCCGGACCAAGTCAACCGCGAAGTCGCGCGTTTGTGCATCGGTTGATCATGCGGCGATTGGAAGTTTCCCGAGCCGTTTGTCCGCACACAGCCACGAATGCGCCTCAGAACCGGGGTATGCGCCGTCACTCGTGGCCTTGTGCGGAGAAACGGAGGACTCCGGCCATGATCGAGTAGAAGGGTGTAGATCTGCACGGCAGCGATCGAGTCTGTTGCAACCTCACCGAAAAGCGCACACTTGAGTCGTGATCATGATCATCCTGCGGTGCTTATCGACGAGTGGGGCGGTGCAACCTCATGGCTTATGACTGGTTGTCGCGGCACCGCTCGGTCGTCTGGATGGCGGCCATCTTCTTAGGACCTCTTGTTGCAGGTCTGCTCACGCTGGGCCGCACGCAATTGCATGAGGATCATGTGACCTTGCTGCTCGTCCTCACCGTTGCGGTCGTTTCTGCTGCTGGGCTGCGTCCCGCTGGTCTGGTCGCAGCCGTAGCAACCGGAATCGCGTACGACTACTTCTGGACGGCGCCCTACTACAGCCTGGCGATCTTCAACGTCAACGACATACTGACTGTCGTGCTGCTGGTGATCGTCGGGGCAGCCATTGAGCAACTCAGCTGGTGGGGTGGCCGCCAGCGGGCCGTTGCTTCCCAGCGACTCGACTACTTCACCGCCCTTCGGAGGGCTGCGTCTCCGATTCCAGGTGAGGCACCGGCACCTTCACTCGAGGCCATGTCCAACACCGTCAGCACTGTGCTCGATGCCGACAGCTGCCGGCTCGTGCTCGACGAGCCCCTGCCCGCGACCGTGCTGCACGGCGACGGCAGCGTCACTCGAGCTGGGCGAGTTCTGGACGTTGCCCGATATGGGCTACCGACCGACGACATCATCGCTATCCCTATTCCGTGCGCTGAGCCGAGGTCGGCGTACTTCGCTGTCACCGCCGCCTCTCATATCGCTCGTCCGCCCGCAGAGCAGCGCCAAGTTGCTGCATTACTCGGCCACTTGGCGGCCGACTCCGTCGCCCTGGAGACCGAGGCCAGATAGAGCCCTTCGACAAGCTCAGGGGCACATAGTCCGGGCTCAGGGCACATGAGTCCAAAGGCTCATGAGGTCAACGGCTCAGGGCGCACCTTGAGCAGTTTCAGCGGCTGGCGCTGGGCTGCTTCTCAGCGCTCCTGGTCGTCGAGGAAGTTGAGGCTGACCGCGGCGAAGAGCGGCGAGAGGAACAGGTTGTAGTGGGTCAAGCCGGGCAAGATCGCGAGTGCATGACCGCCCTTGGGTCGACCCTCGCCCATCCAGCCACCATCCCGGAGTCCGCCGTCCAGCAACTTGAACATCTCGACGTAGTGGCTCGGGGGCGCCATGTCAGCATCAGCAGCCACGATGAGCGTCGGCATCTGAAGACCGCGTACCTCCTCTGAGTAGTCGAAGTCCTTGGCCATCGCCTCGCCCATCTTGTCCAGCAGCCGAGGAAAGTCCTCCGGGCGCGGGGCCACTCGCTGGTAGAGCTGATACATCGGGGTCTCTTTCATGAACTCGGTTGCGGCCGCGTTCACCTGGGCCTGTTGGGCAAGCATCTCGGACGGAATGGCGTCACGCCAGGCGTGTGCCGAGGCGACCACGAGTCGACGAATCTTGGCCGGGTACTTGATGCCTGTCAGAAGTGCCACGCCACCTCCCAGCGAATAGCCGACAAGGTCGGGCTTCTCGAGGCCCAGGTGATCGATTAGTGCGGCAACGTCATCAGCCATCAAACGAATATCAATCGGTCGCTCGATGTCCGCGGTGCGGCCATGGCCCTGGAGGTCAATGGTGATCACCTGGTGGTGCTCGGCAAACGTCGGAAGAATCGGTCCGAACATCTCGCCAGATCCAAGTCCGCCGTGCAGCAAGATCAACGGCCGGCCAGTGCCGACCGTCTCGTAGTAGAGATTGATGCCATTGACCTCGGCGTACTGGCCGGTGCCCTTGGTAGCGGTTGTCCAATCGGTCGTGGTCACAGTGATGCTCCTTCGTCGTTCGCTGCATGTTGGTAGCTGATTAGACTCCGCGGCCCGCCTGAACTCATCGGGTATGTGTCCCATTCGTGGGTGCCGCGAGATGCTTTCCTCGTCTCAAGACGGCTAACGCGTATGTACGGCGCGAGAAAGAGCCCTGTTTGCCGTCGTAAGACGGCTAACGTGCGAGCGGGCGCCTCGGGCCAGGCCAACAGCAAGGCGGATCCTTGTGCGTCAGTAGCTCAGCTGCCAGGTCCGACACCGAGTGCCGTCAACAACACCAGGATGACGGTGCTAACGGCGAAGATTCCGTGCAACACCACAGGTGGTCGCGGAATGTGCTGCTCAGCAAGATCAACTTCGGCCTTAGCGCCGGCCATTGCGGCGCGACCGTCCTTGGTCCACACCCGGACGAGCAATCCGCCGAGCAGCGCAATCAGCACGAGGTCGGCGAACGCGATCCAGGCCAGCAGCGTGTTGTCAGTGGCGAGGTAAATGATCCACACAATCAGGCCGGCAACGGCCAGGCCCATGTGTGTGAAAACCCGGGCCGGGAGAAAGTGCGTCCCTGCTCCCTCAACCTTGCGGACACCTCCGCGCGTTGCCCAGCGGATCAGCATAAACAGCCCGAAACCGGCAGTGATGATCCAGGTAATCAGAGCGGCAATCGACATTGAGCGGCCCTCTTTCGCGGCGCTGAACTCTATCGGATACTTATCTAGACGTTAGACCCCGCCTCGTCTAGCGTCAAGAGATCTATCCGTTAGAGAATGCGGGATGCGGAGTTTCGATCGGAACGTTACCGGGATCGGCGTGTTGGCTGACCCCGTACGCCGCCGCCTGTACCGATTCGTGTGTTCTCAGCACGAACCGGTAAGCCGGGATCAGGCTGCGCAGGCAGTCGGGCTCGCGCGCCACAAGGCGAAGTTCCACCTGGACCGGCTGGAGGCGGAGGGACTGCTCGAAGCTGACTACGTACGGCTCACCGGACGCTCCGGTCCCGGAGCGGGACGGCCTGCGAAGCGCTACCGGCGGGGCACGAAAGAGTTCGCCGTCACTCTTCCGGCCCGAGATTACGAACTCGCCGCTCGCATCATGGCCGACGCCATCGCCGAGTCGGCGCGCACCCGGACTCCGATCCTCGATGTTCTCACCGAGACGGCTGCCGTCTACGGCGCAGCAATAGCGGCGGCCGCCGGTGATCATGGATTAGCGCCCGATGCGACTCTCGACATCGTTGTCCGAATCCTCACCGAACACGCGTACGAGCCTCGCCGCAACGGAAGCATGGTGACTCTAGCCAACTGTCCGTTCAAAGCCCTGGCTGCCGACCATACGGATCTCATTTGCCAGCTGAATCATGCCCTGCTCGCGCGCTTCACCGACTCTCTCGCGCCTGATCTGTTGGAGGCCCGCCTCGAACGCGGCGAGAACCGGTGCTGCGTCGTACTGGCGAGCCGATCCGAGGAGCAACAGAGCCCGGCCGTTCAGGTCAGCGCCCGGGGTCAGGTTGTGTGAACGGGCCTTGCAGGGCCCTTCGACGGGCTCAGGGCGCAAACAGACGGGCTCAGGGCGCAAACAGACGCGCTCAGGGCGCAAACAGGCAGGCTCAGAGCGCAGACAGTGCTAGTCGTCCTCGCCAGCCTGCCGGCGAGCTTCATCAAGCCGTTGCCGGGCGTCAGCCAGAACGTTTACTGCAAGCCGTTGTTGTGCCTGTGCCTCGGCAAGATGCCGCTGCGCTGTGACTTTGTCTCGGCGCGCTTCTATCCGCTTGGTATCCAGCGTGCTCAACATGTCCTCGGCCATTTCAACGGCCGCCTCGGCGTCGGCGAGCTCGAACTCGGATTGCCAGTGTGCGGCCTCGGCGAGCGCCAACTCCTCCTCTGCTAGGCGCAGCTGACGACGGACCTGGGGCTCCGGTTCAGTGGCCAGCACAGGGTCGGCGCTCTCGACAGCCTCGACAGTCCAACGCTCCCCAGAATTGCGTCGCCGCCGCGCCGCCGCCAGCTCGTCTTCGACGTAAGCACCAGGCGTCTCGACCGCATCGTGGATCGGCACTTCCTTAGCCCGCTCGGCGTCACGTTCCGCGATGCGTCGGACCGCGGCTCGCGGCCGTGGCCCGAAGCCGATGTGGGACAGCGGCCGTACCAACCGGCCGTTGCGAATGGTCATCGCACCGGCCAGATCAACAAGCGCGGCCTGCAGTGTCGCTTCCACCTCTGAGAGCACGGTGGGAGTCAGCCGAAAGTCTGCCTCGGCCGCATAGGCCCGGGCCCGCTGCAGCAGATCAGTGATCAGCTGCCGGCGTTGCTCGGCGAGCTGGCGCATCTCCGTACGCGACAGCCCGGTTTGGGCGTCACGTAACTGCCGGCCCAACCCCGACAGGCGCTGCATCCCTTCCGGATCGCGAGCCAGGAGGTTGACGAGCCAGGCACTACGGGTGGGGCGGCGGAGCTGGTGCAACTGCTCAGCGACGTCTCGGCGTCCCGCCGCCCGAGCCTGGCGTACCAACTCATTGCGCGCAGTGACGAAGTCATCGGGCGGAAGCACATAGAGCTCTCGGACGATCTCGTCCAGCTCGCGGCCAATTATCTGCACAGTCATCCCCGAGAAAATCTAACGTGGCCCTGGTCAGGCTACGCAAATCGGGGCGCTAGGACGCTGCTGAGAAGTCCAATGTTTCCTGGTCCAAGCAGCAGCCGCCCAGAGCGAAGCAATCGACGACAAACGCGTGCCGCAGCAGGTCAGAAAGCTCGCAGCTTTGATCGGTGCACTCGACCGAATGGTCACGGTGCACGATCAGGGTTCCGTGGCAGTGATCAAGGTAGATGGGCTCGGAGTTACCACTCTGCACGGAGTCCAAGCCGCATTCGGGACAACTGCTCATGCCGCCGTTGATACCACCAGGCAGCTCCCAAACGCAGCATTGACTCCGGACCGGCGTGTCGGCGTTGCGCGAGCGGCTGCGAAAATCAGCCGCGCTTCTTCGGCGGGCTGACATCGCGTACGGGCTCCGCCGGCTTCTCTGTCACCTTTGCCGCCGGCTTCTTCTGGCTCTTCTTGGCGACGCCGGCCGGCTTGGTCGTGCTCGGTGCCGGGCGGCGACGTCCACCGTTTCCTGTCGATCGGCGCTGCTTGGCTGCCTCGATGCTGGCCCGCAGTGCATTGAGCAGATCGAGCGGTGGGGCTCCGGGCGCGCGGTCCGGGATCTCGGTCCGGCCACTCGCCTTGGCATCGATCAGGGCGGTCAGCGTCTCCCGATGCACATCGCGGTACCTATCCGGATCCAACTGCTGATCGGACAAGGAGTCGATCAACGCCTCCGCCATGGCGAGCTCCTCCGAAGGCGTTGACCATTCGCCCTCACTCGCTTGGAAGGGGAATCGCGGCTCCCGGACCTCGTCGGGCCAGAGCATCGTCGCGAGCACCAGCACGTCATCGTGCACCCGTAAGACAGCGACGATCTCGCGTTCGCGCAGCGTGACCTTGGCGACCGCGACCCGACCTTGCTTACGCAGTGCGTCGCGGAGCAGCCGGTACGCCTTGGCGCCCTGGGGCTCCGGTTCCACGTAGTAGCTGCGGTCGAGAAAGATCGGATCAACGGCCGCGACCGGCAGGAAGGAGACCACCTCAATGGAGCGCGACGTCTTGGCGGGCAACATCGCAAGATCAACATCGCTGAGTACGACGAGCTCGCCGGTCGCGGACTCGTAGCCGCGGCCGATCTCCTCGTACGGCACCTCAGCGCCGTCGACCGAGCAGACTCGTTTGTATTGCACCCGGCCGCCATCGCTCATGTGGATCTGGTGCGATGGCACGTTCTTGCTCTCGGTCGCCACATACAACCGCACCGGAATCGTCACCAAGCCGAAGGAGATGGTGCCTCTCCATACCATCCGCATCGCAGCATCCTTCCGAGCGTGTGAGCCAACGGAGCGTCACGCCAGTTCTTTCTATTGTTCCCGCGGGCCGGAGTGCAGGCCAGCCCGGGTGCCATCCGGAGACGCAGGATCGAGGCCGGCCGCATCCTGGAGGAGCGGGTGACCGTCGACACGGTTGATCTCCTGTACCGGCCGGTCTATGCCTTCCGCTACCGCCACGCGGGGAAGGAGGCGGTGATTGAGTTCGACGGACTCACTGGCGATGCCCGAGCCGGCGGTGACACATTCGAGCAGTATCGGGGGAAAGTATTGGAGCCACGATTCCTCCTTGACGCGAGTGTCGAGGCCGTGAACCTGTTCGTCCCCGGAACCCAGCTAGCCCGGATCGTGGTTCAGCACGGCGTCAAGCAGGTGATCGAGCATCGGAAGCACGAGGTGTAGCCCCGACCGATTCGAGCCGCAGGTGTGCTGCCTCGGACTTTGCCGCTGCGCCGCTGCGGCGTAGCAGATCTTCCGCGTCTCGTGCGGTACGGCCGGGATGGTCGGCCAATGGCTACGATGTGCAGCTCAGAGAGGAGTTCTGATGTCTACCCGCGCGCCTCGCGTCGACTTCGACAGTCGATACAGCGATCCTGAAGCATCTGCTACAGACTGGCAGTCTGCCCGCCAGGTCCTCGCGGCAACTGAATTGTCGTGGCTTACCACGGTCCGCCCAGACGGACGTCCGCACAGCACGCCGCTGATCACTGTGTGGCATGACGAGGCAGTGCACTTCTGCACCGGACCGGAGGAACGCAAACATAGGAATCTCGCCGCCAACCCGTACGTCGTTTTGGCAGCCGGGCCGAACGCGTACTCCGCTGGCCTCGACGTAGTCCTGGAGGGCAAGGCCATCCGCGTTCTAGATGACGAAACGCTGGAGAAGCTCGCCGCCGCGTGGGTGGCTAAATACGGCGAAGAATGGCGATTCGACGTCGGGGATGGCAGCTTTCGGCACTCTAGCGGCGAGGGAGTAGCGGATGTCTTCCGTATCCAGCCCACAACCGCCTTTGCCTTCGGCAAGGATCCGTACAGCCAGACGGCCTTCCGGTTCGGCTAGGCAATCGGTGTGACTGCGGAGCCGGGGGCGAATGGAAGTCCGGATCGTCCCCGGCACCGGCGTCGTCGCTGCGTCTAGAAGGAGAGCAGGCGATCGAAGAAGGAGCGGTAGCGGCCTAGAGCCTGCCGCAGGTCTTCGGTCGTGGTCTGCTCGCTGTCGAGGCCTTGTTCAAGCTCGTCACGCTGCCGACGGAACAGTTCTTCCAGCTCGTCGAGTACCTCGCCGACCAGCTCGTTTGCACCTCGTACGGCGCCCCTCGGCTCATCGACGAATTGGCCCTTGAGCTCGGTCCAGCGGCTGTTGAAGCTCTCTGCTCGATCGGGCGGGATCAACGTGGCCCGCTGCTCGGTGGCGGCATCGGATCTGCGGTCATCGGTCCGCGTCTGGTCTGGATCCGCTTGGCGACGAGCGCTGGTCTCGCTCCTTGTGTCAACGCTCTGCTCGCGTGTTGTGTCAACGCTCTGGTCACGCTCGCTGGGTCCGCCCAACCGCTCGGCGGCAGTACCGCTGGCGGGATCGCTCTGCGTGGTGTCGGTGCTGCGGCCGTCTCTTCTTGTTGCCTCGGTGCTGCTCATGCCCTGGTCTCCCGTTCCGTCCGTTCCGTCAGCTGTTCGTTGTCCTGATCGCGTGACGTCATGTCGCGCTGATGCCGTGGCGTCATGTCGTCATCGCGTCCTATGCGGTCGTCCTCTTGTCGTGCGTCGTCGGCTCGATCGTCATCGCCGTCGCTTGCCAGCAAGGCCTGGACCAAAGCCCGGTACGACGTAACCGCCTGGCGCAGAGCCTCGGTGTCGACCCTGCCTTCTTCATTGGCTTGGGCGATGCGGCGGGCCTCCCGGTAACGCTGGGTGACCTCAGCGTGGCGTACGGATAGATCGTCAGCCCGTCGATCGAAGTCGGCCTCCACTGGGTAGCCGCGGGCGGACATGACGTCTGTCACCAGTCCGTCGGCGTTGCGCACGGCGCTGCCCGGGTCGTCGACAAATTGAGCCTGCACGTCTGTCCAACGCCGCTCGAAGTCGGCGCGCTCAGACGAGTCCAGGGTGCGCAGCTCCAGTTCCTCGTGGCGCTTGGAGCGGTCCTGTAGCTCGGACTCAGCCTCGCGTTGGCTCTCGGACTGGTCGATGGCGCGGTCGTACTCAGGTCCGTACTGCTGACGGAGCTGTTCGGTCCGTCTCCGCCGCGCCATCTGAGAGCCGACGATGACCAGGGCGGCGATGATCAGGACTGCAACGATGATCACGATGATCAATGTGATGTTGCTCATAGTTAGGGAATACCCGCGTGTCCAGCGGCACAAACTCACCCTTAAGTAGGCACCCCGGAAGTCAGATCTACCCGGAGCTGGCGCGTCTGAATGCGAAGGGCATTGGTCAGTAGTGGATCGCCGCGCTGAGCAGGAGTGCGAGCATGGACGGACACATAGGTTTAGCCGACGCGAGGGGATCCTCCGTGAGCAAGTCGTACGCCCGTCGGATGCAGCGGGTCCAGCCGTCGGCGATTCGTGAGCTGCTCCACCTGGGTGCAGATCCTTCATTGATTAGCTTTGGTGGCGGATATCCAGATCCAGCACTATTCCCGGTCGCTGAGCTCGCTGAGGTGTACGCCGAGCTGCTGGTACCGGAACGCGTCGATTCCCTGCAATACACCGCCTCCGTCGGCTTGTCGCTGCTGCGGGAGCAGGTCGCCGAGCGGCTGTCCCGGGACGGCATTGCCTGTACTGCGGCAGACGTGTTGATCATTCAGGGTGCGCAGCAGGGGTTGGACCTCGCTGCCCGCATGATGATCGATCCGGGCGATGTGGTTATCACCGAGAACCCCACGTTTCTGGGAGCGCTGATCGCGTTCAATCCGTACGAGCCGGCCTATGCAACGGTGTCCAGCGACGGGGACGGCATGGACACCGACGACTTGGAACGGGTCCTGGTGGCAGAGCCGGGCGCGAAGTTGATCTATGTCGTGCCGGATTTTGCCAATCCCACGGGGACCACGTTGAGCCTGCCGCGCCGCCAGCGGCTGGTCGAGCTCGCGAACGAGCATGACGTGATGATCATCGAGGACACTCCTTACCGTCCGCTGCGCTACTCGGGTGATCATCTGCCCACTGTGAAAAGCATGGACACCGAAGGCCGGGTGCTGCATCTGGGCAGCTTCTCCAAGATCTTGGCTCCGGGCATGAGGCTCGGCTGGGCGGTCGCAGCACCGGACATTCTGGAGCGGCTGAGTCTGCTCAAGCTAGCTGCCGACACTCAGAGCAGCACGCTCAACATGGCGGCGGCTTCGGCATATTTAGCCCGCTTCGACCTCGATGCGCACATCGCTCGGTCGGTGCCTGTCTATCGGCACAAGCGCGATCTGATGTTGACCACGATCGCGAAGACATTCCCCGATGGCGTCACCTGGACTGAGCCGGATGGCGGCCTGTTTACCTGGCTGACGTTTCCCGAGGAGTTCGATGCAGCCGCGTTCATGGCGGAGCGACTCCTTCCCAAGGCCAAAGTGGCCTTTGTGCCCGGAGCCACGTTTTTCCCTGTTTCGCAGCAACCGAACCATGCCCGCGTGAGCTTCTCCGGCGTGCCCGATGAGCGGCTGGTTCGGGGCGTCACGGCGATCGGCACCCTGCTGCACTCGATTGTGACTTGAGCCGGTCAGAAGGGCGGTGATTAATCGTTCCGGTGGTGGGAAATAGGGTGGCTTACTCAGCGGAAGGAGCTTCACATGCCTGCAAGCAACGGAGCTATGGCGGCGGACGCCGGCACAGTTGATCTCGGTGGCGACCTCACAGTCAACCGCCTCGGCTTCGGAGCAATGCGCATCACCGGTCAAGGCATCTGGGGCGACCCACCCGATCGGGACACTGCCCGTGCTGTGCTGCGTCGCGCCGTCGAGCTCGGCGTCAACTTCATCGACACCGCTGACTCG
Organism: uncultured Actinomycetota bacterium; assembly: GCA_963798835.1. Lineage (GTDB taxonomy): Bacteria > Actinomycetota > Actinomycetes > Propionibacteriales > Propionibacteriaceae > Microlunatus. The sequence continues at coordinate 88,135 of CAWCVF010000002.1, read as the reverse complement.
TACGGTCCGGATGTCAGCGAGGAACTCATCGCAGAGGCGCTTCATCCGTACCCGGAGGATCTGGTCATTGCGACCAAGGGCGGACTCGTACGTCCTGGTCCGGGGCGATGGGATCCCGATGGACGGCCCGAGCACCTGCGGCAGGCGTGCGAGGGCAGTCTGCGACGGCTGCGGGTGGAGCAGATTGCCCTGTATCAGTTCCACCGACCCGATCCGGCGGTGCCGCTCGAAGACTCAATCGGCACGCTCGTCGCGCTCAAGGAAGAGGGCAAGATCCGTCACATCGGCCTGTCGAACGTGAACGAGAATCAGCTGCGTCAAGCGCAGGCGATGACGCCGATCGTGTCGATCCAAAATCGCTACAACCCGGGCGACCGCAGGTCGGAGTCGCTGGTCGACCTGTGCGAGCAGGAGGAAATGACCTTCTTGCCATGGGCGCCGATTCAGAACCTGGACGAATTCCCAGCCCTCAACGACATTGCTGAGCGGCGCAGCGTGACGCCGCATCAGGTTGCGTTGGCCTGGCTGCTGGCCCGATCCGAAACGATGCTGACGATTCCCGGCACCGGCTCGATCGACCATCTCGAGGAGAACGTCGCCGCCGCGGGTCTACGGCTAGATCCTGAAGAGGTTTCCGCGCTCAACGAGCTGACCTGAGTTGATCACGCGCCGCCTTGTTGATCACGCGGCACTTATTGGGGTGGGGCGTCGATGCAAATGGTGGGGCGTGACGAGGTGCCAACCCGCAGCAGGCCCTTGGCGGGGGCGGGCCTAAGTTTGAGGCCGTGCAAGTAGCCATTGCCGGAGGCCACGGCCAGATTGCCCTGCGCCTCGCCAAAGTCCTGTCCGAGCGCGGTGACGACGTCGTCGCCCTCATTCGCAATCCCGACCATGCCGACGATGTACGACAAGCCGGTGCGGAGCCCGCGGTCGTCGACCTCGAGCAGGCGAGCGAGGACGACGTTGCTCAGGCGATCACCGGGTCCGATGCCGTGGTGTTCGCTGCAGGTGCGGGTCCGGGAAGTGGATCCGCACGCAAGGACACGATGGACTACGGCGGTGCGGTGAAGCTCATTGCGGCGGCAAAGCAGGCTGGAGTCAGCCGTTACGTGATCGTCAGCAGCATGGGAGCGAATCCCGACGCCTCCGGCGACGACACCTTCAGTGTGTATCTGCGGGCGAAGGGTCGCGCGGACGATGCGGTACGTGAGAGCGGGCTGGAGGCGACCGTGGTACGCCCCGGCAGCCTGACCAATGACGCTGGCACAGGTCGAGTACGCCTCGGGGAAAACCTTCCGAGCGGACGGGTTACCCGCGACGATGTCGCCGCAGTCCTCGTCGCCGTGCTCGACTCGCCCAGCACGATCGGCCGCACAGTGGATCTGATTGGCGGCGATACGCCGGTTGCTGAGGCCGTCGCAGCGGTTTAGTGCCTGAGCTTGCCTTCCCTGTCTTCGATGACTCGTTCATTCGCGAGTCTGCTTACCTCGCATGCAACAGGTCGGCGTTTCTACGCACAAAGCCACGAAAAGTAGCTCAAATGGCCTGAAAGGCCCTCATTTGTGGCCTTGTGCGGAACAACGGGGAAAATGTGCTGCAGCTCTACGCACTTCTCAGCCGCCGGCAACAGCCGGCGCGGGCATGTTGTACGGCGTAATGACGTGGATGTTCGAGGGCCACGAATGCGGGGCTCCGGGGAGCGCTTGGTGCGCCTGCATGATCGCGTAACAGGCCTGGCGCATGTCCTGATTGAGGTCGTGATGGAGTACAGCCGATATGCGGCCACCGCGTAAGAGCCGGGTGTTGTCGTGGTCGAGATCATGGGCGATGAAGACCGAGTACGTCCGGCCGGTGGCCGCGAAGGCTTCGACGATGGCCAGATTGCCGCCTCCGATGGAATACACCGCGTCGATCTTTGGATCAGTTCCCAGTGCTGCCAGAACGAGACCGCGCATCGTCTCATCGAGACCATCGCTGTTGTCGATCTCGACTAGCGATCGGTCGGAGTGTCGGCTCCGCATCGCGTTACGGAATCCCATTTCCCGCTCCTCCTCACCGCGGAAGAAGTCGCGGCTCAAGGTGACCAGGATGTTGCCTGACCGGTCGCCGAGCCACTGCCCGATGAGATAGGCGGCGGTAGCACCGGCCGCGCGATTGTCCATACCGATGTAGGCGAGCCGCTGGCTGCCGGGTAGGTCGGTGACCAGCGTGACGAGAGGTATGCCGGCCTGAGTCAGCCGCCAGCATGCGGTGGTGATCTCCGGCAGGTCGGGCGCCTTGAGGATTACGCCCTGTGAACCACGCATCCGGATGCGGTCCAGCGTCGCCACCAACTCCTCTGGAGGACAGGTCTCACGAAAGTGGAATCGGGAGCGGACGGCGGCCGGCCGGAGCGACGGTAGGACCGCCTCGAGGGCGTCGCGTACGGCCGAGGTGAATCGCTCCGGCGCCTGCATCACGACATCGAGAATGAAGGTTCGGCCGCCCAATCGGAGTTGCGAGCGCTGCCGGTCCAGGTCGGCGATGGCTTGCTTCACCTCGCGTACGGTGCTCGCCCGTACGCCTCCGCGGCTGTTCAAGACACGGTCGACGGTGCGTTCGCTCAAGCCGGCCTGCACAGCGATTTCTCGAATCCGGTACGGGTGACCCACGAACTGCTCCTGGCAGGTATTTGGCGGATTTTTGGCGTCTAGACGGCGGCTTCGAGGCTTAGGATAACTCGCCATGGACCTCACGCCCATGTTGGTCGGCGGCAGCTGGAGATCGGCAAAAGCCGGGGTGAGCGAGGATGTCACCTCCCCGTACGACGGCTCGGTGGTGGGCACCGTGCCCGTGGCTGGACCGGACGACGTCGAGGCCGCCCTCGCAGCAGCCGAGGCGGGAGCGGCTCGCTGGCGTCGTACGCCTGCGCACGAGCGGATGCGGATCCTGCTACGCGCAGCACAACTTGCCGACGATCGCGCCGGCGAGATCGCTCGCATGATCAGCTCCGAAGTCGGCAAGACGATCACTGAGGCAACGGGCGAGGCATCACGCTCTGGAGAGATCATTCGGCTCGCGGCATTCGAAGGCACTCAGCTCTACGGCGACACGCTGCCGCTGGACGCCAATCGGGGAACCGGCCCGGAGAAGATCGGCTTTACGCTCCGGCAGCCGTGCGGCGTTGTGGTCGCGATCTCACCCTTCAACTACCCGGCGCTTCTGGTGCTGCACAAACTCGCTCCGGCGTTGGCTGCCGGCAACGCTGTGGTTCTCAAGCCGGCCCGTACCACGCCCCTGACTGCCTTGGCACTCGCCGCGTGCTTCGTCGACGCGGGATTGCCCGAGGGAGTGCTGTCGGTCCTTCCCGGTCCCGGCGGCGAGTTGGGCGATCTGTTGGTCGCGGATCCCCGGGTGCGCAAGATCTCGTTCACCGGCTCAACGGCGATCGGCGAGCGCATCACCCGAAGGGCCGGAGTTAAGAAACTTTCCCTGGAGCTGGGCGCATCCTGCCCGGTGATCGTGCTGCCGGACGCCGACCTCGACCTCGCCTCCAGCGCCGTCGCCACGGGTGGTTACGTCAACGCGGGACAGGTCTGTATCTCGGTGCAGCGCGTGATCGCTCATCCAGCGGTGAGCGGGGATTTTCTCGATGCGCTGGTGCCCAAGGTGGAGGCGATCCGGGTCGGCGACCCCTCTGCACCGGAGACCGGCATGGGAACCCTGATCAGCACCAGCGAGGCGGAACGGGTCCGGCAATCAATCGCTGCGGCCGCGGCGAGTGGAGCCCGAGTGCTGACCGGTGGAGAGCGGGACGGCAGCATGGTGGCGCCCACCGTGGTGGCCGATGTGGATCCGTACTCACCATTCGCGCAAAAGGAATTGTTCGGGCCCGCTGTCGCAGTCAGCACCGCAGCGGACTGGGATAGTGCAATCACGCAGGCCAATGGCACTGCGTACGGCTTGGCGGCCGGCATCTTCACCTCCGACGTAGCCGGGGCCGTACGCGCCATCCGGGAGATCGACGCCGGCAGCATCCACATCAACTGGACCCCGCTGTGGCGCGCCGACCTGATGCCATACGGAGGGCTCAAGGAAAGTGGTATCGGCAAGGAAGGCCCCCGGTCGGCGGTCGAGGAGATGACCGAGGTCAAGACCGTGGTCTTGCACGGCCGGCCTTGGTAAAGGCATGCTCCCTGAGCTTGTCGATCGGCGCTTCCACGGGCTCAACGCACATACACCCCGTTGCTTTCTCAACAAGGAGATCTAGTTCATGATCATCAACTCCGCGGGCACAGTCCGGCTCACCGTCGCGCAGGCACTGGTGACCTACCTCTCGCGGCAGTATTCGGTCGCTGATGGGCGACGCCGCCGGCTGGTGCCTGCGGCGCTGGGAATCTTCGGCCACGGGAACGTGGCCGGGCTGGGGCAGGCGCTTGATCAACTCAGCGACGTGCTGCCGTTCATCCAGGGGCGCAACGAGCAGGCGCTGGTGCACATGGCGTCCGGCTACGCAAAGGCGACCCGGCGGCATGCGACCTTGGCCGTCACCGCGTCAATCGGCCCCGGCGCCATGAACATGATCACCGGGGCAGCGCTGGCGACGGTCAATCGGCTGCCGGTGCTGTTGCTTCCTGGGGACACCTACGCGACCCGCCGCCAAGGGCCTGTACTGCAGCAGCTGCAGCATCCGGTCGACGCCGACGCCTCGGTCAATGACGCATTCCGACCGGTGTCCCGGTTCTTCGATCGGATTAGCCGGCCCGAGGCGCTGCTTACGGCGCTGCCAGCCGCAATGCGGGCACTCACCGATCCGGCAAAGACCGGCGCTGTGGTGCTTTCGCTTCCGCAGGACGTCCAATCGCATGCGTACGACTGGCCCGCGGAACTGTTCGACGAGCGGGACTGGGTGATCCGCCGACCGCTGCCGGACCCCGATGAGGTCAGCGCGGTCGCGGGGATGCTGCGCGAGGCGGAACGGCCGATGATCATTGCCGGAGGCGGTGTCATCTATTCCGGTGCCACCCCAGAACTGGAGGCCTTGGCGGCCGCCGCCGGAATCCCCGTCGCGGAAACCTTCGCCGGCAAGGGGGCAGTTCAGCAGCGGGCGTGGTGGCAGCTGGGTGGAATTGGGCTGGAAGGCACGCCGGCGACCAACGAGCTGGCTGCATCCGCCGACCTGGTTCTGACCGTGGGATCACGGCTGACCGACTTCGCGACGGCCTCGCAGTCACTGTTCCAGAACAAAAATGTACGGTTCGCCAGCATCAACATCGACGGGCAGGACGCCGGCCGGCTGGGCGCAACGCCGATCATTGCCGACGCGAAGCGAGCGCTAGCCGCGTTGACTCGCGCGGTCGAGGAAGCGGGCATTACGAGTCCAACAAGCTGGCAGCGTGCGGGGCGGGCTCGCAATGACCAGTGGCAGGCGGAACGTGCGGCCGCTCTGGATCCGGACACGCCCTTTGACAAGTCGACGGTCTCCGCCGACTCCGACGTCGTCACCGACACGGCGGCGGTCCTCACCCAGGGCCAGATCATCGGCCTGCTGCAGGAGCAGGCGCAGCCCGGAGACACGGTCATTGCCGCCGCCGGCGGTCCGCCTGGCGACCTGCAAAAGGTTTGGGACGCCACCGACCGCCGCTACTGCCATTTGGAGTTTGGCTTTTCCTGCATGGGTTATGAGATTCCGGCCGGATTGGGCGTACGGCTGGCGGTTCCAGACCGAAGCAAACGCGTCGTGTCCTTTCTCGGAGACGGCACGTTTCTGATGTCCCCGACTGAGCTGGTGACCGCTGTTCAGGAGAGCCTGCCGGTTACCGTCGTCATCCCGGAGAACCACGGCTACCAGGTGATTCACCGGCTGCAGATGCTGCGGAGCGGCCGGGAGTTCGGCAATGAGTTCCGCTATCGGGATGGGACTTTGACGATCGATGAGGAGGCGGACGGGAAGCCAGCCCGGTTGGACGGAAACTACCTGAAGGTCGATCTTGTCCAGGTGGCTTCCGGCCTGGGCGCTTGGGCCGTGCGGGCCACGACGGCGGCGGAGGTACGTCAGGCGCTGGCCGACACTCGCGACCACGACGGGCCGGTGGTGATCGTCATTCCGACCATCCCGCATGCCGACCTGCCGCCCGCTGGTGTCTGGTGGGACGTCGCACCCGCCGAGGTGTCCGATCAGGACGGCGTCGGGGAGCTGCGTACGGAATATGAGGCGGATTTGGCTAGTCAGAGGTGGTTCGGATGAGTGACGAGATGTGCGCTGAGCCTGTCGAAGCGCGTCGCGATGGCCTTTCGACAGGCTCAGGGCTCAGCGTTCCATCGCCGCTCGACCAGGGAAAGCTGCGTCGCCGGCTCGCCGCCGGCGACCCGACGACCGGCACATTCGTCGGGGCGGCTTCAGCGGTCACTGCGGAGGTCTGCGCGGCCGCTGGGGTGGATTGGGTTCTGCTTGATCTTGAGCACGGTGCCGGGGGAGAGGATCAGGTCGGTTCGGTTGTGATCGCGGCCGGGGCGTACGGGGTTCCGACTGTGGTGCGCGTTGAGTCAGCAGCGCGGATTCGGCTTGGCCGAGTACTCGACCTCGGCGCGGCTGGGGTGATGTTGCCGCGTTTGGATACCGCTGCTGAGGTCCTCGAGGCGCTGCGCCACCTGCGATATCCGCCCGTCGGGGATCGGGGTGTTGCCACCTATAACCGGGCGTGCCGGTTTGGGTTGGATCCTGGAGCGCTCGACCGGGCAGGAGACGACGTCCTCGCCGTTGTGCAGATTGAGTCGGCGCGCGCAGTGGAGCAAGTGGAGGACATCGCCGCGCTGGACGGTGTCGACGTGCTTTTCGTCGGCCCGCGTGACCTGAGCCACGACCTCGGCGTACCCGGAGACACGAAAGCTCCCAGCTACCTGGCGGCTCTGGATCGGGTGCGCGCTGCGGCGCAGCGGTTCGGTAAGAGCTGCGGAGTGCTGGTGCCAAGCGGGACGGCCGCGGCCGAACTGCACGCACAGGGGTGGAACTTCGTAGCCGTCGGCTCCGATTCCACGCTGCTGGCCAACGCGGTAACGGCCGAGCTCGCGCGTGCCCGGGTTTCGGGTTGACCCGTACGAGGCGTTTCCAGGAAGCGCTTGCAGGAGGCGTTTCTCCGCACAAGGCCACAAATGGCGGCCGAAATCCACGAAACGGGCGTCGTTTGTGGCCATGTGCGGAGTAACGACCACAGAAAGCTAAGGAAGGCGAGTCATGTCGAGTACGAATAGCGAGCCGGGCGGGGACATCGGTGTCGGGCTGATCAGCGTGGGTTGGATGGGCAAGCTGCACACGCGGGCGTACCAAGCCCTCCCGTCGGTTTATCCCGAGCTGGGGTTACGTCCCCGTCTGGTGCACGCGGTCGACACCGCGCCGGATCGGGCCGCGTACGCCCGGGAGATCCTGGGCTACGCGAAGGCGGGTACGGATTACCACGACCTGCTGTCAGATCCGGATGTGGATGTGGTGTCGATCTGCGCACCCACCGGCCTGCATCGTGAGATCGGCGTTGCGGCAGCAGAAGCAGGCAAATCCTTCTGGATCGAGAAGCCCGTCGGCCGTGACGCCAACGAAGCGGCCGAGGTAGCCGCGGCGGCCGACAAGGCGGGCGTCGTCACATCGATCGGTTACAACTACCGCCACGTACCAGCCGTCGAGCACGTACGCGAACTGGTCGCCAAGGGTGAGCTCGGCCGGATCACCAATGTCCGGGCAGTGTTCTTCAACGGCTATGCCTCCGAGCCGAAGGGAGCGCTGTCGTGGCGGTTCATCCGCGAACATGCCGGCACTGGCGCCCTCGGTGATCTGCTCAGCCATGTCGTCGACCTGACGCAGTACCTCCTCGGGCCGATCAGCGAGGTCAGTGCGCTGACCAGCACCGTGTACGCCGAGCGGCCCATTCTGCCGATGGGTTCCGGCACCCATTTCGCCGTCATCGAGGACGGCGAGATGGGAGCAGTGGAAAACGACGATTATGTCGCCGCGCTGGTGCGCTTCGCGCCAGACTCTCGCGCGGCGGGGGCGGTCGGGACCCTTGAAGCCTCCCGCGTGATCGTCGGTCCCCAATGCGGACTGGCCTTCGAGATCTACGGCACCGAAGGCTCGGCGGTCTGGAACTTCGAGCAGATGAACGAGTTGCGGGTCTGCATCGGTCGTGGTGGTCCGCACTCTGGCTACACGACGGTGTTGGCGAATGGGCACTTCGGCGATTACGCCTACTTCCAACCTGGTCCGGCCGTCAGCATGAGCTACGACGATCTCAAGGTGATCGAGGCGAAGAAGTTTCTCGTCGCCGTGACCGGCGGTGAGCGTCGTAACTCAACGATCGACGACGCTCACCATGTTGCTGAGGTCATCTCAGCTGCTGCGGCATCGGCCCAAAGCGGCGCCTGGCAGCAGGTCCCGCGAGTACCTCGCGCGACCTTCGGTGAGGTGATCAACTCGACGGCTGCGACCGGCGGAGATCATGCGCCCTGAGCCCGAGACCATGCGCCCTGAGCCTGTCGAAGGGGGTGCTTCGACAGGCTCAGCACCCATAGCTAGCGAAGGGCGTGCTTCGACAGGCTCAGCACGCATGTCCGCAGTCGTCGTCGGGCTCGGTACGGTCGATCCTTCATTGGTCACCGGCATCCTTGGCGACGATGTCTCGTTCATCGCCGATCCCGATTCGCAAGATCTTGCTGTCGCGGCAGGGGCGATCGTACGGGCAGATGCGGTGGTCGACGCGGCGTTCCTGGACCGGGTCCCGCGGCTGCGGGTGCTGGCCCGCACCGGTGTTGGCGTTGATCACGTCGACTTGTCAGCCGCAAGTGCCCACGGAATTCCGGTGATCATCACGCCGGGCAGTGGCACCCGGGCGGTCGCCGAAGGTGTACTGGCCATGGCGTTGCACCTGGTCAAGCAATTAGCTCCATTGACCGATCTGGTACGCCACAATCGCTGGGCGGAGCGCACGAGTTTCTCTGTCGGTGATCTTGATGGCGCGACCATGGGGATTCTCGGTTACGGTCGCATCGGCCGGCGGGTGGGTGAGCTGGCCGAGGCGTTCGGCATGCGGCTCGCAGCGTACGACCCCTTCAGCGCACCGCCCTCCAATGTCGCGGTTTCCGATCTTGCCGATCTTGCCTCCGCCAGTGACGTCGTGACCCTGCACGTACCGCTGACAAATGAGACTCGTCACCTCGTCGACGAGGCATTCCTCGATCACATGAAGCCGGGTGCGATGCTGATCAACTGCAGCCGCGGCGGCTTGGTGGATCTCGACGCTGCTCTGGCCGCACTTCAGTCTGGGCGGCTGGCCGGAGTCGGGCTCGATGTGTTCGATCCCGAACCACCACGGCACCACCCGCTGTTCGACCATCCGAATGTGGTGCTGACGCCGCATCTGATGGGACTGACTCGCCGTGCCACAGCCGCGACGTTTGCCGATGCTGCGCGTGGCGTCGTCGACGTGCTCGCCGGGCGGGCACCGGCGGCGGTGGCAAATCCGGACTGGGCCGAACACTCCTCCGAACCGCAAACGAAAGATTTCTGACATGCGACTTGGATTGATCGGCCTCGGCCGCATCGACGTTTTTCTAACACCTTCCGATCGACCACGCTCGATTCGGAGCCTCCGACACCGGAGTACGTGGCGGTGTCCGGTGGCATGTTCCGCGACTGCGGCGTACACGACTTCGACATCATTCGCTGGATCACGGGTCAACAGGCCGTCGAGGTGTACGCCACCGGCAGCAACCGGGGTGCCGAGTTCTTTCGCCAGTACGGCGACGTGGACACCTCGGCCGCGATCGTCACATTTGCCGACGGCGCCTTGGGTGTGGTGTCCAATACCCGCTACAACGGCCGCGGATACGACGTACGGCTGGAGGTACACGGCTCGAAGGACAGTGTCGCGGCAGGGGTGGATGACAAGTGGCCTATGCGATCACTGGAGCCGGATGCCAACTTTCCGTCAGGTGAGCCGCACCGGTTCTTTCTGGACCGTTTCTTGCCGGCATTCCGTGCCGAGTTCGACGCGTTTCTCGACCTGGTTGCTGAAAAACGGCCGTCGCCCTGCACCGTCGCGGATGGCCTGGAGGCCGATTGGATCGCGGAGGCCTGCTCCACATCCTGGAAGGAGCACCGTCCGGTACGAATCGAGGAGGTACGCAGCGCATGAATGCCAACCACAAGATCGCGGGCGCGCCAATCTCCTGGGGCGTCTGCGAGGTTCCCGGCTGGGGCTATCAGCTGGGGCTCGACCGGGTGCTAACGGAGATGCGTGAGATCGGCCTGCTCGCGACCGAACTCGGCCCGGACGGCTTCCTGCCTGCCGAGCCGGTAGCTATGGCAGACGTTTTGTCCGAGCACGGACTCCGGGCCATCGGTGGGTTCACGCCACTGCTGTTGCATGTGCCGGAGCACGATCCCGTTCCGCCGGTTGAGCGGATCCTGGACGGCTACGCCGCGTCCGGTGCCACGGTTCTGGTGCTTTCAGCTGACAGCGGCCTTACCGGCTACGACACCCGCCCCGAGCTTGATCACCACGGATGGCAAACCCTGCTGTCCAACCTGGATCGCGTTGCGGAGTCGGCCACGGCTCGGGAAGTTCGCGCTGTGCTGCATCCCCACGTCGGCACCATGATCGAAAAGGGGCATGAAGTGCAACGGGTGCTCGACGGATCGTCGATCTCGCTGTGCCTGGACACTGGTCATCTACTGATCGGCGGCACCGATCCTGCCGAGCTGGCGCGGCAAGCTCCGAGCCGGATCGCCCACCTGCACTTGAAGGATGTGGATTCGGCGATTGCCGCGAAGGTGCAGTCCGGTCGGCTCAGCTACAGCGACGCGGTCGGGCAGGGAATGTATCGCCCACTGGGGACGGGAGACGTCGATGTTCCGGCCATCGTCGGATACCTGCGCGCGCAGGGATATGACGGCTGGTACACCCTCGAGCAGGACACCATCCTCACCGAGGAGCCCACGAAACACGGACCCGTGGAGGACGTCGCGGCCAGCGCCGACTACCTCAGATCCGTGCTGGGTCACACCGGATGATCGATCTTGTAACGGCGGTGGATCGAATCAAGTGGTGATGCGCCGATGAAGAGCCCGCGCGGCCTGACCCGAGATGTTCGGAGCGACTGGATTTCACTGGAATCGCCACACCTTCGGTGCAACGTTTGAGAATGAGGTCAGCTTCGACGGCATCACGCTGTCACACGACGTGACAGCGGGCTGACACTTCGGCACCGCCCGCTGGCCGGAAGGTCAATTCATCCGCTACACCATCGACAAGGTGCTCTGATGATCGGCGCACCTACTTCAGCTCAGGCCAGTGATCTTTTCCGCAGGTTTGGTGGAAAACGCACGACCTAGACCGGTTGCGAGCGACCTTTGCGCGCGTTTGGTGGAAAACGTACGAGTAGCGGCCCGGCAAGTGGCGTCGACCGAGTCAGTCCCAGCCTGCTGCGGCCAGCTCGGCGGCCCAGCGGCCGGCATTCTCAGCCGACGGTCGCTTTCCTTCGATGCTGGCGGCGGCGAACCGGGCACCGAGCCGTGCCGCGCTCGAAATGCCGGTCCCGTGAGCAAGGCCGTACAGGAGTCCGGCGGTGGCGGCATCCCCGGCTCCCGTCGTACGGACGACGAGCCTCGGCGCAACCGGCGGTATCCAATCCGCTGTCGAACTCCACGCCGATCCGACGGACGAAAGAGCAGTTCCGGACGTCGCCAGGCGATCCTCGCCAGCGCAGGCCGCGTACGCCCCTCGCGCGCCCGCCGACACGACGGCGACGGCGCATCCGTCCTCCAGCAAACGCTGGGCACATTCGGCGACCAATTCGTCGTCGGGCGTTCGGGTGATGCCGAGCGCCGACGTTAGGTCGTCGATGCTGGGAGTGGCAATGTCGACGTACGGCATGATGCGGGTGAAGATTCGACGCCAATTCAGTTCGGCGACCGGGGACCGCGGATCTACTACGACGAGGTCGAGGGACGTCGTGATCTGTTTGCTGCGGGCCTCCTTGAGCAGATCGAGAAGGGGTGCAGCGTCGTCTTCCAGTAGTGCAGGCAGCAGCGGCGGATAGCCCAGATGAAGGATGTCGGTTCCGTCTAGGTTCACTTCTCGGCCCGTGAACGCGGCATTTGCGCCGGGATGATGCCAGAACGTGCGGTCATGACCCGACACCTGCAACACGATCGTGTACGAAGTGGCAGCCCCAGCCGTGGTCGTCACGCCTTGCATGTCGACTCCGTGCTCGGCGAGCAAGCGACGGATGATCTCGCCCAGCGGATCGTCGCCGACGGTTGCACAGACGCGGGTCGGTACGCCTGCCGCAGCGAGGGCGAGGCCGGTATTTGCAACGCATCCGCCGAGGGTGAGTTGCGCCGGGCCAACCTCGTAGAGCTGGCCGGGTGCGAGTTGGGGAACATGGCTGAGCTCGGGAGTGATGTCGATGCACAAATGCCCGGCCACAAGTACCGAATGCGCAGCCATCAAGCGCCCACCCGCATGACCTCGCCCGTCTCGTCCGATTGGATTGCGGCGTGATAGATCGCGTGCGTGAGGGCGGCCTCATCCGGTCTGGCGCAACCGAATCGGTCGCCCAGAGCACCCGCCCGCTCAGCCAAGAACGCGGCCAGCATCTGCAAGATGGCGTCGGAAAAGCCGGACTCGAAGTTCGAGCCGGTGACAGTCGGCCACACCGACTGGCTGCCGGCGTCGAGGGAGGACCAGACCTGCTCACGGCCGCCGCCGGGTACGTCCACGACCGAAAAGACCTCGACCTGCTTCGGATTCTTGGTCGAGAACCGCACCCCGCCGTCCAGACCCAACGCGTCGAACTCCCAGGTGTTCTTCTCACCCGGGGCGATCCGCTTCATCTCAGTGGTCAGCGGGAACGAGTAGCCGTCCATCCTGACCCACGCGTGCAGGACTGCATTGTCCCAGGTGTCGCACCGCTCCCGGCCGCCGTTCGGGCTTGGCCGTTCGGTCACGATGTCCTGTAGCACGCCAAAGATCCGGTCCGGTACCCAGCCGAGGCGCAACGGCACGTGCCAGACGTGCAGTCCAAGATCATTCATGACGCCGGCCGCACCGCAGTACCGGGTTTGCCGCTTCCAGTTGAGCGGCTTGTTGATATCAAGATCACTGGCGTGCAGGAACCCGCAGCGGGCCTCGATGATCCGGCCGAGGGCGCCGGACCGTACGTAGTTGATCGCCAGCTGCGCTCCCGGGAAGAACGGAAACTCGCTGGCGCAGCGTACGAATGACTCCGGGTTATCCGCAGCGGCCGTCATGATTGCTGCTGCTGCTGACCCGTCGATGCCGAACGGTTTCTCGGCAAGCAGGCTTTTGCCGGCCTGAATCGTGTCGACGTAGAGCTGTTGGTGCAGGTCGTGGCGTACGGCGATATAGAGCACCTCGATCGAGTCATCGCCAAGCAGCTCCGTGTAGTCCGTCGCCTTCCGCGTCAATGTGGGTATCTGATCGAACCAGTCCAGGGCTGCCGGGTTGATGTCGCAGACCGCAGTGAGTTGGGGGCGTACCGGATGATCAATGAGCGCCGGCCACCGTTGCAGCGCTGCGGCGATCTCCCGGCCCATCAGACCGCCGCCCACGATGGCGACGTTCACGATCTTGGTCACCGCGCCTCGCCCACCAGGCGCAGGGCGTCGTCGACGCTGGCATTGTCGTGGAGCACCGCCATCAGCGCTCGGGTGATGCCAGACGGATTTTCGTGTTGTACGACGTTCCGGCCGTACACGATGCCGCGCGCTCCCTGTGCTAGCACCGCGGCCGTCCGCTCGAGAAGGGTGCGATCATCGACCCGGCCGCCGCCGCGTACCAGCACGGGAACGTCGCCGGCGACCTCGATGATCTTGGAATAGTCCTCGATGTCGTCGGTAGGGTCGGCCTTGATCAAATCGGCACCAAGTTCCCGGGCCTGGCGGACCAGGGTCATGATCTTGTCGGTGTCGCCATCGACCATGTAGCCGCCGCCGGCGGTGGCATTGTCCTTCATCACCAGCGGTTCGATCATCAGCGGCATGCCGTACCTGGTCGCCTCCGCCCGCAGAGCCATGATCGAGGAGATGTTGGCCTCCCGGATCTCCGGCCGCCCCGGCAGTTGCATGAGGTTGGCGCAGATCGCCACCGCGTCGAGACGAACAGCCTCCTCGATCGCGTTCGGGACATGGTGGCTGTAGAGGTGCTCCTCCAGCGGGTTTCCGTAGACGTTCGCGACATCACTTCGCAAGACAAGAGCCGGCTTCTGTTTTCCTGGAACGGCCTGCAGGAGGCGGGCGTGGCCCAAAGTCAGCTGCACGGCATCTGGATTCGCTGCCACCAAGGTGCGAATCACCGATCCCATGTCCTCGATGCCGGTCAAGAACGATCGCTCACCGAAGAACCCATGGTCCACTGCCACGTCGAGCGCTCGCCCCGACTGTGGGTTGAACAGGCGGTTCAGGCGATAGACAGACATCGGTGTTTAACCTCCTTGCACAGTTGACCACACTTCATTAGCGCCCCAATCTGACAATCTGAACCGCTAACTCACGGAGGGTCCTCGCGCGCCGGACGAGTACTTCAGCCTTGGCAGCCGTTACCAGCGCAACGCCGTACTCGACATCGCCCTTCGCGGCGAGTAGCTCGCGGAGCGCCTTCTCAGCCGCGGCGGCTCCTGGCCGCTTGCCAAGTGCCCGCTTGAGGTCGATCGCAGCAGTCGCGTGGTCCTTGCCCTTCCTGGTCGAGCCTGTGAGCGTTGTGACGATGCCGTCCTTGCAGCTGATCCCAGCGTGGATCGCGTCGCCTGCAGCCGGAGTGTGACGCTCAGCGACCAGGTTGTCCTCAGCTGAGGCCAGGTACTCCTCGGCCTTCTTCAGGAAGCTGTTGGCGTGACTTCGCTGCTCCGCTGTTGCCATCACGCGGCTCCGCTCTTGATCCGCGGGATGGATCCGATCAGTGCGACGCCATCCGCGCGGATCTCCCGAACGACAGGTTCGGCTGCAGCCAGCGGGTGGATGAAGTCCTCAGCTGTGAAGACGAGGACGTCGCAGTTGTTGCCGAGCTGAGTGCGAACCGCATCCTCAAGGTCAGTGCGACCCTCCCAGCCGGCCTGGGCTATGACAGCGAGGTCAACATCGCTATCGACGTTGGCCTCACCACGTGCGACGGACCCGAAGAGAATGACTGTCTCAACGTCGCGGCCGACCGCCTCGCGTACCGTGTCCGTGAGCGCGGCGATGGGATCGAGGAGGACTCGCAGAGGCGCCACGGAGACGTGGTCTTCGTTGATCGTGTGTACACCTGCTCGGCCGAAAGTCTGGGTATTGACCAGGCCAAGATGCGTTAGCGCCTTCAAAGCTTCTTGAACCGTCCACAAGCTGTAGTCATCGCTGACAAGCGCATGGATTTGTCGTCCTGTCAGGGGAGCGTCCGTGCGCAGGAGGGTCGCCAGTACCGCTCCGCGCGCGCCCGGGAGAACTCCGCCGAACGGCTCGTTGAAGAGCATTTACTCAGCCTATCAGTCATATGATAGGTCAGACAGTCATGTGACTGGATTATTAGCTAGATATCCTACTGTCTCCAGCAGGCTACTGGCAGCGTTGCCGATCTCTTGGCCTTGAAGGGCGCATTCGAGCATGAGGTGGCAGACAAACAGATGACTGGACGCGACGAAGGACTCAGTCCTGAGGTTGACAGGACTCGACTTGGAACCCGTAACTGGGCTGCCAGGCATGAACTGCTGCTCTATTTCGTCCTCGCGTATCTGATTTCATGGGCGCTCTGGCCATTGGTGATCTTGAATCCCACGAGCAGTCCGCTGGTACCTTTCGGGCCGTTGATCGCGGCAGTGATGGTTGCTCTGTGGGCAGGCGGCAGGCGAGAGTTGTGGACCCTGCTGCGGCAGCTGGGCCGCTGGCGAGTGCATCCACTGTGGTACGTAATTGCGCTGCTCGGCCCTGTCGTGATGGCTGCCCTTACGGCGCTGCTAGGCGTTGCAGCCGGTGCGCCAGTGCGTCGTACCGGTGCCTACACAGATTGGCAGGCGATCGGTACCTTCTTTCTCACGACTGTGATCATCGTTGGCCTCTTCGAGGAGGTCGGTTGGCGCGGTTTCGCCCTTCCTCGGCTGCAGCGCAGGCTAGCCGCGCTCTGGGCGGCGTTGGTGCTCGGTGTCGGTTGGGCGCTCTGGCATCTACCTGAGTTGATCTCTGACCCCACCGGGCAGCGGCCTGTTGTGCAGTTCGTGCTCTGGGCCCTGACGTTGTCGGTGATCTTTTCGTGGCTGTACAACAGCACCGGTGGCAGCCTGCCTATCGTGATCATCTGCCACGCGGCAATTGATACGGCGGGCCGGTTCCTGCTGCCCGAGTTCGTCGGTCCGGGGTATCAGCTCGTCTGGTGGTTCATGGTTGGGCTGTACGTCCTTGCGGCCGTCGTCGTGGTACTGGTCGCGGGCCCGAAACGGTTGACCACCACCATCGCTGGACGTGGCATCCAACGTGATCTTGGTGCTGCGGAATCGGGTACCGCTTGAGGCGCTTGCTGCGTTTCTTCGCACAAGGCCACGTAAATGGGCCTGAACCGTCAATTTGGGCAGCGTTCGTGGCCTTGTGCGGAGAAACGACTAGCGGGCATGAGGTCCTCCGCAATGCGCTCGCGGTCTGAGGCTCGGGTCGTCCTGTTTATCAGGTGTGGTCGACGGCGGCTCGTTCGACCGGAAGAGCGTTGAGATAGCGCTGGATGAACGCATCGAAGCCGGCGATGTCTGACGCCTGAGGCTCGACTGTGTCGAGAGCAGCGTCGGCGAAGACCTCGATATTCAAGTAGTCAGTCAAAGCTTGCTCTGGCGTACGACCGACAACGAAGGCGGCCAGGACAGCGATGCCCCAGGCCCCGCCTTCGGCGGCGAGGTCACCGACTGAGACTGGGGTGTCGATGGCGGCCGCCAGGAAACGTTGTGCTACGCCTTTGGTCTTGAACAGGCCCCCGTGGGCGAACATCCTGTCCAGCCGGACGCCCTCGTCCTTCTGCAGCACGTCCATACCGATCCGCAGCGTGGCTAGGGAGGTGAACAGCTGGGTGCGCACGAAAGTGGCCAGGTTGAAGATGCTGTCGGGGGAGCGCAGGAACAGTGGCCGGCCTTCTTCGAGCCGGGTGATCGGCTCGCCGGAGAGGTAGTTGTAGGACATCAGTCCGCTGCAGTCGGCGGCCCCGTCGAGGGCGGCGGTGAACAACGTCTCGAAGATCGTTGAGTTGTCGGCAGCAACACCCAGTGCGCGGGCGAACTCAGCGAACAGTCCGACCCAGGAGTTCAGCTCACTCGCGCCGTTGTTGCAGTGCACCATCGCCACCAGATCCCCGGCTGGCGTGGTGACCAGATCCAGCTCGCGGTGGACCCGGCTTAGCTCGTGTTCGAGAACGATCATCGCAAAGATGCTGGTGCCGGCGCTGACGTTCCCGGTGCGCGGTGCGACCGAGTTCGTGGCTACCATCCCGGTCCCGGCATCACCTTCCGGCGGGCACATCACGGCGCCGGGATGCAGCCGGCCGGCTGGATCGAGCAGTTTCGCGCCGGCTTCGGTGAGCTCGCCGGCCCGCTCGCCGGCGAGCATGATCGTTGGCAGCAGATCGGCCAGCCGGAGATTCACACCCGCCTCGGCTGCAAGGTGATCGAACTGCGCCAGCATCGCGACGTCGTAATCCCCGGAGGCGATGTCGATGGGGAACATGCCGCTGGCGTCGCCGATGCCGAGTACCTTTTCACCGGTCAGCTGCCGGTGGACGTAGCCAGCCAGAGTTGTCAAGTGGTCGATGCGGTCCAGGTGATCTTCACCGTTCAAGATCGCCTGGTAGAGATGAGCGACGCTCCACCGATGCGGGATGTTGTGGCCAAGTACGGCACTCAGTCGTTCAGCGGCGTCGCCGGTGTTGGTGTTGCGCCAGGTCCGGAACGGGGTCAACAGTTCGCCGTCGGAGTCCACGGCCAGGTAGCCGTGCATCATGGCCGAGACGCCGAGGGCGCCCACTGAGGTCAGTTCTACGTCGTAGCGTTCGCGCACATCGGCGGCGAGTGCGGCGTAGCACTGCTGCAGCCCGGTCCAGACCGCATCCAGGGAGTAGGTCCAGATCCGGTCGACGAATTGGTTCTCCCAGTCGTGGTTGCCGACCGCTAGCGGCGTGTGGTCGGGTCCGATCAGCACAGCCTTGATCCTGGTCGATCCCAGCTCGATCCCCAGCGCCGTACGTCCCTCGCCGATGGCTTGCCGTGCGTCGATCACCATGTCTCAGAACCCTCCTCTCGTCCCAGAACCTGCCCGCTCGAGAACGCGTTTTTCCGCACAAAGCCACGAATGCGGGTCAAAGCGGCCCCGAATGCCATCATTCGTGGCCTTGTGCGGAACAACGCGAAGATCAGAACCCCTGGGCAAGTCGGTAGTACGCCTGGTTCCATTGGATCCGGTCGGCGAAGTCGCGCCGGTTGGTCGAGCCGTCGATGATCAACAGCTCGACGCCGAGCAGGTTG
This sequence comes from uncultured Actinomycetota bacterium, assembly GCA_963798835.1. Classification (GTDB taxonomy): domain Bacteria; phylum Actinomycetota; class Actinomycetes; order Propionibacteriales; family Propionibacteriaceae; genus Microlunatus. Next base: position 69,622 of record CAWCVF010000002.1, on the reverse strand, counting down.
GCAAAGTCGACCAGCTGCTCGGTGTCGACGGCGGTCGACAAGACTGTGTGATGTGGCCCGCCGGCTGCCAGCCAGCATTCTGCTGAGGTGGCGAGATCTGGAGACGGCTCCCATACCGCACGCGCCACCGGCAGGTTGGGCAGCGGCTCGTCGGGCTCCACCACCGTGACCTCGTTGAGCACCAGGCGGAACCTATCACCAAGATCACAAATGCCGACCACAATGGCGGGACCGGGTTCAGCGTCGAACACCAGACGTACCGGATCCTCCCGATCCCCAATGCTCAGGGGATGGATCTCGACCCGCGGTTTGCCGGCGGCGATGCTGGGACAGACCTCCAGCATGTGGGCGCCCAAGATCTTCGGCGTGCCAGGTCCCCAGTGATAGGTGTAGTCCTCCATGAATGAGGTGCCGCCCGACTCGTTGCTGCCCATGGCCTTGAGAGTGTGCAGCATGACCGAGGTCTTCCAGTCCCCCTCGCCGCCGAAGCCGTAACCATCGGCCATCAGCCGCTGCACCGCAAGACCCGGCAGCTGTCGCAGACCACCAAGATCTTGAAAGTTGCTGGTGAAGGCGCCGAAGCCGCCGTCGGTCAAGAAGGCACGCAGCCCGGCCTCGATTCGCGCCCCGTACCGCAGCGATTCATGTCGATCACCGCCAGCCGCCAGCGCCGGCACAATCTCGTAGGCGTCGGCGTACTCCCTGATCAGCGCGTCAACCTCGGCGTCGCTGACTTCATCGACCAACGCGACTAGGTCGTTGACGCCGTAGGTGTTCACCGAAACCCCGAACCGCAACTGGGCTTCCACCTTGTCGCCCTCGGTGACGGCGACATCGCGCATGTTGTCACCGAAGCGCGCCAGCTTGAGCTTCCGCACTGCTGCCGTACCGGTAGCCGCACGCTGCCAGGTGGCGATGCGCTCAACCACGGCGGGATCGGAGACATGGCCGGCCACCGTCTTGCGAGCCACGCCGAGGCGGGTCTGGATGTAACCGAACTCTCGATCACCGTGCGCTGCCTGGTTGAGGTTCATGAAATCCATGTCGATCTCCGCCCACGGCAGGCTGACATTGGCCTGAGTGTGCAGATGCAGCAACGGAGTTTGCAGGGCATCCAGCCCGGTGATCCACATCTTCGCGGGTGAGAACGTGTGCATCCAAGCGATCACGCCGAGGCAGTCGGGGTCGGCGTTGGCGTCCAGCATCATCCGATGAATCGCCTCGGCATCGGTGAGTACCGGCTGCCACTGGACCGGCAATGGCAGCTGGCCCGAGCCGTGAAGTTGATCAACAATCTGCTGAGATTGGCGCTCGACTTGCTTCAGCGTCTCGGGACCGTAGAGTCCTTGGCTTCCCGTCAAGAACCAGCAGCATGACGCCATAAGAGAATCCCTCCGTTCGAAATGTGATCAACGTTGGCCGTAGACCTGCTGGTAGCGCTCGAAGAGCGCGTCGACATCGGATTGCGCGATGGGCAGCGGCTGACCGATCTGACGGGCGATGTGCACCGTACGAGCAACGTCTTCGCACATCACGGCAGCTTTCACCGCAGCCCGTGGCGAGGGACCGATGGTGAAGACGCCGTGATTCCTCATCAACACCGCCGATGAGCGATGCCCCGACAAGGTGTCGACGATCCCCCGGCCAATGGAGTCATCGCCGATCAACGCAAATGGCCCGACCGGGATATCACCACCGAACTCATCCGCGATCATGGTCAGCACGCACGGGATGGGCTCGCCGCGCGCGGCCCACGCGGTGGCGTACGTGGAGTGGGTGTGCACCACCCCGCCAATCTGTGGCATGTGCTTGTAGACGTAGGCATGCGCAGCGGTGTCGGAGGACGGCGCATGATCACCTTCTACCAGATTCGCCTCAAGATCAGTGACGACCATGTTGTCGGCCGATAGTTCGTCATAACTCACACCCGACGGCTTGATCACCAACAAATCCCGGCCTGGCACTCGCGCCGACACATTGCCGGCCGTCCAGACCACCAATGAGTTTCGGGGAAGATGATCATGCAGCTCGGCGACTTCGCGGCGGATCTGCTGCACCGCGTCGCGAATCTCAGCGTCGATGCTCATTCGGCCAGAACCCGTACGTCCCAGGGGCCGAGTTCGAGATCACGCATCGAGGCCTCGTCCTCGGCAAGGATGTCGGTCATCTCTTGCGGAAGAGTGAGCTCGGCTGGAGTCCAGCTCCAGTTGTGGACGACGTGAATGCGCTCACCGGTCGCGTTGGTTGCCGAGTGAACTGTCACCGATGGCGGCAGGGATCCCCATCGCTGATCATGCTCAGCTGCAAGCCATCGCACCAAGTTGGCGGCAAGAGCGGGGTTCGGCACTGTGCCGACGGTGGTAATTCGACCCTGGCCGTGCTCGTTGGACACCACCGTCGGAAATCGCCCGAAGTGTGGGTGGTCATAGCCGATGATCACCTTCGCTCCGTCGCTGATCAGTCCGTCGATCCAGTCGGTGGCGGCAGCCGTATCGGACAAGGTGATCGCGTCTGTCTCCGCAACTACCGGCAGCGGCTCACCGACATTGGAAAATTCTTGATAACGCACACCCCCGGCGTCGGCCAAGTGTGCCGGTTTCACCTCGAGTCGGGCCCGGCCCTCTTCATCGCCGTACGCGGTGCGTGGGCCGATCACCAGATGACCGCCGGCGGCGGCGTAGTCGCGCAGCCAGTTGAGCAGATCGTCATCTGCGACGAGCAGACCGGCCACGATCAATACCGGCAACTCTTCCACCACCGCCGCTGGCTCGAGCAGTCGGTTGCCGTCCGGTCCGATGATCTGGACATCGTGAATGAGCCGGGTCGGCACTCTCGCATCGAACGTGCCTTGGTAGAAGGCCTCAAAGATGCGGTGATAGGACCGGCGATCCATGTCGTTTGGGGACCAGACAGCAGTGCCCTTGCCCGGTTGCGGGAAGGCTGCTTGGTATGCCAGTCCCCACTTCGATCGAGCCGAATACAGCAGCCCGATCTGCGCGTCGGGACGCAGTCCGACGACCCGCGATCCTGCTCTAGCGAAGTCCTCGCCGAGTTGGCTGAGCTCGGCGTACACGCGTCCCGGTTGTTGATCATGTGGCAGGATGCCGATCCAGTACGTTTCGGTGCCGAAGTGATTGGTGTGCCAGTGCCAGTACTCGATCATCTCAGCACCGCGGGCGACGAATGCCCATGCCGCCTGCCGCCACTGTCCGTCGTACGCGGGAAAGTTCGTCGATGATCCGCCGATGGCGCCGGCGTTGGTCTCGGTGATCAAGAACGGTGCCTGCTTGGAGGCATACATCCGGTCCGCCGAGAAGAACAGGCTCCAGGCTCCGGAAGTTGTCCAACCCTGCGGGCTGACGCTGGTGCTCGGTACGGCCAGCGCATCCTGCATGGCGTAGTAAGGATTGCCGGCAGTCACATCGAGGGCTGCGGTGAGATTCGCGTCGTCTACGGTCGGCCGATCGTAGGAGATGCATGTGGTGACGAACTGGTCGTCTCGGGCATATTCGCGGACGATGTCGGCCTGCCAGGTGATGAATTCGGTCGTCAGCTTGGCCTGGAAGATCCGCCAAGCGAGGTCGTATTGAGGCTGCCAGTTGCCGTCTGGTGTCCACAGGTCTGCCCAGGTGCTGAGCTTGTGTGACCAATAGACAAGTCCCCAGGCCTCGTTGATGGCCTCCACCGTCCCATAGCGATGGCGAAGATCATCGACAAAGCGCTGAAAAACTCCGTGGTTGTGGAAGAGCAGCATGCCCGGCTCGTTGTCCACCTGGTAGCCGATCACCGCGGGATGGTCGGCGTACCGGGAAACGATCTTGCGTATGATCCTCTCGGCGTAGAACTTGAACGCCGGATGGGTGTAGTCGATCTCTTGCCGACCGCCCCACGGCATTGGCTGCCCGCTCGACGGCTCACCGGCGATTTCTGGGTACTTGCGGGCCAGCCACGGCGGAGCCGCGTAGGTCGGCGTACCGAGGATGACCCCGATGCCGCGCTGCTGGGCACCGTCAAGCACCGGCTGGAGCCAATCGAGGTCGAAGCGCCCGTCCTCTGGCTCCCAGGTGGTCCAGACCGACTCCCCGACCCGAATCACCGAGAAGCCAGCCTTGATCATCAAGTCCAAGTCGGTATCGAGGCGAGGGCTCGGCTGGTACTCGTGGTAGTACGCCGCGCCGAAAAGCACGCGCTGTCGCGGTACATCCATTTGTGGTGTCCTTTCGAAGCGGTCAGGCCTTGACGCCGCCCGTTGCCAGGCCGGATTGCCAATAGCGCTGGAGAAAGAGGAAGGCCACCACCAGCGGGATGATCGAGAGCAGTGAGCCGGTGATCACGGTGGAGAACAAGGCTCGGGAACCCGATCCACCGGCAGCAGTCGACTGCCACAACGCGAGCCCCACTGTAAGCGGAAACTTCTCCGCCGTGTTGAGCATGATCAGCGGTAGGAAGTAGTTGTTACACGTGGCTACTAGCGCGAAGAGCAACACGGTGATCGAACCCGGCATCAAGAGCCGCAACATCGCCGTCCTTTCTAATTGCGTTGAGTGGTTTGGAAATCCAGGATTTGTTTGTGGCCGACGGGGCCAGTAGACCTCCGGATGATCAGCTCGGTGCCAGGCAAGATCACCGTGTTCGCAGGCGGCTCGGCTCCCTCGATCATCTGCAGTAGCTCCGCAAGGATGCGCTGTGCCGCTTTATCTCCGTCGACGCCGACCGTCGTCAGTGGCACCATCTGAAACTCCGCCTCGGGAACATCGTCGAATCCCACGACCGAAACATCGCCAGGGATTTCCCGCCCGGCCTCGTGGAGCGCCCGAAGAATCCCCATCGCCATTTGGTCGTTGCCGGCAAAGATTGCGGTGACATCGTTCCGGGTTGCGAGCTTGCGACCATGTTCGTAGCCCGATGCGGCTGACCAGTCTCCGTAGAGCACGCGCGGCACGCGGGCACGGGTGGCGCGTAGCGCTGATCGCCAACCGACAAGGCGCTTTTGCGCGGCATCCCAGTCCCGCGGCCCACCAACGTGCCAGACCGTCTCGTGCCCCAGGTTGAGCAGGTACGTGGTCAGCTTGCGACAAGCTTCTTCCTGGTCAACATCCACCACAGCTTGCCGGGGAACACCGGTGATCCAGCCCGCGCTGGTCACAACAGGCAATCCAGCAAGTTGGGCGGGGTCGATGTCGATCAGGTGGGTTGGCACCTCCACCACCAAACCTTCGACCCTCCGCTTCAACAACGCGTCGATCCCATCGGCGACACTGCGCGCGGACAAATCGGGCACCGAAATCAGAGCCAAGGTGTAGCCCAGCCGTCGGGCTTCGTGCTCGAGGGTGAAGACCCGTCGCGACGGTCCAAAAAAGCGGGTACCTAGAGCCAGCACACCAATCGTGTGGCTGCGCTCCCGAGCCAGCGCTTGAGCCGCAACATTCGGGCGGTAACCGAGTTCCTCGATGGCGCGGTTGACTCGCTCCCGCACATCGGGACGGACGTGCGGCGCGCCATTGACTACCCGGGAAACCGTCTTCTGGGACACCCCCGCCAGCCGTGCCACGTCAACCATCACTACGCCTCGCGACTGCCCGTTAGGCGACGCGGATCTGGCTGCGTCCATAACGCCTCTGACTACGTAGTCAATGATTCTGACTGCGTAGTCAATTAGGCGGACGGGGACTTGTCAAGAGAAGAGATGGGAAAGTTACCGATGGCTGAGGAGTCCGAGCGACGGCAGCGAATTCGGCATCTGGGAGGTCCAGCTGAGGCTTGCCGTTCAAGCAACCGATGCGGTCTCGGTCTGACGGGTGAGGACAGGCACCGAGGAGTCTCTGACCACCAGTTCGCACGGCAGCAGGACCGTGCCCGAACCTAGCTCCCGTCCCTCTATCGCCTTCAGCAGCTGACTGGCGGCGAACTCTCCCAGTTTCGCCAGACATGGGTCGACGGTTGTCAGAGGCGGTCGTGAGGCCTCCGCCATCACATCCCAATTGTCGAACCCGACGACTGACGTGTCCTCGGGTACCGCACTACCTGCCTCGCGCATTCCGTCAACGAGTCCGCGAGCTATTTGGTCGCTGGCGCAGAACACTCCATCCACGTGCTGCCCGCGTGGCCTCTTGGCCAGCAGTGCTGCCGCGGCGCGTCCCCATGCTTCGCTCCACTCTCCGATCAGCACCTCCGTGGGCCGAAGGGTCAATCCCGCGGCACTCAGGGCGTGATCGGTGGCTTCGCGTCGAGTACGGGTGGCTTGGTGTCGCTCTGGACCCCCCACATAGGCAATGTGTTTCCTGCCCGCAGCCAGGAGGTGGTTGATCGCAAGCTCTGTTCCTTGGCGATCGTCGTAGGTCACCGACAGATCCTGAGCTGCGGCGGATCGGATCAGGACATAGACGACCGGGACTGGCAGTGGGCCGAGGCTGGGACGCACGTCCGTACGACGGCCGGTCACGACGATGCCGTCGACTCGTCGGTTCAGCAGCTCGGTGACGTAGTGCTGTTCGCGAATCGGATCGCCGCGGCCATCACACAGCAAGGTTGACACGTGACCGGCCCCCAGGCTGTCCTCAATGCCTTCCATCAAGGGCATGGAGAACCGCCCGAAGTGATCAGAGGTCAAAATCCCGACGGTGTAGGTGCGGCCCGAGAGCAGGCTCCTCGCGAGGTGGTTGGGTCGAAAGCTAAGCTCATCGGCAGCAGTTTGTACCCGTGAGCGGGTCTCCGGGCGCAACTGCCCCTGCCCGCTCAGAGCCTTCGATACCGTGCCAGGCGAAACTCCGGCAAGCCGAGCTACGTCTCGCACTGTCGGGACTGTTCTAGAAGTGCGCGCCATACCTCAAGCCTCCCCTGACGGCCGCGTTTGGCGGCCGCCTTGTCCGACCGCATCTCGACCCGGCGACAGCACGAAGTCTAGGGCAACGGCAATGCATTGCCTATTCAGTTGCTGTGAGTTGAGGTCGGCTGTCCAGACATCTGTATCTCATTGGTAACAAACATTCGCAGCACGACGGAAACATCCGGAAAACGCTTTCGCCAGCTCTGCGGTCTGTCGTACGGTGGGTTCAGCGGTCGCGGCGGACCAGCCTGCTCGGCACTCCAGCCGCCGTCCGCCTCAACCATGAGAGTTGGCGCATGGACGACATATCGGGTCGATCGGCAGCGCGGGTTTGCGGAGCGGGCTACCTACCGCGTCGTCGAGTGTGCGGTGCCCCCACTGGTTCCGCTCCACCCGAAACAACTTAGCCGCCCTAACTGCCGCGCCCCTGGCGTCACTCATGGGCGGCAGGGGTGGAGTCCGGCACCCAATCGCATGTCGAGTAACGAAGGAGCTGCACTGATGATCAAGAAGCGACTGATGGCCGCGGCCGCGATGGCGACGCTGGCCCCCCTTGCCCTGGCGGCGTGTGGCGGCGGCGGCGGGTCCAGCGGAGGTCAGGCTGGGAGTTCCGCCTCCGCCACTGTCGACAGCCTGACGGTGCTGGACTACTACACCGATGAACCGGGCAAGTCCAACATCGACGCCCAGATTCAAAAGTGCGGGACTTCGATCGGGGTCCCCAAGATCGATCACCAGTCGGTGCCGGGCCCGACGCTCATCCAAAAGGTCCTCCAGCAGGCGTCGTCGAAGACGCTGCCAGACATGCTGATGTTGGACAATCCTGACATTCAGCAGATCGCCGAGGCGGGTGCGCTCGCACCCTTGAGCGACTTCGGGCTGAACGCCGATGGGTACGCACCCGGTCCGGTGTCGGCGGCCACCTACGACGGCCAGCTGTACGGATTGCAGCCCGGCGCCAACACGCTCGCCATCTTTTACCACAAGGACGTGCTGGCTAAGGCCGGCGTGCAGCCACCGAAGACTTGGGCCGAGCTGAAGACCGCGGCCAAAAAGCTGACCAGCGGCAAACAGTACGGCTTCGCCTTCAACGCCACCGCCGACTACGAGGGCGCATGGCAGTTCCTGCCGCCGATGTGGACGAATGGCGGCGACGAGACCGACCTGAAGAGCCCGCAAGTGGCCGAGGCGCTCCAGCTGTGGAAGGACCTGGTGGACGACGGCTCGGTGTCCAAGAGCGTTGTCAACTGGAAGCAGTCAGACGTCAACGACCAGTTCATCGCAGGCAAGGCGGCGATGATGCTGAACGGTCCGTGGCAGATTCCCGCGTTGCAGAAGGCAAAGGCCGACTTCGGCGTGGTCCCGTTCCCGATCAACAAGCCGGGCCAGACCTCGGTCGCTCCCCTCGGTGGCGAGGCTTGGACAGTACCCGAGACCGGCAACGACGCGAAGAAGGCCAAGGCCGCCGAGCTGGTCAAGTGCATGAACACCGACGAGAACCAGATGGTCCGGGCCAAGCAGGGCGGCCTCGTGCCGACCAAGATCGCCTTATACGAGCAGTTCAAGAAGGAAGTTCCGTCAATGGCCGGCTTCACAGACGCTGTGGCCACTGCCCGCGCCCGAACCGGCAAGCTCGGCGCGAAGTGGCCGGACACCGCCAAGGTGATCTACACCGGAATGCAGCTCGTGCTCACCGGCCAGGCGTCTCCGGCCGACGCGATGGCCAAGGCCGGCGCCAGCTGACCAACCGCGACGGAACGGAAGGAGTCGGCCCATGTCGGATGCGGAGACGCTGACTGCCGCAACGGAGCCCACCGCACCGTTCTCCGACACCGCACCGACCCGCAGAGGCGGCCGGCGCCGGGAGGAGATCGCGAAGATCCTTTTCTTGGTCCCGGCCGCCCTGACGATCATTGCCCTGTTCGGCTACCCGGTCGTGAAGAACCTGCTGATGAGCTTCCAGAACTACACGCTGCGGACGTTCATCAACGGCAAGGCTCCGTGGGTGGGGCTGCAGAACTACGTGGCCGTGGTGACCGACGAAGTGTTCAGCAAAGCCCTGACCAACACAGCGCTGTTCACCATCGGGTCGATCGTCGGCCAGTTCGTCATCGGCATGCTGCTGGCGTTGTTCTTCCACAAGAACTTCCCACTCCACGGGGTGCTCCGCGCGCTGTTCCTGCTGCCGTGGCTGATCCCCCTCATCGTGGGCAGCGCCGCCTGGCGAGCCATCCTCGAACAGGACAGCGGCATCCTGAACGTCACGCTGGAGAACCTTGGGATCATCGACACGCCGATCCCGTGGCTCACCTCGCCAGACGTGGCGTTGCTCGCGATCATCCTGGTGAACATCTGGCTGGGTATCCCGTTCAACCTGACTCTGCTCTACAGCGGGCTCCAGGACATCCCGGACGAACTCTACGAAGCGGGTGCGCTGGACGGCGCGAGCGGGTGGAAGGCGTTCTGGCACATCACTTGGCCGAACCTGCGCGCGGTGGTCAGCGTGGTGCTGATGCTGGGCGTGATTTACACGCTGAAGGTGATCGACATCATCCTGGGCCTGACTCAGGGCGGGCCGGCCAACGCCACCCAGACCATCGCCACGCAGTCGTACCAGCGCTCGTTCGTGGAGTTCAAGTTCGGCCAGGGCGCCGCCCTCAGCAACATCTTGATCCTGATCTCACTAGTCTTCGCGATCGTCTACCTGCGGGCCACCCGGCGCCGGGTCGACGAGTAAGGAGCAGAAGATGGTCACTTCTCAGCAGCGACTCGCCGCTCGCCAAACCCGGCGCGGACTCCGTACCGCCATCGCCATCGTCCTGCTGGCCCTGATGCTTTTCCCGGTCTACTGGATGCTCAACATCTCACTGCAAGCCAGTGGAGGCGCTCTGCCATCAAGCTTCTTCCCTTCACACCCGAGCCTGGCCGGGTACACCACAGCTATCCATGATCAGGGCCAAAATCTCATCACCAGCTTGTTGATCGCCGTGGGCACGGTGGTACTTACTCTGCTGATCGCCACACCTTGTGCGTACGCCCTGGCCCAGTTCAGGTTCCGCTGGATCAGTTGGGCGCTGCTTGCCATTCTCATCTGCCAGATGATTCCAGGAATCGTGATCGCGAACGCCCTTTACACCCTGTATGAGAACATCGGCCTGCTCAACTCCATCCCGGGGCTGATCATCGCCAACGCGGCGAATGCGGTGCCGTTCGGGATCTTGATCATGCGGTCGTTCATGCTTGGAGTGCCGACCTCGATCGTCGAGGCTGCCCGGGTGGACGGGGCCGGTCTGGTCCGCTCGTTCCTGTCCATTGTGGTGCCGATCAGCCGGAACTCACTGATCACCGTCGGGCTGTTCGCCTTCCTGTTCGCATGGAGTGACTTCATCTTCGCGCTGACCCTGACCACGAAGGGAAACATCACGCCGGTCACGCTGGGTATCTACACCTACCTGGGCGCGCACATCTCGAACTGGAGCCCGGTGATGGCCACCGCCGTGCTCGCGTCCATCCCGGCGATCATCCTGCTCGTCATCGCTCAGAAATATATTGCCGCCGGCGCCACCGGTGGTGCTGTGAAATAACGGTCGACTCACACCGAGCTCCTGACTCCGAAGGATCACTATGCCCGCAAATCCGTCCGGCCAGATCCGCGTTCTCGTCTGGGGGGAGAACCGGCACGAACAGATCGAGCCACACGTGGCCGCGATCTATCCCGACGGCATGCACAACACGATCGCCGCCGGGATCTCCGAAAATCTAGGTGACCGGGCGCGGGTGGCGACCACCACTCTCGACGAACCCGAGCATGGTCTGACCGAGGAGGTGCTGAACGACCTCGACGTACTGGTCTGGTGGGGTCACGCCGCGCACGGCGAGGTGTCGGACGAGGTGGTCGAGCGGGTGCACCGGCACGTGATCTCCGGACTTGGCCTGGTGGTACTGCACTCGGGCCACTGGTCGAAGATCTTCGGCAAGCTGATGGGCACAACCTGCACGCTGCGCTGGCGCAGCGAGCAAGATCGCGAGTTGGTCTGGACCGTCAACCCAACTCACCCGATCACCGAGGGCGTCCCTAGTCCGATCATCATCGACGCCCAGGAGATGTACGGTGAGTTCTTCGACATCCCGGCCCCCGACGAGTTGATCTTCATCTCCTCGTTCAGCGGCGGCGAGGTGTTCCGCAGCGGCTGCACCTTCCGGCGCGGGCACGGCAAGATCTTCTTCTTCTCGCCGGGCGACCAGGACTACCCCGTCTACCACCACGACGTGGTCCGCCGGGTGATCGCGAACGGCGTGGCCTGGGTGAAGAGCGACCGGCCTCGGGCGTTGCCCACGCTGCTTCGTTACGAGACGGACGACTTCTTCCACGGCTACTCCTACACCGGCCCGATCGAGTCCCACGAAGAAGAGCAGGCCGATGTCCCCAGCAAGTGAACCCGTTCGGCTGATCCAGGTCGGTGCCGGCCTGATGGGCCGGCACTGGCTGGACGTCATCGGGCAGTCCACCGATGTCCGGCTGGGGGGTCTCGCCGACCTCGATCTCATGACCGCGCAGCGCGCTGCGGCGGGCGCTGGATTCGCCGACGTGGACGTCGCTACCACACTCACCGAGCTGCTCGACCGGGTGGAGGCCGACGCAGTGATCAACGTGACGATCCCCGAGGCCCACGCCGAGGTCAGCACCACGGCCTTGCTGAACGGGCTCGCCGTGCTCTGCGAAAAGCCGGTGGCCCACACCACCAGTGCCGCCCTGTCCATGGCCGCGGCCGCCGAGGTAGCCGGGCGCCTGCTGATGATCTCTCAGTCCCGGCGCTACTGGCGCAACCTCGATGCACTGCGCAGCCAGGTCGCGCGGCTCGGCCAGCTGGGCCTGGTCGAGTGCAGCTTCTTCAAAGCCCCGCACTTCGGCGGCTTCCGTGAGCAGATTCCCTTCCCGCTGCTGGTCGACATGGCGATCCATCAGTTCGACCTCGCTCGCGACTTGATCGGCAGCGAGCCGGTCTGGATCACCTGCGAGTCGTTCAACCCCGCCTGGAGCTGGTACGCGGGCGACGCTGCCGCAGATGTGCATGCGGGGTTTGGCGACGGTACGCGCTTCGTGTTCGCCGGCAGTTGGTGCAGCCCCGGCTTAGAGACCTCATGGAACGGCAGCTGGCGGATCAGCGGGTCGGGAGGCACGGCCCTGTGGGACGGCGACAACGAACCGGTCGCGCAGACCGAGGACGGCGAGCCGATTCCCGCCGTGGCCGGTACCGGCCCAGAAGAGATCGCCGGCTCGCTCGCCGAGTTCGTCGCCGCGCTGCGCGACGGCAGCGTGCCCTCCGGGGAAGTGCACAGCAACGTCATGAGCTTGGCGATGGTCGAGGGCGCGGTTCGCTCGGCTCAGACCCGGCAACGCGTCGTGCTCGCCGAGCTCCTCGACGAGGCGTACGCCCAGGCACTAACTGTCGAGAAGCGCCCGGAGCTGCGCGCCGCGCTGGCTTCCTGGCCGTCGGTGCACGAGGTGATCGGTAACCCCGGCCGGGCAGTCCCGGCCCCTCAGCTGAAGGGAGAGCTCAGATGAGTCCAGACGTCCTGCGCGTCGGCATGGTCGGGTACGCGTTCATGGGCGCCGTCCACGCCCACGCCTGGCGCAACGCGCACCGGTTCTTCGACCTACCGATTACGCCGGAGCTCACCGCAGTCGCAGGGCGGAACACGGATGCCGTCAGCGCGGCTGCAGAGCGGTTCGGCTTTGCCTCCGTCGAGACGGACTGGCGTGCGCTCGTCGAACGCGACGAGATCGACCTGATCGACATCTGCACCCCCGGCGACAGCCACGCGGTGATCGCCATCGCCGCCCTGGAAGCGGGTAAGCACGTGCTTTGCGAGAAGCCGCTGGCCAATACGGTCGAGGAGGCCGAGCAGATGGCCGCGGCCGCGCGGGCGGCGGCGGCGGCGCGCGGGGCCTGGGCGATGTGCGGATTCACTTATCGGCGTACACCGGCCCTGGCGCTGGCCCGGCGACTGGTCGAGGCGGGCCGGATCGGCACCGTCCGGCAGGTCCGGGCGCAGTACCTGCAGGACTGGCTGCACGACCCCGACGCCCCGATGACCTGGCGACTCGACAAAGCCAAGTCGGGCTCGGGAGCTCTGGGCGACCTTGGCGCCCACCTTGTCGACACCACCCAGTGGCTGACCGGCCAAGCGATCACCGGCGTGTCCGCCATCCTGGAGACTTTCGTGACGTCGCGGCCCGTGAGCGGCGAGCGTGCGGGTCTGGGCGGCCACGGGGACACGGGTGCGGATGCCCCGCGCGGTGAAGTCACGGTGGACGATGCTGCGTTGTTCACCGCCCGGTTCGCCGACGGGCCTATCGCCACGTTCGAGGCGACCCGGTTCGCCCTCGGGCGCAAGAACGCGCTGCGGGTCGAGATCAACGGCACCGCCGGATCGATCGCCTTCGACTTCGAGGAGAGCAACGTGCTGCAGTTCTTCGACGGCACCGAGTCGGTGGAGGAGCAGGGGTTCAGGCGGATCCTGGTCACCGAACCCGAGCACCCCTACGTGAGTGCGTGGTGGCCGCCCGGCCACGGCCTCGGGTACGAGCACGGCTTCACTCATCAGGTCGTCGACCTGGTCAACGCAATCGCCGAAAACCGGCAGCCAGAGCCATCCTTCGACGACGGTCTGCAGGTTCAGCGGGTGCTTGGTGCGGTCGAGGACAGCGCAGCCAACGACTCCGCATGGACCGCCATCTAGCCAAGGAAATTTCAATGACCCAGACTCAGGTTGCCGTCGGTCCGGTTCGTCCCGCCGCAGGTCACACAGCGCTTCGCCCAGCAACCGCTGGCCAGATCACCGGCGGCCTGTGGGAGGAACGGCGACGGGTAAATCGTGAGACCAGCATTCCCGGCGGCTGGGATCGACTCCAGGAAGCCGGCAACTTTCACAACCTGGAGCTTGCCGCCGGTCGCGCCACCGGGGAGTACGTGAACGACCTTCCGTTCCTGGACAGCGACGTCTACAAGTGGCTGGAAGCGGTGGGCTGGGTCTTCGCGGACCCCGACTTAGACCAATCCCTTAAAGAGCGACTGCTGGAGCACTTGGCTGCGACCGGGCGGCTGCTGGGCGCGGCGCAGCAGCCAGACGGCTATCTCAACTCCTACTTCCAGGTGCACTTCCCGGGCGAACGGTTCGTCCAGCTCCAGTGGGGACACGAGCTGTACTGCGCCGGACACTTGATCCAGGCTGCCGTCGCATTGCACCGAACCTCAGGACAGACCGGTCTGCTCGAGGTTGCCAGCCGGATGGCAGATCGTATCGTCGCTGCCTTCGGTGTCCAGCCGGGCCAAATCGATGGCGTCTGTGGTCATCCCGAGATCGAGAGCGCACTGGTCGAGCTGTACCGCGAGACGGGAGACGAGCGGTATCTGAACCAAGCCGGCTACTTCATTAATCGGCGTGGTCACGGACTCCTCGGGAATGGCCACTTCGGCAGCCACTACTGGCAGGACCACGTTCCCCTCCGCGACGCCCCCTCGGCCGAGGGGCACGCGGTCCGCCAGCTGTACCTGCTCGCCGGGGCCGCCGACCTGTACGCCGAAGCTGGCGACGAGGAGCTCTTGGTCGCGCTAAAGCGAATCTGGGCGGAGATGGTGGCCACCAAGACCTACCTCACCGGGGGCATCGGTGCACACCACAAGGATGAATCGTTCGGGGACCCATACGAGCTTCCCAACGAACGCAGTTACTGCGAGACCTGCGCCGCAATCTCCTCGATCATGTTCTCCTGGCGGATGCTGATGATCACTGGCGAGGCCAAGTACGCCGACCTGATCGAACGCACTTTGTACAACGGCTTCCTAGCGGGCGTTTCACTTGACGGCCAGCGCTACATCTACGCCAATCCGCTGCAGGTCCGCGAGGGCCATGTGAGCCGCGGCAACGATGGCGACTACCAACGGGTCAGCTGGTTCCGTTGTGCCTGCTGCCCGCCGAACGTCATGCGCACGCTCGCCTCTCTAGAGCACTACGTGCTTCTTGGCAGCCCGACGAGGGCGGTCCTGCACCAGTACATGACCGGCCGATTCACCGCCGGATTGGCCGAAGGCGAAGTCGTCCTGGAAGTGACCACCGACTACCCATGGAACGGCACCGTCACCGTACGGATAGCCAGTGCCCCCGACCGACCGTGGGAGTTGGCCCTGCGCGTACCGGATTGGGCCGAGCGGCCGAGTCTCACTGTCAACGGCCAGGAGTTAGGCTCTTCACCCGCCGACGGGTGGTGGACGGTGCAGCGGGTGTGGCGTCAGAGCGACGAGGTGGTGCTGGTGTTGCCGTTGCAGCCCCGATATACCACAGCCGATCCACGGGTGGACGCTGCCCGCGGCACCGTGGCGCTTGAATACGGACCGCTCGTCTACTGCCTGGAAGCGGTCGACAATCCCGGGCATCGTCTTGACGACATCACCATTGACACCGCCACGACCCCCGAGGTGGTGCCCGCTGAGGGCCTGCTCGCGGGCGTAGCGTCCATCCGCACAACTGGCCAGGTTCGAGCGCGACCCAATTCGTTGTGGTGGCCTTACCGACCAAGTGGTGGCCCCGCAGCTGAAACCGGGGAACCAGCCGCCCTCACCGCGGTTCCGTACTACACCTGGGGAAATCGTGGGCAGGGCGCTATGCGGGTTTGGGTACCGGCGAATCACATTCCTAACTCCGAACGCGTGAGGAGATAACTTGAGACCAGAACGGAGACTAGCCGCCTCGGTGTTTGATGCGACGCCGTCCAGGGACGCCCTGACCCGAACAGCGTTTTCGCAGGTCAGAGCGTGTTTTCAGCTGGCGGAGGATGCGGGATTCGAACCCGCGAGGGCGTGAACCCAACACGCTTTCCAAGTCTGCCCTCCGCCGTTCAGTCAGTGTCCAGAGCACACCGCGAGGCGGCGATGATACGCATGGCAACCGATTATGAATCCTGCTGAACGGTCACGAATGAGACTAAAACTGAGACTGGCGCCGCGGCTGAGGTGGCATGAGCAGGCGCTGTTGAACTGTCCAACTAGTCCGTACTCTAACGTCTTGCTTGCAAAGTGGCGGAGCGTGCGTCGTTGAGCGTCATTCGTGCCGAGCCAGCCGCACATTGGCGCATCAACAACCACCAAGGTGCGCGTTTGTTGCTGCAGCTGAGCCCACACGGACCAGCCTCGTGTGCAGAGGCTGAGTGCCCTGACGATGTAGTTGTTCGACACGGCACCAAGGCGTAACAGACAGCATCTTCCCTTATGTGCGGATTCATTGAAGAAATCCCTGTATCTGTGAAGGCACCACTTTCCTCCAAAGTGGAGAGACGATAAATTCCAATGCAGATTAGGTTCCGAGTCACCATGCAGACGGGCGGTTATTGCCGGGCGGTTGCGGTAAGGACAGCAGCCGCCGTCGGGGTCGATGGCGGCCTGTTGCGGACCCTCGCAAGGGCCGACGTGGTGCATCCGGCTGTCAAGGTAAAGGGCTGACTTGCCGAGCTGGTCGACATGTCGTTGAGTAATTGCAGTGATATCCGCCTTGTGAAGAACGCCGAGGGATATGGATAGCTCAGGCAAGAGTGCCAGCGAAGAAGTGGGCACCGGCGCTGCGAAGTCGCGTGCTACCAGACGACGATGGGTGTTATTGGGAGCGTTTGTTGGCGCGGCAGGCGTCGCTCTCGGTCTCTTGGGGCTGTTCGGCGGCGGAACTGGTCCCGTCGTGAAGCTGCTCACCGTGCTGACGCTGATCGGCGGCTTTGTGCTGGCATTAGTGAAGACGCTCGGCGACGAGCTAAAACAGGCGAATCGCCGGAGCCGTATCGTCTATGTGATCAGTGCTTCCGCATGTGCACTTGCGCTCGTCGTAGCCGGACTAATAACCCGGCCGGCCCCTACGCTGACTCGATTGCCGGGCACTTCAGACGTCGCTATCGTTGGCATCCGGGCAGGGAATCCGGACGAGCAACATGACTACGACGACGTCGCCGCGTCTCTTCAGAAGGCGTTGCCCAAACCGCCCGACGGCGAAATTCGGGACTACACCGGTGAGGTGTATCCGCCACTAGAGCAGCTGCAATTGGGGCCGGGTGCGCAGCAGGACCTAAATCGGTGGCTGGCGAATTTCTTCCGTGAATCAGGCGCGGAGCTTGTATTGGCCGGGTTCAGGACGAATCTCGTCGGAGGGCAGTCGTCTCTGCACATCGCGGCATATGTTCCCGCGCTTGCCACGGCGGACGCCCCCGAACTTTCTGGATGGTTCACTGTCACTGATTACTTGGTGGACCGGGATTTACACTCTTCTCAGGCAAGGAAAACCCTTCTACAGGATATTTCTACTCAATTCAGCGGTCTAACCTCCTTTCTGCAGGGACTCGACGCCTGGCAGAACGGCAACGCTGCTGAAGCTGTTACTGCTTTCACCACAGTTGTGCGTGCGCGTGGGAACGGGACGTCTGATACTTTGGCTGACTTGGCCCTTCTGTTTCGAGGCCATGCGTATGAGACCAGGGCGCAGGTTGCAGGAGCCTCCGACAAGAGCCGCTTGCTTGAGCTGGCGATGCTGGATTACCGATCGGTGCCAACGAATTCGTCTGTTTCCGTGCGCGCCCGCCTCAGCCTAGCCACGAACAACTACTTGCGGACGGTGAGGTCGGGCTGTGTAGCCAGTGCCACCCTCCAATCACAACTCGCACGTGAGTCTGCGACGTTAGCAGATATTGAGAGGAGCGCCGAAGACGAAATGGTTGCGCTCAAGTCTAGAGTTAACCGCGCTCAAGTTGAGTTCTGTCGTTACCGAGCTCGCGACCGGAGTGCGAAGGATCATTTGCCGATTTTGCTGGCGCCCCTAATGGGCTTATCCATTGGCGACGACGACATTCATGCGAACGTCAAGAATCAGATTAAGGCGCTTGCTCTCTCGATCGATGCCGTGATGCTCGCAGATTCCGATAAGCTTCCCGAGGCAATTGATACGTTGCAGCAGGCTATTTCCTTGGAACGCTGGCGTCTTGAAAGGCAAGCTTTGTGGCTCGGCATAAAGAGCGGCTGGCTGCTTGAAAGCTGTCGCATCGAGGAGGCTTCCAACGCACAGAGCGAGTCCTTATCCGCATTGCGCATCGCCGTCAAACGAAGCCGCATTCCAGACACCGAGGTTGAGCTGTACGCCACGGCTTTCGCCAACGATATGAAGTCGGCTCGCGAACGCTGCGGCCACTCAGGCTCCAAACCACGCTAGAGAGGCTTAGCATGCGCGGATTGATGATCCATGCAGTTGTGGCAATAGCGGTCTTGGTGACCGGCTGTACGCCGTCCGGCAATCAGCTGGCCGGGCAGGGAGAACCCTGGTCGAGGGCGGTTGTAAGCGGGCAGGGGGCAACGCAGGTCTCGACGCCTACCTCTACAACTCAAAGTGTCAACTGGACCGTCGTATCGCGGGTATCTGCTACGGCAACTGCGGCGCTGCTGCCACGGCGACGCCGATGCGGGAAGCCCACTTCGCGAGCTTGCCGGACTCCCAAAAAGCCACATCGACCAACCACCAATACGGAAAAGCTTCTCCTGGGTCGTCAGATTGACCTACAAGTGGGTGGCGACAGCATTTTTCCAAGCTGTCGCCCAGACAAAGACAGCTCCGGCATGTTCGATCGTGACCCCGGCGTCTGGGTTAACAACTTATACTCTTCGACCGAATACTTCGACAATACTGTTCTTTGTTTGCGCGGCTTTAATCCATCATCGCCGATCAAGCTCGTGCTGACTGCCGGCTCATTTACAAGCTACACAGACGTGCGTCCAGTTGACGGAGCGCCAAAATCGAGCGCAAGCTTCGCTTACGAGGATCTGCCCGCGGAAAGCCTATTCATCGACGGGGCGAGACTGCCGGTCTATCCTCGGGATTATAACGGTGAGCCGGTCGATGGCCCTCCTGGCACTTTAGTCAGCGGGATGTGGCGATTCCTTCCTCCCCCAGTAGCGCGGGAAGCCTTGGCTCGCGAAGGGTCATTCACCGTCACAGCGACTCAGGGCAACCTGCGCGCCTCAACCCGTCAGGCCGTTGCTAGGCCAACAACTCGGGATTCTTACATTCTTTATAGCCATAGAAGATCGCCGCGATTAATTATCATTGGATATCCTGAGGCAGCTGAAGTACCGATAGGACTGTATCGCCGTGCGAATAGCTCAGCTGAGAAGGCCACCCTGACGAAGAAAATTGACACGGTTACAATTCCATACTCACGTGTCGCTGATCTTCCACTAGTTGACGACCTTAGAAGCGCCTCCCCTGGCTTCTACTGCGTCTCGCCGCCTGTCGAAGACGAGACTGATTGTGCCAGTCTAAATATTTGGCCTGACTATCCAGGGCGTATCCTGGTTGGCGATCGCGGTCCTCGAGTTAAGGCGTGGCAGAAGATTCTAATCCTGGCTGGAATTATCCCTGACCGTAGTCAGAACCATGATGGATTTTATGGGCCAGCTACCCTCGCTGCTGTGAAGTCTTATCTTGAGAACGAAGGCATCTCGAACCCCGATGGCGACGATGCACTCGGACGTCACTTGTACGACCACTTGACGGGCTGATGAAGCGTCGAGGCGAAGACTATTTCACTGAGATTGCCCTCTATGTTGCAAGTCGCCGGGGGTACGTCTCCTGACGCTCGTTAATTTGGGGTACGTCGGAGATCATTCATCCTCAACCCAGCACTTCGCAGCGTCGCAGCCCGCCCAGCAGCATCAGCCATGCCATCGCTCATCCCGGTCGGTGCGCATCGCCGCGACCAGCCGATCCACCTCATCAGGGCTCACCACCCGGCCGAGGCCGAGGCGATCAAGGAGGCTGCTGCACGAGTGCTGCGCGGCGAGAGGATCCGCAGCATCGCCTTCGACTTCAACGATCGCGGCATCAAATCAAAGCCAGTCGCAGGCGGAAGATGGGCAGGGTCGACATTGCGCCGCGTGCTGGTCTTGCCCAGGATTGCGGGTTTGCGCGAGCACAACGGCGAGGTAGTTGGCGAGGCGGCGTGGCCCGCGATCATCGACCGCGCCACCCATGATCGGTTAGTCGGACTCCTGGATGACCCGAGCAGGCGACGCGAGAACTTCGGCAGGCCCCGTAGGCACCCGCTCGTCGGTCTGGTCTACTGCGCGTCGTGCGGCGGGAAGATGACGACCGCGATCGCCCCGAGGCAGGGACGCGGCTACGGGCTGCCGCAAGGATGAGAACCCCATCTGCCCAGCACGGGTGCGGATCGTCGCCGAGCCGCTCGAGGCGTATGTGGAGGGCTACGTCATCGACCAGTGGCGGAACCCAGAAGCCATCAAGATCGCGCAGTCAGACGACGACAGAATGGCGCGCATCAGGAAGATCACCGACGAGATGCGCCATCTGCAGGAGCAGAAGAACGAGGCGCTGCGGATGAAGCTACGCGGAGAGGTCGACGCTAAGACGTTTCGAGAGGTGACGGCGGAGATCGACGCGGCACATGATCAGCTAGCTCGTGAGCACAACCGGCTCGCCAGCGAGGCGGCCATGCCGCAGCTACCAGACCCGTCACTGGCGTGGGAGGACCTGTCGGCAGAGGACAGGCGCGCGCTGACCGAGATGCTTTATCGACAAGATCATCATCGAACGGCACCCGGCCAGGACGTGGGTCGAGGACGGCAAGCGCAGGCGCTCCTACCTCATCCGCACGATCCCGTACCAAGATCCTCAGCAAGAAGCTGAGCGCCTCAAGGTGGTACACGAGGCCAGGGTCAAGATCATCCCGAGGGTCTGACGACGCGGAACTTGTTGACAACTTTCCTTGTACGGAAGCGAAATAGGTTACTTCCACGAATTTCTGTGAAAAGCTTGTTGAGCGATCGACGCCTCGATTAAAGTTGAAATTGCAAACAACACGCTGGCGATCGTCCCAGCTCTTCTGAGCTGGCAGGCCGTGGAGTAGGGCACGTGGGATAGACCTCACGGAGACCCGTCGCGAGGTCGAAGAGACCGTGCGTCCCGCGGATCGGGGAGCGACGAACCTAAGTCACCGAGGCGTTGTCTCGTTGGACCGAGAGGTTCGCTCCCTATGCGTTCCCCAAGCCACTATGGCGAACAGCCCGCTGCGGTTGTGCCGCGCGAGAGAGGTTTCACCTACGCGCGACTAGCCCGTGAGATCGGCTGCACCTACAGTCACCTCTACAACGCGGTGCAGGGCCACACCGTCCCGTCTCCGCGGCTACGTGATCAGATGCCGGCGGCGTTGTCCACCCCTCTGTCAAAGTTGTTCACTGCTGAGGTCCTCGCACTTGAGTACGACAACCGCGGACGCCCACGTAAGACGGAGGCGCGTGCCGCGTGAACCAGATCATCCGCTCCGCCCTGCGCGACGCGGGGGCGGAGGCTGGGCGCCAGGCTCGGCGCGACGCTGGCCTGCCGGAGTACGTCGAGGACAACGGCTGCGTCCAGCGCATGGCCGAGATACTGCGGCGCAACCGCCGCACATCCATGATCAAGTCAAGTGGCGGTCAGCGGTATGGCTGAGAGTGGCCAGGGCCCGCTGCCGAACAGCGGGCCCCTACACGAACCTTCAGACAACGATCACTCTAGTAGCCCGTCCAGGACGACCAATGGCCAGTTCCTCTTCGACCAGCACCCGGCGCGAGCTGATCACGGAATCGTCCATCGACCCTGCCATCGTGGCCGAACGCGGGTACGAGTCGATCCACCGACCGACCAACGGTGATCAGCGGCAGCGCGAGCGGCTCAACCGCCTGAAGATTCCGACATGGGCGACCGGGAATGACCCTGATTTCCCGGGCATCTTGATCCCGATGTATGGACCCACAGGTCAGAGAGTCAGCGTTCAATGGAAGCCTCGACGGCCGGTCAATCACAACGGCAAGCCGATCAAGTATGCGAGCCCGAAAGGCCAGACCAACCGACTCGACGTTCACCCCCGGAACCGGGACAAGATCGCAGACCCGACCGCGGAGGTGTGGATCACCGAGGGCATCAAGAAGGCCGATTCGCTGACCAGCCGCGGTCTGTGCGTCATCGCGCCGACCGGCGTCTTCAACTGGCGATCCCGGCTCGGCACCCTAGGTGACTGGGAGGACGTGCCACTCAAAGGCCGCGTCGTGACGATCTGCTTCGACGCCGACGCGCGCACCAACCCTAACGTGCTCAACGCCATGATCAGACTGGGCAACTGGCTCAAGCACTCCAAGGGCGCGAAGACGATCAACTACTTGATCGTCCCTGGCGAAGTCAACGGCAAGAAGGTCAAGGGTGTAGACGACTTCTTCGCTGCTGGAGGCACCATAAATGAGCTGAGAGCGGCAGCGACCACGACGCGGCCGAACCCGCACCTTGCGCGCGACACGTTCACCGACGCGCGGCTAGCTGAGACTGTCGCAGACGACGTGCTACAAGATCATTTCATCTGGGTCTCAGGGCTCGGCTGGCTGCGGTGGGACGGTCATCGGTGGGCGAACGCGACGGACGTCGAGGTGATCGAGACGGCCCGGGAGTACGTGCTCAACCGGTTCCAGCAAGAGCTCGACGCTGGCGCGCACGACAAAACCGCGCTGGACGGGTGGAAGTCCATGTGTTCAGCAAGCCGGATACGGACGGTAGTGGGTCTAGCGCGCGGGATCGTCGAGCACAAGGTCGACGAGCTGGACGCTGATCCTGATCTGCTGAACACCCCGTCCGGCGTCGTCGACCTGATGACTGGTGGGGTGATATCGCATGACCCGGAGTTCTTGATCACCAAGGTCACGCACGGCAGCTACCGACCAGGGTGCGCGCACCTCGACTGGATGAAGGCGCTCGAAGCGCTACCAGGGGAGGAGCGCAAGTGGCTACAAGTCGTGATCGGTCAAGCCATCACCGGGCACCCGAACCCGAACGACTTCATGGCCGTGCTCCAGGGATCGGGTGAGAACGGCAAGTCCGCGATCACCATAGACGGGCTCGTGCCAGCGCTGGGCGACTACGCCTCCATGGCCAGCACCAAACTGTTCCAGTCGTCGTCCTCTGAGCACTCCACTGAGCGAGCGGAGCTGCGGGGCAAGCGACTGGTGATCGCGGAGGAGCTGACCGAGGGCAAGTCCATCAACATCAACGCGCTCAAGCAGATCGTCGGCGTGGGCACAATCACTGCGCGGTTCATTCGGCAGGACAACTTCACGTTCCAGGCATCGCACACGCTGCTCGCCACGACGAACTACATCCCGATCGTCAACGAGACCGACTGGGGAACCTGGCGCCGGTTCGCCTTGCTGCGGTTCCCGTACACGTTCCGCAAGCCAGAACAAGAGCTAAGGCCTGGGACTAACGACCGACCCGGCGACTCGACTCTCAAGAGCCGGATCAGGCGAAACCAGAGCGACCAGCACGACGCGATCGTGACCTGGGCAGTCGAGGGGTCGATCCTGTACCACGCTGAGGTGGACACCGCACTGAAGCCGACTGAGCGGATCGAAGCTGACACGCTGGCGTGGCGCGCCGAAGCTGACCGGATTTTGGGATTCTGGAAAGAGCGGCTGACGCCTGACCCGACTGCCTGCATCTTGGCCAGGGAGCTGCAAGCGGTCTTAGAGGATTGCTCCCTCGATCGAAGCCAACAAGCGCGCCTGTCGGATCAGTAGCCACTGTCCGATGGACGAGGCTATGGCGCAACTCAGACGTTTCAACGTACATGGCCATGAGCGCTTGCCAGGCCAACAGTGGGATCGCCGGTGGACGACCAGTATTGGCCCGAGCATGCTTAACCTTTGCGTCAATGCTCCAGTCATGATTCCGATCCCGTCTGAGCGGAACAAGATCAAGCGCCGTCTCCAGGAGAAGGTCAAGCACCTTCCATGCAGTGCCTACCAGCAGCGGTCTTACCTGCAGGAGCTCTATGCAGCCGGTCGGTGTCGGCCCAATGGTGTCGCCAAGGTTGAGTGCGACGTCGACGGAATTGACGGCCATATCAATGGTTGCTCGTCGCGCGGCCGTCCGAGAGAGCGCAACCAGCGGCAAAGACCTCTCCAGTACGTAACGTTCAAGAGCCGTCGCTGTAGACAGGTCGCTCCAAGCCATAGTTGATCATTATCGCTTAATCAGCGCATCCCACACGCTGATCGTGCTTCGCATGCTGTCGAGACCGGTCGACAGCTGACGTACTCCGCAGGCAAAGGCCGGGGAAACGAAGGATCACGCACGGATTCAGAGCCCAGAATCTCTTCGCAGGAGACTTGTTGACCATCTTCCTGGGTGACTTGTCGACAGATTTCGGACTGACTGGTCACCGCACAGCAGAGATGGTCGATGAACGGCGAGGTCTCCCACCCCATCACCGTCGGAGTCGCCCACCCCATCACCGTCGGAGTCGTCGAGGTTCCGTGGTAGATCTGGTAGACGACCGCGGTCTTCCACCACGGCTCCTTTTTGCTTACGGGTCGGTCAGAAGCCTGGTCGGGCGGCCTGCCAGACACGCTGTCAGGCAGGGCAATCAGCGGCCAATACCGCTGACTGCGGTCAGGGTTTGTAAAGCGCTTCTTCCGTGACCACCGGGGCCGGCTCGGTGCCCTCCTCTTTCAGACCCAGGCGACGACGCGCGGAGAACAAGGAGCCGCGAGCCGGCTGATTCGGCGCAAACTTGGTGAGACCCGAAGGTGGCATGTCGATATAGACGGACTCCACCGCTCCGTCGCGGAAGTACGTCTCGTGCCAGAAGCCGGTGCCTGCCCGGTCGCGAAGGTAGTCCCGCCACCACGCTTTGTGCGGCAGATCATGCGCCCAGCGCTCGAGTGAATCGAAGTCGCGCCAGTACTGCCGCATGCCAAGGTGCGGGGGGAACAGTGAATAGAGCAGGTACTCATGCAGCAGTAGTCCCTCCGGAGCCGCGGTCACCGATGCCTGGATCTTTGGACCGAAGGACAGCAGTGTCCGCAGCCCCCGCGGCGTCTTCGCCCGCATCCCCAGATAGATGACCACCAAGTCGGGGAACTGCGACAGATCAACCGTGACCCGGTTCGGCTTGTCGGCCATCACTCACCCGTAGCACACGGCTGGGCCGCGGTCAACGCCGCCCGACGAAGCGAGACTCAGCCGTTGAGCAGCCGACTTGTCGTCTGGCTCTATGACGAGGTTTCGGCCGAGATCTACGGCAGACCGTTTTCGCCGGTGCAGAAGCAAGCGCTGTACAACGCGATACGCACCTCGCCAGTCGTTGGCTTGCCGTCCCCACAGGAACGCCCGGACCGGCGCTCAGAATCTCTTCGCATGAAACCTGTTGACCATCTTTCCGTGATCACCGGAAACAGATTTCCGGACCTACCCATCGGGAAGTCGTTGTCTTCAAGGTCACTCGTCTTCGTTCGATTTCCGTGAGGCAACAAGATCGTTCGAACCCGTTCGACAATCGCACACAGTTGCGATTAGGTCTCGACTCTAAGCGGGCTGTCTCAGCGTGTGAGACGTCCACCAGACGAGAGGAAGAACCACCGTGCCCATCCTCAAGGACGAGAAGGTCGAGGCAGGCAAGAATCACCAAGGACGACGTGGTCAAGGGCCGCGCCACGGCCGTGGTCAAGATCGGCACCAAGTTCGCGGAGGTCCGCGACGCCGACGGCAAGATGATCCTGCGAGCCGCCGCCGGCCTGGCCCGAGCTGAGCATGCTCAGCGTCGCGGCTGCGATGGCCGCGTCGGCGGCTGGCTCGGCAAGCCGGGACGGCCGCGGTCATCTCAAAGCTCCAGCCAGCAGCTGGTCATAGCCGGTGAGGCTGGGCGCGGGCCGGTCAGCGACGGCCTGAACCGGTGGCACGGCCAGCGGCGGCAGCGGGCCAGGATGAATGGCACGTCGTGCCTCGACCGCCACCAGATCCGGGTTGCAGCTATCACCTTCAGCGCAGCGTTCATGCCGGCGATAATCGCCTCGGCGGGCAGGATACGGTGCAGCAGCAACACCCCGATCAGGGCTCGGGTGCCAGGCCCGTCGCCAAGCCGGCTGGGGCGATCTGCCAGAACCGTTGATGGATCGTCAGCATGGGCTTGCTGAAACTCGGCCGACGCTGTTCTGTGCGCTGATGAGGTAGGAAGGTCCGCGAACTGTCGCGTACATCAGCAGACGATGCCGTGCTCGCTTTCGCAGCGTGTTGGTCAGGCGAGGCGGACGTCGGCGAACGGCGGCGAACACGCCTGGACCGCGGAAGGCCGGATTTCGGGCAGTCGGCGGCCGGAAAACTGAGACCGGAATTGAGACGGCCGCCTCAATGTTTGATGCGACGCCGTCCCGGGCCGGATCTGATCCGAACGGCGTTTCCGCAGGTCAGAGCCGGTTTAATGGTTGGCGGAGGATGCGGGATTCGAACCCGCGAGGGCGTGAACCCAACCCGCTTTCCAAGTCCGCTCCCGGCCGGCCATCAATGTTCAGATCACGCCGCGAGGCGGCGATTACAGGCATGGCAACCGATCATGAACCCTGCTGAACGGTCGCGAATGAGACTAAAAATGAGACTGGCTTAGAGCGACCCGGGGGATCGAGACCCGACCACACCATAGCTGCGCCTTGCGCACCGGAGGCCGACGGCGTGGCCCGGCGGCTAGATTCGGGCGGGCGTGCGGCTTGGTTTGTCGGATGTTGATGGTGTGAAGCGGTGGAGTGCGCGCCGGATGAGCGGTATGCCGAGGAGGCTCGGCAGCAGCCAGTAGGTCCAGTGGGGTAGCTGGTTCCAGAGGGGGAGGAAGGGACCGTTGTCGACGTAGAAGCCGGTGAGTAGGGCGATGTAGGAGCCGCCCATACCGATCGCGTGGTGGGGTGGCCATCCGGGTTTGTGTCGTCGTCGGGCTTGGTAGCCGTAGAGGCCGAGGCCGAATGCGATGATGGCGATGGCGAAGAGGTGGGCGTCCTCGCGCCAGCGGATGGCGGCCATGATGGCGGCGGTGGTGAAGATGCCTCCGAGTGCCCACAGATAGATGTGTCCGGCTCTAGGGTGGCGGCCGAGACGTTTCTTGGCGGTGGCGGCGAGCGCGCCGGCGAGGACGGCGGTCAGCCCGCAGCCAATATGTATGGCCAAGGCGATCGCGAAGAGCGGTCCAGCGTCGGGGATGGGAAGCCCGAGGATCTCAGCAGTCAGCACTGGAACCATCGGGGTTACGTCGGCACGTTTGTCGGCGTGGCGGTTAGGCCGTGCCGGATTGCGGTGGCGTGCCGGAGGGTGATGATGTTGCAGGTGATGCGGAGCAGGCTTGCGGTGATGGCGAGCGCGGCGAGTGGCTGTGCCGGCATGTTTGATAGGGCGTAGATAGTGAGCACCGCGAGGTCCGCAGCGAGGATCAGCGCGGCGATGGCGATGGTTGCGGTCAGCGCCGTACGGGGGGTGGATTCGGGGAGCCAGCGGATCAGCCGGCCGGTGGTGGCGAGGGCTGTGACGGCGGTGGCAACCGCGATGGGGATGAGCGGGATGACCGGGATCGCGACAATCAGGGCGATCACGCCGGTACGCCATGGGTGCGGTTGGAGCAGCAGGAGCCACCAGATGCCGACGAGGGGTCCGGTGAGGACGAAGAGGGCGATGGTCCGCCTGGCGTAGGCGGTGGCCAGTTCCCCGCGGAATGCGTCGGCGACCGCGTCAGGGGTACCGAACTCAGTAATCGCAGCCTTGGCGGCTTCGGTGTCGGTGAGTCCGTGATTGGTGCGGTCGCTGACGGCGTGGTCGAGGCCATCGCGGAGTTCCGCGAGGATCTGCTCCCGGCGGCGGCGTGGCCCACGCAGCCGGGCGGCGAGGTCACGGCAGTAGGCGTCCAGCTGTGCCTGCGGGGGCTGGGTGGTCAGGTGGTTACCGGCCACGGCTGCCTGCCGAGGACCGCCGTGACCGCGGTGGAGAACTGTTCCCAGATGGCGCGCTGCTCGCCGAGCGCGGTTTGACCGGAGGGAGTCAGGTGGTAGGCGCGGCGGCGGCGGCCGCCGACGGTTTCCCAGTCGCTGCCGATCAGCCCGGCCCGCTCCAGGCGGTGGAGCGCCGGATAGACAGTGCCGGTGGGCAGGTCGAGCGCGCCGCCGCTGCCGGAGCGCAGGGCCTCGATGACCGCGTAGCCATGCTGCGGCCCATCCTCCAGGACAGCCAGAAGCAGCGCATCGAGATGGCCTTTCAGCAGCTCCGGTCGCATCGGCAGCATCCTCGGTTCCCTTTCGCAGCACCTTTAATGTAGCGTCGCAATAGTTTGCAATTCTACCTATCGAGAAGTAGCATCACAATAGTTTGTGACACTACCTATGAGGTGTGGATAATGTACGCCACGTCAATGATGGTGAACCTTGCCGAGGCGAGCGCTGCCGACCGCGCACTGCTGGGCGGTAAGGCGGCGACGCTGGCGGAGTTGTCGGCGGCTGGATTCGCGGTCCCACCCGGCATCGTGGTGACCGGCAGTGCGCTCAACGACCCGGACCTGGACAGCCAGCTTCAGGCAGCAGCTGCACGTCTGGGCGGAGACCGGGTCGCGGTGCGCTCCTCGGGGGCGGCCGAGGACCTGCCGGATGCCTCCTATGCCGGCCTGTACGAGAGCTACCTCAACGTGCCACCCGAACAACTCGGTGCGGCGGTGCGGCGATGCTTTGCCGCCGCGGCTTCGGAGCGGGTCGCCGCATATCACGAACGACGTCGAGGCGTGTCGGCTGGGATGGCGGTGCTGGTACAGGCGATGGTCGATCCCATAGCGGCCGGGGTGGCGTTCACCGCGCACCCGGTCACCGGCGACCGGACCCGCACTGTGGTGACGGCTGTCAAAGGCCTGGGTGACCAGCTGGTTTCTGGTGAGACGACCGGTGAGGAATGGACCGTGACCGCAGACCGGGGGGCCGCGCTGACCCCCCACAGCTTCGACGGAAAGCCGGTTCTTGCCGCTCGGCAGGCACAAGCGGTGGCACAGCTAGCTATCCGGGTTGTCGACCGGTTCGGCGGCCAGCCGCAGGACATCGAGTGGGCCATCGACCACCACGGCCAGCTGTGGCTGCTGCAAGCCCGGCCGATGACCGCCGTGCCGGAACCGGTGTCGTGGACGGCGCCGGGGCCGGGGTTGTGGATGCGCAACTTCCGGCTTGGCGAGTGGCTGCCGGAGGCGGTCACCCCACTGTTTGCCAGCTGGCTGCTGCCGGTGCTGGAGGACGGCTACCTCGACGGCATGCACGCCAGTGTGGGGGTACGGGTTCGGTTCCGCTACGCCGTGGTCAACGGCTGGTATTACAACGCACCCCCGATCCCGTCCCCGAAAACAATCGCCCGAGTGCTGTGGCAGGGCCGCGGCCGAGCGGTCAAGATCATCTACAATGCCTTGATCCGGGTCAGCCACGACCCGGCCGCCGCCGACAAAGCGGCCCTGGCGGACCTGGAACGTCAGTGGCGCCAGACACAGCTGCCCCGCTACCGGCAACTGGTCGCCACGGCAGCCGCCGAAGTGGACACTGCACCGCCGCGCCGCCTCGTGGAGCTGGTCGACACACTCGGCCGGGAGGCCGGAATCTTCTTGTGGTACCTGGCGGTCGTGGGCGGGTCGGCGTGGAAGATGGAGGCCCGGCTGACCCGCTTCGCACGCCGGCACCTTGGCGACGTGCTGCCCGATCCAGACGGTGGGGCGCAGGTGCTGCTGCGCGGCCTGCCAGAGATTCAGCCGATGTTCAGCGAGCATGCAGTCCAAAGCCTCGACTGGTATCACCCACTTGCCGCCGAGCTACCCAGCCCGCCGTCGTTATCGGCGGCTGCTGGCAACCGACGCGTGAAACTAGCCGAGGAACGGGCCGCCGCTGAGCGGCGCTGCCGCGCCGCACTCACTAAGCGCCCGCGGCTGCTCGAGGTGTTCGGGCGACTGCTTGAGGTCAGCCAGCGGTACGCCGTCATTCGCGAAGAGCAGGCCCACCAGTTCACGTTGGCCTGGCCGGTGCTGCGCGCATGTGCCAGCCGGCTCGGACAGCACCTGGCCGACCTCGGGGCGATCCAGCAGCCCGAGGACGTGTACTTCTGCACCCGCGGCCAGGTCACCTCGGCACTGGCCGGCCATAGCAGCGGACAGATCCGAGGCATCGGTGAGCAGCGTGAAATCTGGCAGCGCCAGCGGCAACTGGCCGCGCCCCTGACCCTCGGCCACCCGGCACCGCTGATCGGCGATGTCATCGACCGTACGGTGCAGCAAGCCCGCCATGGCGCCGAAGCCACCGAAGGGGCGATCATCGGGCATCCCGCGTCCACCGGACGCGCCACCGGTCCAGTCCGCATCGTGCAAGGGCCGCAGAACTTCGAGGCCTTCAAAGACGGCGATGTGCTCGTCGCGAAGGCGACAGCTCCTGCGTGGACGCCGCTGTTCGCCCGCGCCGCCGCCGTGGTAACAGACAGTGGCAGCCTGGCCGCACATGCCTCCCTGGTAGCACGCGAGTACGGAATCCCCGCCGTCGTCGGCACCGGCGACGCCACCCACCGACTGCTAACCGGCCAGATCATCACCGTCGACGGAACAGCAGGCACAGTCACGCTTCACGCGGCGTCATGAGCCTGCCAGCGGAGCGTGTGCACCTCGCGACAACCTAAGAAGACATTTTTGCAAAACGCACACAGATCCGGCTCGACCGGCTCGCGGGACAATGCCCGCCTCCATGGCGCGGGGCGTGGCGAGGCCAGATGAGGTATTCAACCGACAGGTTGCAGCTCACCGATCAGTTGTTCGACCCGGCGTTTGATTTCGTCGCGGATGGGCCGGACATGGTCAATGTCCTGGCCTGCCGGATCATCAAGGACCCAGTCTTCGTAACGTTTCCCGGGATAGTAGGGGCAACTGTCGCCGCAGCCCATCGTGATCACGACATCGGAGGCTTGCACGGCCTCGATGGTGAGGATCTTGGGCTGTTCGCCGCCGATGTCGATGCCTTCCTCGGCCATCGCCTGCACCGCCACGGGATTGATCTTCTCGACCGGTTCCGAACCAGCTGACCGCACTTCAATGCGGCCGCCGGAGAGGTGGTTGAGGTATCCAGCGGCCATCTGGGATCGGCCGGCGTTGTGGACGCAGACGAACAGGACGGAGCGTTTGTCGGCCATCAATGACTCCTTGAGTTCTTTTAGATGTTGAGGTCACGCAGCAATGCTGTGATGCGGGCTTGGAGGTCATCGCGGATGTCACGGACCCGGTCGACGGGCTGGTCATTGGGGTCGAGTACGTCCCAGTCGAGGTAACGCTTGCCGGGGTAGATGGGGCAAGTGTCGCCGCAGCCCATCGTGACGATCACGTCGGCGGCATGCACGACGTCGTTGCTTAACGGTTTCGGATAGGCCTCGGTCAGGCTGATCCCGCGCTCGGCGAGCACTTGGACGGCCATCGCGTTGATCTGGTCGGCGGGCTGGGAGCCGGCGGAGCGCACGTGGACCTTGCCAGCGGAAAGGTGGTGGGCGAGGGCTGCTGCCATCTGGGAGCGGCCCGCGTTGTGGACACATACGAACAACAGCTCCGGGACCGGTTTGGCGAGCCGTCCATCGGCTTGCGCCGCGGCGGTGAGTTGTTCGCGGGCGAACCGGGAGACCAGGATCGGCAGAAAGTCCGGGATAGTCGCGCTCGGCTCCAAGGCGGCACGGGCATCGGCGACGGCCTGGGCGATGGAGTCGCGGGAGAAGATACCGGCGTAGGTGTAGGCCAGCTCATCGACCAGCCGGTCGTAGTCGGTGACCCGGCGCCGCGCCGACCGGCTGGATGTCTCAGCGGCGGGAGTCTGGGTTGTCTGTGGGCTGGAGTTCATGGGGATTCTCCTCGGTGATGGCGGCAGGGTCCGGCGGTGCATAGATGGCTCGGCTGAGGCCGTAGCCGGCGAGGCCGCCGACCGCTTGGGCGAGCAGGAACATCGGCACCGATGCGGGTTGGATGCCGGCGAAGGTGTCGGAGAGCATTCGGGCGATGGTGACGGCGGGGTTGGCGAAGCTGGCGGAGCTGGTGAACCAGTAACCCGCGGTGATGTAGGCCCCGACCGCCCACCCGATCAGCTGGTGCCGGCCACCGCGGGCCAGCGCGATGATCAACAGGACCAGGCCGGCGGTCGCGATCACCTCACTCAGCCAAACGCCGGACCCGCCGCGGGCGGTGGTGGACAGGCTGACCGCCGGCTCACTGAACATCAGGTTCGCCGCGACCACTCCGACCATGCCGCCGGCGATCTGCGCCGAAATGATCAACATCACCTGCCGGTTGGTCACACCGCCGCTGAGACGCTCCAACACGGTGATCACCGGATTGAACGCCGCGGAGATGGGCTGTAAGGCGACAATCAGCGCGGCCAGCGCGGCACCGGTCGCTATGGCATTTTCCAGCAGCTGCAGCCCGACATCGTTGGGTGACAGCCGTTGCGCGGCAATTCCGGAGCCGACGATAGCCGCGACCAGAAAGGCGGTGCCGACCAGCTCAGCTACCGCCCGGTAACGAAGAGCAGGTCCGGCCCTCACTGGCGGGCAGAGCCAGCGGCCGTCGACACCGGTGCCCCAGCCCGCGACGTCCTCATTACCGCTGCAGCTGAATGTCTGGTCGGCTTGGTGGCTTGGATGATCGCGCTGTGCATGCCGTCAGCGGCTTGATGGGTGAACCGTACGGTGACATCAACAAACCCGGCAGCGGCCAACCCGTAGAGATACTCGGCTCGTGACAAAGCGCCTGCGATGCATCCGACATAGGAGCCGCGGGCGGCCCGCTCGGCCTGTGTGAGGTGATCTTCCGCGACCACATCGCTGATGCCGATCCTGCCTCCGGGATTGAGGACCCGGAACATTTCGCTGAGCACACTCGGCTTGTCCACCGAGAGGTTGATCACACAGTTGCTGATCACCACATCCACCGACTCATCGGGCAGCGGAATAGCTTCGATGGTCCCCTTCACAAACTCCACGTTGCTGGCCTGTGCCTTGGCAGCGTTGGCGCGGGCCAGGTCGAGCATTTCATCGGTCATGTCCACCCCGTATGCGAACCCGGTTGGCCCGACCCGTCGCGCCGACAGCAACACATCGATACCGCCGCCGGAGCCCAGATCGAGGACGGTCTCACCCTCGCGCAGCTCGGCCACCGCGATCGGGTTTCCACAACCCAGACTGGCCGCGACCGCAGCAACCGGCAGGCTGTCGGTGTCGCCGGAGGCGTAGAGCGCCGAACCGAACCGGTCGTCGACCTCCAGCAGCGCCGGGCCGCAGCAGCCGCCCGAGTCATCACAACAGGAAGCGTTTCCCTGACCGGAGGTCACCGTGGTCGCCGCTGCCGCATATCGCTCCCGAACCTGCTCACGCACCCCATCCGCCGATGTAATGTCGCTCATCACTAGTCCCTCCTCGCATTGACAGTTGTCGATGGATGAAGTGTAACCACGTCCCATCGACATTTGTCAATGTATGTCAGGATGGTCACATGCCGACCTCACCAATGCCAACCGGAACTGAACTTTCACTGCTCACCGAATGCTGCACCCCGGTAGTCCGTGAGGTCATCCAGCCCACAGAGGCCGAAGTATTAGCCAGCGGATTCAAGGCGCTGGCCGACCCTGCCCGGCTGCGCCTCATCTCCTTGGTCGCAGCGCACCAGGGAGCAGAGGCCTGCGTATGTGAGCTGACCGATCCGGTCGGCCTGTCCCAACCCACCGTCTCACACCACCTCAAGATTCTGGTCGATGCGGGCATCCTGACCCGGGAGCAGCGAGGCAAATGGGCCTACTACCGGCTAGTGCCAGACGCTCTCAACGCCCTAGCTGCCCTCATCGCGTCGCCTGCCGTCTGATCGTCCTTCGTGAGTAGTTGTAAGCAGATTTCTTCGCCGGCGAACAAGTTTCCGCCGCTAGAGGAAGAAAACTGCTCGGCAGCCCGGGATGCGCTGTCAGATCCGGTGGGTTAGCTATCTCGCCGAACGGCGTCGCGCTTAGCGGAGCTTGGGATGTTGCCACGCATCTTCTCATCATTGTCGGGGCGGTCGATCAGACGCGCAGGCCGAGCGCGGGCTGTTCGACGGATTTCATCGACCCGGACCAGCTGGCCGGCGTCGCTTAGACGCACACTCCGCGCGCGTGCCATGTGCCTGCAATCACCACTTCTCGAACGACGTATGCGGCTCAGCTGGGAGGATGGTCGGGGGCGTCAGCTAGTCAGCTACTCGGCGCCGTCAAGTAGGAACGTCGTCAGGGGTCCCTTTCCCTTCACGTCACTCGCTCCCAGCGGTCGCAGGACGAACCCTGGACCGAGCGCGGCCGCCACCCGGTCGGTGACATGGATCTGGCCTGGTATGCCTTGGGACTCCATACGGCTGGCCGTGTTCACGGTGTCGCCCCAGAGGTCGTAGATGAATTTGCGTCGGCCGATGACGCCCGCGACCACCGGACCCGTGTCGATTCCGATCCGGACGGCGAGCCAGTCCTTTCCGGTCTCCTTGGCGATGGCCGCAACCTCATCTAGCATCGCGAGCGCCATGCGGGCGACCGCCTGGAGGTGGTCTGGCCGTGGCTCTGGCAGTCCGCCGGCCACCATGTAGGCGTCGCCGATTGTCTTGATCTTCTCGAGGTGCGCCGCATCGGCGAGCCGGTCGAAGGTGGAGAAGATCTGGTCCAAGAGCGCCACGAGTTCATCGGCGGCCATGACCAACGACCGCTCCGTGAAGCCGACGAGGTCGGCGAACAGCACGCTCACGGCGTCGTAGTGATCCGCGATCACCCCGGTGGTGACCTTCAGTCGATCGGCGATCGGCCCAGGCAGGACGTTGAGCAGGAGGCGCTCCGACCGCTCCCGCTCCGCCTGGAGCGCGCGATGTGCTCGCTCACGCTGTTCCACGAAATACCCGAGCATCACATACGCGCTCAAGGTGAGCCCCATAACGTTCAGCACGAAGAAGGTGATCACAAAGCCCGTCGGGAGCGCGGCCGGGTTTTGGGAGAGGCGAGGGTCGAGCAGCGCGAGCACTACAAGTTCGGCGAAAAACGCGACAAACCACACAATCGAGCGCCGAAGTCCCTGCAGGGCGAGCGCCGCGAGCGGTGTGAAGATCGCCCACAAGATCATCGCGCTGGATGCCACGAAGCCGCCAAGCGAGGCCTGGAGTAGGGCAGGTAGCACGAGGAACGCGAGGAGCTGCGTGGTGCGAAACACGCCAAACCGCCGCGTCCGCGCCAACACAACCAGCCCGGCCACCGTGGCTAGCTGGTATAAGGCCGGGATCGCCGCCGACGTCGGGTAGCCGTAGGCGAAGTACGTCGCGACCCAGATGACCGAGATCAGCGCGATCAGCACTGATGCGAAGATCAGCGTTCCCTGGCGAAGGCGCTCATCCGGAAGATCTGCAGGTCCGGCTCCAAGATCGGACAGTCGATCGAGCAACTGCAGGATTGACCGCTTCGATCCCCGCCGGTCATCGGGAAGGACATGGGATGCGGCCACGCCGCAGATGCTAGCCAAACTGCAGTGCGAAATCGTTCGGTGTGCTGATCAAGGGCGCTGTTTCGAACGCCGTTGAAGCAGTGCTGCGGTACCTGCTGCCTCAGTTCGCACGGCATGTCTTGACTCCTTGGGCCTTTGCCTCGCCGGGGAACGTGCAAGTAGACAGACGCCGAGAGATATGAATGTCGGCGGGGCTTTGAAG
Source organism: uncultured Actinomycetota bacterium (assembly GCA_963798835.1). GTDB lineage: Bacteria > Actinomycetota > Actinomycetes > Propionibacteriales > Propionibacteriaceae > Microlunatus. The sequence goes on along the minus strand of CAWCVF010000002.1, from coordinate 34,184 downwards.
CTGTACAAGTCCTGACAACGCCGTATCCCGCGAGTCGGACTATTGGGTGCCGCGGCAGCACGCTCGTAAGTGACGCAGTCAGCTGAACGTTTGAGAACTACCCAATGATCTTGATTCGGCGTGTGTGCGTTCTATTCGATTCTGCGGCTAGGCCACATGGCTCAACGCAGTAATGATCTTGCCGAGATGATCTTGCTCGGTAGCGCCTACGACACTTGACGGTACGCCCACCACTCTTCATAGGAAATGGCGAAGGGCAAATGACTGTTTGAGCCATCGTCAGGTCTTCAGGGTCGAGTCCCGAGCGATCGCCGCCTGTAATAAGAGGACCCGCGGAAGGGTGATCTTGGTTTCCAGACTCTATGGCGTCGCTGAAGATCTTGGTTAGGACATGGAGAAGCGTGGTTCCGAATTTGGGGCAGACCATCCAAGTGCTCGACCATGTAACTGCCCGCGTCTGGCTGTGACCGCCAGCCGCCTAGCTGATGCCTTAGGGATCGCGGGACGACCAGTTCCACAGGTACGTGCCGCCCGTCGTCTTTTCTGGCTCGATCAAGGTGCGTGTCGGGCAACGGGAGGGTGAATGAGCGGGCAACCATTGGGACCCATCAAGTCCAGTGCCGGCAAGCGGAAAATCGGGCTGCCGCCCCAGCTGGTCCAGCTCCTGGAAGATCACCGCCACGAACAAGATCAGGAGCGCTCTAGAACTGGTCAGCTCTGGATAGAGACGGGTCGAGTCTTCACAGATCGGTTCGGACACGCGGTCAAGCCGAACTCCGACTATCACGCATGGAAGGCGCTGTTGAAGCGTGCCGGCGTGCGAGAGACACGCCTCCACGATGCGCGGCACACAGCTGCAACTGTGCTCCTAGCGCTGGAGGTACCGGAACGAACCGTTATGGATGTGATGGGCTGGTCGTCGACGTCCATGGCTGCGCGCTACCAGCACGTAACCAATCCCATCCGGCACGAGGTCGCGAGCCGAATCGGCGGGCTCCTGTGGTCCCCGGCAGATAGCAACTGAGACTAAAACTGAGACTATGGCCGCAAAACCGCCGCCTTGGCCTATGAGGCCTGGGCGGCGGTTTCCTTTGCTGACTAGGGCGGAGGATGCGGGATTCGAACCCGCGAGGGCGTTAACCCAACACGCTTTCCAAGCGTGCGCCATAGGCCTCTAGGCGAATCCTCCGCGCGGAAGGTTACCGGCAATGCCAAGCACGAGCTAACCGGGCGCCACCGATCTCAGGACGCCGCCGCGAGCCGGACTCGCCGAGTGGCGCGCCAATCGCCCATCCGCCGCGCCGGAAATGGGTGATTACTGCGCTCTCGACGAGGTGACGGGCGTGTGACAAGTGCCTGAGAGTTGCACGACGCAGTGTGTCGCGTAGCGACGCCGCTTGAAGGCTCACCTAGTCTCGGCCGGAAGGACAACCGCTCGACACATCATGGAGATTGCTCACATGTCTTTACATATCAAGTCCGACGGTAAAAGCACTCGGATTCAGTTCGTGCTTCCCGACGATATTCTCGATGGCCCGATCTCGGCAGTCGGCACCTTCAACGACTGGGCGCCCGGAGCTCACAAGCTGGTACGCCGCAGCAACGGCACGCGGAGCGTCAGTGTTGCAGTTCCGGCGGGTCAGGCGGTCAAGTTCCGCTACCTCGGTGCCGGCGGCGTCTGGTTCGACGACGAGGACGCCGATGCGATTACGCCAGAGGGCTCACTGATCAACGCGTAAATAGCACGTATTTGCGTCGGAAAACCAAGATCATTTAGCTGGCTGTGGCCAGCTCCAGTCTTCCGGCGTACTGGCCGCTCAGCTCCCGATAGGGCCGGCTGCGTAGTGCCAGGACAGTGACACAGAGCCCGATTATTCCGGTTAGCACGAAGACCAGCGCGATACCACGGTCCGGCCCTGTTCCAAACCAGCCGCCGATCCAGTCAACGCCAGCGCCGGTGGTCATGAACGGGATGAAGATCAGCTGGGTGATCGGGCCGATGAGGAACGCCGTCAGCGGTGAGGCCGCTTGTTCCACGCTCTGTGCGAACCCAAACACCCGGCCCTGCCGCTCGAAGGGCACCACCCGCTGCAAGATCGTCTGCTCGGCGGCCTCGGCGTACGGGATCAACACCATGTAGACGGCCATGCCAACCGTCAACAAGATCACCGAGGAATGCAGCGGGAAGAGGCAAGTCACGCTCCAGAACACGACATTCACCAAGAGCAGCAGGCGTACCGGGTTCTTTCCCAGGCCCGTCTTGGCGACCGCGAGCCCACCGATGATGAAGCCCGTGCTCAGGGCACCCCAGAGCAGACCCCAGGCTTGCACCGACATCAGCGACAGCCCGTACGCGTCCATCAGGGCCATGAATGCGCCGCCCAGGAAGTTGTTGAAGCACGAGAAGCCGATTAGGGCCAGCAGGCCGGGCACGCTGCGTACCACCCGCAGCGTGCCGCGCAGATCGACCTTCTTCGAAGGTTCTTGTTGATCTGCGCCGTCGGATTCGGGTGCAGCGGTGCCTTCGGGTCGATCTGCCACTCGTACGAAGGCCAGGTGTGCAACGCTCAGTCCCAGCACGGCAATACCGAGCAGCAACACGTAGAACATGCCGCCAGCCGCCACCAGCAGACCACTGATCACCGAAGTCACGAGAAATGACACGCCCAACGTCGTGCCAACCAGACCGTTGGCCTTGTCCCTACGTTCCTCGGGAATCAAGACCGTGACGAGGGTCTGCAGCGCGATCGATCGGATATTGCCTGTGATCACTCCGAACATGGCCAGCACGATGAAGATCCACAACCTGACGCTGGCCGCATCGGTAAACGTCGCCTCTGGCGTCAGCGCATAGAGCGTGAACGCCACGGCGTAGAACGCCACGGAGACCGCCGCCGAGACCTGCATGACCGTCTTCTTGGCGTGCTGATCGACCAGGCTGCCGAACCAAATTCCGGTGACGGCCGTCGTCACCAAGAAGATGCCGGCGACCATGCCTGTTGCCAGCACCGACTTGGTTTCCAGGAAGACCCAGAAAGTGACGGCGAACCAGACGGTGAAGTTGATGACCGACACGAGCAGTGTGTTGACCAGCAGATGTACGAACGCCCGATCTGTGCTCCTGCTGAGGTCCAGCGCACGGGTCGTGGTCGTGGACATGAAAAGCCCCTTGTCGGTCGCTGCTTTTCAGTATTGACCCGACGACGCCTGGAGATTCATCGGTTTCGATCGATCCCGTACACTCGTGCTCTGGTCCCTCGTGTGGCGATAACTCACCGAACCCCCCCAGGGCTTGACGGCAGCAAGGGTAAGTGAGCTCTTTCGGGTACGCGGGGGACCGCTGCGTTTGTCCGCACAAGGCCACGAAAACTCACGAACTCGGCTACTTAGCCCTTCATTCGTGGCCTTGTGCGGAGAAACGGTCCGCCGCTGCAGGGGCCAGGCCCAGCCGCTCCATCAGACCCATAGCGTCGTACGGCGCTCGTACCTTGGCATCGTTGTCGCAGTAGACATAGACGTCAGAGCCCTGCTCGGTCCACGACATGATCTTGGCTGCCCACTCGTCCAGCTCCCGGTCGCTGTAGCCGCTGGCGTAAAGCTGATCATGACCGTGCAACCGGACATACATGAGGTCCGTGGTCATCTCGGTGATGATCGGCCACTGGCCGGGGTTGTCGGCAACCACGAGTGCGATCTGGTGCCGGCGCAGCAGCTGGTAGAACTCTGGAGTCCGGAAGCTGTCATGCCGTACCTCGAAGGCATGGCGCATCCGTAGTCGCGGATGAGCCGCCTTGATCAAGGCATGATCCTCGGGCACCCGCTGATCGTGGTTCGCTGCAATGGTGGCGGCGGATCCGGCAGTTCGAGGCAGCTGAGCACAGAAGCTGTCAATCCGGTCTGCGTCGAAGCCGAAGTTTGGTGGCAGCTGCCACAGAATCGGACCTAGTTTTTGATCAAGAGCGAGTACGCCGGAAGCGAAGAAGTTCGCCAGCGGGGTCTCAATGCCGCTCAACTTCTTCATGTGCGTTATGAACCGCCCGCCCTTGACGGCAAAGACAAAGTTTTCCGGTACGGCATTCGCCCAGGTTGCAAAGCTGGACCGACGCTGCAGAGCGTAAAAGCTGCCATTGATCTCAACCGAGTTCATGCGCTCGGCCACATACCGCAGCTCCTCCCGCTGCGGCAGCCCGCGCGGATAGAACCTGCCTCGCCAGGGCTGATACGTCCAGCCTGATATACCGATCCGAATCGTCACAGCCGAATGCCATATCGCGCCAAGATCGGCGCCAGAGCTGCTACACCGCCGTCCACCGGAAAGAGCTCGCCGTGCATCCCGATCTCGCGGGCGCCGTCGACATTGCCTTCATGATCATCGATGAAGAGCACCCGGCCGGGTGCGACATTGATGCGGTCCATGATCGTTTGAAAATACCCTGCTTCGGGCTTCGCAAACCCAAGCTCGAACGAGTAGAACTGCTCGTCGAAGATCGTCTCGAAGCCAAGTGAGCTGCGCATGTACGCGCCACGCAGGTTTTGCTGGTTGGTCGCCAATGCACAGCGCAGCCCAAGATCACGAACCGCACGCACCGCATCGAGCATCGGCTGACGGACCTCGATCCAGAAATGCTGATCGATCACCTGGTCGAGTGGTGCGTCGATCTCAAATTGCTGCAACACCTCACGCATTGCACCGCCGAAGTCCTTGCCGGTCAAGCAGGCGACGTCGGCCGCTGCTATGGCGAGCAGGAACTCTTCGACTCGTGGCGCAGCCCATACGGTGAGCTCCTCCATCCACCCCGCCCGGGAACTTTGGAGCACACCGTCAGCATCAAACAGCACCCAGTCGAGCATCACGGCAGCGCAGCCTACCCGTTTTGATTGCTCTGCTCGCTGGCGCTCGCTCTGTCTAATGGCTCGCTTCGCTCGCGGCGATGTTCGCCGTGGAGCCGCCGTCTTCGGAATCCGACGAAACGACTGTCTCGCAGAATCAGCTCTGCTTTCGGGATCCGTTTCGTCGGCTCCGCCTGCAGATCGGCGGCGCGAACATCGCGGCGCGGATCGCGCCTGTGAACTCGCCGACTCGTCGTCGCTCGCAGACGATAAAGCGTGTCTGCTCCCTCCTCCTCAGCACGGCGAGGGGCGCGATCCGTGTCCGCTCGTGGATCGAGTAGAACCAGCTCCGAGTTGTCACTATCCGGGCATAGGGTGCATGCGTGGAAGACGCGGGACTGGAAGACCTGCGGCTCGATGAGCCGGGGTCGGACCAAGACCACATTGAGCACACCCAGGATGAGGCGCTGTTCGACGATCCCGGCACGAACGCGCCCGGCAGCGCTCCGCTCGCGCTCTACCGGCGCTACCGTCCCGACACCTTCGCCGAGGTCATCGGCCAGGAACACGTCACCGAGCCTCTGCAACGTGCTCTGACCAACAATCGCGTCAATCATGCTTACCTGTTTTCAGGACCACGCGGATGCGGCAAGACCACCTCGGCGCGCATCCTCGCTCGTGCCCTGAACTGCGAGAAGGGTCCGCGCGCGGTGCCCTGCGGGGAGTGCCAGTCGTGCCGGGACCTGGCGCGCAACAGCCCGGGAAGCATCGACGTCATCGAGATCGACGCGGCCAGCCACGGCGGCGTCGATGATGCCCGCGACCTGCGGGAGCGAGCCTTCTTCGCGCCGGTCAGCAGCCGTTTCAAGATCTACATCGTTGACGAGGCCCACATGGTCACCACGGCAGGCTTCAACGCTTTGCTGAAGCTCGTCGAGGAGCCGCCGCCGCACGTCAAGTTCGTTTTCGCGACTACCGAGCCGGACAAGGTCATTTCGACGATCCGGTCGCGCACCCATCACTATCCGTTCCGCCTTGTGCCGCCACGCTTGCTGACCGAATATCTGGCCAAGCTCTGCGACGCCGAAGGCATTGCCGTTGAGCCGGCTGTGCTACCGCTGGTGGTACGTGCCGGCGGCGGTTCGGTACGCGACTCGCTCTCGGTGCTTGATCAACTGCTCGGCGGTGCCGATGAATCTGGCGTGTCGTATCGACAGGCCGCCGCGCTGCTCGGGTACACGCCGGACTCGCTGCTCGATGAGTTCGTGGACGCGTTCGCGGCAGGTGACGCCGGCGGCGTTTTTGCCTGTGTCGACAAGGTGATCGAGGTCGGCCAGGATCCGCGCCGATTCGCGGAGGATCTGCTGCGCCGGCTCCGCGATCTGGTGATCGTTGCTGCAGTCCCCGATGCGCTTACCTCGGGACTCGTTGACGTTGCTCCTGATCAGGCCGAGCGCCTACGATCGCAGGCCGCTTCGCTGGGCGCCGGCGAGTTGACTCGGGCGGCGGAGGTTATTGCCGCCGGACTTACGGACATGCGAGGCACTACCGCTCCCCGGCTGCATCTGGAACTGATGTGTGCGCGGGTGCTACTGCCTGGCGCAGACGTCGATGATCGCGGACTCCACGCGCGACTTGATCGCTTGGAGCGGCGCATCGGCGTTACCGAACTGCGCTCCGAGCCTGTCGAAGGGCCTCCCTCAGAGCGGGCTTCGACCGGCTCAGCCCCCGTATCAGCGCGCCCCGCGCCTTCGACTATGCGCCCCGAGACTGTCGACGGGCCTCCCTCAGAGCGGGCTTCGACCGGCTCACCCCCCACACCAGCGCGCCCTGAGCCTGCCGAAATGCGCCCTGAGCTTGTCGAAGGGCCAACTCCTGACCCGGCTTCGACAAGCCCAGCCCCCATATCCGCGCCGGCGAACTCCGCGCAGCCAGCGCAGCTCACGGTCAGCGACGTACGCCGGCTCTGGCCGGAGGTCCTCGAGGAGGTGAAGGGCAAACGCCGCTTCACCTGGATCCTGCTCAGCCAGAACGCGCAGGTCGCCGAAATCCGCAATGGCACGTTGCTGTTGGCGATGTCCAACGCCGGCGCGCGTGACAGCTTCGCCCGCGGCGGCAGTGAAGATGTGCTGCGCGAGGCGATGGTCGTCGTGATGGGCGCAGATTTTGCCGTCGAGACCATGGTGGATCCCAGCGCCGCATCATCCTCTGGACTATCACCGCGTACGCCACCGGCAGGCGAATCGCCTGACGCCGCACGGCCAGCGCCCGATCGCCCGAAATCTCGTGCCGCCAACGGCATCGGAGTTGCCGCGCCTGAAGATCCGGATATGGCCGCGAGCCGCGATGACAGCGACCTCGAGGAGGATGCGGAATCGCATACCGAGCTGCTCGCGCGTCATCTCGGCGCGGAGATCATCGCTGAGGAGGATCACGGCGCATAGGCTGGGGCGCGCGAGAACCCCACCCCGGAAAGGCCCGCGATGATTCCCGAAGGCGATATGTCCGGACTGCTGGCCCAGGCACAGGCGATGCAGGAACAGTTGATCAAGGCCCAGCAGGAGCTAGCCGAGATGGAGATCGAGGGCTCTGCTGGCGGCAGTTTGGTGACCGCGACGGTCACCGGCTCAGGTGAGCTGGTGGGTTTGGTGATCAAGCCAGAAGCGGTCGATCCGAGCGACACCGAGACATTGGCCGACCTGATCGTTGCGGCAATACGTGACGCCACCAACCAGGCTCAGGCCGTCGCTGCCAGCAAGCTTGGCCCTCTGGCCGGCGGGCTCGGCATGGGCGGCGGACTGCCCTTCTAAGGGATCTGGCGCATGTACGAGGGTCCGATCCAGGACTTGATCGACGAGCTCGGGCGACTGCCCGGGATCGGGCCGAAGAGCGCCCAGCGCCTGGCCTTCCACATCTTGGCTGCCGATCCGGATGATGTGATGCGGCTCGCCGCCATACTCAAAAAGGTCAAGGACACCGTCAAGTTCTGTGAGATCTGTTTCAACGTCTCTGAAGACACCCAATGTCGGATCTGCCGCGACCCGCGCCGTGACGAGACCGCCATCTGCGTCGTTGAGGAGGCGAAGGACGTCGTCGCGGTGGAGCGCACCCGGGAGTTCCGCGGCCGCTACCACGTACTGGGCGGTGCGATCAGCCCCATTGATGGAATCGGTCCGGCTGACCTGAAGATTCGGGAGCTCTGCCTACGGCTCGCCGACGGCACGGTGACCGAGGTGATCTTGGCCACCGATCCCAATCTTGAAGGCGAAGCGACCGCGACCTATCTCAGCCGCCTGCTGCTGCCCATGGGCGTCAAGGTCAGCAGGCTCGCGAGCGGCCTACCGGTCGGCGGTGATCTTGAGTACGCCGACGAGATCACCCTTGGCCGGGCGTTCGAGGGTCGCCGCTACGTCGACGCATAATGCGCCCAACCCTGTCGAAGGGCGCCTCTGCAGGCTCAGGCGCTTCGACGGGCTCAGCGCGCATGTCATACAGCTACTGAGCTGTCTTCAGAGTGATAGACGCCCAGCTGCTCTGATGCCTGGTTCAAGATCCGTTGAACGGCGAGCGTGTCCGCAAGCGGCATGATCTTGCTCTCGGTCCGTTCGCCGCGTACGCACTCGGTCACCTCGATCAGCTCGTGGGAGTAGCCGGTGCCCAGCGGCGGGCGGTTGAGGGTTTCCGGCTCCTTACCTTTGCGTTGCAGCACGATGCGATGCGGGTGGTGGAACCTTGGCGGTACGTCAATCCAGCCTTTCGTTCCTTGAATGCGCGCAGCCCCCGGCGTCTGGTGCTTCAGCGAGATCAGCAGCGCGGCAACCCGGCCGTCGTCATAGCCCAGCAACAGTCCGGCCTCGGCGTCGACGCCGGTGGGAGTCAACGACCCGTTCACCGCGATCCGATCCGGCGTGCCGAGAAAGTACTGCGCGAACGACACCACGTAGACACCAAGATCAAGCATTGCGCCGCCACCCTGCGCCGGGTCGAACAGTCGACCGGCAGGATCGTACGGTCGGTCTACACCAAGATCAGCTTGGATCTGCCGGACCTCACCGATCGCGCCGTCGTCGACCAGTTCCCGGGCAGCAACGATGGCGGGCTGAAAGCGCGTCCACATCGCCTCCATGGCAAACACCTGGTGATCCTGAGCAGCGGCGATGATCTCCTCGGCACCCGCCACCGTTGCCGTGAAGGTCTTCTCCACGAGCACGGCTTTACCTGCGGCGATAGCGGCAAGTGCCACCGCGTGATGTTGCGGATGCGGCGTGGAGATATAGACCGCATCGACGTCCGGGTCGTTCATGATCTCTTCGTAGGATCCGTACGCGCGCTCCAGGCCGTGATCACTGGCGAAGGCCTCCGCCCTTTCCGTAGATCGGCTAGCTACTGCTAGGGGGTTGGCCCCGGGAACGTACGGAAAGTCCTTGATCACTTTGGACGCGATAGATCCCGGCCCGATGATTCCCCACTGCACCGGCTGCGAATCGATCATCCGCGGCGGCCTTGCCGCTGCTGCCGCATATTGCCGACGATCGAGGAGATGAAGATCGGGATGAAGATCAACCACCAGTAGCTCCAGCTGGTGGCAAAGCAGAACAAGATCACTGCAGGCCAGGATGCCGCGGCTATCACGGAAAGCACCGTATCTGTCTTGCTGCGCTCGGGAAGTGCGGGCGGTGCATGATGAGCGATCTCAGGGCTGGCTGCGGGGGTACGCTGCCACGGCGGAATCTCGAAGGAATGCTGCTGCTGGCGCTGCTGCCACGGTGGCTGTTCGAATGTTGGGCGGTCCTTGACCGATGGCGGCCGCGGGTCTGGCAGATCCTCGAACATCACGGCCAGCTCGGAGGCTGTCCTGGCCTTCAGCGCTCTGCTCATCCGGTCGTCGAACTCCGCAGCATCGATGCGTCCCTGCGCCATGTGCTCCTGTAAAAAAGCGACCGCCTGGTCACGATCGGCATCGCCAATGCGAGGTTCCACGGGTCGCTTCGTCGGCTCGGCTGGCTGGTGCTGAGGACCATCGGCGGGCTCCGGCTCAGGCGTGGACAGCTCACTCACAACCCCCAGTATCCTCTGGCGCACGCTAAGACAAGATCACTCGCCTGGCCGAGGACACTAGACTCTCGGCGTGGAACGCCGATCCGCTGCGGGCCGCGTCGTGCAGAAGTACGGCGGCTCTTCTGTTGCAGACGCTGACAGCATCAAGCGCGTCGCCAAGCAAATCGTCGCCACGAAACGCGAGGGACTCGATGTCGTTGTGGTGATTTCGGCCATGGGCGATACCACAGACGAACTAATGGATCTGGCCCTTCAGGTCTCGCCGCTGCCTCCGCCGCGGGAGCTCGACATGCTGCTGACTGCCGGCGAGCGGGTGAGTGCTGCGCTGCTCGCCATGGCGATTCATGACCAGGGCATGCATGCCCGGTCGCTGACCGGCTCCCAGGCCGGCATCATCACCACGGGTACGCACGGAAACGCCCGGATCATCGACATCACACCCGGCCGGATTACCACCGCCCTGGACCGCAACGACATTGTCATTGTCGCCGGCTTCCAGGGCGTTGCCCAAGACACCAAGGACGTGACGACCCTGGGTCGCGGCGCGTCGGACACCACGGCTGTGGCGCTCGCCGCTTCGCTGGGCGCAGATCACTGTGACATCTACACAGATGTCGACGGCGTATACACCGCTGATCCGCGAATCGTGTCCTCGGCCCGTCTCATTCCCGAGATCAACTACGAGGAAATGATGGAGATGGCGGCCTGTGGCGCCAAAGTCTTACATCTGCGATGTGTTGAGTACGCGCGCCGCGAGAACGTCCGGGTGCACGTGCGATCCTCGTTCTCCGACAAGGACGGCACGTGGGTGCAGGAGCGGAAGGAAGGAAGCGTCATGGAGCAGGCGATCATCTCCGGAGTAGTTCATGATCGCAGTGAAGCCAAGATCACCATTGTTGGTGTTCCCGATCGCGTCGGGGAGGCCGCCCGGATTTTCACCGCGGTCGCGGCCACCGAGATCAACATCGACATGATCGTGCAGAACGTTTCCGCGGTCGAAACCTCACGTACTGATATCTCTTTCACGTTGCCCAAGACCGACGGCCCAACGGCCATGGCCACCCTCGATGCGCTCAAAAGCGACGTCGGTTTTCACGATGTGCTCTACGACGACGGAATCGGCAAGGTCTCGGTCATCGGAGTGGGTATGCGATCACACCCTGGCGTCACCGCGAAGTTCTTTTCGGCACTGGCGGACGTTGGCGTGAACATTGAAATGATCTCAACCTCGGAGATCAGGATCTCCGTAGTTGTTGATCAAGATGATGTCGATCGTGCAGTCGTTGCTGCACATACTGCGCTTGGTTTAGATGCCAGTGAAGAGGCTGTGGTGTATGCCGGGACGGGCCGCTGAGGCTAAGCGACGAGCGTGGATGTCAGTTGCATCCGACTGATGTGACTTTGACGGTGGCCCTGCTCATTCCGTTGTAGGGCGCGTAAGTGCCAGAGGCCGAGACGCAGCGGTTGTAGGTGTCGTCCAGATAGACCCCGGTCACTTTCGTGACGTGCGGCTGGACGGTGCGCTCCGCATACTCCGGCCACGCCGCGCCGCCGTAGTCACTGAACCAGATCCGCGCTGTCATCCGACCTTGCAATCTGGGAGGCCAGCCTCGCCGAGTGACAACGACGCAGTTCCGGTCACCATCCACCGGGCTGAAGTAGATCTTGATGTTCAGGCTGCCGTCACTTGTGGTCGTGGTCTTGTTGGCGATCACCTTGCCTGAGCACGAGGAGAGCGGGGCGCCAGGGATGTTGCTGGTGTCGGTCTGCGCCGGCTGATTAGTTGGCGCCGGCGAGGTGGTGTAGGTCGGCGACGTTGTTTTGGTGGTGGAGCCGGAGGTCGTGCTGGTGGTGCCAACCGCGTACGCGATCAGGCCGAGGAAGAGCAGGAACATGACAAGGCCGAATGCAGAGTCTGTCGCGTCGTCAGCCATGCTTTGCCTCGATCAAATCCGTCCCAAAACACTATTAACCATCGCTCGGCTACATCAAACCTCGGGCATAACTGTTGTTAACCATGCATTGGCTCGATCACTACGTCGTGCAAAACACTTTGATCATGGATCGTGATCACGTTCGATGTCAAGTCTGGGCGTTCCGATCAGCTGCCGCTGATACCGTGCCGTTACTCCCGGGCGGCTGTTGCTGATCATGAACTTTACACGGGTCACGCCCGTGGCGGTGCCCAGGTCGGATGCTGCTACAGCCTGCCGGCCAAGGCAACAAGCACACCAGCTATAGCGAAGTACGTGTTGCTTCCCAACTCTTCGGTAGTGAAGTGCGACGGGTGGCGCTTGTTGATCACCATCTTCGCGAAGGATGTACCGGCACAGCAAGCACCTTTTTGTGCTTCTGGCACGAGTGCGTCTTTGCCTTCAACGCTCAGCTAGCTACCAAGATCATTTGCAAGGGTCGTGCCCAGCGGATCCACTTCGGGAAAATCTCGACGACGGGCAAGGGGAGCTTTGATAGTTTCGACGGGTGGTGCATCAATGAGACCAGCGAGCGCTGCAACGCTGGCTACGAGTGAGGGCCTGGACTACCAGGCTGGCTCCGCGTACCCGCCTGGCACCGACGTATTCTTCCGCCGCTGGGTCGCCTGCACCATCGCCGGTGAAGCCGCCGGCTTTACCGTCGCTGCGGCGTTGGCCGCGACCCAGGACCTCTCGCGTATGCCCGAGTTTGCGATCTTGCTCGGTGCCGGCGCGCTGGAAGGGGCGCTGCTCGGTCGGGGACAGGCGATGGCCATGTCCCGGCTGCAATTGCCGCAGGGCATTCTTCGGCTGTGGCCGGTTGCCACGAGCGTCGCAGCTGTCGTTGCATGGTCGATTGGTCTGATCCCGGGCTCGCTGCACCGGATGGCGTGGTCGTCCTGGTCGGCGTGGCTCCTCGCTGCCGTACTGGTACTCGTGCTGTTGGCTTCCATCCCGACAGCGCAATTCATGCTGCTGCGGACTACCCTGCCGACCGCGGGACGGTGGGTCCGATTCAATGCCATCGCCTGGATCTTGGGGCTGAGCTGGACGTTTGCACCTCCAGCCCTGGTCAAACCCGACACCCCGGTGGTCTCCGAGATCGGCGTCTACGCCATTGCCGGCATACTGATGGCCACGACCGTCGCGATTGTCACCGGCATGTGCTGGTTGAGCTGGTTGAAGCACGGCAATGTAGCGACCATCGTCCCGGACGCTCCCGACTAGGGGCCTACAGGCCAAGTCCATCGCTAATCAGCGGCCAGGCGCGGTGCAGTTCGCGTTGCCAGTAGATCCAGTTGTGCGTGCCTGGTTCATAGAGGTTGATCTCTGCATTCAGGCCGAGTTTCCGTACCCGATCGGCGAACGCCTGGTTCTCAGCTCGTAGCGCTGTTTCGATTTCGTCGTGGCCAGTTCCTGCGCTATCAAGTGGGCCGGGATCGCCGTCGCCGGCGGAGATGAACAGTCGAACATCCTTGAGCTGCGGCGCAAGGTCGTACGGGTTGTGCTGCTTCCAGATATCGCGGTCCGCTTGTGGGTCACCCCACAAGGCCAGTGGATCCTCGCCTTCAGACTGCACGAGCTGGAGATAGCCCTGCGACCTGTCGCCTGAGAGCCGCGTGTGGACAATGCCGCTGAATGATGCTGCGACGGTGAACATTCCAGGGTGGCGGGCGGCGTAATCAAGTGCGCCCAGACCCCCCATTGAGACCCCCACAACGGCGGCGACACCGTTGGCGCGGTAATGCTGTGCCAGCAGGCTCGGTAACTCGACGGTATGGAACGTTTCCCATTTCGGTCCAGTACGCCAGTCGGAGTAGAACCCGGCCGGGCCGCCGTCCGGCGTCGCCACAATCAGGTCAGAGTCTTCGGTGAGCTTCGTGATGTCGGTGGAGCGAGTCCAGCTGACATAGGTGTCGCAACAGCCGTGCAATAAGTAGAGCACCGGCCAGCGCCGAGACTTCTCACTCTTGTACGTCGCGGGCAGCAGCAGTCGCACGTTCACTTGGTCGCCGACTGCCGGCGACTCAATGGTGAGGTCCTCGGTCCTTTCGTCTAGACGCTTGCTGGCAACGATCTGGGCGGTCGAGGATGACGGCGACGGTTCCGACGGCGGCGCCGGGCTTGAGGTCGTGGAGGGTGTGGCGGTGCTGCAACCACTCACGAAAACTATGGTGACCAGCATGAGAAGCCACAGATCCCGCGCGAATGCGCGCCGGATTCGAGAGACTCGTGCGTTCGAGGTGTGGATGGCGGACCTCTCAGACTTTCCCCGGTGAGCCATACATGGTAAGCAGTCTGCTACGTTCACTTTTTGCGGGAAGGACGATCGTGCCATGACTGACCAAACATCTGGCGGGGCCGTCAGCGACTATGAAGCCGTTGGCGGTGGGCCTGCTGTAAGTGCCGTCGTGAACGATTTTTACGAGCGGGTTCTCGGCGACCCGCAACTTGCGCCGTACTTCGAGGGGGTCGATATGGCGCGCCTCAAACGTCATCAGGCGTTGTTGGTCACCCAGGTGCTCGGCGGACCGGCCAACTACGACGGCCGCTCGCTTAGCGAGGCCCATGCAGGCCTTGGGATCGACAGTGACGACTTCAATGCGGTCGTCGGTCATCTGGCTGCCGCCATGAAGGACGCCGGAGTTCCCGACGACATCATCGGCCGGGCCGGGGCGGTGGTCGTCGCGACCGAGCCTGACATCGTCGAAGTGGGGTCATCCTGACCTGATGGACACTGCCGCCTTAAAGGCCAGTTGGGGAAAGGTCGCGGCCGCCGGCGACGATGTCCCGCTGTACTTCTATTCGCACTTGTTCCTGAGCCACCCTGAGGTGCGCTCAATGTTCCCGATCCAGATGACCGCGCAGCGGGAAAAGCTGGTCACGGCCCTCGGTTCCGTCGTCTCCAATGTCGAGAACCTGGATGACGTGATACCTCTTCTCGAGCAGTTGGGTCGTGATCATCGGCGGTTCTCGGTGGTCACCGAGCACTACTCGGCGGTTGGGGCAAGCTTGCTGGCTACGCTCAAGCGCTTCCTGGGTTCGTCGTGGACGCCCGAATTGGCAGATACCTGGGCACAGGCGTACGGAGTAGTCGCCAAGGTGATGGTGGCTGCTGCTGAGCAAAACGAGGATTCGGCGCCGGCCTGGTGGGAAGCCGACGTGGTGCGGGTCGAGCGACGCTCGGTAGAGGTTGCCGTCGTGGAGATCGAGCCGCGGGAACCGTATTTCTACCGCGCCGGGCAGTCGGTGGCCGTGGAGATCCCACAACGCCCCCGCTTGTGGCGCTACTTCAGTCCCGCCAACGCTCCCGATCCCTCAGGGCGGCGGTTGCAATTTCATGTGCAGCCGATCGCTGGCGGTCTGGTGTCGACGGCGGTGGTCCGCCGACTCGGTCAGGGCGACACCATCAAGCTGGCTGCTCCGGTCGGCGAACAGCTGACCCTGCCAGAGAATGGTCACATTCCCGACCTGCTCATGGTGGCTGGCGGTACCGGTCTAGCTCCGTTGCGCGCCGTACTGGAACAGATCGACCGCGCCTGGGAGGCGACCGGCGCAGCTCCGCGAGTACATCTGTTCCACGGCTCTCGGATGCCCTGGAATCTCTACGACAACGAACATCTCACCGACCTAGCTCGCAAGCCATGGTTTGACTACACCCCGGTCGTATCCGAGGACCACACCTATCACGGTGCTCAGGGTCTTGTGGCCAGTGTCGCGGCCAAGTCCGGCGATTGGTCGCAGCGGACCGCTATGGTGTGCGGTTCGCCGGGTATGGTCCGGCATGCGGTGACAGAGCTCGAGGCAGTGGGCGTTCCGGCTCACGCAATTCGCCGCGAGCAGTTTGATTTCCAGGGCGCGGCGTCGCCAACGCAGGAGTTACAGGATGCCTGGGACAGCAGGTAGCAGTGGAGGCACAGAGATTATGAGCATGGTTGGCTCATCGCGTCCCCGGACCAGTTCTCAGGACGTACGCCGCAAAACCTTCAACGTCCGCCTTCGCGGCCTGGATCACAACGAGGTTCGTGCCTTTCTGCGTACTCTGGCCGACGACCTGGAGCGTCTCGACGGACAGATCACGGCCATGAGTGGGCAGATCACCACGCTGACTGAGGAGAATGACCGGCTGCGCGGGCAGCTCGAGGATGTTGAGCTGAGCCCGCACGAAGAGGTCACTGATCACGCTGTGATGCTGCTTAACCAAGCCCAGCAACTCGCCGACGCTCTGATCGATGAAGCCATGCAGTCAGCTCGTGACCTGCTGCTGACCGCGCGGTCTCAGCAGCGCGATGTCATGGAGCAGGCCAGCACGTCGGCCAAGGGCGCTGTTGCCCGCGCCACGGCAACCATCGAGCGCGCCAACAGTGATGATCCTTCTTTCGAGGACATCGAGTACATCCGAATGTTCGCCAAGGTTGCCCAGGTGCAGTTCCGCGCCGTACTCGATGCGCTCAACGAGCAGGTCAACCGGCTCGGTGAGGTTCCTGAGATAGTCGAGCCGCGACCGGCACGGGAGCGGGAAGCTATTGCGGAAAACTCTCGTGGACCGCGTTCGGTGAGCAGCGGGCCTGGGCCACGCTAGCTCTGCGACAGTCAGCCAATGTGGCCAGTCGGATAGGCCGCTGATCTGGTAGGGGCGCGTACTCGAGGTCGCGGCTGTAGCTCGCAGAATGGTGTCGTGCTCGATGTCGCGCTGCCAGAGAATTCTGACCTGCCCCTGCTGACCCGGTCGTTCGCGGCATGCCTCGCGTCGGCGATAGAGATCCCCGTCGCTCGGCTGCCGTCGCCCCGGCTGGAGCTGCCGCGCGCCGTTGCGAGGTGGCGCAGCTGGCTGGCCGGGAGGGGACTCGGCTTAGTACCCATCGCCGATGCCGCCAAGTTCAACTGGCCTGGATACTGGATCGCCCTGATCAGCACCGAACTTGAGCAATCCGATGGGCAGAACCAGATGGCGGTACTGATGTTCGGCACTCCTTCCGGAGTGGTCCTCAGCCCGCACGACCCGAGTCTGATTGGGCGAGCCTCACTCGAGCTGCCGGTGCAGAAGGGTTACGTCATCGCAAACTTCGACCCTGCAGTATCGGCTCCCGCGGCGCTTGTACCGCTGCATGGAACGGTCGAGGCAATTGCAATCGCTGCGGCGGCTACCGGGCCGATGCGACTCGTCGAAGAGGCACAGGCCCTGGCCGGACGCGGTTTGGCGGGAGATCGGTACGCCGCCAAGGCCGGCACGTTCACACCGCCCGATGGCAGCGACGATGGCTACGACCTCACCCTGATTCAGGCGGAGGTCCTCGACGAGCTCGCGCTAGCCGCGGATCGCCGGCTCGGCTACGCCGAGGCGAGACGCAATGTGATCACTCGCGGTATCGATGTGAATGCACTCGTTGGGCGGCGGTTCCGGATTGGAGAGGTGGAGTGTTTCGGCCAGCGGTTGTGCGAGCCTTGCTCGCACCTCGAGCGGCTTACTACCAAGGGCGTCCTGCGGGGCCTGATCCATCGGGGCGGCCTACGCGCTGACATCATCAGCGAGGGACAGATCCGCATCGGGTCGGCCATCCAATCCATTGACTGACCGAGGTAACCACCGGTCATGTCCTCCTCGTTGCTCGATTCACCGTGGTGGGCTGGGTCGCCGAGGGGATCTTGATCGCGCGGCGCTGGTCCATGGCCTGGCTGCCGGCGGCGGCCTGCCTCCTTGGGCAGCTCGAGTTCTGACAGGCCTTGCAGGTGCCGGCGGTCGGCCTCACCAGGCGTACGCTTGCGGGGCTTCCCCCGGCCCCGGCCAGATTCGGTCGAGTCGTGCCGCGGCCTCGTCGTCCAACTCCACCGACAGCGCGCCGAGGTCCGACCGCAGCTCCTCGATCGTCGTCGCTCCGACAATCGTGGTGGAGACGACAGGGTTCCGCAGCAGCCAGGCCAGCGCCACCTCCACCGGCTTCGCGCCCAACTCCCGGCAAAGCCCTTCATAGGCTTCGAGCTGGTTGCGGTGCGCCTCGATGCGGTGCTGCGTCGACTCATCCAAGGTGCCTCCCTTGGTTGCGTTGTCAAGCACGCCGGCGAGCAGGCCGGCGTGGAGTGGGCTGTACGGGATGAGGCCGATTCCGAGGCTGCGCAGCGCGGGGACCAACTCCAGCTCCACGGCTCGCAGGGCGAGGTTATACAGGCTCTGCTCAGACGTCAGGCCCATGAAGTGGCGTGCCGAGGCAGCCGACTGGGCGAGCGCCACATCCCAGGCGGCGAAGTTGCTGCTGCCGACGTAACTGATCTTGCCCTGCCGGACCAGCTGCTCCATCGCCTGCCAGATCTCCTCCCACGGCGTGGCCCGGTCGACATGGTGCATCTGGTACAGGTCGATGTGGTCGGTCTGCAGCCGCCGCAGGCTCGCCTCGCACGCGCGGCGAATGTGGTAGGCCGACAGCCGGCGGTCGTTCGGGCCGAACCCCATCGGCTGGTACACCTTCGTGGCCAGGACGATGTCGTCGCGGTGCCCGCTGCGCTGCAACCACCGGCCGACGGTCTCCTCCGCGATGCCGTATCCCTTTTTCATATCCGGTGATTGTGGGCCGCCGTAGACATCGGCGGTGTCGAAGAAGTTGATGCCCTCATCGATTGCGGCGTCCATCACCGCAAAGCTGCTCGGTTCGTCGACGATGTAGCCGAAGTTCATGGTCCCCAGGCCGATCCGGCCGACCAGCAGACCGGAGCGGCCCAAATGCGCGTACGTCATCTCCTCGCCCATGACGGGAGCATACGGATCGTCCGGATGGTCAGGGATGCCTTGTCAGTACACCTTTCATCAGGGTCTCCCACGCCGGCTGCAAACCGGGTTTCCTAGATATGTTTTGACGGGGCTGTTGCAGGCCGGGGGTCGGGCCGCGGCGCTGACGGCTCCGCTGATCAACTGCCGATTCAAGGAGATCTTCATGCGTGGTGTGATCATGCACGGTCCCGGGGACGTCCGCGTCGAAGAGCGCGAGCGTCCGCAGATTGTCGAGCCAACAGATGCGATCATCCGCGTCCCCGCGTCCTGCATCTGCGGATCAGATCTCTGGCCGTACCGGGATGAGACGAACGGCGCGACTCCGATGGGTCATGAATACGTCGGCATCGTCGAGGAGGTCGGCGATGCCGTCCCGGCGGCCACCTCGGGTACGTCGGCGTGTTCCACGACGCCGAACCTTCGCTGTCGCCGACCTTCCGGACAACAAGAGTGCCGCCGCATTCGCAGACGGTCGCAGTGGTGGGGGACGGGGCTGTGGGTCTGCTGGCAGTGCTGGCCGCCAAGCAGCTCGGCGCCGAGCCTCCGGCTGGCCCGCTGGCTGGACGACACCGACAACTAACAAGACTTCGGGGTCACATCTCAGGCCAGCGGTATGCCGGTAAAGCGCGCCAAAGCGTCGAGCAGGTCGTCTTGGAACTGGCGGTTGTGGACTGCCTGGTGTGGTGTGCGGAGCTTCTGGTGGAACCAGTATCCGCCGCTGCTGCGCGCCTCGGGTTCGTCACTTGTAGCGAGCCATTCTTGGGTCACGTGCCCGAGCCGGAGGTCGTCGGGAGCATCGGGGCCGCCCATTCTGGTAGGCACCCAGCCGGGGTCGACGGCGTTGCTGTACACATCGGGCCAGATGCGGGCGACAGCGACGGCTAGGGTCGTGACGAACAATTTGCTGTCTGAGTACGAGCCGGGTCGGCGTTGCCCGCTCCAGTCCACGCCGGCCACGTCAGCTCGTCCGCCGTAGTGCGAACCGCTGCTGAGGTACACCAGCCGTTGCGGGCGATCGATCAGGGCGGTGAGAAGGTACGTTGCGACGATATTGACCGGCATGATGTGTCGGCCGATGTAGATGCCGGCGTTATGGATCACGGCGTCGATCCGGCCCAGCTGGTTGACCTGGTCGGACACAGCCCATGTCTGGTCCAGGTCCGCCAGGTCCCCGACGACGGTTGACGCGCCTCCGTCGATGAGGTCGCTGACCGCGGTCAGTCGCTGGATGCTGCGGGCGTGCACGATTACCTCGTGTCCGTCCTCGAGCAGGGTCTCCGCGGCTGCCCGGCCCAACCCGTCCGCGGAACCGGTGATGAAGATGCGTGCCATATGCCTCCTTCCGCCGCAATCATGTTCATCTCTTCCAAGATCGCGGCCCGGGTCGAAAAGCCTCAGTTGTTGGATGTACCGGTTCGACAGGCAGGTACGCCCCGACCATGTCACCGATCTTCTCCGACCACGCACACGCGGCGATGATCACTGCGTCCGCGTTGATGACACCACGGCTGGTGTGGATCTCGTGGGCAGCGATCGAAGACATGTGAATGTCCAAGACCTCAGTGTGTTCGCAGATGGCCATATCCATTCGCGCGGCAGCTGCTCAGGGACTTGCCGGAGTCGGTTCATACCTGGCTTTTGTAGGGGTGCATCTGTGTGTGCGGGCTGGGCTTGTTGAAGCTGTTGAGTCGGCGTGCCTTTCGACGGGCTCAGGGCGCGGGAGGGTCAGGCTTTGGGCGCATGGGCGCGGGGGGACAGGCTTTGGGCGTATGGGCGCGTTCGGCGGTTAGGTGGTGGGTAGCAGTTCTGCGGGGTTTCGGTAGGGGATTTGGTGGGCTTGGGCGACTGGTTGGTTGACGAGGTGGCCGGCGAGGGTTGATAGTCCTTTGGCTAGGGCTGGGTCGGTGGCGGCGGCGCCGGTGATGTGGTTGGCGGCGACCCGGGTGAGGTAGGGCAGGGTGGCTGCGGTGAGGGCGATGGTGGAGGTGCGGGCGACGGCGCCGGGGATGTTGGCTACGCAGTAGTGGACGACGCCTTCTTCGATGTAGGTGGGGTTGGTGTGGGTGGTGGGTCGGCTGGTTTCGATGCAGCCGCCTTGGTCGATGGCGATGTCGACCACGACGCTGCCGGGTCGCATGGTGGCGATCATTTCCCGGGTGATGAGTTTGGGTGCTTTGGCGCCGGGGACGAGGACGGCGCCGATGACGACGTCGGATTCGGCGACGTAGGCGGCTGTGACGGCTCGGTTGGGGATGAGGAGGTCGAGGCGGCCGCCGAAGATGTCGGATAGGTAGGCGAGGCGGCCGGGGTTGGTGTCGAGGACTCGGACGATGGCGCGCATGCCGAGGGCGATTTTGGCGGCTTCGGTGCCGGAGACGCCGCCGCCGATGATGGTGACTTTCGCGGCTGGTGTGCCGGGGACTCCGCCGAGCAGGATGCCGGCTCCGCCGGAGGGGCTTTCCAGGGCGCGGGCGGCGGCTTGGACGGCCATCCGGCCGGCGACTTCGCTCATCGGGGTGAGCAGTGGCAGTTTGCCGTCGGCGGTTTGTACGGTTTCGTAGGCGATGGAGTCGATTTTTTGGTCGAGGAGGAATTCGGTGAGTTGTTTGTCGGCGGCTAGGTGCAGGTAGGTGAACAGCTGCTGTCCGGGCCGGAACCGGTGGTATTCGGCTTGGATGGGTTCTTTGACTTTGACGATCAGGTCGGCGGCGGCGAATACCTGGTCGGCTGAATCGAGGACCTCGGCACCAGCGGCGGTGTATTCGGCGTCGCTGAACCGGGAGCCCGTGCCGGCCTGGGTTTCGACCAGCACCCGGTGGCCGTGGTAGACCAGCTCGGCGACGCCGTCGGGTTGTACGGCTACCCGGTTCTCGCTGTCTTTGATTTCTTTGGGAACTCCGACCACCAAAGGCGCCACGGCAAATCTCCTTTGTTGCAACTGCCTTCTTTGTTACAGCTGCCTTGTTTGTTAGAGCTGCGTCCAGGCGTCGGTGAGGACGCTACGCAGAGCGGATTCGATCTGGTCAAATTCGGCTTGCCCGCAGATCAGTGGCGGGGCGAACTGGACGACGGCGTTGCCGCGGTCGTCGGCGCGGCAGTAGACGCCGGCCTGCCACATGCCGGGGGCGACGACGCCGCGCAGGATCCGTTCACAATCGGACTTGGTGAACGGCTGTTTGGTTGCCTGGTCCTTGACCAGCTCAACCGACCAGAAGTAGCCGCTGCCGCGGACGTCGCCGACGATGGGCAGGTCGCGCAGCTTGTCCAGGGTGGCCCGGAAGGCGTTTTCGTTGTCGAGCACGTTGCCCAGCAGGTCCTCTTTGTCGAACACCTCAAGGTTGGCCAGGGCGGCGGCGCAGGCGACCGGATGGCCGCCGAAGGTGTAGCCGTGCGCAAACGAGGTGGTGCCGGTGGAGAAGGGTTCGAAGATCCGGTCGGAAATGATCGCCGCACCCAACGCGGCATAGCCAGACGTCAAGCCTTTGGCGGTGGTGATGATGTCGGGCTGGTAGCCGAACTTGTCGCAGCCGAACATGGTGCCCAGCCGCCCGTAGGCACAAATCACCTCATCGGAAACCAACAAAACCTCGTAGGCGTCGCAAATCTCCCGCAAACGCTCAAAATAGCCTGCTGGGGGTGGAATCGAACCCGCCGGCGTTTTGCACCGGCTCCACGAACACCGCCGCGATCGAGTCCGGGCCCTCGGCGAGGATGGCCTCCTCCACCCGGTTCGCCGCCCACAACCCAAACGATTTCTCATCCTCCACCAGATGATCAGGAGCCCGATAAAAATCGGTGTTCGGCACCCGATACGTGCCCGGCACCAACGGCTCGAACGCATCCTTGAAGTTCGGCACCCCAGTAATCGACAAAGCACCCTGAGTCGTGCCGTGATAGGCGACCGCCCGACTGATCACCTTCGTCTTAGAAGGCCTCCCGGTCAGCTTGAAATACTGCTTGGCAAGCTTCCACGCCGTCTCCACAGACTCCCCACCCCCGGAGGAGAAGAACACCTTGTTCAAATCACCCGGAGCCAACCCCGCCAGCCGATCAGCAAGCTCAACAGCCGGCGGCGTGGCATAAGACCAAATCGGAAAATACGCCAACTTCCGCATCTGCCGATCCGCAGCATCAGCAATCTCATCCCGGCCATACCCAGCCTGCACCACAAACAACCCCGACAGCGCATCAAGATAACGCCGACCACCACTGTCGAAGATAAAAGCACCCTCACCCCGCTCCACGACCGGCACCGGGTCAGCCGCGAAACCACCCATCCGAGTGAAATGCATCCACAAATGATCAGCAGCAGTGCCCGACCCACCCGAAACAGCAGCCGAGGTATCAGCAATGACAGTCATATTCCTCTCCTATCACGCCGTCCGGCGGACGATGATCGCGGCTCGGCCGCTTTGAGCTCCAGTTCGAGCATGGTGACGTCATGCATCCGGTTTTTCACCGGCTTGATCATCTGACTTCAACGGATGGCTGCAGGGGGCCCAGTGGTGACCGCCGGGTCTGCCTGGCCTCGTGCATCCGTGCGTTTGCACTAATAAATGTGCAGCTTATCCAGGAGTGCCAGCGGGTCATCGAGAGACTCGAAAAGGTCCTTGTTGTGCTTGATCATCTTGCTGCGCATGTAAACACGAAGCCACTGCTTGTACATAAACAATTCGTAGCGATCGAGCATGTCTCTTAGCGGCAGGTCACGCTGGGAGAGGAGTCCGGCTAGGTGCATCGCACATTCGAAACCAAGCGAGATCGACTGAAAGTACGGTGAGCCAATAGCCGAGTCACCGGCGAGAAATACCGGCGAAGTGGCAAATGGGTGATCATGGGCACCCGCGGTACGCCATCGCCGGCTGGTCGCATTGCGAGCCCGATATAGATCAAGTGGAATCCGAATAATATCCAGGTCACCGAGTATCTCACCGTGGGTTTCTTCTTTGATCTTGTCGACGAAACGGTCCATCGATTGGGCGACGCTGGGAAAATTGCTGCGAAGCCACTGGCCATCGAATCGCGACGGCATCGCTGCAAAGTCTTCCGCCGAGATGTTGACGATGCCGCAAACATGGCTGATCATGCCGTCGCGGTGAATGCGGTGGACCATGGGAATGAACTTGTAGTGCGCATTGTCGCGATTTTTGTAGTACTTGCAGTGCTCGTTGCAGTCGTAGATCTGCCCGTAGAGGAAGGTTACGACGAGCGCGTACTCGAGCCGTATCTTGAGCGTGTTCGTGACTCCATCGGCCTGGCCGGACGCGGGTACCAGCTGATCTCGAAGCAGCGAATTGCTGCCGGTGCAGTCGATCAGGATGTCTCCTGGCTCGAGCATCGCCATCGCGTCCTCCGCTGTGACGACGGTCTCGGCGCGCTCTACCGTGTTCGATCTCCGCGCGTCAATCAGATCACTGACGTCGCGCTCGATTGAGTTGAGCGGGCAGAAACCCAGTGCCCATCCCCGAAGGAGCGTCATCAGATCAGAGGGAATGGACTGCCTGAAGGCGAGACCCTCGGCAAGCTCTGATGGATCGAAGAGGGCCTCGACGCTATCGCCATCGATGGAGTCGGTGCGGTACATCTCGACCGAATCCGCCACGAGGTACGGCGCGAGCCGGACCATCCGGCTGCGGGTGTAGTCGTGGCGCTTCTCGTACAGGTGCACCGAGAAGCCCTCCATCGACTGGAGCAGTGCCGTGAGCAGGAGACCAACGGGCCCTGCGCCGACGATATGCACTCGTCCCGAGGAAGGCAGGGTTTCTAGAGTTATCGAATCAGATGACGGGGCCATTCGTCTCCTCGCTCGAGTCGCGGGTCCGCGGCGCTCGGCGGTGAGCCAAGCAGACGTGCGGCTGCGATGAGACAGGTTACCTCCCCTGCAACTGACGGATCCTCGATGGAGAGGCCGGTGTCGCACGCATGCACTACCCGGGTCCTGCGCTGAGGTCTGAATAGCAGGTGGGCGGTAGTTGGCCTGGCCGTTGGTCACCATCGCCGTCGATTATGGGATGTAACTCTCTAATTCAGCGGGGAACGCATCTGCAAGGTTCTCGTAAGAGCGCCGCGTACCAGTTCGAAGAGTTCGCAAACAATAAAGAGGCGAACTGTGACATATCGCCGCTCGATCTTCCCGGTCGGAGGAAGCCGTGACGCCTGAGACACAGATGGAAACCGACGCCCATGACGGCTTTGTCACCTACGACGAGCTCAAAGGGCCTGACCTCGACGCAGCGCGCTGGAGCCCAGCTCGGCTCCCGCTTCCGACAGGCGAGCAGCACATCGCGCTTGACCCCAATGCGGAGTTGACCGTCGGCGACGGCGAGGTGCGAGTGACGATTCCGCGCTTCTCGCTGTCGCACGACAGGTTCCAGGCCGCCGACAGCGCCAAGTACCTCATCATGTCGAAGCGGGAGTTCGAGCTGCCGCCGGATCGTGCCGCGACGTTCGGCGTCGACATGGCGGTCATGAACGTCGGCGGGGAACCGGGAGACTACCGCCGGGCCATGGCCGCCTTCCAGGTGTTCGACTTGGCGGTAAGCCAACGAGTGTTCTCCGTCTGCGGCACCTCCACCCGCGTGTTCGCGCTGGACGAGCAGCTGCGTGCGTGGGAAGCAGGCGAGCCGTTCATCTACATGGTCGAGTCGCCGTACGAGGACTTCGACGAAGACTTCACCCGGCTTCGCGCGTGCGAGATCACGCTCGACCGGAGCAGGTCTTCCGCGGCTTGGCGCGTTGACGGACACGTGGTGTACCAAACTCAGGGCACTTTCATCCCTGAACGCGTTGGCATCGGATTCGGGATCTGGACGATGCTGCCAATCCGCGCCGGCCGCAGCCGCTCGCTCGACGGGCAGGGCATGACTGCGCGGTGGCGCCGCTTCCGCCTACGCGGCGTCGACGCGTAGGGCGGTCTTGGTGAGCAGCAATTGGGCTCGGACTGGCCTGGTCAACGGCAGGTGCAAGTTCCATTGTGGGTTACAGACGTGCCCGAACGTGACCACAACTCATAGATAAGGACAACCGAATGAGCAACGATGCGACAGCGATCTCCGAGCTTGGGAAGCGCTGGGTAGAGGCCGAGCGCGCCGGGGATATTGCTGTGATGGATTCTTTGGCCCATAGAGATTTCTTGCTGGTCGGGCCGTTGGGTTTCATCTTGGACAAAGCTCAGTGGCTGGAGCGTTATAGCAGTGGCGCCTTCGTGACCACCGCACTCGATTGGCGGGATACCACAGTGCGTGTCTTCGGAGATTGCGCGGTGGTGATCGGCGTCCATGATCAGGAGGCGGCGTACCGTGGCCAGCCCAACAATGGGCAGTTCCGAGCCACCCACATTCTGGCCCGTGACGGCGACGGATGGCAGCTCATCGGTATGCATCTCAGTCCGATTGCGACTCCGCCCATGGGGCCGCAGCAGGGCAGGTGATCATGGTGAGCGTATCGCCTCTGAAATGGGTGCAGTTCGTCAGCATCATGTTGTACGTCCTGGTGGCAGGTGTGATGTGGGGAACCTGGCTCTCCATGGCACGGACCATGACGGACTACGACGCCGCAACCTTCCTGACCGACGGCAAGCACATGATCGACAATCTCGCAGTGATCATGTCAGTGCTGATGATCTCCGCCGTCGTGATCGGATTGGTCGCAGTCGTGTTGCTCTTTCGCAGCGGATCCACGGTTGCCGGTGGGCTGGCAACGATGGGCCTGCTGCTCATGATCGCGGTGATGGTGATCACGTTGGCTGTCGAAGTGCCGATCGACAACTTGATTGCGAACTGGACCGAACCGACACTGCCCGCTGACTGGCAGGAGATCAGGGCGCGCTGGTCGAGTTTCCATACCGTGCGTACGTTCCTCTCACTTGGCGCCGTGGCAGCGGCCGTCGGTGCCGCGTTGACTGTGCGTACGCGCGACAGGGAAGTGTCACAGCCGTCGGTAGTCCAGGCTGATCACTCGGCCGTGTAGGCGCGAAAGTGGTCAAGACCGACAACCCTCCGGCCCGGTTGATTGGCGTCTCCGACCACTTTTCCGTTGCTGTACTGATCCTCGCTGCCGCGGATTTCGAAAGGACTGCTGAGGGGAGCGCGCTGCGAGCTACTTCTTCTTCTTCCTCTTAGGCATATAGAGGTCAGTGATCGTCCCCTCAAACGCCTCCGCGGAGAAGGCGACCGTCTCCGACAGCGTCGGGTGCGGATGCACGGTGAGGCCGATATCGGCCGCATCGGCGCCCATCTCAATGGCAAGGCCAACTTCAGCAATTAGGTCACCGGCAGAGGGCCCCACGATGCCGCAGCCGATCACCCGTTCCGTAGCCTCGTCGAAGATCAACTTGGTCAGCCCCTCGCTGCGACCCAGGGACAGTGAACGGCCACTGGCTGCCCACGGGAAGGTGCCTTTCCCGTACGCGATACCTGCGGCCTTCGCCTCGTTCTCGGTAACCCCCACCCATGCCACCTCCGGATCGGTGTAGGCAACCGACGGAATGACCCGAGCGTCGAAGTAGCTCTTCTGACCGCACGCCACCTCAGCAGCGACCTTGCCTTCATGGGTCGCTTTATGCGCCAGCATCGGCTGCCCCACGATGTCGCCGATCGCGAAGATATGCGGCACATTCGTACGTTGCTGCTTGTCGACGCTGATGAAACCGCGACCGTCGACGCTCACCCCAGCCTTATCGGCACCAATCGCGGCACCATTGGGCTGCCGGCCTACAGCAACCAGGATTTGATCGAATGTGTCAGTTTCGGGCGCTTTTGCCCCGTCAAAGTGCACGGTCAGCCCCGAGTCTCTCGCATCGACAGCGGTCACTTTGGTGCCCAGGAAGATGTTCTCGTATTGCTTACTGATCATCCTCTGCAACGGGGTGATGAGATCCGCATCGGTACCCGGTATCAGCTGATCAAGCAACTCGACGACCGTGACGCGGGTGCCGAGCTGGTAATAGACAGCCGCCATTTCCAGGCCGATGATGCCACCGCCAACGACCAGCATTCGTTCCGGAATTTCGGTTAGCTCCAACGCTCCGGTGGAGGTAACGACGCGCGGGTCGTCTTGAGGAATAAATGGCAGCTTGGCCGATTCCGAGCCGGCCGCAATGATTGCGTTCTGGAAACTTATGGTGCGAGTGCCGCCGTCCGTCGCGACATCGAGGGTGTGGGGAGAGGAAAACGTCCCGACACCGATAACGACCTCGACATTTCGTTGTTTCGCCAAACCACCCACGCCACGGGTAAGCCGGTTGACGACATTGTCTTTCCAATTACGCAGCTTGTCGGTATCGATGGTCGGCTCTCCGAAGCTGATGCCGTTTTCGGCCATCTCCTTGGTTTCGGCGATCACCTTGGCGGCATGGAGCAAGGCCTTCGACGGAATGCAACCAACGTTGAGACAAACGCCACCCAGCGACGGATAGCGCTCGACGATCACCACCTTTGCGCCCAGATCCGCCGCGCGGAATGCCGCCGTGTAACCGCCCGGTCCTGAGCCGAGCACCAGCACCTCGGCATCGAAATCGGCGCCAGTCCCTGATGGTGCCGGGCTCCGCGCCGCAGTGTCCGCTGGCGAGGTTGCAGCCGATTGTTCAGCAGGCGCGGTCGAGGCCGCAGCCGGCTTGACTGCTTCACCTGCGGGCGCGGCCTCCGCTCCGGCGACCTCGACACTGAGGAGGACGTCGCCTTGGGAGACTGTGTCGCCAACCGACACCGGAACAGCGGTCACAGTCCCGGCAACGGGCGCCGGCACATCCATCGTCGCTTTATCCGATTCCAGCGTGATGATCGGATCGTCGACTGCTACTTCATCACCGGCGCTGACGTGGATTTCGATGATCGCTACGTCACTGAAGTCACCGATGTCGGGGACTCGTACCTCCTGGACGCTCATGTGGTTCTCCTCTCGTCAGCAGACGGATGCATCGGTGACGCCGGTTTGAATAACTGCCCGATCTAGAGGACAAGCCGGCGCATGTCGGACAGGACGTCGCAGAGGTGCCGCATAAACCTGGCGGCAAGCGCGCCGTCGATGACTCGGTGGTCGTACGACAGGAACACGGGCAGCATAAGTCGGGGGCGGAACTTCTTGCCGTTCCACACCGGCATCTGCTTCGAGCGCACCACACCAAGGATCGCGACCTCCGGCGCATTGACGATCGGCGTGAAGTTAGTGCCACCAATGCCGCCCAGGCTTGAAATCGTAAAGGTGCCACCTTGTAGGTCGCTCGGCCCGAGTTTGCCCTCGCGCGCCTTGGCTGACACGGCACCGAGGTCCTTGCTCAACTCAGCGATACCTTTGCGATCGACATCTGTGATCACTGGGACCACGAGGCCATCAGGGGTGTCCACAGCGACACCGATATTGACGTACTTCTTCATGATCAAACTGTCGCCTTCTGGAGACAGCGAGCTATTCACCGTTGGGTACGCGCGCAATGCCGACACCGATGCCTTGAGCAAAAAGGCCAGCAAGGTGACGCGATAGCCCTCGGCCTTTGCGGCAGTGTCGAGTTCTTTTCGGTACGCGTCGAGCTCAGTGATGTCGGCTTCGTCGCCGTGAGTGACATGCGGAATGTTGAGCCACGATCGGTGCAGGAACGGTCCAGAGATCTTCTTGATGCGCGGCAGCGGTTCGACCTCAATGGGCCCGAACTTGGAGAAGTCCACCGCCGGGATTGGCGGAATTCCCATCGCGCCCGCCGGTGCAGCCGCAGGAGCGGCAGCCGGGGCTGCCGGCCCGCGCAAGCTCTGCAACAGGTCTTCCTTGGTGATCCGGCCCTTCTGACCAGTGCCATCGACAGAGGAAAGATCAACATCAAGTTCCCGTGCCAGCCGGCGCACGCTCGGCCCGGCATGGATGCCGACGAAGTCCGGCGCAGCCTCTTCGGCAGGCGGGGCGGCCGGAGCCGTGGCTGCCGAACCCGCGGTTGTGGCCGCGGGCTGTACTGCCGGCGGTGCGACCTGCGGTACCGGGGCGGGCGCTGTGGCAGCTGAAGGCGTCGGCTCCTGTTGACCGATCATTGTCGGCGGCTCGCCGGCCGGTGATTCACCCTCTTCCACTGAAACCAGCGGCGTACCCTGGCTGACCCGATCGCCGACCTTGACGAGAAGATCACGGACCTCGCCGGCGGCGGTGCTGGGCACGTCCATCGTCGCCTTGTCCGACTCCAGCGTCACCAATGGGTCATCTACGGCGACGACGTCGCCGGCTGCAACGTGGACTTCGATAACGGGTACGTCGTCGAAGTCGCCAATGTCTGGAACTGCTACTTGAGTAGTCACTGCTTGCTCCAATCAGGTCCGCATCGGGTTCCGCTTCTCCGGATCAATGTCGTATTTGCTTATCGCCTCTGCCACACGCTCTTGAGGTATCTGGCCCTGCTGAGCCAGTGCGTGCAGGGCAGTGAGTGTCACAAAGTGACGATCAACTTCAAAGAAGCGGCGCAAGGCCTTCCGGTAGTCGGAGCGGCCGAACCCGTCGGTCCCGAGCACCGCGTACGGCCGATTGACAAACGGGCGGATTTGATCGGCGAATGCTCTTAGGTAATCCGTCGATGCGATTATCGGTCCCGGCCGGTCGGCCAGCATTGTTTCGACGTAACTGCGCTTCGGCTCTTCGGTGGGATGTAGCCGGTTCCACCGCTCGGCGTCGAGTCCCTCGCGACGCAGCTCGGTGAAGCTCGGCACACTCCACACGTCGGCGGTCACGCCAAAGTCCGACGCCAGCAGATCAGCGGCGGCGAGCACTTCGCGGAAGATCGTGCCGCTGCCGAGCAGCTGCACTCGAGGCGTTTTCTTGTTCCCCTCCGCAGCGCGGAAGAGGTACATCCCCTTGATGATGCCCTCCTCCACCCCTTCGGGCATCTCGGGATGCTCATAGTTCTCGTTCATCAGCGTGATGTAGAAGTAGACGTCCTCCTGCTCTCCGATCATCCGGCGCAGCCCCTCGTGAACGATCACTGCGACCTCGTAGGAGAACGTGGGATCGTACGAGATGCAGTTGGGGATCACCGATGACTGAATGTGACTATGCCCGTCGTCGTGCTGAAGTCCCTCACCGGCGAGCGTGGTGCGCCCGGCGGTACCGCCCAAAATGAAGCCGCGCGCTCGGCTGTCGCCGGCAGCCCATGCCAGGTCGCCGAAGCGCTGGAAGCCGAACATGGAGTAGTAGATGAAGAAGGGGATCATCGGTGTGTCGTTCACGCTGTACGACGTAGCAGCGGCGATCCAGGACGCCATCGCGCCCGGCTCGTTGATGCCTTCCTGGAGGATCTGACCCTTCTTGTCCTCTTTGTAGAACATGAGCTGATCGGCATCCTGCGGCCGGTAGAGCTGACCAACCTGGGAGAAGATCCCGAACTGCCGGAACATGCCTTCCATGCCGAAGGTCCGTGACTCATCCGGCACGATCGGCACGACGCGTGCGCCGATCTGCTTGTCGCGCATCAGCGTGTTGAGCATGCGTACGAACGCCATCGTGGTCGAGATCTGGCGATCACCGGTACTTTGCAGCTGAGTCTGGAACGCCGACAGCTCCGGTACTGGCAGCGTTGTCGACGACTTCTGCCGCCGACTGGGCACGCTACCTCCGCCCAGGGCAGCGCGACGCTCGGCTAAGTAGCGACTCTCGGGACTGTCGTCGGCCGGCTTCAGATACGGGTACTTCAACAGGTCTTCGTCCGGGATCGGCAGGCCGAAACGATTCCGGAAGACCCGCAGTGCGTTCTCGGCCATCTTCTTCTGCTGGTGGGTGATGTTCTGGCCTTCACCCGCCTCGCCCATGCCGTATCCCTTGACGGTCTTGGCGAGGATGACGGTCGGCTCACCAGTGTGTTCCACGGCAGCCTGGTACGCCGCATAGACCTTGACCGGATCGTGACCGCCGCGGTTGAGCGCCCAGACCTGCTCGTCGGTCAGATTGGCGACCATCTCGCGAAGCTCCGGGTATTTGCCGAAGAAGTTTTCGCGTACGTAGGCGCCGTCCTTGGACTTGAAGTCCTGATACTCGCCGTCGACGCACTCCTCCATGCGATGTTTCAGCATGCCGGAGGTATCCCTGGCAAGCAGCGGATCCCAGTTGCTGCCCCAGATGACCTTGATCACGTTCCAACCGGCACCGCGGAACACGCCCTCGAGCTCTTGGATGATCTTGCCGTTGCCGCGTACCGGGCCGTCCAGACGTTGCAGGTTGCAGTTGATGACGAAGATCAAATTGTCGAGATGCTCTCGGCCAGCTAGCGATATGGCGCCCAAAGACTCCGGCTCGTCGCATTCACCGTCGCCGAGGAAGCACCACACGTGCCGATCGGCGGTGGAGGCGATCCCGCGTCCTTCGAGGTACTTGAGGAACCGCGCCTGATAGATCGCCATGATCGGACCCAGACCCATGGAGACGGTAGGGAACTGCCAGAAATCTGGCTTGAGCCAAGGATGCGGATAGGACGGCAGGCCATCGTTGAACGCCTCTTGACGGAAGTTGTCCAGTTGCTCCTCGGTCAACCGACCCTCAATGAAGGCACGGGCGTAGAAACCGGGGGCCGAGTGTCCCTGGAAAAATACGAGGTCGCCGGGATCAGTTTCCGTCGGTCCACGCCAGAAGTGATCCCATCCAACGTGGTACAGCGTTGCTGAAGATTGAAAGCTGGCGATGTGTCCGCCCAGTTCGGAGGACTCCTTGTTGGCGCGCAGCACCATGGCGACTGCGTTCCACCGATTCAGTGATCGGATCCGCCATTCGATGGCTTGATCACCGGGATACGACGGCTGCTTCTCGACCGGGATCGTGTTGATGTATGGAGTGGTGATCGAGTACGGCACTGGTGCGCCCTTGTGACGTCCCTCCACGATGAGCCGGTCGAGCAGATAGTGGGCCCGGTCGCCACCCTCAAACTCCAGAACTGAGCCGAGGGCATCCAGCCACTCCTCGGTCTCGTTCGGATCGACATCTGTCACGCCGTTCGTCATGGTGCCGGTCGGCGGGTTCGTGATCGTGTCAGTCATGGCAGCCCTCTCGTTTCTTCCAGACCGCTTCAGCCCGCGTTTTTGCCAACAACCGATCGGAGTTGTCCTCCTACACGGAGGTAGGGTGCGCGGACTTCAGACGTAGCACCAACGTATCGGTGAGTGGAGCGCCAGGTCACCCCCGCGGGTTCCCACGACCACTCCGTCGGTGGGCTGCCGCGGCCGGCGGCTGCCCTGCCCCAGCCTCGCCTGCCCCAGCCTCGCCTGGCCGCAGCCTCGCCTGCTGGTCGCTGCTGGCGGGTTTGCGGCGTTGCACGTGTTCGGCGACCAGCACCTCACGATGAAAGATCCGCACCAGATGATCGGCGGGCCACAGCCACGACCGGCTCCCGGGATGTATCGAGCGACGCGTTACGAGCGAGTCCAGGGGTTCGCGGCCCGGCGCGCCGGCCGCTGGTGTTCGATTTCGTTAGTGGCCGTCTCATTTGGCTGCCTTATCAGGCGAGCCCGATGCGCGGCGCGCCGGCCAGCGGTCACGGTCGATGTGATCGTGCGGGTACATCTCTGCTGTACTGCCGCAGTGACCCGGACGACAAACACAGCGCGTCTGACACCGCACGTGGGTGGTGGGCTGCTCTTGGTGTGTCTGGCGGGCGTGATCTGGGGCACCATCGGCCCGGGGGTTCGGCTGGTCCACGAGTGGTCCGGGCTCTCCCCTCTCACCATCAGCGCCTACCGGGCGATCGCCGCGGTAGTGGTGCTTCTCGTCCTCGCGCTGGTCACGCGTCGGCTGGCCAGGTTGTGGTCGTTGGCCCACCGGCAGTGGCGACGCGTGATCATCGTGGGCCTTCTGACCGCGGCCTTCCAGCTGCTCTTCTTCATCGCGGTCGTTGCGACCGGTGTGAGTATCGCGACAGTGGTCTGCCTCGGGTTCGCCCCGGTCCTGCTGCTGGTCATCAGCTGCGCCCAACAGCGGCGACTGCCAGCGGTCGGTCGGGCCCTCCCGGTCCTCGTCGCCGTGGTGGGCCTGCTGCTCGTCTCCCTCGTGGGCGACGCCGGCGAAGTGGCGCCACATCCCGTTCTCGGCATCCTCACCGCTCTCGGGTCCGGGGCCGCGTACGCGCTGTCCGCCGACGTCGCCCGGCCGCTGTCCCAACGGGTCGACGCGCTGACCATGACCACCGCGACCATGTCCGTCGCGGCCGCTGTTCTCGTGCCCGGCGGCCTCCTCCTGGCGTACGCGCGCCGTGAGGCGCTGACGACGACCGACACCAGCTCGTGGCTCGTCATCGGGTACCTCGGCGGCGTCACGATGGTCGTCGCATACGTCTTCTTCTTCACCGGTCTGCGTAGCACCTCGAGCGGGGCAGCAGTGGTGGCGACGCTGCTCGAACCCGTGACCGCGGTCCTAATCGCCGTCCTGTTCTTGGACGAACGCCTGACCCCAGCGGGCCTCCTCGGCTGCCTGCTGATCATTGCCGCCATCGCCAGCTCGGGACGACAGTCGGACGACCTGCAGCCGCAGTAACAAGTCGACAGCTGTACTTGCAGCTCAATCTCTCCAGTCGAGAATCGAATATGTGTCTGACCAGGCGTTCTACTGTC
>CAWCVF010000001.1:0-420662 GCA_963798835.1 uncultured Actinomycetota bacterium | reverse complement strand
CGACCCGCGACTGGAGCTGTCCTGGCCCCTACCGGTGACGACGATGTCCGACAAGGACCAGGCCTGGTCCTTCCTCGACACCTACGAGCCGGAGCTGCCCGGAGGATGGCGCTGTGATCCTCGTTGACACCGCTCTGCGGGAGCGCGAGACCGAGGGCCGCCCGGTCCGGGTCGGCATGCTCGGCGCCGGCTTCATGGGCCAGGGCCTGACCAACCAGATCGAGAACAGCGTCCCCGGTATGCGGGTGGTCGCCATCTACAACCGGAAGCCGCAGCGCGCGGTCGACGTGTATGCGTACTCGGGCCACGAGGGGGTCCGCAGCGACCGCGTCGCAACGCGAGTTCGACGACCTGACCGAGCGCAGGCGTCCCGTCGCGGCGGAGGACCCGTTCCTGATGTGCCGCTCCCCGCACATCGACATCCTCGTCGACGTCACCGGCTCGGTGGAGTTCGGTGCCCACGTCGTCTCGAGGCGTTCCGGCACGGCAAGGACGTCGTGCTGATGAACGCCGAGGTCGACGCGACGATCGGCCCGATCCTGCGCGTCCACGCGCAGAAGCACGACGAGATCCTCTCGGCCTGCGACGGCGACGAGCCGGGCCTGCAGATGAACCTGGTGCGCTGGGTGACCGGCCTGGGCCTGACTCCGCGAGTCGTCGGCAACATCAAGGGTCTCCAGGATCCCTACCGCACCCCGACGACGCAGCAGGCGTGGGCCGAGCGCTGGGGGCAGAACCCGGCCATGGTCACGTGCTTCGCCGACGGGTCGAAGATCAGCTTCGAGCAGGCCATCGTCGCGAACGCCACCGGGTTCTCGGTGCCCAGCGGGGCATGTCGCGCGGGGCGAGGTCTTCGACGGGTCGGTCATGGACACTCCGTCGACTCTACGACGTCGACGAGCTTCGCGCATCGGTGGCGTCATCAACTACACGGTCGGCCCGGCCCTGGTGAAGGTCTACGTCCTCGCCGAGCACCCGGACCCGAAGCAGCGGCACTACCTCGAGCTCTACAAGATGGGCCCCGGGCCCGCTGTACCCGTTCTGGGTCCCGTACCACCTGGTGCACTTCGAGACTCCGTTCTCGATCGCGCGGGTCGCCCTGTTCGGCGACGACCTCGCGCCGTCGCTGGGCGGCCCGGTCGTCGAGGTCTGCGCCGTCGCCAAGCGGGACCTCAAGGCCGGCGAGATCCTCGACGACTACGGCATGTACATGACCTACGGCGAGGCCACCAACGTCGACGAGATGAGCTCGAGGCGCTACCTGCCCGAGGGTCTCGTCGAGGGCTGCCGGCTGGTGCGGGACGTCGCCGAAGGACCAGGTCCTCACCTACGACGACGTCGAGCTGCCCGCCGGGCCGGCTGGCCGACCAGCTGCGCGCCGAGCAGTACCGCCACTTCCGGGGGAGACGTGGCTCGAGGAGCGCCTGTCCGTGCCCGCTGCGTCGGCGGTGTGACGCGCAGCCGCAGTGCGGCCGCGGCTCGGCTCCCCGGGATGGAATCGAACCATCGTCGCTAGTCCTGATTCAAAGTCAGGCGGGCCCTGCCAGCAGACCAACCGGGGATCGCCCGAACAGGCTAGTGGAACGAACGGTGGTCACTCGGGGCCGACGAACTCGGGCAGCCGCTCGCCCACACCCACCAGGTGCGCGATGGCGGCGGCCGCCCGCGGTCCGGCGCAGCCGTCCCCGTAGGGGTTGACGGCGTTCGCCATCGAGAGGTATGCGGCTTCGTCCTCGAGCAGGCGCAGCGCCTCGTCGCGGACCAGGTCGCGGTCGGTCCCCACGAGCTTGACCGTGCCGGCGAGGACGGCCTCCGGACGTTCGGTCGTGTCCCGCATCACCAGGACCGGCTTGCCCAGACTGGGCGCCTCCTCCTGTACGCCACCGGAGTCCGTGACGACGAGACGGCAGGCCCGCAGCACGTGGGCGAACTCGTGGTAGCTGAGCGGTTCGGTGAGCAGGACGTTGGGCTGGTCGAGCAGGTTCGCCTCGACCACATCGCGAACCACAGGGTTCCGGTGCATGGGAAGCAGGACGCACAGCTCGGGGTGCTTGATGGCGACATCGCGCAGCGCGAGCATCGCCTCCGCCATCCGGTCGCCCCAGGACTCGCGCCGGTGCGTGGTGACCAGCAGGATCGGGCGGCCGGAGGCTACCGCCGCGGCCACGCCCGGGTCGACGAAGCGCACGGGCACGTCGACCGTCCGCATCAGCGCATCGATGACGGTGTTGCCGGTCACCGTGATCGACGACGGCGTCCACGCCCTCCGCTTCCAGGTTAGCCCGGGAGGTCGCGGTCGGAGCCAGATGCAACGCCGAGAGCGGCGAAGTGAGCCGCCGGTTCGCCTCCTCGGGGAAGGGCGAGTAGATGTTCCTGGTCCGCAGTCCGGCCTCGAGGTGGACGAGCGGGATCTGGTGGTAGAAGGCCGCCAGCCCGGCGGCGAAGGCGCTGGAGGTGTCTCCCTGGACCACGACGACGTCCGGCCGGTCGACGGCCAGCAGGTCACTGACCCTGGTGAGTGCTCGGGCGGCGATCTCGGCCAACCCCGCGCCGGGGCTCATCAGGTCGAGGTCGTGCTGAGGAACGATGCCGAAGAGGCGGTTGACCTGGTCGAGCATCTCCCGGTGCTGGCCGGTCACGGCGACGACCGGTTCCAGCCCCGGACGGTGTGCCATGGCGTCCAGGAGCGGCGCCATCTTGATGGCCTCCGGTCGGGTGCCGTAGATGGTCATGATTCGAGCCACGTGCACCTCCCCCAGGACGCCCGATGCACGCCAATCTACCGGCGCGCGTTCCCCGCTACGGCGGAAATAGCCGAACGGCAAAGGCATTCGGACGCGCGAACCGTGTCGGCGCGACTTCCCGATGCCGGACCCGCCCCGAACTAGGGAGCCGCCGCCTTGAACCCGACCGCCTGCATGACGTAGTTCCCGCCCTGCGGTGCCGTCGCCGAGTAGGTCCCGGCGACCGTGGTGACCTGATCTTCGAGGATGTCGAGATCGGGGTTCGTGATGATGCGTGAGGTGAAGCCGGCTCCGGCTGAACTGAAGCCGCCGGTGGTGGTTCCGGCCCCGATCACGAGGCCCCTCGCCGTCGTCGCCAGATTGCCGCTCGACGCCGTGGCGGTGTTACCGGCCATGCTCGCCGAACCGTCCAACGGCGACACCCGGTCGACCCCGCTGTATTCGGCCACCCTCAGGTCGACGTAGGCGGCGGGCTGGTTGAAGGTCACCGTGACAGTGTTCGCGCCGCCGGCGATGTTCTTGGCGTAGTACATCGCTTGGCTGATGCCCGAGCCGCGTGCCACGGGAACGGCCAGCGCGTAAGTGTTTCCCGCGCTGTCGGTCACGCCGGTAATCGTGGACGTCGTGTCGTTCCACCCCACCACGACGACGTTGAGGTCGCCGCCGG
This sequence comes from uncultured Actinomycetota bacterium, assembly GCA_963798835.1. Taxonomy (GTDB): domain Bacteria; phylum Actinomycetota; class Actinomycetes; order Propionibacteriales; family Propionibacteriaceae; genus Microlunatus. The sequence goes on along the minus strand of CAWCVF010000001.1, from coordinate 417,251 downwards.
CCTGGTTCTGCAGGTATGACCTCGTCACCACCGACTGCGGCGTCTGTGGAGTGGCGGCGGCGACCTGGACGAAGGCCAAGGGTGCGGGCGCCGCGGCAAAGGTGACGGTGTAGCGACGCACCGGCCGCGGGGACGGTGACGATATGCGTCTGCGCGCCCCCGTCGGACCACGACGAGAAGGCGTAGTCGACCCCGTTGACGGCGGCCTGGTTCCGGGCCTCCACGGTGTGCTGGAAGCCGACCAAGGTGTCGTAGACGAACGGCGTGGTCTTGGCGATCCCGTCGAGGTACAGCGTCAGACCCGGCGGTGAGGTCTGGAACGTGAGGTTGACCTTGGTCGGGTAGACGATGACGCTGGTCGACGAGGTCAGCCCGGTGGAGTCCTTGACCGTGAGCGTGATCCGGTACCGGGTGTTGCCGCTGAAGTCGTGGCCGCTCGTCGGGATCGTGAACGTGCCGCTCTTCACGCCGGTGACCGGCGTGCCCGGATGGACGTGGCCCTCGTGGAGGAAGTCGATGTTCCAGGTGAAGGCGCTCGCCGGCAGCGTCCCGTCCTCCGGGTCGGTTCCGGTGCCGCCGAAGCTGATCACGTCGCTGGCGACGAAATGCGCGCCGTCGGTAGGTGACGTGATGGTCGGATCGGCGGCCGACCGACCGCTGATGCGCGATCGGCGACGGATGTGTGCGCTATTGGCTCCGTCCGACACGGTGAGCCGGGCCTGGTACGTCCCGGCTGGGTGTAGACGTGGCGTGGGGTTGGCGTCGGTCGAGGTCACGTTGTCCCCGAAGTCCCACGCGTAGGTCAGCGCGTGACCCTCGGGGTCGCTGGAGCCGGCGCTCGAGAAGGCCACGGTAAGCGGCGCCGGCCCGACGGTCGCGTCGGCCGACGCAGCCACGACGGGAGCCTGGTTGCCGCTGACGAACCTGATCCGGCGCACCTTGCTCACGCCGTAGCTGCCGCTGATGTCGGAGTAGCCGAGGTCGAGGTAGTAGAGAGCCCCGTCCGGGCCCTCCGTCAGGTAGACGATGTCGCCGTACGGGCCGTCGACCGAACCGTCGGCGGGCTCGAAGTTGAAGACGCCCGTGAGGTTCCCGTCGGCGTCGACGCGTGAGGCGCTTGATCCAGTTCTGGGTGTAGTCGGCGAAGAAGTAGCTGCCGTCGTAGCCCGCGGGGAACGCGGTGCCGTGGTAGACGAAGCCGCCGGTCACCGCCGAGTCGCGGCCGTTGTGGGCCCACGAGTACAGGGGCGACGTGCACGGCGACGAGCACGGGCCCTCGTGGTCGGGCCAGCCGTAGTTGGCGCCCGCGCGCGCCGATGTTCGACCTCTTCCTTGGCGGTCGCGTAGTCGTTGCCGCCCACGTCGCCGATGTACAGCCGGCCGGTCGGGGCGTCGTAGAAGGCGCGGTAGGGGTTGCGCAGGCCGTACGCCCAGATCGAGTCCCAGTTCCGGCCCGCTCCGTCGAAGAACGGGTCGTCGGTCGGCACCGTTCCGTCCGGGTTGATCCGGTGGATCTTGCCGCGCGGGTTGCTGAGGTCCTGGGCCTCGGCGGCGTCGAAGTGCTCGCCGGTGGTGAAGTAGAGCTTGCCGTCGTTGCCGAAGACGATGGCGCCGCCGTGGTGTTCCGCGTTCGCGTCCAGGGGGTCCTGGTACAGGACCAGCTCGCTGCCGGCGACGGTGCCGTTGAGCGTCGCGTTCGCGGTGAATCGGCTGACAGCCGGTCCCGATTGGGAGTGCCGGCCGTGTAGAAGACGTAGAAGTAGCGGTTGGTCGCGAAGGCCGGGTCGAACGCGAAGTCGTAGATCCCCTGCTGGACGCCTGCGGACCCGATGTTGGAGATCTGCAGGAACGGCGTCGCGGTCGGCGTCGTGTACGGGCGCGGAATGACGCGGATCCTGCCCGCGAGCTCCGACGACGAGCAACCGGCCGTCGGGCAGGAACTTCATGGCCGTCGGGAGGTTCAGCCCGGTGGCGAGGACCTCGTTCTGGAAGTGTTGGTGTTCGAGACGTTCACCGTCACACCCGCCGAAGTCCTCGAGTTCCCTGCGGCGTCGCGGGCTCTGGCGGTCAGCGTGTGTGAGCCGTTGGGCGACGTCCGGGTGTCCCACGCGAGCGCGTACGGGTCGGTCGTGTCCTCGACCCCCGTGGCGACACCGTCGACGGAGAACTGGACGCCGACGACGCCGACGTTGTCGGCCGCATCAGCGGTCACGGTGACGATGTCGCTGACCGTGGCGCCCGCGGCCGGTGAGTCGATCGTCACGGTCGGCGGGGTGGGGTCGCCGGACGTCGCCGTGCCCAAGGGCGTGGTCATGTCGCTGCGATCTCGCCGGCCGTGAGCGCGCGGCCGTAGATCCGGGCGTCGTCGATCCGGCCGGGGAAGTTGAAGCCCCCGTTAGCCTCGCTGCCCGATGAGGACGCGGTCGCCGGGTTCTGCTGGCTGCCGGTGACCGAGCCGACGAGCGGCCCGTTGTCGAGCAGTCCGTTGACGTAGACGTCCATCGTCCCGGCCGCGGCGTTGTAGACGCCGGCGACGTAGTACCAGGTGTTCAGCTGAAGCGCGGTGGCCCCGTAGCGGAACATGTCGCCGCCCGAGCCGCTGGTCAGCTTGAAGCCGACGACGCGCGGGCCGACGTCGACGGTCGTGTCGAGCTGGAAACCCGTCGACCCGCGCCTGGAGATGATCGCCCCGTCGTCACCTGGGTTACCGGTGGCGTAGATCCACGCCCCCATCGTCATGCTCCCGGTCAGCTGCAGGCTCGCCGGGCTGCCGAGGCCGACGTTGTCGTTCGCGCCGTCGAGGTTGACCGCCGACCCGAACCGGCCGGCGGCCCAGCCGGCGCCGTTGGCCAGCGTGCCGGTGAGCCCGTGACCGGAGGCATCGGCGACGTCACCGCCCGCACCCTCGTCGAACGCATACCCCGCCAACAGCCCAGGCGGGCGCGGCGGGTTGTTGACGGTGACCGTCACCGGCGTCGACGTGGTCAGGTGGCTGGCGCCGTCCCGCGCCCGCGCCGCGACGGTATGGGTGCCGTTGCCGACCGCCGTTGTGTCCCACGCGTACGAGTAGGGCGCCGACGTGTCCTCGGAACCCACGTTCGCCCCGTCGACGAGGAACTGGACCCCGAGCACCCCGACGTCGTCGGAGGCGGTGGCCGTCAGCGTCGACGTCGCCGACGAGCGTCGCCCCTGCGGCTGGTGCGGTGAGGGTGACGGTCGGCGGCGTGACGTCCGTGGGCGGCGACTTCGTCGTTGCGGAGACCGGCGCCGACTGCGCGGACATGTTGCCGGCGCCGTCCACGGCGGCCACGGTGTAGCTGTAGGACGTGCTGCGGCGTGAGCCCCGTGTCCTGGAACAGGGTGGTGCCCGGCGTTCCCACCTGGGTGCCGTTGCGGAAGACCTTGTACCCCGCGACGGAGACGTTGTCCGACGACGGGTTCCACGCGAGGTTGATCTGGGTCGTCGACGCCGGGGTGGCGGTCAGGGCGGTCGGAGCGGTCGGCGGAGTGGTGTCGGCGGGCGCACCAGGATCGGCCTTGAACGCGACCATGTGCATGACCCAGGCTGCGCCGTTCTGGTTGCCCGTCGCGGAGTTCGCGCCGGTCGCGGTCACGCGCTTGTCCTGGGTGCGGTTGCCGTAGGTGGTGAGTCGGCTGGTGAACCCCGTCCCGCCGGCGTTGATGGTCTTGTCCGACGCGCCCGCGCCGAAGACGAGATCGGTCGCGTTGGTCGTCGTCGCCGAACCGCTGCTCATGGCGGAGGACGTGCCGGTGCCGACGACACTCACGTCGATCGGGCTGACCTTGTCGATGCCCGAGTACTCATGGACGTAAGCGATGCTCCACGAGGTGACCGCCGCGGCGAGCGAGAGCGTGACCGTGTTCGCGCCTCCGGCGACGTTCTTCGCGTAGAAGACCTGGGAGCTCCAGGCACTGCCCTTCCATCGCGATGCGGGAGCAACACTGGCGTAGCTGTTTCCGCGGGTGTCCGAGATCGTCGCGGCGGAGGTGTTGTCCCAGATCGCGTACACCACGAGGAGGTTCCCGGCGGTGTTGGCGCTGGAGAACGCCACCGCGTTGGTCGTGGTGGCTCGGGCCGCTTCGTTCGCCCGGCCCTGGACATAGGTCGGCGTCGCCGGAGCGGCGTGTACGGTCGACAGTCCCGCGTTGCCTGCGACCAGCGCCAGCAGGACCAGGATCACCGAGCGCGCGAGCCACCCGCGTCGTCCCGACCGTCGACGGACTCCGACGCTCGACTCCCCACATCCCCATCGCCCGCTCGCTTCCCGGTACCGCCGCGGTCGCCCCGTGGGCGAGCGTAACGCCGCCGGCAGTCCCGACAGGGCCCTTTGCCGGAAGCCCTCAGAGCCGCGCGCGGAACCGCGCGACGTCGGTCGGCCTGCCAGTCGGCGTGGTCGTTGCGCCAGCCCAGCCGGTCGTGGAACTGGGGCGCCGCGTTGGCCATGGCGTGCCCGATGACGGACGTCGTCGGGATCCCGAACTGCGGCCTGGAGGCTGCGGACCAGCGCGAGCGCCGCACCGACCTGGGCGGGCCGGTCGAGGATCTGCTGGTCCGCCCACGTGGCGGAGGAGCCGCCCTCCTGGACCATCTCGATGCCGATCGCCTGGTCGTTGAGGCCGATGGTGTGGCGGCACCGCACCGACGTCGGGACCAGCTGGTAGACCGTGCCGTCCTTGTCGACGACGTAGTGCGCGCACGTACCCGGCAGCTCGCCCATGTTGACGGTGTCGGCGGCGAAGGCCGCACGCGCGCCGGCCCAGGTCCCGCCGGCGGTGTAGTGGAGCACGATCATCGTCGGCGTCAGCTGCCAGCTCGCGGTGCCGTAGTGACGCAGCGAGTACGCCGCCATCTCCTGCTGGCGGCTGGCGGAGTAGGGGATCGGCGCCTGCACCATCCGCAGGACCCTGACGAGGCCGGAGCGGCGGGTGGCGCCGCCGTCGCGGTCGGGGCGACGGTGGCGGCGGGGCCGACGTGGCGGAGGACGCCCGGCGGTCGATGGTCAGCGGCTCCGCGGGCGCCGCCGCCGCCGTCGAACCCGTGAAGACCGGTTGCGGCAGGCCGGGATCCGCGACCGCCGGGGCGGTGACCCCGCGCGGCCCGTCGGCGACCGGGACGGTCGGCTGGCCGACGTATGCGGCGGACTCCGCGCCGCACGCCGCCGTGAGGAGGGCGACGGTCAGCGCACCCGCGAGCGCACTCGCATACCGTCCCCTCGCCCCCTGCCCCACACGTCCACGGTAACCGTGGCGGCACAATGCGGGGATGAGCCCACGCGACCCCGACGGCGGCCGGATGCGGATGACCGGCCCGCAGCGCCGGGAGCAGCTGCTCGAGGTCGGCCGGAAGCTGTTCGCGGACAAGGGTTTCGAGGGCACGAGCGTCGAGGAGATCGCGGCGAAGGCCGGCGTCTCGAAGCCGGTCGTCTACGAGCACTTCGGCGGCAAGGAGGGGCTGTACGCGGTCGTGGTCGACCGGGAGATCCGCACCCTGCTCGACGGGATCAACGTCGCGCTGCGCGCCGAGACGACCTCCCGGGGCCTGCTCGAGGCGGCGGCCCTCGCGCTGCTCGACTACATCGAGGGGTCGACCGACGGGTTCCGGATCCTCGTCCGCGACTCTCCCGCCGGTCAGTCGACGGGGTCGTTCGCGAGCCTCATCAGCGACGTGGCGACGCAGGTGGAGCACCTGCTCGGCGCCGAGTTCAAGTCGCGCAAGCTCGACCCCAAGACCGCGCCGCTGTACGCGCAGATGCTCGTCGGCATGGTCGCCCTCACCGGTCAGTGGTGGCTGGACTCCCGCAAGTTCAAGAAGGCCGACGTCGCGGCCCACCTGGTCAACCTCGCGTGGAACGGCCTGAGCGGTCTCGAACCGAAGCCGCGGCTCAGCGTCCGCCGCTGACCGCTCACCGCGGCTTGCGACCCACCGCGAAGATCCGGCTGAAGCCGAGGACGACGCCGTGCGGCTCGCGCGGGTATGCGGCGTCGAGCGCGGCGGTGTACGCGTCGAGGAACGCCTGCCGCTCCTCCTCGCCGGTCAGCACGTCGAGGACCGGACGCAGCCCCGTGCCGCGCACCCACTCCAGCACCGGCGACCGCTGGGCGCCCTCGGGGTCGAGGACGTGCTCGTAGGTCGTCTCCCAGACGTCCGGCTCGAGACCCTGCTCGGCGAAGGCGCGCAGGTAGGCGTGGGGCGTGGCGATGTGGGTCAGCCGGTCGAGCGCCGGCGCCAGCTCCGCCGCTCGCGGCTGGCGGGCGGCCACCTCCCGCATCAGCGCGTGGGACGGCGCGTCGAAGTTGTTCGGCACCTGCATGGCGAACCAGCCGCCCGGGCGCCAGGGCCTCGACCCACCGCGGGAGGAGGTCGAGATGCCCGGGACCCACTGGAGGGCCGCGTTGCTGACGAGGACGTCGATGGGGGCGCCGACCGAGGCGGGGTCCCACGCCTCCGCGGTCGACTCGACCCACTCGACGCGGCCCTGCTCGTCGTTGCCGCGGGCGGCCTCGAGCATCTGCGGCGACGAGTCGACGCCGACGACCCGGGCGCCGGGCCACCGGTCGGTGAGGCTGAGCGTCAGCGGGCCGTCGCCGCAGCCCAGGTCCACGACGACCGCGGGGTCGGCCGCCACCACGCGGGCGAGGAGGTCGGCGAAGGGCCGGCCCCGGAAGGAGCCGAACAGGGCGTACTGCTGCGGGTCCCAGGCCACCGTCGTCTCCTCTGCCGTCACCGTAGTATCTTGATATCAAGATACTTGACGACCCGTAGACTTCGCAAGGTGACCGCTCTCCCGGCGCCCTCCGGCGACGAGGTCGACCGGATCGTCGTCGCCTGGGAGCGCGAACGCCCGGACCTCGACGTCGCGCCGCTCCAGGTCCTGTCGCGGGTCTCTCGCCTGGCGCGTCACCTCGACCTGGCCCGGGGCGCGGCGTTCGCGGAGCGCGGGCTGGAGCTCTGGGAGTTCGACGTCCTCTCCGCGCTGCGGCGGTCGGGCGCGCCGTACCAGCTCTCCCCCGGACAGCTGGTCAGCCAGACGCTCGTCACCTCCGGAACGATGACCAACCGCGTCGACCGGCTGACCGCCCGGGGGTTCGTCGAACGCAGCCCCGACCCCAACGACCGCCGGGGCGTCATCGTCGCCCTCACCGACGCGGGCCGGGAGACGGTGGACGCCGCGCTCGCGGACCTGCTCTCCCGCGAGCGCGAGCTGCTGTCCCGGCTCTCCGAGCGCGACCGATCCACGCTGGCGGCCCTGCTGCGCGAGCTGCTGGAGCCCTTCGACGCCTGACCGGTCCAGGCGTGCTGACTCAGGGCGCCTCGTTCGGAAGCAGGGCGCGGCTCATCGAGGAGCCGAGGTAGTCCGCGTACGCCCGAGCGGACCAGCCGCGTTGGCTGACGAGGAGGTCCCACATCTCGTAGCTCGTGTGGGTCCAGACGATGTCGCGGGCGCGCGCGGCGGTCAGACCGGGTCGCAGCGGGCCGAGCTTGCGCAGGGACTCCACGACCTCCGTCGCACCGACGAGTCGCTCCTTCGCCGTGGTCTCCAGCAGGGCGGTCAGGTCCGGGTCGCCGGCGCCGGCACCCTCGCGGATGCGGGCGTAGAAGGGGCCGAGCCGCTTCATGAGCATGCGCGCCGATGCGCGCGTAGTGGTGCGAGCAGGGCCGACGGGTCCTGCTCGCGCTCCATGGCGAGGAACTCGGGGCGCTGGCCCATCGGGCATCGGCTCGTCGTCCCCGGCCAGGGTCGTGTCGTACACCGCCTTGAGGAGCGCCGCCTTGCTGCCGAACGTGTTGTAGATCGTCTGCACCGAGACGCCCGCGGCGCTGCGGCGATCGCGCTCATCGACGTCCGCGCATACCCACCCTCCTCGAGGAAGAGCGCCCGCGCCGCCGCGAGCACTACGGCTCGCGTATGCGCGCTCTGCTCCGCGCGGATGGAGCTGATGTAGGTTCGACGTGAATTCACTTGACTCCTGTTCAAATGTATTTACTCTGATTCTACCCACTCCTCACCCTCGCGCGGACTCGACACACGAAAGGCCTTACGGCATGAGCACGTTCCTCGTCGCCAGCATCCCGGTGCTGGCGCATACGACCAACCCACTCCCCATCGCCCGGCGCCTCATGGACCGGGGGCACGAGGTGCTCTGGTACGCCTCGTCCGCCTACCAGGACCAGCTCGCCGCAGCCGGGGCGACGGTCTTCCCCTACCAGCGGGCCCACGACTTCGGCGGAGTCGTCCTCGAGGACGAGTTTCCCTGGCTGCGAACGACGTCCACCATCTCCACGCTGCGGAGGGTGTTCGCCGAGATCTTCGTGGGCGGCGCGCCGGAGCGGGTCGCCGACCTGCAGGAGATCATCGCCCGCCGGCCGGTCGACGCGGTGCTCACCGACGGGCTGACCTTCGCGCCCGGTCTCCTCGACGAGCTCGGCGGCCCGGTGTGGGCGACGTTCGGCGACGGTCCGCTCCCGCCGTCCGGCCCCGAGACGCCGCCGTTCGGACCGGGCCTCCGGCCGATGCGCGGTCCGCTGGGGGTCGCGCGCAACGCCGTCGTCGGCGCGATCGGTCGTCGGATGGTCTTCGGTCCGGCCGACCGGCGCTACGCCGAGATCCGGGCCGACCTCGGTCTGCCGCCGGCCATCCATCACGTCATGGACGCGATGATCTCGCCCTACCTGCACCTGCAGGGCTGCACGCCGGCGTTCGAGTACCCGCACCGGCACGTGCCGGAGCAGGTGCACTGGGTCGGCGCGCTGCGTCCGGACCCACCGACGAGCTGGGAGCCGCCGGCCTGGTGGAACCAGGTCACCGATGCGTCGCGACCGGTGGTGCTGGTCAGCCAGGGCTCGCTGCGTCCCGACGTCACCGAGCTGCTGGTGCCGGCCATCCGCGGGCTCGCCGACCAGGACGTCACCGTGGTCGTCGCGACCGGACAGGCGGAGCCGGGTGACGTCTACGGCGCGCTCCGCGGCCATCTGCCGGACAACGTGATCATGACCCGCTTCGTCCCGTACGACATGGTCCTTCCCCACGTCTCGACCTTCGTCACCAACGGCGGGTACAGCGGGGTGACGCTGGCGCTGGCCCACGGCGTGCCGCTGGTCCAGGCGGGGATGACCGAGGAGAAGCACGAGATCGCCCGCCGGATCGAGTGGACGGGGGTCGGGGTCCGTCTCGGGACGACCCGGCCCAGCCCGGCGGCGGTCGCGCGCGGCGTCCGGACCGTTCTCGACGAGCCGCGCTACCGCGAGGCGGCGAATCGGGTCCGGGCGGAGATGGCCCAGCACGACGCCGGTACCGAGGGCGCCGACCTGCTCGAGGAGCTGGCCCGGACCCGGGTCACGGTGCCCCGGCTGGACGGCGGGTCCAGCAGAGGGCCTGGTGGCGGTCAGCCCGCCGTCTCGGCAGCGCTGAGCCAGTCCGCCTCGAGGTCGTCGCGCTCGCGCTGCAGCGCGCGCAGGTCGGCGTCGAGGCGGAGCACGACCTGATGGTCCGCGGCACCGCGGGCCATCTCGTCGTGCAGCCGGGACTCCTCCTCGGCGAGCCGGTCGAGGCGCCGCTCGATCCGGGTCATCTCCTTGCGGGCGGCCCGGATCTCGGCGGCAGCTCGCCGCGGCGGCGGCTCATCGGTTCGTGGTGGATCGAGCCGGATTTCCGTGCGGTCCAGAGCACGAACCGGGGAAGAGGCGGCGGCGGCGGCGAGTGGCGGCGGCGCGGAGGCGGAGGTACTCGTCGACGCCGCCGGGCAGGTCGCGCAGGCGGCCGTCGCCGAGCAGCGCGACCTGGTGGTCGGCGACGCGCTCGAGGAGGTACCGGTCGTGGGAGACGACGACGAGGGTGCCGGCCCAGCCGTCGAGGACGTCCTCGAGGGAGGTCAACGTGTCGATGTCGAGGTCGTTGGTCGGCTCGTCGAGGATGAGCACGTTCGGCTCGGTCATCAGCAGGCGCAGCAGCTGCAGGCGCCGCCGCTCCCCGCCGGACAGGTCCCCGACCCGGGTCCGCTGCCGGGCGCCGGTGAACCCGAGCCGGGTCGCCAGCTGAGCGGCGGTGACCTCCTTGCCGCCGAGGGTCGTCACCGAGCGGACGTCCTCGACCGCCTCGATGACCCGGTACGACGACATACCGCTCGAGCTCGCGCACCTCCTGGGTGAGGAAGGCGATGACCACCGTCTTTCCGGCCCGGCGCCGGCCGGAGGTGAGCGGCTGGTCCCCGCTGACCGCCCTCAGCAGCGTCGACTTGCCGGCGCCGTTGACCCCGACGACGCCGACCCGCTCACCCGGGCGCGAGCCGCCACGTGACGTCGTCGAGGATGCGCCGGTCACCGAGGTCGACGGTCGCGTCGACGAGGTCGACGACGTCCTTGCCGAGCCGCGCGCGTCGCGAACCGGACCAGCGCCACGTCGTCGCGCGGCGGCGGCTCGTCCTCGATGAGCGCGTTGGCGGCGTCGATGCGGAACCGCGGCTTGCTGGTCCGGGCCGGCGGACCCCGGCGCAGCCAGGCCAGCTCCTTGCGCAGCAGGTTCGTGCGGCGCTCCTCCAGCACGGCGGCGAGCCGGTCCCGCTCCGCCCGGGCCAGGACGTACGCCGCATACCCGCCCTCGTACGCCTGGACCCCGCCGTCGCCGACCTCCCAGGTCAGCGTCGCGACCGCGTCGAGGAACCACCGGTCGTGGGTCACGACGACGAGAGCCGCGTCCGCGCGGGTGCGCCGGGTCACCAGGTGGTCGGCGAGCCACGCGACGCCCTCGACGTCGAGGTGGTTGGTGGGCTCGTCGAGCAGCAGGAGGTCGGGGTCGGCGACGAGGAGCCGCGCCAGCGCCAGCCGGCGACGCTCGCCACCGGAGAGCGGACCGACGACGGCGTCGAGGCCGCCCACCGACGGGGCGCCGACCCCGCCGAGCAGGCCCGTCAGCACGTCGCGGACCCGCGCGTCGCCGGCCCAGACGTGCTCGGGCAGCGTCCCGACCACCGCCTCGCGCACGGTCCACGCCGGGTCGAGCGTGTCGACCTGGCTGAGCAGGCCCACCGTCGTCCCGCCGGCGCGGGTGGCCCGCCCGGAGTCGACCGGCTGCTCGCCGGCCAGGACCCGCAGCAGCGTCGACTTGCCGCCGCCGTTGCGGCCGACGACCCCGATCCGCTGGCCGGTCGCCGACACCGGTCGAGACGGCGTCGAGGACCGCGGTCGTGCCGTAGACGACGGTCGCGGTCTCGAGGGCGACGAGGTTGGCCATCCGGGTTCGGGTGCGCGCGGCGACGGTCAGGCGCGCGCGGTCGGCCCGGGCACGACCTGCGCTCCGTGGACCGGGCCCTTGGCGCGACGGACCTCGCCGGCGACTCCCGACGCGGCGAGCGAGACGCAGAGGTCGAGGGCCGCCTCCGGCGAGTCGGTGAGGAAGGCGACGGTCGGCCCGGACCCGGACACGACGCCGCCGACCGCGCCGTACTCGAGGCCGGCGACGAGGACCTCGCCGAGGTCGGGCAGCAACGAGATCGCGGCGTCGCTGAGGTCGTTGGTCAGCGCCGCGCCCAGCGCGTCGACGTCGCCGGACCGCAGCGCCGTCATCATCGTCCGTCGACGGCTCGGGGTGCGGAACTCGGGAGCTGCCGCGCAGCCGGTCGCACTCCGCGTACACCGAGGGGGTGGACAGGCCCTTGTCGCTGACCGCCAGCACCCAGTGGTAGCTGCCGCGCGCGAGCACCGGGGCCAGCCGCTCGCCCCGCCCGGAGCCCACGGCGATGCCGCCGGTGAGGACGAAGGGGATGTCGCTGCCGAGCTCGGCGGCCGTCTCGAGCAGGTCGTCGCGGGGCAGCCCGAGCCCCCACAGGTGGTCGCAGGCGAGCAGGGCGCCCGCCGCGTCGGCCGAGCCGCCGGCCATCCCGCCGGCGACGGGTATCTCCTTGTGGATGACCACCGCGACGGGGTCGTCGACGCCGACCTGCTCGGCCAGGGTCCGGGCCGCGCGCAGGGCCAGGTTGCTCGCGTCGGTGGGGACGCGGTCGGCGTAGGGACCGTGCACGGAGACCGACCACTCGTCGGACGGCACGACGGTGACCTCGTCGTGGAGGCCGACGGCCATGTAGACGGTGGCCAGCCTCGTGGTACCCGTCGAGGCGTCGTGGACCCACCCGGAGCTCGAGGTTGACCTTGGCCGGCGCCCGGACGGTCACCGACCGTCGCGTGGTCGCAGCCGAGGTCACGCGCTCACCCTATGGCAGCGGGTTCAGCCGACCGTCGTGCTCCTTGGCCGCGGCGATCGCCGCGAACTGCGCGATGTCGAGCTGCTCGCCCCGGGCACTCGGGTCGACCCCGGCGGCCCGCAGGCACGGCCTCGGCGGCCGGTGCTCCACCGGCCCAGCCGGCCAGGGCGGCCCGCAGCGTCTTGCGGCGCTGGGCGAACGCCGCGTCGACGCACCGGAACACCTCCTCGCGGGTCGCGGTCGTCACGGGAGGCGGTCGGCGGACCATCTCGACGAGGCCGGAGTCGACGTTCGGAACCGGCCAGAACACGCTCCTCGGCACCGTCCCCGCGAGCCGCACGTCCGCATACCAGGCGGCCTTGAGGCTGGGCACCCCGAAGGTGCGCGAGCCCGGCCGGGCGGCGAGCCGCTCGGCCACCTCGAGCTGGACCATGACGAGGACCCGCTGCGAGCGTCGGCAGGTGCTGGAGGAACGTCAGCACGCACCGGGACGGAGACGTTGTAGGGCAGGTTCGCCACGAGGGCGGTCGGCTGCGGGTCGGGGAGGGCGGTCAGCTGCAGCGCGTCGGCCTGGACGACCGTGAGCCGGTCGGTATGCGTCGGCTGCAGCTCCGCGACGGTGTCCGGAAGCGCGGCGGCCAGGGTCGGGTCGACCTCGACCGCAGTGACGTGGGCGACCTCGGGTAGCAGGGCGAGGGTCAGCGAGCCGAGCCCCGGACCGACCTCGACGACGACGTCGTCGGGCCCGACGCCGGCCAGCCGGACGATGCGGCGGACCGTGTTGGCGTCGACGACGAAGTTCTGGCCCCACTGCTTCGTGGGGCGAAGGCCGAGCCGGGCGGCGAGCTCACGGATCCGCGCGGCGCCGAGCAGGCCCGGCGAGGCCCGCCGAGCTTCCGGTTCAGGCGGCGCCCGGTCGCGCGCATCCCCAGGGGCCCAGGCCCGACTTGGCGTAGAGCCGGTTGGCGACCGTGATCTGCTGCTCCCGGGAGGCCAGGTCGGCGCGCGCGGCGAAGTCGGCACCGCCGTTCGCGAGCCACGTGCTCTGCGCGAACTGCAGCCCGCCGTAGTAGCCGTTGCCGGTGTTGATGTGCCAGTTGCCGCCGGACTCGCACTGGGCGATCCGGTCCCACATCGCGGCGTTGGCGAGGTTGAGGCCGGCGCCGGAGGTGTTGCCGGCAGACGGCGCAGGTGTCGTGGTCGCCGGAGCGGGAGCGGCGACCTTGGTGCCGACCGCGACGATCTGGTCGACGGGATTCTTGGTCACCTGGGCGCCGGTCTGGGTACGCGCCTCGAGCTTGCCGTCGACCCAGACCTCGTCGAACGTGACGCTCTGCTCACCGGCCACGCCCTTGGTCGTGGTCTTCTTGGTGCCCTTGGCGAGGTTCGCGTCGTCCTGGTTGGTCACCTTGAAGGCGACCGCCTGGGTCTCGTTGACCGTCTTCTTCTCGACCCGGTTGATGGTGACGGCCAGGCCCTCGGTCAGCGCGGTGTCCGGGGCGGGGCTGACGCGGTCCTGGGCGCCGAGGGTGACCTCGAGCTGCTGGAGCGCGTCGGCCACGGTCGGGCCGGTGCTCGCGACGGTCTTGGTGCCACCGTCGACGTTGACGGTGACGTTCTTGGGGGTGGTGATGGTCAGCGCGAGGCCGGAGCGGCCGAGCGGCTCGGACCGGGACACCGACAGCTTGGCCGCGTCGGCGCGGATGCCGAGCTCGGCGAGCGCCGCGTCGACCGAGGTGGCGGTCGTCCAGTAGTCGCGTGGTCTTGCCGTCCATGGTGACGGTCAGCTTGCGGCCGTAGCGGACGACGACGGTGTCGCCGTCGTGGAGGGCGGCGTCGGCGGACGGCTGCACGAGGTCGTGCTCGCCGATGGCGAGGTCCTGCTTCGCGAGCAGGTCGCCGACGGTGCTGCCGAAGACGTGCACCGACGAGGTGTCACCGTCCAGGGACAGGGCAACGGCCTTGTCGTACTGGGCCATCGAAGGGCGCCGACGGCCACGACGGCCACCGCCGCACCCTGGGCGGCCCACCGGAGTGGACGAGAGATCAAGGGGGCTCCAAAAGTGGTACTTCCCGGGTGGAGCTCGGCCGGTCGCCTTCGCGCCTCAGGACGCGAAAAGGGGCCATGATGGCCCCCGCAGGACGCCGGCCGTGGGTCTCGCCCCCGGCCAACGCCGTCCACTGTCCCTGAATCGTCGCCCAAAGGTCAAATTTTGGTAACGGTAGCGTGGTGGATGTGACAGACGCGACATCTGATGTGCAGGGCATGTCGGCTCACGACCAGGACCCGTAGATCCGCTCGGAGTTCGCCGACAGGGCGCGACAGAGCGTCGGGACGTCCACCGTCAGGACGCCCGCCATCGCCCGCACCGTGAGGGGCACGAGGTACGACGCGTTGGTCGCGCCGCGGTGCGGGGTGGGCGCGAGGTACGGCGCGTCGGTCTCGACCAGGAGGTTCTCCAGCGGCGTCACGGCCAGCGCGTCACGCAGCCCGGACGCGCTCTTGAAGGTCACCGTCCCCGCGAACGACAGGACGTAGCCGCGCTCGACCGCCGCCCGCGCCATCCCCACGTCACCGGAGAAGCAGTGCAGGACGGTATGCGGCGGGGCACCTTCCTCGTCGAGGATCCGCAGGACGTCGGCGTGAGCGTCACGGTCGTGGATCTGCAGGGCTCGGCCGGTTCGCTTGGCGAGGTCGATGTGCCACCGAAAGGCATTCTGCTGCAACGGAATCCCGTCTGGCCCGGTGCGGAAATAGTCGAGCCCGGTCTCCCCCACCACCCGGATCCGCGGATGCGTCGCGAGCGCCTCCACCTCGGCCAGCGCGTCGTCGAGCGTCCCGGCCGCCGCGAGCCGGGGCACCTCGTTGGGATGCACCGCGACACCGCCGAGCAGCGCCGCATACGCCTGCACCACCTCGCCCGTGAACCGGACCCCGGCCGGGTCGCAGCCGACCTGGACCAGGCGGTCGACCCCCACGGCGGACGCCGCCGCGACGGCCTCCCCGGCGACGGCGCGTCCTCGCCCTCGCGGGCGATGTCGAGGTGGACGTGGTTGTCGACGACCGGGATCGGAAGGGGGTCGGGTGCGGGGGGCCGCTCGTCCCGGCGGCTCGGGGAGCCGGTGCCGGCACTTCACCGGGCGGGCGAGTCCCCGGCGCGCCCGGCGGGTCGAACTTGCGGAACACCGGCGCGGGCTTCGCGATCGTCGTCCCGACGACGACCGGGCGGGTCGCCCACCGTGGCGTCGCCGAGTAGTCGCCGGTGATGACCGGGTATGCGGGTCCGCCGTCGAGGTCGTCGACCACCTCCAGCCGCGGCATGGGGACGAGGTCGCCCTTGCCGCCGAGGACCCGGTGGATCGCGTTCGCGCTGTGCGGGAGGAACGGCGACATCAGGGTGTTGAGGTCGGTGACGACCTGGGCGAGGACGTGGAGGATCGTGCCGAGGCGCTCGCGCTCGTCGGCGGCCTTGAGCCGGAACGGCTCGGTCTTGCTGACGTACGCGTTGGCCTCGCCGACCAGCCGCATCGCCTCGGCCGTCGCCGCGCGGACCCGCTGCCGCTCGAGCAGCCCGCCGACGGTCTCGAACCCGCCGCGCACCGCGGAGAGCAGGTCCTCGTCGACGGCCTCCAACGGCCCGGCCGCGGGAATCTCGCCGAACTGCTTGTGGATCATCGTCGCGGTCCGGTTGACGAGGTTGCCCCAACCGGCGACGAGCTCGGAGTTGTTGCGCTGGACGAACGCCGACCAGGTGAACTCGGCGTCCTGGCTCTCCGGGCCGGCGGCGCAGATGAAGTACCGGAGCGGGTCCGGCCCGTAGTCGCGCAGCACGTCGCGCACGTAGACGACGTGGCCCCGGGAGCTGGAGAACTGCTCGTCCCCCATGGTGAGGAACTGCGACGCCACGACCTCGGTCGGCAGGTTCAGCACGCCGTACTCCCCGGGCGTACCGCCCTTGTCGCCCCGACCCGCATACGCGAGGAGCTCCGCGGGCCAGATGAGCGAGTGGAAGGTGATGTTGTCCTTGCCCTGGAAGTAGTAGGAGACGCGCCTCCGGGTCGTTCCACCACTCGCGCCAGCGCGTCGGGGTCGCCGGTGCGACGGGCCCACTCGATCGAGGCGGAGAGGTAGCCGACGACCGCGTCGAACCACACGTAGAACCGCTTCGTCGGCTGGTCGCGCCAGCCCTCGATGGGGACCGGGATCCCCCAGTCGAGGTCGCGGGTCATCGCTCGCGGGCGGACCTCCTCGAGCAGGCCCTTGGAGAAGTTGAGGACCGAGGGCCGCCAGGTGCCCGACGCCTCGCGTTCGTCGAGCCACACCCCGATCGCGCCGGCGAGGGCCGGCAGGTCGAGGAAGAAGTGCTGCGTCTCGACGAACTCGGGCACCTCGCCGTTGATCCGCGAGTGCGGCTCGATGAGGTCGGTCGGCGTCGAGCTGGTTGCCGCAGTTGTCGCACTGGTCGCCGCGGGCCTGGCCGTAGCCGCAGATCGGGCAGGTGCCCTCGATGTAGCGGTCCGGCAGGGTGCGGCCGGTCGACGGGCTGATCGCGCCGCGCGTCGTCTGCTCGACCATGTAGCCGTTGCGCCAGTCGCCGGTGAACAGCTCCTGCGCGACGGCGTAGTGGTTGAGCGTCGTGGTGCGGGTGAAGAGGTCGTACGGCGAGGCCGAGGTCCGTGAGGTCCTCGGCGATCACCCGGTTGTAGCGGTCCGCGAGCTCGCGCGGGCTCACGCCCTCCTTGTCGGCCTCGACGAGGATGGGCGTCCCGTGCTCGTCGGTGCCGCTGACCATCAGCACGTCGTGGCCGGCCATCCGCATGTACCGGCTGAACACGTCGGAGGGGACCCCGAAGCCGGCCACGTGGCCGATGTGGCGCGGGCCGTTGGCGTACGGCCAGGCGACGGCGGACAGGACATGAGCCATACCGCCCAGCCTATGGCGCCGCCGCCACCGTCTTTCCGCCCGCCAGCCTTCCCGCTTCCAACCCGAGGTAATGCCTAGTCCTCGGCCTTCCGGGTACCCGAAAACTAGGCACTACCTCGGGTTGGAAGCGGGAAAGCGCCTAAGCGAGGAACTGGCGGATCAGGTCGGGGTCGACCTCGTGGGCCAGCGCGACGCGCTGTCCCGACGGGGATGTCGTATGCGGTGTAGCCCTGCTTGCCGGCCGCGGTCGTGGCCGTGAGATGCGCCAGCCCGACTCGGCGCTGGAACCACGACGACCGGACGTTCCAGCTGATCGCCCGAGAGCTCGGCCGCTTCCAGGGTCTCGAGCTGGTAGCGCCCTCCCACGGCAATCAGGACCGGGTGCCCTACGAGGCCTTTGATCATCTGTGCTGCCGGCTGAATATCAGCGATTGTTGGTACGGCCATAACAACGGCATCCGGCTGATGCCGTTCCACCGCTACCAACCAATCCCGCAGCGGCAGATCTGGTCCCAGATGGAGAACCGCCATCCCTCGTCGCCGGGCTGCTGTGGCGTAGGCGAGGATTCCGAGCTCGTGATGGCAACCGGCGGGAAGCCCGGTGAGCAGGAACGGGTAGCGTTCGCTCTCCATCGCAGCTGCGTCGAACGCGGCGCTCAGGCGTCGTTGAACCGCCGCTGCCACGATGTGCTCCCCCGCAACAGTCACGTCACCGTTAGCCCAAGCGGCACCGAGACGCTCCAGTTCGGGCAGCAGCCAGTTGTCAACGGCGTGCTCGAACGAGCTGGAGGCGAAGTGTTCGTCCAGTAGCCGGCTAGCGGCCATTGGGTCGAGATCGATCGCGGCTGCGACCAAATCAGCCCCTGCTGTGTTCGCCGGTAGCTCAGCCGTGTTCACCAGCGGCTGAATGCGCCGGACGTTTCTCGGGTCAGTCTTGAAATCGGCGTTGCCGGACACGGCCGCAGCCGCTTCCTTAGGTGACCAGCCGGACGCAACCAAGGACTGCATCCGCCGTAACAGGGCGATGTCGCGGGCTCCGTACAACCGATAACCCGAATCCGAACGCCCAGGATTGACGACTCCATAACGCCGTTGCCACGCACGCAGGGTGGCAACAGGTACACCGACCATCTCGGAGACCCGCTTGATCGTGTACATATCGCGACCTGCCTCAGGCCCTCAACTGAACCCGCTCAAACCTTGTACAAGGGTGATGCAAAATACTAGTCGCGGGAGTTTGCTGAGGACAAGACGCGAGAGACAGCGACGTACGGAGATGCGCCCTGCGAGGCTGCTGAGCGGTCAGGCGTCGACGAGACAAGCGGGCCAACTCCCCCGTTACTCCGCACAAGGCCACGAATAGGGGCTCCAGTGGCCCTTTTGAGCTGCATTCGTGGCTTTGTGCGAAGAAACGAATTCGGCGCATGAACCTGCCGCGACGTCAAGTTCTACGGTTGTGGGATGGTTGATCATTCCGAGCCACGCTGGCGGATCACCGGCTGGCCGCGCTTGACCGCCATCGCGAGCGAATGATCACCGTTCGGAAATCGCTGTCCAACGGCAGCCCCAGCGACGAGGAGCTTCTCGATCTGCTTGATGTGCTGGCCCAAATCGATCATGGTCTGGCGCAGCCCTTGACACTAGGATGATCAACTCCTGACGTCCGGGCCCGGCCACAAGCTGTCCGAGCGCGTGAGTAATCTGCGACGAGCAACCCATCACAGGCTTTGGAAGGAGCCACGGTGCCTTCAGTTCTCAACCCTTATATCAGCTTCCGCGACAACGCCCGACAGGCGATGGAGTTCTATCGGGACGTCTTCGGTGGCGAGCTCAGGCTCAATACTTTCGGCGAGTACGGCGATTCGAGTGCACCTGGGGCAGACGGCATCATGCACGCACAGCTTGAAACTGATCAAGGTTTTACCTTGATGGCCTCGGACACCCCACCCGGTATGGACTTCACCCCAGGCGGGTCGATCACAGTAAGCCTCAGCGGGGATGACGAGCCGCAGTTACGCGGCTTCTGGGACAAGCTGGCCGACGGAGGTGATGTGACTATGCCGCTCGAGAAGCAGATGTGGGGCGATTTCTTCGGCATGTGCACGGATCAGTTCGGTGTGCCGTGGATGGTGAACATCGTTCAGCCGCAGAGCTGATCAACTTTCCCGGATCACCGAGGAGGTGATCTTCACGGAGTCGCCGTCCTAGGTTGCCGATCTAGCTCGGTAGCGAGAACGGATATCGCTGGTTTCCCACTGAGTAGCTATGCTCGCCATAACTAATCTCATTGGCAATGGTTGTAGCTATGCATGTATCACGCAACCCGCGCTGGGAGCGCCAGCGATGAGACGGCTGCGTCAGCTCGCCCTCTTTGCCGTGGTCAGTCAGGCGGTATTCCTGGCCAGCGCATGGCTTTTGCCGCTGGCCTCGGAATACCGCCTGGTTGGTGACAACATCAGTGAGTTGGCGCTGGGTCGATACGGCTGGGTGCAAACTGCGGCGTTCGTGATCTCTGGTCTCGGCGTTGTCGGTCTTGCCTATTCGATTTATCGGCTCACCAGCGGCGCACGCGGATCGATGCTCGGTCCCTTGCTGATTGGCATCTATGGGTGCGGTGCTGTAGTTGTCGCCATTTTCCCGACCGATCGCATCGACAGCAGGGCTGATGTGTACTCACAGTCCGTCATCGGCTGGATCCACATCCTGACCTCGGTTGTCTGCTTCCTCTGTGTTGTCATCGGCATGTTCGTACTGACCTGGACCTTCTCCCGGCTGGTGCGATGGCGGTCACTGGTCGTGTGGTCTGCCATTCTGGCTGGGGCCGCGCTAGCCCTGCTGTTCGTCCAGCAGGAAGGACCATGGGTTGGACTCATGCAGCGACTACTCGTCACAGCAGTCTCAGGTTGGCTGCTGCTGGTAGCCAACCGCGTACGCACTATTGCCTCGACCCGAAGAGCCGTTGCGGGCGAGGACATCAGTGCGAGTGCCTAGCCAGCCAGTCGGCCCACGTCACGCTCCCCCTTCTGCTGCCAGGTCCGCTTACTGACATGGCCGTCGCGGCATTGCTGGCGGCCGACGGCAAAGGGATGCGCATGGTACGGGAGTGCCGCTCTCGGATGTCCTGCCACTGATCGAAGGCCCGTGCAAACGTGAGAACCTCCGGCCCGCCGAAGTCCGCAAGCCGCCCGCCAGGGCCCGAGGTGACGGCTGCAACGAGGTAGTCGGCGAAGTCAGTAGTGTCCACCGGCTCCAGCCGCAGGTCCGGCAACGGCACTAGCGGCAGCCGGGCCATTTTGGCAAGCATGCGGTCAAGCAACCAATGGAACTGAGTCGCGCGCGCAATTGAGAAGGGAACGCGTCCCTGTCCGACCAGGGATTCGCCCTCCAGCTTGCGGCGCAAGTAGGGGACGCGCGGCTTGTCAATGCCGACGATCGAGACGTAGAGGATGTGGCCAACGCCCGCCTCAGCGGCCGCGTCGAGCAGCCGCGCCGTGCCGTCACGATCAACCGAGGTCGGGCTGGACCAGAGATCCTTGGGAACGATGTAGCCGCGCCGCGCAGCCGGTGAGAGTGTCGCCGCATGGATGATCGTCTGACTCCCGGTAACCGCGTCGGCAATGCCGTCGCCGGTGGCGAGATCACCACGAATCCACTCCACATCAGGATCTGATTCCGGAGATCGAGCCAGCACGCGTACGCGGTGGGAATGCTTGAGCCGCGCCACGAGATCTTTGCCCAGATGCCCCGTTCCACCTGTCACCAGAACGGTATCCATCGCCTCAGTTTCCCATCATCGGTTTGGCGCTTCGCCGCGCAGGCCCGCGTTCTAGGCTGTGGAGGGATGTCCGAGGTTACGCGCAAGCTGGCGTGGGACGACGCTGTGGTTCTGCTCCTCTGCGGCGACGTGATGCTCGGCCGCGGGGTCGACCAGATTCTGCCTCACCCTGGAAAACCGATGCTGCACGAGCGCATGGTCCACGATGCTCGTACCTATGTCGATCTGGCGGTGCAAGCGAACGGACCGATCCCCCAACCTGTCGATTGGGCCTGGCCATGGGGAGACACCATAGATCTGATCAAGGATGCGAGCTGCGACGCGCGGATCATCAACCTGGAGACAAGCATCACCACGAGCGACGACTACGCCACCGGCAAGGCCGTTCATTACCGGATGAATCCCGCGAATATCAGGGTGCTTGCCGCGATTCAGCCCGATGTCTGCGTACTGGCGAACAATCATGTACTCGACTTCGGCCGCAGCGGACTGCTCGAAACTCTAGATGTCTTGTTTGGGTCCGGCTTTCAATATGCGGGAGCTGGAGGATCGCTCCCAGAGGTTCTGACACCTGCCGTCGTTCCGATTCCCAAAACCGGCGGCCGGGTGATCGTTCTCGCCTGTGGTCACCTTTCAAGTGGGATTCCATCCGATTGGGCGGCTGCTGCTGGCCGACCCGGGGTGCATCTCGTGACCACCCTCACTGAGGCTGTTGCAGAGGAGCTGTGCTGCCAGGTCCGCAAGGTACGACAGCCCGGCGACGTAGTGGTGGTTTCACTCCATTGGGGGTCGAACTGGGGCTATCAGATCGAGGATGATTTCCGCCGCTTTGCGCATCGCCTCATCGATGGCGGAGTTGATCTTGTCCATGGTCATTCCTCACATCATCCGCGGCCGCTCGAGGTTTACCACCACAAGCTGATCTTGTACGGCTGCGGTGATCTTGTGAATGACTACGAAGGCATTGCCGGACACCGGCAGTACCGCAGTGATCTTCGCCTGCTCTACCTAGCGCGGCTTGATCCAGACTCCGGCGAGCTGATTGAGCTGCGTATCGCAGCACTGCAGGCTCGCCAGCTGCGTCTGCATCGCGCTGCCGAGCATGATGTTAGTTGGCTCCGAAGGACGCTTGACAAGATGAGCCGTCGCCTTGGTTCGCGAATCGATCTTGAACCGGACGGACTGTTGACGCTTCGCACCTCCTCATGATGCGTGGTCCGATAGCGTTGTCATCACGTTGGCGGTAGGAGACGGTCGGGCAACATGTGGCAAGCATTAGGCGGGCTGCTTCCGATCGCGGTCGCCGTCGCCGTCAGCTCGGTGCCGATCACGGTAACGATCTTGCTCCTGCTGTCGCCGAATCGAAGCAAGACGGCACTTCCGTTCCTCATCGGGTGGGTGATTGGGGTGATGGCCGTGATGGGCGTCAGTGCGGTCAGCGCTCAGGCTCTCCCCCAGGTGCCCCGCAGGGCTCAGGAAAAGGTAGCCGGGGCCCTGGAGCTTCTCATTGGCAGCGCGTTGATCGTGCTTGGCCTAACTCAGATACGCCGACGGGCCCAGGCTTCGGCGGCAGGCATGCCGCGCTGGCTCACTGCCGTCGACTCGTTCAATGGCCCAGTTTCGTTTGCGGTTGGTGTTGTCTTGAATCTCCGGCCCAAAGGCCTACTCCTCGGCATCGCGGCAGGTCTCGGCCTTCACGCGGCCTCCGTAGACAGCGCCGAAGCTGCTGCCCTCGTCCTCATCTACACCTTGATCGCGACATCGACCGTCGTGATACCGATCATCGCGTCGTTCCTGGCACCGGAAAGGGTGCAGCCGAAGCTCGTTTCAGCGCGCGACTGGATCAGCGCGAACGGGCGGGTGCTGACATCGGCCATGATGTTCATGATCGGTGTGGTGATCTTCGGTGCGGGCCTTACGCACCTGTAGCGGACGGCCAGCTATTGCCGTTACGCGCAAAGAGCTCGACGAAACCCTCGAGAATATTCGGCACTTCTGTCACGCCACTCGCGCGAGCGGCGGCCATCACGGCGTCTGCTTCCTCCGGCTCGAAGTAGCCGGCGTACTTGTACACCTCAATCCGCGTCGCCAAGCCATCAAGATCGAGTTCGGGATGGAACTGGGTGGCATAAACGCGGGTGCCAACGCGAAATGCCTGCACCGGGCACGACTCCGAGTAGGCCAGTATCACCGCGTGCGCCGACAGCTTGCTGATGGCTTCCTTGTGTCCGACGTAGGCACCGAACTGAGATCCGGCGCGACTGAATAGAGGGTCAAGCTCACCCGCTTCGGTGAGCTTGATCTGGATACCATTGATCGGCTCGTGGAAGGTGTGATCGACAACTGCGCCCTGGTGTCGGCCCAGGGTTCCGATCCCGTAACACGCGCCGAGGAAAGGAAAATCTCGCTCGACGACCTCATCGAGCAGCGCCGATAGCTCGGCCTCGACGCGGCGCTGTGTTGCAGACTTGGCATCCTCTGGATCGCTAGCCTGAAATGGCCCTCCGCCGAGAATGATTCCGGACCACTGATCAAGATCAACGGTGCCGAGCTCGGTCTGCTCCAGGCGAAATCGTTGCAGCTGCGCCTCGTCGAGACCACTGAATCGAAGCATTGCGGCGTACTCGTCGTCTGCAGCAATATCATCAGCGCGAATCCCGAGCAGCAGGAAGGGTTTCACGTCCCGCACCCTACGTGATGGCTGAGCTTTGCGGTCCGAGGTCGTCAAGACCCTTCGACTAGCTCAGGGCGCGAGCCGCCTCGCGTTAGCCTCCCAGAATCTTCGCTTTCTGCGCGGCGAACTCCTGCTCGGTCAGTACGCCGGCCGCTTTGAGCTCGCCGAGCTGTTGAAGCTGGCTAATCACATCGGCTTGTGAAGGCGCTGCCGCCTGCGGCGGCGGTGCGTATGCCTGCTGCGGCGGCGGTGCATACTGCTGCTGCGGGTAGGCCTGCTGCTGCTCGTACGCCTGCGCGTCGGCCTGCTGCTGGTCCTTCTCCGCCCACCGATTCGACTGGCGCCGCGACACCCGGTTCGATACCGCGGTCGCCGTACCGGCGACAACTGCGGTGCGCGCCATTCCACCAATAAGTCCCATGTCGTCCTCCTCTAAACGCCGCGTCTGACTAGCTTGTCGTCCGTGCTTCGGCCTCTTCAGCCTCGAGGGCGTCAAGCATGGCGATCACGTCGTCGGCCGGTATGCGCCCACTGGCAATGACTTCTGCTCCAACTCCTCTCATGGCCGTGACGAACGGAGCCGCCCAACTGTTCTCCCATACCAATAGGGCGACAACCTTGCCGGGCTCAATGAGCGAGGCGGCCTGGCTGAGGTCGTCATCGTCGAGCAAGCCCGACGAGACTCCTTGGAAGATCGCAAGGTCGAGCGTGCCATCACTGTCGAAGTCAGCTATTTCGATCTCGGTAAAGGTGCCGTCGACCTCCCGCTTGACTGCTCGGAGGTCGAGAATACGGATGAGGCCTCGGTCGACCAGATCGATTATGGCGGCGAGGCCCTCTCCACTCATTCTCGCTTCGGGAAATTCCAGCGCCAGATAGTCGATCGGGCCCAGGGCCACATCCTGATCAGTCATGTCCAACTCAGTCATGCTCCACCTCCCACGCCCACCGGCGCGCGCTCGCTGCAGTGTTCTGGTCAACCTGAGGTCGATGCTCTCACGTCACCGATGAGGTCGGATCACCCCTCATGGGTGATGAAGGACGCCGCCGCGAGCGGAATTGTGCGTTCTGAAAGCGACCCTTTCGGCTGCTTTCGTCCGGCCTAAGAGAAGGGTTGACGTACGTGGGTTTTTGGGATTTCTTCTGGCTCCTGATCTGGAGCTTCTTCCTGGTCTGCTACCTGATGGTGCTGTTCCAGATCATCGCTGATCTGTTCCGGGACAGGGATCTGAGTGGCTGGTGGAAGGCCGTTTGGATCATCTGCCTGTTCATCTTTCCCTTTGCGACGGCGATCGTTTACCTGATCGCTCGTGGCCGTGGAATGGCAGAGCGGCATGCGGGTGCGATGCAGAACGCACAGGTAGCGACTGATCAATACATCCAGTCGGTGGCCAGTCGTAGCAACCCAGCGGAGCAGATCGCCTCGGCGAAGACGCTGCTGGACAGCGGCACGATCAACCAGGATGAGTTCGACAAGCTGAAGCAGAAGGCTCTCGCCTCCTGAATCTCCGGTGCTACCTCGGATCCGGTCCTGCTTGGCGTAGGGTCTTTGACGGCAACGTTGATCGATCACGCGCCAATCGGGGAAGGACCGTGACAGAGGATGCACCAGAACGCTTGGACCCGTTCGGCGACCAGATGGATACGACGTGTCGCGCTTCCGTTAGTGATCTTGACGGCCGTTGCGGCTGGCCCGGCTCCCGCCGTTGCCGCGATACCGTCGCAACAACAAGATCGAGTTATCGTGTTGCCCGGCGCCAAATCCGCGGAAGGCATCGCCAAGGGCCGCGGCTCTACGTTCTACGCGGGAGAGCTGTTCACCGGTGACATCTTCCGCGGCGATGTTCGCCGTGGCACCGCAGAGAAGTTCATCGATGCGCCCGAGGGTCGCAATGCGCTTGGCATGGTGTTTGATCGTCAGCACGATCTGTTATTCGTCGCCGGCGGGCAAACCGGGCAGGGCTATGTCTATAACACCCGTTCCCGCACGACGGTTGCGTCCTACCAATTCGGGGCTGCCGGGTCCTCGCTGATCAACGATGTGACACTGACTCGTCGCGGCGCCTGGTTCACCGACTCCGTGAAGCCGCAGCTGTACTTCGTGCCGCTCAGCAAGAAAGGCACGCCGGCGGCGACCTTTAGGACGCTTCAGCTGTCCGGACCCGCTGCTCAGCTGACTGGGCAGTTCAACCTCAATGGAATTCGCGCCGTGGATGGCGGGCGCATCCTGATCGTCGCGCACACGGCGAATGGCGCTCTGTACACGGTGAATCCGAAAACTGGCGCCAGCGCGCCCATCGGCGGTATCAGCGTCCCGAATGTCGACGGCATCGAGCTGGCCGGCAGGACACTATGGGCGGTACAGAACTCGAGCAACCAGATCACGCGTATCCGCCTCAACAACGATCTGACGGCGGGGACGGTCACGAAGGTGATCACCAGCAAGAACTTCCAGACTCCAACCACCGCGGCCAAGTTCGGTAACACGTTGGCGGTCGTGCAGGCGAAATTCGACACAGGCTTTCCGCCGACGGCCGATAGCTACGAAGTTGTCTTGGTCCGCGCGTAGCTGATCTTGAGTTTCTGCCGCAGCTTGAGGAAGCGGCGGTCTCCTGCGGTGACCCAGGAACTTGGCGCGCTGAAAGCCCTACCTAGGCTGTGGCTATGGAATATCGCAGCCTAGGACGTACCGGTATGCAGGTCAGCCCGCTCTGCTTGGGCGCCATGATGTTTGGCGCCTGGGGTGAGCCTGATCATGAGATCTCGATCAAGATCATTCACCGCGCGTTGGATGCCGGGATCAATTTCATCGACACCGCTGACGTCTACTCTCAAGGCGAGTCGGAGGAGATCGTTGGCAAGGCGCTCGCCGGCGGGCGGCGTGACGACGTCATCCTGGCAACCAAAGTTCATTCCCAGATGGGTGTGCAGTCTCCCGGCGAGGAAGGTGACTCCAACAAGCGTGGCAACTCACGGCGCTGGATTACCCGGGAGGTGGAAGACAGTCTGCGTCGATTGCGGACCGATTGGATCGACCTTTACCAGATTCATCGCCCGGACCCGGCGACCGACATCGAGGAGACGCTGGGAGCACTGACTGATCTCCAACGGCAGGGCAAGATCAGGGTGTTCGGTTCGTCGACATATCCCGCCTACGAGATGGTCGAGGCGCAGTGGGTGGCGGAGCGCCGAGGGCTCGGGCGGTTCCTGACCGAGCAACCGCCCTATTCGATCTTGGTACGCGGCATCGAGGCCGACGTGCTGCCAGTAGCGGAGAAGTACGGGATGGGCGTCCTTCCGTGGAGCCCACTCGCCGGCGGCTGGCTGACCGGCCGCTATCGCAAGGGACAAGACGTACCGCAGTCTCGCCGTGCGCAACGGCTACCTGGACGTTACGACCTCAACAATCCCGGCAACCAAGCAAAGCTAGATGCCGCCGAAGAGCTCGCGCTGCTTGCCGAGGACGCTGGTCTCTCGATGGTTCATCTAGCTTTGGCTTTCACTCTCGCTCATCCGGCCGTGACCGCGCCGATCATCGGACCACGGACCATGGAGCAACTCGAGTCACAGCTGGGCGCGGTGGATGTCACGTTGAGCGATGACGTTCTTGATCGGATCGACAAGATCGTTCCGCCTGGCGTGACGCTTAATCGCGACGACGGCGGCTATCTTCCGCCTGCGCTGCGGGAGTCGAACCTCCGGCGTCGACGCGCGGCCTGACTCCGACTTGTCAGCGTCTCAGCGGGCTATCGCCTGCTGTGGCGCTGACAACTCGCGGCGTATCCAGGACTCGCGAGTCTGGATGGCAGTCTTTGACAGGGCTGCCGTCGGCACGATCGTCTGGAACCCGTGGAAGCCACCCGCCCAGATGTGCAGCTCGGCGCTGCCGCCCGCCTCCCAGATCTCACTCGCGAAGGCGACAGCCTCGTCCCGGAACACCTCTGCGCTTCCCGCCTCGATGTAGGCGGGCGGCAAGCCTGACAGGTCGGTCGCACGTGCCGGCGCTGCGTAGATCGACACGTCGGCAGTGCCGCGGCGATCGCCGAGTAGCGCAGCCCATCCGGTCTCGTTACTGGTGTGATCCCAGATCCCAACGCCATCGATTTGCTGCGCCGAGACGGTCTCGTTTCGATCGTCGAGCATCGGCCACATGAGCAGCATCGCGGCCGGCATCGGCCTACCTCGGTCACGGAGCAGCAACGTCGTGCCGACGCTCAGCCCGCCGCCGGCGCTCTGACCCCCGATGAGCACCCATCGCGGGTCGAAGCCGAGCATCTCAGCGTTGCCGGTAAACCACTCGAATCCCGCATAGCAGTCCTCAACGGGTACCGGGTCGGCGAAGTCAGGTGCCAGACGGTAGTCAACGGTGGCCCCGGCCGCGCCGTACTCGAGGACCCAGTCCACGAGCATCGGTGCGACCGACCATCGGCTGCCGCCAACCATGCCGCCACCGTGGATGAGATACACGCCGGGAGCCGCCGCGCCTTCGTTGCCACTGCGGCGTACGACGGTGACGACAATGTCACTGCCACCGTGACCAGTCACGGTGTAGTCGGAAACCTCGACCGGCCGGCCCGCAATGACGTTCTCGAGTGACGCCGACGTACGCACGGTCGCCGCACGGAACTCCGCTATGGAATCGGACTGCAGCGTCGTGAAGAACGCGGGCGCCGCGTCAAGCGCGGGCTTGAGTTCGACATCGAACGGTGGACGGGCATCTGCGGTCATCTCGATCCTCCGGTTCTCGTTCACCTAAAACGATGTTCCACCATGACACGCGGTCCGCGCCGACAGCCGTACCCACTTTTCTCGCGCTGTGATCCCTGAGCCGAGCTAAGCCCAGGCGCTTGGAGAGGTTTCAAGACGCATAACCTGGTTTCTGGACCACGAGTCCACGAACAACGGCGCCGCGCTGCGCGACGTCCGGACAACCCGGAGGCAGCGATGTTTGAAGAAGCTCAACTTTATGCACCGGTGACGCGCTCGGGAGATGACGTCACCGTTCACCTGGGTGCAGACCATCCAGGAGCCGTGGACCCGGAATACCGGGCCCGCCGCAATGCTCTAGCCGCGCTCGCCATGGATTGGCAGCCAGGCACGCCCCCGCCGACCGCGATCTACACCGAGGCCGAGCAGGAGGTCTGGCGGATCGTCAGCAGGGAATTGCACAACCTGCACCAGCGCCTCGCATGTCAGGCATATCTCGAGGGCAAGGAACGACTTCAACTTCCCGAGGAGCGGATTCCGCAACTGGTCGAGGTCAACGACATGCTCCGACCGCTCACTGGTTTCCAGTACGTACCCGCGGCAGGCCTGGTTCCGCTGCTGGAGTTCTACGGCTCCTTGGCGGACGGCATCTTCCACTCCACGCAATACATCAGGCACCATTCCGTGCCGCTCTACACACCCGAGCCCGACGTCATTCACGAGGTCCTTGGCCACGGGAACTGCCTGGCTCATGATCGCTTCGCCGCGCTCTACCGGGTCGCTGGCCATGCAGCCCGACGAGTCGAGACGACGGACGCACTCGAATTCGTCTCCAAGGTCTTCTGGTTCTCCTTGGAGTTCGGGGTGGTACGCGAGCGTGGCGAGGTCCGCACCTACGGCGCAGGCCTGCTTTCCTCGTACGGAGAAATCCAGCAGATCGAACAGGCTGACCTTCGCCCGCTAGACGTCGGGAGGATGGGCGTTCAGACCTATGACATCACTCACTACCAGCCCGTGCTCTTCTGCGCCGAAGGCTTCAACGAGATCGAGGATGTCGTCGGCACGTTCTTCGCAGACGTGGACGATGACATGGTGGAGCGGCTGATGCACGACGCCTCCGCGCCAGCCTGACGCCACAATCAGCTGGACGGGCCATCAAACCGACGCCGATCAAGACGGCTCGGTTGGATCGTCGTTTCCGGCGACGAATCTCGGCCTCGTCCTGCATATCACGACGTTACGCGCGACATGTCTTGGCGCTCGGGCTGAGTAGCACCGCAGCGAATGGGTACGATCACCGAACACCGTCACAACCGGACGAGCTCTCAACTGAAGGGGATCTGATGGCAGACGTCACGATCTTTGGGAACGGCAATATGGGCACGGCGATCGACAGCTTGCTGAGCGCCGGTGGCGCAACAGTTGATCACATTGGCAGTAACGATCCGCCGGGTCCGGTGAATGGCGACATTGTCATTCTGGCCGTGTACTACCCGGCCGTGAAAGACATCATCGCTCAGTACGCCGACAAGTTGGCCGGCAAGATCGTGGTCGACATCACCAACCCGTTGAACGTGGAAACCTTCGACTCGCTGGTCGTTCCAGCCGACAGCTCGGCCGCGGCCGAACTTGCCGCCGCACTACCTTCTTCTCGAGTGCTCAAGGCGTTCAACACCAACTTCGCCGCCACTCTCGGTGAAAAGAGCGTGGGCCCCAACCCAACGACAGTTCTGATTGCGGGCGACGACGATGACGCCAAGGCTGCGCTCAGCTCTGCGATCAGGGCCGGCGGTGTGGAAGCGATCGACGCCGGAGGGTTGAGCCGGGCGCGGGAACTCGAGGCCCTTGGCTTCCTACAGATGAAGCTCGCGTCGGGCGAGCAGGTCGGCTGGAACGCCGGTTTTGCCGTCGTACGCTAACGGGTTAACGGGCTTACACCACCAGGCGGGGACGATGCCACATCTGTGACCGCATCGGCCGCGTCAAAGTGATCATGACTGACCCGCCTGGTGTCGCGCCGAGCTGAATGTGCCGGTTCCGCGACTCGCGATCCAGCCGGATCGCCGTCTGTTCCAGCGTCTCCGGCCACGTGATCGGGCTCGCCCCGATCCTTTTACCCCTCCGCTGACCCTCCAGCAACAGAACCCACTGACGCTTCTCGATCGAGCCGCTCACTGGCGGATCCGAGTTGGCGGCGCATTCCCGCCAGAGCTGTCGCGTGTTGATCACGAACGTCAGTGTGGATCCCACCCGCGACATCTCTTGTCCAAGATCAATGAAGTCCTCGGTGCCCGGCAGCCAGGCTGACAAGCTCAGGTGCGCGGCGGCGACACTCGGCTCCTCCAGATTGATCACCAATGTTAGTCGGCTGCGAGACAGGTAAACATGACACAAGACCGGGTCTGAAGCCAGCCGTGGTGACCCGACCTGGCGTTCTTCAGCACTCAGCAACCGATCGAGCTGGGAACCGAGGGTATAGGTCGGCAGCTCGCCATCGCCACACTGCAACGGTGACCGGAGTACGCGGTTGAGCTCGACCAGGTCCTCAGCCTCGCCGGTCTGCGCCGTGATGACCCGTAACCGCTGTTGATCGCCCAGCTCGCCTAACACCGAATACGGAAGATAAGGGAAGACCTCTGCTCGCATCATGTGGAGGAACTCCTTTCGCTCGGCCGGTTTGGCTGCCATGAACGGACGGTTCAGTGCCGGTGGAAGAGTGCGTAAGAAGACCCGCCGCAGCAGCCGATCGCGACGCTCGCCTGGGTCGGTGTTGGCTATCACGACCTCAACCATCCGCGATGTCGTCAGGCGTTTGTTGGCGAGCGTTTGGCGTTGTCGTGACAAGTTGCTGCCGTCGGTCAGCATGCGGCGGTGGTAGAGGTCCTGCTCAGCCAGGATGCTGATCTTGCGGGCGGCAAAGAGGCAGCGCGCCATAAATACTTGATCTTCACCCTGCACCATGTCGTCGCAGAACCGCAGCTGGTGATTCTCGATCAAGGACCGGCGAATGAGCTTGTGCGGCGTCAGCGAGCGCCACACGCCGTCGTCCAGCAGATCGGCATCGAAGACGGTCTTCGCCGCGCCCGGCTCCGCCTCCGGCCGGCCGATCCAATTCACCCGGCCGGCGACGACATCGGAGTCATGCTGCTGTGCCATGACCAGAAGTCGGCGCAGCGCGTCGGCGCCGAGATAGTCGTCAGCGTCATGGAAGAAGACGTATTTCCCAGTCGCCTCGACGAGCGCGCGGTTGCGTCCAGCGCTAGGACCACCGGTGTGTGGCTGTCGAAAGATCTTGATGTTGCTTCGCTGGGCCGCCAGCCCGCTGAGATAATCCCAGGTTTCGTCGGTCGACCCATCATCGACAATCAAGATTTCGATCAAGTGTCCAGGCAAGGTCTGGGCCTCGAGCGCGTCCAGCGCAGCGGTGAGCAGGCTGCCGGAGTTGTACGTTGCGATGATCACCGAAACCGCAGGTGTTGCTCCGGCTGCACCGGTATCCCCAACAGATCGTGGTTGAGGCGTACGCGCCAGCGGAGCTGCTGTCATCCTGCGGCCCTCCGACGGCGTACCCGAACCAGAGTCGTGGCAGCGGCCAAGCCGATCAACATCGGTACCGCGAGCACCACGGGCAACGCGCCTCCGGCGGTCAGAGTGGTTCGTTGTGCCACGTCCACTCGGACGAGCCGACTGGTGGTGATGTCTGCGTTGCCGTTGACGGTATTGCCAAACGGCACCACCACGACGTACGCGGCGAAGAGTCCGGAGTTCACGGCCTGGATCTCCCAGGTGAGCTTCCGGCTCTCCCCCGGCTTGAGAGACAGTTGCTGGCTGCGCTCGGATGACCAGTCCTCGGGGTCGACGTAGACGCTGCCCTCGATGCTGGCCACGTTCAAATGCGCCAAGATCTCACCGGACGGTGCAGTCCCCGCGTTCTTCACCTCAGTCGTGATCGTGAAGCGGCCACCCAGCACGGTCGAGACAACCGGCGGATCGGCAGCGACCGTGACATCCAGGGGGGCGGCAAGAGCGGCAGCCGGCACTCCCGCCAGCACTCCGGCCAGCAGCACGATCATGATCAGCGCTCTCATCCGGCATTCACCCCGGGCGTCAGCTTGACCAGCCGCGGGCCCGCAAGGACGAGTGCGCCGCCTGCGATGATCGCGGTCAGCAGCGGGGTGATCAGCAGGGACAGGTCCTCTGTCCAGGCTTGCCCCTCCACGAGCATCGAGGAGATGTAGGCCAAAGCCGAGGCGATCGGGTTGGCACGGAGCAGCACGTCGAAGAAGCCACCTTGCGGTAGGCCGCTAGGCAGTTGAGTTGGTGCGAACAAGATCAACAGCAGGAAGATGCTGGCGGCAATGCTGGTCTTGTTCGAGTTGCAGAGCCCGCTGATCAATAATCCGACTGAGCCAAGGCCGACGGCCACCAAGGTGCCGACCAGGAAGCCGAGTGCCAGCGCCTCACCCAAGATCCCGACGTCGCGAGCCAGTACCCAGAGATACGGGATCGTGATCACGAATGTGGCAAACCACATGGTCAAGGCGGCGGCGAGCTTGCCCGCGATGATCGATCGCCGCGACACCGGCGTGACAAGCAGGCTTTCGAGCGTGCCGCGCTCGCGTTCTCCACTGATGCCATCGGCGCTCACGACGAGGGTCACCAGGACACCCACGGCTACCGCGAGCTGAAGGACGAGATTGACCGACTCGCGCTGCTCGAGGAAATTCAGGGCTTGGTTGGTCGAGGTCAGGTAGGTGACGCCGCTCAGCAGAACGCTGAAAAGGAAGAGCAAGATCAGTCCGCGGCCGCTCGTCCACAGGTCGCGCGATTCTTGCTCGGCAACGACCAGCCAACCGCGCTGGCCCTCAGTGGTGGCTTGCACATCCTGCGACGTACCCACTTCTGGCGGTGCGACTTGGATCGTCATGCAACAGCCTCGCTGGTCATCTTGAGGAAGGCATCGGATAAGCGAGCGCCTTCCAACTCAAAGCGAAGGACCGGAATACCTGCGGCAGTGATGGCTGCTAGGGCAGCGTTCATCATGTCGCTGGATGCTGAGCCGGCGGCCCTGCCCTGGGTGTCCACAGCGAGGGCGAGCACATCAGGCTGCTCCATGAGCTGCTCGACGTTCAGGTCAGGAAATCCCGCCAACACATTGCGAGCCCGCTCGACGAGCTCGGAGGGCACTCGAAGCTGAGCGGATTGCTTGATCAACGCCGTACTGATCACCTCACCCACGCTGCCGGAGGCGACGACCCGGCCATGGTTGAGAATCACCACCCTGGAGCAGACCTCCTCCACCTCCGGCAGCAAGTGGGTGCTCAGTACGACGGTCGCCGCGCGACGCTTGGCGATGCCGCGAATGATCTCCAGGACCTGGGCTTGCCCAGCGGGGTCAAGTCCCAGAGTCGGCTCGTCGAGGAAAACCACCACGGGGTCGTTGATCAGCGCGCGAGCGATCCCGAGCCGCTGCCGCATGCCCCTGCTATAGCTGGCGATCGGAGAATCCGCGCGATCTTCTAGCCCGACGGCACTGAGCAGCTCAGCGGCTATCGCGCGCGCCGCGCTACGGTCCAGGCCATAGAGCCGTGCGAAGAAGCGTAGGTATTCCCCGCCAGTTTGATGTGCCGGATAGCCGCTGCTCTCGGGTAGCACGCCGACGCTGCGCCGGATCTCGCCCGCAGCTGTCGAGGGGTATCCGGCGATGGAAAATTCGCCGCTGGTCGGGGACAACACGGTGGTCAGCAGTCGAATCGTGGTGGTCTTGCCGGCTCCATTCGGGCCGAGGAGCCCAACGATCTCGCCCTGGGCCGCCGTAAAGCTGACATCCTCGACCGCGCTACGCCCCCCGTAGCGTTTGGTGAGTCGCACCGCTTCCACGGTCATGCTGGTCATTGGCCTGCCTGGTCTTATAGACCCCCGAGTGCGACGAGGTCGCCCCCAATTTCATCGGAGGCCTCATGAGAAAAAGATGAGAAGCTTGTTGCGCGCGGTCTGGCCACATGCGAACGCGCTTGAGCGAGTGAGCACTAACCCCCGGCGCGCCGCGCCGCTGTGGGCGGTTACTGCCCACTCGACATCCGCCAAGAGCTGCGGACGGGGGGAAGGGGATTGCTCCACAGATTGAATTCTGAGCCGCGGGCGGGCATCTCGAATCACATTCGCGACCACTCATCCTTGGCGGGTCCGACGCCGCGATGTCGCATAAGCGCTCTCGGCAGATATCACTTTGCCCATAAATCTGACAGGATCATGCAGATTTCACCCGAACAACGCCCGGACATTGGCCAGGCTGTGCAAAAGGTGTATCTACAAACGAGCCGGCCACACTTAGGATGACCCGTATCGCGCCCGCCTCAGCGGCCCGCGAGGAACACCGTCCGCTTCCCGGAGTCCGTATGACAGTGGCTTCGACGGCTGCCTGGTCTGCCCCCGCCAGATGCCATCGCAGCGGTTTCATGATCGCTGCCGCGCGCCTTTCCAGCGACCTTGCTAATCCGGATACCCGGTAGCTCAGGGCTCGGCGCAGCGAATATGGATTCCGTTATCTTCTTGGAGAAAGTGCGGCGTCCTGACCTGCGGGGCTTGGTTCGCGAACGGCTGGATCGGCGTACGGCAGCACTCACTGATACCGCGCCAGATCCGGTGTCACTCGGTTTAGTGCTCGGACCGCCTGGCTCGGGCAAGACCACCTTGCTGAGTCACATCGCCGCAGCAGCGACAGAGGCGGCGGCCTGGTATCGCGTCGGCACCGAGGACGACGATGAGTTCGCGCTCACTCGCCACATCGGGCACACCCTCGGTGCAGCGCTCGGCCAGCCCGAGCTGATCGAGGCTGCGGCACCTGGCCGGATCGCCCATCTGGTCCGTGCTCTGGACGAGACAGCGATCGGGTCGGTTCAGTTGATCATCGACGATCTTCACGAGATCACTGGCACGCCGGCTGAGCAGGCGTTGGAAAGCTTCCTGCAGCTGCGACCGCGGAAGATCAGGGTGATCTTGGCTGGCCGTCGCCCGCCACGCATCAATACGTCGCGGATGCTCGTCTCCGGCGAACTGATTCAGCTCGATGGCGAGGATCTGCGATTCCGTTCCTGGGAAGTGGAGCAGCTGTTCCGGGCGGTGTACGACGCCCCGCTCTCCCCTGAAGCCGCGGCTGCTCTGACCCGGCGGACCGGCGGCTGGGCAGCCGGCCTGCAACTCTTCCATCTGGCTACGGCGCAGCTCAGTCGCACCGAACGAGAGCGAGCTGTCAATGAGCTGGGTGGCCGGTGGCGACTGATCCGCTCCTACCTGGCTCGGAACGTCTTGGACGGGCTGCACCCCGAGCGGCGCCGGTTCCTGCTGCTGACCTCGACTCTGGGCGTCCTGACCGGCGATATCTGCGATGCCCTGCTCAATACCTCTGGCAGTGCCGCGGTGCTCTCCGAGCTCGAGCGGGACCAGCTTTTCACCACCAGTACCGACGCCGGTCTGACCTACCACTATCACCAAGTGCTGCAGACTCATCTGGAAGTAGTGCTGGTCGATGAGGTGGGAGGCCGTGCAGCTAGGGAGCTCTACTCGCGCAGCGCCGAGCTTCTCGAGGAAGCCGGACGACCCGCCGCCGCCATCCGCGCTCATGCCCGGGCTGAGGATTGGGCTTCAGTTGCCCGGTTGCTCAAACCCGGTTCGGTGCCCGTCGCCGGTGACGAAGCGTTATGGGGCATGCTTTCGCTGCCGGGCGCTCCCACAGACGACCCGGGCCTCGTCCTCGCGGGCGCTCGGCGGCTGGCGAGGCACGGCCAGGTCTCCGATGCGGTTGCTGCGTTCCGCCATGCCGAAGCCTTGCTCGACGACCCGGAATTCCGTCGTCGCTGTACGGCGGAACGGAGCGCAGCGGCGGTGTGGCTGCCGCATGCCTCGCTTCCTCCGCTGCCCGCTCCTTATGAGACCGACCCCGAGGCCACACTGCTTCGACTCTGCATCCAGCTTCGCCAGCTCACCTATCAGGTACGCGATCCGCAACGGTTCGAGTCACCACTGGTACGCGGCCTGGCCCAGTTGCTCAGCGGCGACATAGCGGCTGCTGCGCTGGAGTTGCAGCGATCCGATGCGAGGTCGGCATCGACGCCGGACGCGGCCTGGGAAGCACTGGCGGCCCGACTCGCCACCCGGCTCGTCGACGTGATCATGGAACCGGCTCAGGTCACTGCCGGGCAATTCGAGGAGCTGATGCTCAGCGCCGATGTGGACGGCTGGCCCCTGCTGTCTCGACTCGCTCGCGGGCTGCAAACAGCGATCTTGCTTGCCGCTGATCCGGTGCCGTGGCGGCTTACTGCCGCAGCCGAGTTGCTCGATGATCTAGAACGCCGAAATGATCACTGGACGGTATGTGTGGCGTCGCTGGCCATCGGTGCGGTCTACGCCGGAATCGATCAGCCGACGCGTGCCACCCGAAGTCTGCAGCGCGCGGAGGACATCGCCGAAAAGCTCGGCGCGCCGGTACTGCAGGCGTGGGCACGAGTGGTGCGCAATGTCGTTGGCGTACGCCACGGCAAATCCGGCGGGGAGCGGGAGGTGGCCGACGCGATTCGGGCAGCGACCAGCTTGGGGCTGCGGAACGCCGCGGCGCTGATGGAGGCGATGTTGCCTGAAAAGCAGGATCGCGCCCTTCGACAAGCTCAGGGCACATCGGCAGTGGCTCAGGGCACATCGGTGGTGGCTCAGGGCACATCGGCAGTGGCTCAGGGCACATCGGCGGTGGCTCAGGACGCAAGATCGGTAACACTGCGCTGCCTGGGCGGATTCTTCCTCGCCGCTGGTCTAGTCGAGGTGCCCTGGCGCCAGCTACGGCCGCGGGTCCGAGCCTTGTTGATGTTGCTCGCCATGAACCATGGTCGTCAGCTGCATCGAGAAAAGATCATTGACGCCCTATGGCCTGATGCCACGCTCGCTTCCGGGGTTCGTAGTCTGCAAGTCGCGATCTCCAGCATTCGGCAGTGTCTCAGCACAGGCGGCATCACCGAGGATGCCTTGCGCAGGCATGGCGACGGGTACGCGCTCGAGCTGCCATCGGCCGCTGATCAACTGGCTGACTTCCAACGGCTCGCGCATCTGGCTACTCGGGCGTCGCAACCGGAGGCGCTACGGCTCAGGCTGGCAGCTCTTGATCACTACGCCGGTGACCTGCTTCCCGAGGCGGGCCCAGCCGAGTGGGTTGTCGAGGAGAGGAGCAGGTTGCGGCTGTTGGCGGCCGCAGTCGGGTCGGAGGCAGCACGAAATGCACTCGCGGTTGATGATCTTCAGGTTGCGCTTCAGGCGGCGCGGCGCTCAGTCGCACTGGACGCGTACCACGATTCCTCCTGGGAACTCATTGTGGAGATCTGCGAAAGCCTCGGTGATCACAGCGCTGCGGCGGTCGCGCGCCGCGAGCAGGCGCGCGTCTGGGTTGATCTTGGACTGGTGATTCCCAAGGCGAATGATCATCGGGTGCAGCGGCGGCGCCCTTCGACAAGCTCAGGGCACAGATGAGGTCAAGCTCAAGGCACGGTGAGGTCAAGCTCAGGACGCGTCTAGCGCTGGGTCCAGAACGGCCGGGTGATCTGCCTCGCTTTGAGGCCGAGATTGGTCAGCACTTCTCCGTCGCTGACGCGGGTCAACCACAGGTCAAAGGTGCTGCCGGCGCCACCGAAGGCCGATTTCCGATTGGAAATGACCAACAGGTTCTTACTGTCCGGTGACCAGATCGGCTTGAAGTCGGCAGCCGGTGTGGTGGCGACCGGGCGTACCCCTGAACCATCCGCGTTCATGACGTAGATGTCCTCGTTTCCGCTCGGAAGCTTATGGCGGAAGGCGATCTGGTTTCCGTCCGGGGACCAGGCCGGGTCGGCGTCGACGCCGGCCGCGGAATTAGTCAGCTGCTTCGCAGCGCCGGTTCCGATGATCGGTAGCGTATAGAGCGCGCCACCATCGAGATTCGGGTCGTCACTGCCCCAATAGAGCACCGTCTGACCGTCCGGAGAGATGCCGGCGTCGCCGATCACCTTCTTTCCAGCATCCAGCCTGCGGATCAATCGGCCGTCCAGTCCGATCACCAACAGGTTGAACTTGCTTTTGCTGATCCGGCAGGTAATCAAGATCACGTTCTGGTCGGTCAGACTCCAGGAGGCATGCGCCACGTTGTCGCAACCTGCCGGATCACGATTGAACAGCTTCCGATCGCCGGAGCCGTCGGCTGCCATCACCCGCAGTACGCCACTGTTCGCGTAGATTATGGTGTTCCGGCTGGATTGCATGATCGGATTTGAGTTGCCGCCTTCTGGCGTCGGCAGCTCCACTTGCTTGATCTTGCCGTCGGAGTCCACCAGGTAGAGGGGACGATCAGGGCCGGAGTCGAAGCGCATCGGGACGATGACCACACTCTCCGGAATCGCCGCCGACGAGGGCAGCTTCTGCACGGGACTAGAAGTGGGACTGCCACTGGCAGAGGCGCTCGCACTCGCAGCCGCGCTAGGACTCGCGGTGGAACTGACGCT
Organism: uncultured Actinomycetota bacterium; assembly: GCA_963798835.1. Lineage (GTDB taxonomy): Bacteria > Actinomycetota > Actinomycetes > Propionibacteriales > Propionibacteriaceae > Microlunatus. The sequence continues at coordinate 378,437 of CAWCVF010000001.1, read as the reverse complement.
CGGCGGTGCCGGCGAGCCTGACGCCGGAACCGAAACCGTGGGGAAAACGACGCTCGGAGACGCTGTTGTGGTGGCCGGGCCACGGGAACGCGAGATCAACACTCCGGCGACCACGGCCGCGCCAACCAGCACCACGACGCCAGCGATGATCAAGATCAGTCGGCGCCGGGAACCGCCCGATCCCTGCCCGTCGCCTGGACCGGGTGGATAACCTCCGGGGCCGCCAGGGCCTCGTGCCCCATAGGGCTGGGTGGGAGGCGGTCCAGGAGGGTAGCCGGGCGGCCGTCCGCCGGGACTAATGGGCCCGCGGGGTCCTTGTGGATATTGCCCTGGCGGGTATTGCCCCGGCGACGGATAAGAACCCGGCCGCTGCGGTGGGCTGCCTGGCGGTTGGGGGCCTTGCGGATAGGCGTTCGATGCCAACTGAGCGCCATGTCCGCCAGGCGTGGGGCCCGATCCTGCCGCAACAGAGCCTGGCGAGGGCATCGGCGCCGATTCCTGAGCCCACTGCGGGAGGAATGGGGCGGGAACGGCTGCGTACGCGGCCCGTCGGCGCGCGGCCTCATCCTCCTCGGTTGTCGAGGTGAATCGGTCGAAGATCAGGTGATCAGGCATCGTCTCTTCCGGTGTGGGCACGGGTGGCTCGGGGCTGGGGATCGGTGAGTGGTCATCGGGTCTTGCTGGAGTGGTCGCCGGCGCAATCAGAGTGCTCTCCTCGGGCGTCTCCCTGATCACCGTCGTATCGTTCGTCGCCACGTCCTGGGATTCGTCGTGGTGGGGTTGCTCGACCTGCACCTCTTCGGGCGGCGATACCTCGGCCGGCGCCTCTTCGGGTGGCGATACCGCCGCTCGCGCCTCTTCCGGCGGCGACACTTGGGCTTGCGACTCTTCGGGAGCGGCCTGCTCGAGCGGAGTCACTTCCATAGCTGCGACGGCTGACAGTGGAGCCGTCACGGCGACGGTACTTTGAGCGCCGCCTCCGGCGAGCAGCGTGCCTATGGCAACGTCGTATTCAGGATGGGTCCCCAGCGCAATCGGAGTCCCATCGAACTCGCGCTGCAATAGCTCGGCGACGACGGGCATCCGGCAGCAACCGCCGACCAGGATGATCGCTGCGAGGTCGCTGGGCCGCACTCTTGCGTCGCGGATGACTCGGGTGGCCATTGCGATGCTTTCCCGAAGCCCGGGCCTGACCAACGAGACGAACTCCTGACGGCCCATCCGGATCGTCGAACTGTATCCGGGCAGCGACACGGGAACCTGTGCCTCTGCCGCCGCCGAGAGAGCCTCCTTAGCCCGAGTACAGGCACTCTTGATCTTGATTAGCTGGCGTCGGGAGTCGTTGTCGTCGTTTTGCAGCTGACGACCGCGATCACCGAGATTGCTCAGGACGAGTCGGAAAACCGCCTCGTCGAAATCGGCGCCAGATGGATGATCAGCTCCCTCGCTGGCGCCGACGATACGAATGCCGTCTGGTGTCTTCTCCAGCACCGTGACCTCACACGATCCGCCGCCCAGGTCGTAGACAGCGACATGTTGGCCACCGCCGAGCGACTCGCGAGCGGCGTAAGTTGCGACTGCTGCCTCCGCATCTGTGCAGGTTCGTGCGCCGCCAAGGTCGGCAGACGAAATTGCATTTTCGAAGCACTCAACTTTGTACTCATCCCAGTGAGCCGGATAGCTGACGACGGTCTCGCTGGGCGGTTGGCGCTGTTGAGCGGTTGCCCGACTTACTACGAAGCTGATCATGGCGGCGGTGGCCTGTTCGGCCGTGATCTGCTGTCCGCTGATCATCATCGGGACGTCGGTTCCAAGCTGTTGACGTGGATCCATGATCAACCGTGCGGGATCGCGGGCAGCCAATTCCGCCGCCGCATCTCCGACGACGAATTGACCATCATCGGCAAGGAAGAGCATCGAACGCGTGTGCTGGGATTGAGCACCCAGCCCGACCAATTGCACCGGTGCACCATCAGCGGCGATCGACGCGACAGTGTTCGTCGTGCCGACGTCGATGCCTAGCCGATACGCCATCTGTGGATCCCTCTAGTGAGCATCCGGTCGGCTCATCGTAAAGCGCTCATGGCGGGAGCAGCGGATTCGTGACCAGACGGATACTTACTGGTCATTTTGCCCCCTGAACCAGCGTCTCTTCGATAACCTCGCTGAGCCCAGAAATCTATCCGGAGGATAAGTCGATGTCCGATCCAAACTATGAGGTCCGTTCGCGTGCGCCCCAACCGCCGGCACCTCCTCCATACACGGGATACCCGCCGCCCGGATCATCGGCTGATTATCAATATCCATATGCTCCTTCGGCACACTCTGAGCTTGCTCCTCAGTACCCAGAGGCCAACCAAATGGCACGAGTGGTGCAAGCTGAGGCATTGGCGAGCAGTTTGCGGAAAGAGACGAGCGTCGCGTACCTTCTATGGTTCTTTCTCGGTGAATTTGGGGCTCATCGCTTCTACCTTGGCAAGGCCGGGTCTGCAATCGCGATGCTGCTGATCTTTCTGATCTCTCTACCGCTGCTATTTGTCTTCGTTGGCTACTTCGGTCTGTTTGCCGTGGGCGTCTGGTGGATCGTTGACGCGTTCCTGATCCCGGGATGGATTCGTACCCACAACGACGTTGCTCGCCGCAAGGCGTACGGCGCCTAACACAATCAGCCGGCCACGTCAGTGTCCGATCCGCGGATCGGTGAAAGTCACGGTCAGGGCGCTCGTTGAGCACGTGATGCGCAGCAAGATGGCTCGAGCATCGGTGATGTCAGCCGTTAGCGGCTCCGATCCGTTGGGGTGCAACACAGTCCGGCCGACCTCAGGCGTCCGGTCAGATCTGTCCTGACGTGCCCGTACGAAAACCTGCACCCCGACTTGTGCCTCGACATCGGCTTTCCCGCGCGCCGTCACGCTAGTCGTGAAGGACGTGTACGGCCCGGGCAATTCGTATTCGATCTGCCGATAACGGTCGTCGGACTGGCCCGACCCGCAGGGCATCGAAAGGTCTCGTCCATTGACCACACTAACGGCGCCGCCGCCCTGGACGAATGGAAGTTCAGCGAGGTGCCGCTCGGTCAACGCGCTCGTCCCGGACCGGTTCGGCGACGCGCTAGCTGGATATTGCGATGCGGTTGCGGCGGGAGATTGCCTGGCACGCTCAGTCTCATCACGCCCATCTCGCGTCGGCCAGACGAAGACAGCAGCGGTGGCAGCCACACCTAATGCACCAGCGATTACACCCGCCTTGGTCCAGTTGGACTCCCTGAACCTTTCCGTGGGCCTCTTGTCGGACTCTTTTACGTCGGCTGTCAAATTTTGTCCTCTGCTCGTCGCCTCACTCGACGCGGGAGCATAACGCCGAACACGGCCGAAAATGACCCTTTTGAAGGTCTTGCGCGAAACATGCCCTCCTGGAGTCTCGCTGCTCTAGCATTTGCGGGGCCGTCCGCAGCGGCCGGTAGCAGATACCTCTGAAACGGGGAGTTAGTGACACAGACAACGCAGACCAATCCAGCCGTCTCTAGTGCGCCGCCTCACAAAAGTGGGAGCGGAAGGATGACGCTTTTGTTGTCAGCGCTCGCATTGCTGGTGTCGGTAATTTCTATCGTCATGTCGGTTCTCGCGTTGAGCTCCGCTGGTAGCAATGACTCGGCTTCGCCTGCACCGCAACAGAGCACCGAGACCGTATCCGTTCCAAACCCAATCCCGTCTCAATCAAATGTGCCGACCGAGAGCGCCTCAGAGGATGAGACCACCCAAGCGAGAGCAACGGATGCGCCTCTCCCCACCGCTGCAGCAAACTACACGGTCTCTTACCAGGACAAGCGGTTACGTCTTCAGCCGAACGGAGACAGTTGTTCTGGCGCCGAGCGCCGTGTCGATCTCGATCAACCTGCGATCAATGTGGAGAGCGGCGGGGACTTCGAATACCAGTCAACCTCCGGCTGCCGCGGTGCACCGTCACTGCAATTCGTCAGCGACAAGGTAGCGACGGTTGTTTCACCCGATGCCACGCCTCAGGACTGTGCACAGGCTATTCAGCTTGCTCCCGGGAGCCAGGAGATCGCCCCCAGCCAAGATCTAGTGATCTGCGCCGTGACAGATGGGCAAGGGGCTGCGAATGAGCCCGTGCGCGCGAAGATTGCACGCATCGTCGTCACCGGGGTCGGCCAGGAGCAGAAGGTCGCCTTGAACGTGACGGCCTGGGAAATCCCCTACTGAGGATTCGGACTTCTTGATCACGCGGGCTGCACCGAGGCCTGATGCCGAACATGGGCGGGTTTCACCGAACGGATAAGGGCGTCGAGACGCCCCAAGTCAACCTCCTGGCCGGCCGCCGGATGCACCACAACGCTGAGTAGCTCCTGCGGATCACCCGGCAGCGGACCGCCAGGAGTCGGCGACCAGCGCGCTCCACCGGATTCATTCACCTCGACAGGCATTCCCAGTGCGTTCTCCAGCTCTGTCGCAATGCTCGCCCGGGTGCCTCGCGTGGCATTCAGCAGGCCGGCGATCTGCAGTTCATGGCGCTGCCGGGCCCGCTCGACGTTGAGATCAACACCGAGTCCCAGCCATTGGGCCAGCCAAGGAATCATGTCCTCCGGTGTCGTCGCCGGATCGAGATAGTTCGTGAGCGTGTCCAAGGTCAGCAGGACCGGCGCCAGCAGCTCGTCGAAGCTCCCGCACAGACTTTCCGCGAACGGGTCCTCGCGAAGCATCGAGGGAAGCGTGTCAGCGAGCGGATGTGGGCTGCCGAGATCGTTGATCATGCCTCTCATCGCGTGACCCGTACTTGATGATCAAACGAATACACCAGGCCCGTAACCGGCAGATCCATCCGTTCTACCTCTCCTTCGGATCGACGGCCCGTATCGGCCTCGGCTGGGAAGAGGCGGACGCGTACCTCCCGAGACATGTCGACTCCGGGAATCCGGGCCAGTGCGGCATGAACCTCATGCGATTGCACCGAGCGCCCGAAGGGCCAACCGGTACCATCCGGCCCGCCGATCAGCGGGTGATAGAGCCGGTAGAGCGCGCGCAGCACGTCGTTTCGCACCTCAGTGGGATCGAACCGCGGCCGTGAACTGAGACTGACCACCGCGGTAAGCCAGAGGTAGTCCGGCGGATGGACTGCTAGCCGGGTACCAACCAGCCGACGCTCATTGAGGCTATTGGTGATCCGCTCGAGGATTTGCCATGGCGGATCAAGATCAGCGCGTTCGATGCGCCCGATGTCGTCGCTGGCCACATGAGGAACGACCAGTACGCGTACGCCGGAGGCTTGGCCCTCCTCGGAAACACAGTGCACGCGCGCCGCATCAGGCGCGACATCGCGAGCCAGCTCCTCGAAGTCGGTCGCGGTCACCGCCCGACCTCGCGAGCGCAGCAGCAGTGGACCACGTGCCTTGGCGTCATCGAGCGTCTCGGCCTCGGCGCCGCCGATCGCCGGTGATCGGTTCTCGACTCGGGACACGTACGGAATGCTCGTCTTCAACACCCGTACCTGACCGCGCGCGACGTTGCCGAGCTGGCCGCCGCCGGTCCGGTACGACTCGAGCCGAAGCACGGCACCTGCCGGCGGGATCGCACCGTGGCGTTGCAAACCGCCGCCGATCATGCGGAGTGCCGGTCCAAAGTAGAGCTCTCCGCCGTACGCGTCGATGCGGAAATGCCGGTCCTCTGGGCCGGACAGCGCGAAGTGCTGCACTTCAGTCCAGGTCTGCTCCTCATTCCCGACCAGCACAGTGAGGGTGAGCGGCTTGTCCGATGCGACGACAGGACGGCGCTGCAACGGGAAGCGTTGGGCCGGCGTACCGTCCGAGCGCCCCACGATTTCGCTACGCACAACCTCGGCGTTGACCGTCGGCGCGGTGCCACCGATGGTGTGCGCCTCTACATTGATCACGGTCGGCGATTCGACGTAGGTGGGTACGTCTGGAGGCGCCTCGACCAGCCGACAGCGCAGCCAGCCGGCGCGCTCCTTGGCGATCACCGAGGTCTGGTGATTGTCGGGTAGGTGCAAGATCACGTCGCCCGGCTTGTTGAGACCGCCGGTCTCATCAGAGCCCAGATCGCAGGCTGCCCAACCGGCGTCGGTCCAGGCCTCCCAGATGATCGGTGGGCGGCGGGGATCAACACCTCGACCAGAGACCTTGCAATCCAGTCGGAGCAACACCGCACAGGATGGCACTGCCTCCGACAGCCCGATCAAGAGCGCGTCGCCGATCAAGGGGCTCGCGCTGAAGGCCCGGAACCCGCCGCGACCGAGGGTCATGGTGGTATCGACCGGCGGTGACTGGTTGGACTGGGTCGCCGCATGGGCGAACTCGCACGGAATGATCGCCAGCTCGCGGGTGGTGCTGAACACCACAGGGTCAGAGATATCGGTACGGGGAGTAGCAACCTGGCTCTCGACGCGGACCAACACGGTCTGCGGCTGCGGAGCCGATAGCCAGAAGGTCGTTTGACCGCGCGCGGCGGCCGGCGGCCGCAGCTCGACACCGATCAATTCCAGGAACTTGATGTAGTTGAGGTCGGGCACGCGATTGAGGCGGTAGATCAACTGGTCGACCATCTGCGCCACTGCCTCGATCAGGGTGACGCCGGGGTCGGAGACGTTGTGGTCGGTCCAGGTCGGGCAGCGCTGCTGGACCAGGCGCTTGGCATCGTCAACAAGATCTTGAAAGGTCCGGTCGTCGAGGTTTGGTGCAGGCAGCATGTGCTAGTTACCTCCAGCGAGCAGGATTGGCCGAGCGGCGGCCTCGGTGGGCGGAGCAGCCCCGTTGCTGGGCAGTGCCCCGTTGGCAGGTAGCGGCTCGTCGTGACTGGGAATGACGTAGAACGGGAAGACGAGGTTGCGGGGGTCGTTGAGCCCGCGTACCTGATAGCCGACATCGACGTACAGCACCCCGGACTCGCTGGCCTCAAAGCTCACGCCGACGTCTAGTACGTCGATTCGCGGTTCCCAGCGCTCCAGCGCCTCGCGCACGTCGTAGGCGATCTGGCCGGCGGTTGCTGAGGTGGCGGTGTTGAACACGTGATCATGGATGCGGCAGCCGAACTCGGGTCGCATGGGCCGCTCGCCGCATGCGGTTCCCAAGATCAACCGGATGGCTTGCTCGAGCTCACGGTCGGAGTTGACCAGGGCGACTCCGCCGGTGGCATCGGTACCGAGTGGATAGGACCAGCCGGCGCCGACGAAGTCGATCTTGGCGGCTGTGGTCGGAGGGGGAGTCATGATCAACCACCAATCAGCACGGTCGGGGCGCCGAACACGATCGGGGAGCCGCAGCCGGACAAGTCACCCATTCGAGCTGCCGGCATGCCGCCGATGAGTACCGTCGGGCAGCCTGGTGGCACGATCACCGTCGGCGGATGGACCGCCGGTGGCGGGAACGAGCAGATGTGTGGCGTACCGACAGTCGCCGCCGGCATACCGCCGATGAGGACCGTTGGTACCCCCGGTGGTCCAATGACGCCGGGGTGGATCGTCGGATCACCAACACGGGCTGCAGGCGGCACGGGGACTCCTCTCGTGATCGGGCTGGCCGCAAGCGGGCGAGCGTCGGGTAGGGAGGGCGACTGGTCCTGTCTGGACGACCAAGCGAGCACGACTCCTGCAAGCGATCGAGCCGGTGCGTTGGGTCGTCGTGCGAGCGCCGGAGGAAGACAGGATCTGGGGAGCCCGACCGGGCGCGAGCCCGCAAGCCCAAACTAATTGATCTTGACCATGGCCGCCTGGATCTGGCATAGCGCACCCCCCTTCACTTCGGTGGTGCCGCTGCCTTCCAGCTTCGCGGTGACGCCGGTCAGGCTCAGCTGGCTGCCTGCTTTGACGTCTACGGCGCCACCGCCTCCGTCGACGGTGATGCCGCCGGTCGCCTTGAGTGCGATCTGATTGCCCTTCAGCTCCATGTTCGCGCTAGCCGAGTCGATGGTGACTCCCTGCGTTCCTTCGATCACCACCCTGCCGTCGGCATGCAATGTGATCGTGGTGCCAGAGTGGTCCATGATCAACTTCAGCTTCTCGTCGGTCGTCGCGACGCGTACGCCTTCCTTGCCGGACGCATCAACAAGATCAACTCGATGTCCTAGCCGGGAAACCATCGAGCGCCGGTTGATCTGACCCGTCCCACTGTCGACCAGATCAACCGGCCCGCGCGGCATCGTGTCCATCCCGTTGAAGAGTCCACCAATCACGGTCGGCCGCCGGAAATCCCCTTGCTCGAATGCGACCAGCACTTCGTCACCGACCTCTGGCAGTACCTGCCACCCGCGGTCCTTGCCGGCTCCGGCCTGCACGGTACGGGCCCAGGCACTGACGTAATCCTCCGACAACCACGGAAAGGTGACCTTGACTCGCCCTGCCTGCTCCGGGTCAGCCGCGTCGCTGACCAGCCCGATGACGATGCCGTGCGGCGCCTTGCCACGCCCATTCGACGCGAGGCCCAGCAGCGTACGGTCCCGCCGCCCAGTCACCGAGAAGGACGTCGTATAGCCGGTCACCGGATCGAAGCGATGTCGCGAGCTGGTGATCGTGTACTTACCGTCGAACGGTTCCCCGAGTGCGTCGATGGTCACCGACGCTCCGGCCCGCAGCTTGGGATTGCCCCGCGCCGTGCCCTCGAATTCAGCGAACGCGCTGGCCATCTCGTCGGCGAGAGCCTTGGCCGCCGCGTCCACCTCGGCCTGCGTGCGGTACGGCACATCGGTCGCGACGTAGGTCGGATCACCGAAAGTCTTGGCCAGCGCCTGCGGCGTCACGCTAGGCAGCTCAATTCGCTTGGTGACGGCGGGCTCAGTCGCGGTAAGGGCGTTCTTGGTCGCCAGATCCCAGCCGCGTACCTCCACCTTGCCGACCTGGGCCGCCGAGGTCAGGATTGAGCGGAACCGTAAAAGATCTTGACCCAGCTGCAGTACCAACGGGTCGGTGTTGACGCTGCCGCTGGCGGCTGGAGCGGCACTCGCCACGGCGGGCGAGGTAAAGCTGAACTTGCCTTCCCGTACGGCGATCTCCAGGTTGTTGGCGCGAGCTAGTGCCGACAGCACATCCCAGTCCGTCTCACCAGCCTGGCTGTAATGATCAAAAACGGTGGTGGTCGCAGCCACCTCGCCGATCTTCAAGTTGGCGCGCTGGGCGATCTTGGTCGCGATATCGGAGGCGGTCATCTGCTGGTAACTGGCAGTCCGGCGGCCACGGAAGAACCGATGCGTCTGGTCGTATCCCCTGATCACCGTGAACGTGCCGCCGGTGTCGTACTCAGCCTCCAATGCGGTGATCTCGCCGGAGATCAGCAGCTCAGGCTCCGGTGCCGTGGCAACCTGGACGCTGATCTTGATCAACGAGCCGATCTTGGCAGTCGTCTTGGAGAGCACCAAGCGATTCGGGTCGCGAAACCGGAGGACGAACGTGTCGGGCAACTGCTGACTGTCATCGACATACGCCGACACCAGCAGCGGTGCAATATCCTCGGCCAGCGGTTTAGTGTCGATCTCGACCAGGCAGGTGCTGGTAATGCTCATCGCGCGACCGCCAGTTCTTCCGGCGATGGCAGCAACAGCATGGTGCCGGTCCGGACTCGCAGCGGATCGTCAATCCCGTTGAAGGCCGCGAGTGGCCGCCAGGCATTCGGGTCGCCATATTCGGCGTACGCGACCGAGGCCAACGTGTCGCCGGCGATGGTGCGATGGACGCGCCGGACCTCGTGACTGCCAGACGTCGGGTTCTGCCGGAATTTCTCGCCGGGCATTTCCTCGAGGTTGACGGTGCAGGCGGCGCGGATGGGGGTGCCGTCGGAATTGAACAAGGTGAACTTTGCGGTGACTGAGGTGACGACCGCCGGGAAGCTTGAGATGGTGCCCCAGTGCAGTACGACCAGCGGGGGCGTCGCCTTCTTCTGACCAGCGCTCTTCTTCGTGGCCACGCAGCAGGACAGCAGCAGCTCGACTGCCTTGACCACTGAGTCGTCGCGTTTGCTGGTGGCGTCGAAGAACATTTCCAGGGTCATCTTCGAGGGCTCGGGCCCGATGAACTCCGGCGGACCGGCCTTCTTCGATCCCTTGGTCGGTTTGCGTTCCCACTTGACCGACTTGGTAATGGTGACTTCTTTGGGATTGAACTGGAAAGGCACGGTGCCACGCTTGGCACCGGGTGCCCCACCACCGGCCGGCGCTGGGGACGGGTCGTACAACGTGAGCTGCGCCTTCTCCATCTGCGCGGAACTGGGCGCCTTCCCGTTGCTGGCTGCAGCGCCACCGGACTTCTTGGCTGAGGCCATCAAGGCAATCGGCTCGGGCATGGCCTGATCAGCCCTTCGCCGGCAGGAAGCCGTGGTGGGCCAACTCGACGGTTTCGGTGGCGACCTTCGGACTGTCCGGATTGAGGCTAGGGCCGGACCAGCGGACGGGGATGACCCCATCGAGGTTCCATGTTGCGACCTTCTCACGGTCGCCGGTCATCGCGATGATCGTTGCGGTCTGCCGCTTGACGCCGTTGGCAAAGCTGCACAGCCAGGCGGTCAGCTTCTGGCTGTCCTTGCCGACGGGGCGGCTCAACTTGATGTTGCTGTACTTGACCCGAGTCGGAAGCTGCCAGACGAAGCCGTTGTTGCCGCCCTCCTCGCGCTGTTCGATGACCACCTCTAGGCCGAGTCCCTCGCAGCTGTTGAACCACCCGAGATCGTTGTCGTCGATTTGGACGCTGAAGCAAACACTGACCGCCGGGTCATTTTTGGGCGGCGGTTTCATCGGATCAGCCATCGCTCATCACTCCTGCTCGTTCACGATCCAGCCAAAGCTCGGCGCGTAGTCGCGCGCTGAGTGGTTCGTAGAGCCGGCGGGCCAACTCGTCGAGGTCAGCCGGCTTGGCTCCTGCGGCTGCTGCTGGGAGTCCTGAAGTTGGGGTCGACGACGGCGTAGCCGAGGCAGTCGAGGCCGCCATGTCGGCGCCTGGTTCAGTCGCTGGCGGAGCTGATTCGTCCGCTTCCTGCAGCTGGACGCTGGAAAATCCATCCTCGGCCGGCGATCCGGTGTCGCTGCTCTGCGTCGAGCCGAACATCGAGCTCAAGGGCATGGCGACCGCGGGAGCCGGCCCGGTCGGTCTCGTCGCGGCGGCTACGTAAGGAAGCGCGGGGCCGACTGCCACGGTCCGGCTGGCTCCAGAGGAACTCATCGTGTGGTATCCAGGCGGGTCCGCCGTAAACCTTGAGACCGTCGGTCGAGAGTCGCGAATGGCTGGAGCGGTCGATTCTGACGTCGGCGCTTCGGCGATAGCGCTCCATCGTTCTGGAGTCACGGCTGGACCGGCTGGTAGTTCCGCCGAGATGCTGGCCGTCTCGGGCGGATTACGCACAGTTGATCTTGCTGGCGGGACTACTTGCGGCGGCTGGACGTACTTCATGATCGTCTGCGCGCGTGGTGTGGGAGTTCCGGATCGGATTGCCGGCCCCATCGGTTGCTCACTGACCGTCGCAGATGTCGAAACGGTCGGCTCTGGTTCCGGACGCTGGACCTGAGAGGTGAGCCGCTGGACGAGAGTCTCGGGGAGAATCTCCAGAGGGTGTGGTTGCTCGACTGCCACATCGGCAGTCGGATCCTGCTCAGCTGCCCCCTCGGCAGTCGGTACTTGCTCGGCTGCCGCCTCCGCAATGCGCGTTTCCCGTCTTGAGACGGCCAACGAGTGCTCCGCGGCAGGATTTGGGACCTGTTTGACGTCTTGAGATGACAAACGTTGGGCCGCGGGTGATGGAGAGGCAGCCGCTGACGGCGGTATGGCTGAAGTCCGAATGGTCGTACGAGGGCGCGAGGACGCGGCCGGTGACGGAGCATGCGCCTGTGGGACCGCCGCCGGTGCTGCGGTAACGCGGGGAGTCACGAACTCCACTCGCTGGACCGTCGGCTCAGCGGGTACCGACACACGATCTGTCATCGGCGCCCGTTGCATGATCAACGGGGCCTGCTCCAGCCGTACGCCGAGGGTAGGCGTCTCCGGCGGCCGAGGCTGGATCTTGTGCTGCCTCGGGTGCTCTGCGATTGCGGAAACCACGACTGGCAGCTCAGGTTCCCGCGCTGGCACGTGTGGCTCTGTGGCCTGTCGTTGTACCGGCGTGGGCGAGGCCGGTGCTTCGGAATCCGTTGACACGTCGTCCGGCCTTGTCAAGGTGCTGATCGCCTCGGCGAAGCCGCTCAGCGGGGCCGAATCCGCCGCTGGGTCGGCCGATCTGGCGACCACCGGCAGATCGGCGCGCGTCGAATGCGGCTGTGGCGACGACTGCGGGACGGCGGCAAGCTGCCTACTCGGCTTCTCGGGCGATGCGGCCCCCGGTCCTTGATCAACAGCAACCGCGTCGCTGACGCCCCAGCTTGTTGCTGACGCCCCCTCAATAGGTGGGGCGTCGGTGAAGGAAGTGGTGCGTGAGGCCAGCACCGCCATCTCGGAATCCGAAGATGGCTCTACGTCCGGCGTCTCAAGATCAGCCATTGGCAGCTCCAACGGAACGGTGGCCAGATCCGCCGGGCTCTCCGACATCGCGCTGCGCTGTACCTGTGGTCTGTCAGCACTCGCCGGGCCCGACGACATACTCTCTGCGCCTGTCCAAATGTTCCCTGAGCCTGTCGAAGGGGCCTTCCCCGTCACAGCGCGCCTCGTACGTTGCGGCACGGTGAGGTCAGGCTCGGCGGGGTGCGGATGCGGGGCGCCTGGCACAACCAGACCTTCCGCTAAACCACTGACTTCAAGATCAACTCGATGCGCCAGCGGAGCGAGGAAACGTGGATCGGCGTGTGAGGCCAGGGAATCCCGGAAGTCATTGGTGATCGCGACTGCTCGGAGCGGGTCGCGCAGCGTACGCTGCACCGTCGGTAGATCACCCCAGGCGCCATCGCCTCGAGCGGAGTTGATCATGGGAGGGGAAGCTGAGGCGGCAGCGGCAGCCGGCTCTCGGCGATGACGGCCCAGCGGCCACCACACCATCGTCTCTCACCTCATCTCGATATGAACTCTGGAGTTGATCACTCCTGCTGAATCCTGGTGTTGAGTGCGCTGATCTGAGCCACGAAGCGCTGCCGCTCGAGATGATCAAGATCGAGGATCTCCTCGCGCGACCAGTGCAGGTAGTAGGCGACGTACGCGACCTCGGAGTAGAGCCGCTCGGTCGCGTACGTCTCTATTCCCCCAGGCGCCCACCCGAGACGTCGACAGCGAACCGATGCGAGCACGCCGGGCAGGTGACCGCTGCGCGGGTATGGCCCTCGGTGTTCACCCGTCGATAGAGGTCCTGCAGGAACGCCAGATCGGCGGCGAACAGGTTCTCTACAATGCCGGCGTGGACATCGGTGATCGTGCCGATTCGGGTGATCACCCGGGCCAGCAGCACCACGGTGAGGTAGGCCGAGTTCTCGCGTACCCGGTCGTCTCGCAACGGGACCAGTTCGTCGCGCGCAGTTGCGAGCCGCATCACCCCATCCCGATGCACTGTCCCAGAGGCGTCGACGTATCCGCGTGGCAGTACGAAGCTGAACTCGGTGATCAGCGGGTCGGGCTTGAGTCCTGCCTCGGAGCTGGCGATGTGTTCTTCGACAGGGTTGGGAAGCATTTCAGCCAGCGGACTACGACGCACTGGTTTCGACCTCGATGCTTTCGCAGGTGAGGACAAGCTTCTCTGACAAGTAAGACGTGTCACCGGCCTTCAGGCTGCTGATCTCGAGGCTCTTCGGCCACGCGTTGGTCAGCTTGTAGCGCTTGACCGCCTTGCCCTCAAAGTCAAAGACGATGATCGCGCCACCCTTGCGGACGTTGTTCATCTTGCCGAAGCGGCTGTCCTTGATCCAATTCTCGAAGCTTTGATCGGCAGTGAGGCCGCGGGTCAGCGTAATGTCGGGAGCCTTGGGGCGGCCCGGCAGCCGGCGGATCTGATATTTGCCGTCCGGACCGTTTTCCTTGTACTCCACAACATCCTGCTCCATCTTGAGTCCAGTGACCTCGCTGATCGCCTTGATCGTGATGCCATCGAACTCGAGTCCAAATGAATGGCCTACCCCGCTGTCGCCTGCTGGTAATGGCATGTGTCTGTACGCCTTTCTCTCTTAACTCCGACTTGTCAGCGTCTGTGGTTGCTATAGCGACCATGGGCGCTGACAAGTCGGCGGTGATGGATGGGGGTCCTTACTCGCTGACCAGCGACGTGCCGCCGGAGAATTGGGCCAGCCGGAAGATCACGAACTCGGCCGGCTTGACGGGAGCGACGCCGATCTCGCAGACCACCTGTCCGGCATCGATGCCCTCGGCCGGGTTGGTCTCGGAGTCGCATTTGACGTAGAACGCCTCATCGGGCGTGCCGCCGAACAACGCGCCGGCCCGCCACTGCATGACCAAAAAGGCTGCGATGGTACGCCGGATCTTGGCCCACAACGCCTCGTCGTTGGGCTCGAAGACCACCCAGTTGGTGCCAGCCAAGATCGACTCTTCGAGGAAGTTGAACAGCCGGCGGACATTCAGGTAGCGCCAGGCAGGATCCGAGGACAGCGTCCGAGCACCCCACACCCGGATACCGCGGCCCGGGAAGGCTCGGATGCAGTTGATTCCCTGAGGATTGAGCAGGTCCTGTTCGTTGCGGGTGATGTTGATCTCCAGATCGACTGCCCCACGGACGACCTCGTTGGCCGGCGCTTTGTGTACGCCGCGGGTGTCGTCGTTACGACTCCAGACACCAGCCATGTGACCGGAGGGCGGCATGTAGGACAGCAGGCCGGTGGCGGGATTCATGGTCTGAACCCAGGGCCAGTACAGGGTCGCGTACATCGAGTCGTAGCGCGCCTTGTCGACCCGCCATTCCTTGATCTGCTGAGCGTTGAAACCCGGCGGCGGATCCAAAATGGCTACCCGATCCCCCATCAACTCACAGTGCGCGATCATGGCGGTCTGTACGGCCTGCACCGTATCAAGATCAATCGCACCCTGCTGGTACGCGCTCATCAGGTCCGGGACGCAGAGCATGGTGACCTCTTCTACGGCCTCCAGGCCGCCGAAGCCCGTACGATCGGAAACGTCGCCGACGTAGTCGTCGGCGCCAAGACCGGTTGGCAGCGCTGCGGCGGAGGGCGGGGCGGCCAGCGCGGTCTCGCTATTGGGCAGCCGCTCCACGGCACCGGTGTTGGTCTCCTCCAGGCTGATCAACTTCGAGGCCGCGTTGACCATCGTGACGACACTCTGCTTGCCCTTGCCGAGTTGGGCATTGTCGTATTCCTCGACTACCTGTCCGTTGCGCTTGACGACGAGCTTGAACGCCTCGGTTCCTGGATTGTCACCGCCGGGGTCAGTGATCTGGACGCTGACCTCGTTCGGCTGTACGGCCGGATCGACGACGGTCACCTTGAGGCGGCCGATCTGTGCCGCGGGCGCAGCGGCAAGCTCTTTGGCTCGGGCGCTGCGAGATCCCTGTCCGTTGCCGACCGGATCCTGGCCGATTCGTACGACGTAGCAGTTGCCGCCGCCGTTCATGAAGTAGCCATAGACCGACTGGGCCAGATAGCTGCCAGCCACGAATCCACCGAAGACATTGCTGAACTGGGTCCAGTTGCTGATCAAGGTCGGCTGGTTGAACGGCCCAGATTCGGCCAGACCGACGAACGCGGCGACGGCGGTTCCCACACCGGCTAGCGGGCGTGCTCCCGCGGCGACTTCCTCGACGTACACCCCTGGGGACTGGTAGGTCGGCATCCTGGCTCCTGACTGACGAGATGATGATCAAGACTCAGCACGCACGTGCTGTGGAAGTAGCCTGCTCCGTCGCGCGTGCGAGCGGTACGGCCGGGCGTACGCGTCCTCGGGCAGGGTGTGCTGCCCGAGTGGGCAAGTGCGGCGCCGCTATTTGCCTCGGTCGAGGATGTCTTGGGCAAGTACACCGAAGCCTTTGGTGCTCATGTCGGTCTTGGTGATCTCTCCCTGCAGGTTGTGGGTAGTCAGCTCTTTGGTGATCCCAGCTGCGTCGGCGTCCTTGGGAACGAAACCCTGCATCCGCGTCGAACCGGCGCTGGTGGCGAATTTAGTGGGTTTCCAGGTGCCTTGCGGCACGCCGTTTTTCCACTGGCCTGCAACAGCGCCCTTTTCGGCGATTTGCGGCAGCTCACCAGTGCTCAGTATTTGACCGCCAAATTCGTTTGCGCGCTCCACATCAAGCGAGAATTGACCGCCTTCGGGCAGCGGCGCCACCTCTTGTGCCTTCTTCACTCGACGGGCGTAGGTTTTCTCGAACTCGGCCCGCTTCATGAGTTCGACCTTATCTGCCTCACCATGTTTTCCAGCGGTGCGAAGCTCTTCGATAACCTCATCTTTGACATCGTCAGTGGCAAGTCTTTTCCACTCGTCGCCACCTTTCTTACGGCGGGCAGCGTCCACCTCGGCTTTATAGATCCGTTCAAAATCGCCGTTGCTCATTCCCCACACTTCAGCAGGCTGCAGGGTGATCTCGCCTTTGCGTGCCTTTCGAACCAGCCCCCATCGCGCATTCATAATGGCCTGCAGGTCATCCTTGCTATATTTGAGACCTTCAGCGGCTGTGCGACCGGCTTTGGACTCGATGACAGTGACGATCCGAAATGTGTCGCCCTCCCAGAAACCAATTAAGCCATCAGTGAGCTGGCGGCCCTGCGAATCACGCAGCCGATGACTGGGAACAAACTCCAGCGCCTCGCCCGCATACTTGCCCGCCAGCTTCATTTTGCCCGCGCTGTCGAGCAGCATGTTTCTCACTTTCACTGCGGCGATTTCCTCCAGCAGCTGACCTTTGGCCGCTTCGACGTTGGGACCTCGGCGCAAAATTCTGGTGATCGCAGCAGCATCGAGGTCGCGCGTCTCCGCCGAGCCTTGCGTCTTGAGCCACTTGGTGATGTCCTCGGCCTTCTCGAAGAGCTTGCATTCCTTCTCGAAGGTTTCGACCAAGTTCTTGATCCGCTTCTCCACAGCCTTCGCAGAGGCACCCTTGAGCCCGCCCTTGAGCAGCTCGCCATCGCGCTCGGCCATGCGGACGGCGACAGCCCGTTCGGCTAGCTCGGGGTTGCGGGAGATCAGCGCCGCGTACTTTTCGGTCAGCATCATGCAGGGCGAACGACAGATGAAAAGACCAGTGTTCGAGATGATGATTTTTCCTCCGCCTTCGAGCGGAATGGGCTTGAACGCTTTGGTCAGTTGCTCCTCTGGCACGGCCTCTTTCACTGCGGCCTTGGCAGCGAGACCTTCCACCCGCTTGGCAGCCTTCTCAGCTCGCTCGGCAGCTGCTTTGGCGACTCTGGCGCGACCCGCCTCCTGCGCACCTTTTCCGGCGAGCCCTTCGGCTTCGACGGCAGCTTTGCGAGCTTGGCCTGCCAGTTCCTTGGCTTTGTCGGCGAGCTCCTTGACCTCCGACTCATTCACCCCGCCGAGGAGCTTGCGCTCGAGCTCGAGGACCGCTGCTTCCCGCTCCACGGCGATGATCGCCTGGCCGGCTTGGCTGGACGCCACCTTGCCGGCCAGCTTGACCGCCTTCAACTCGGCGCCGAGCATGACGGCATCCAACGCAGCAAAGGCCAGCGCCATCGCTGCCTCTGTTTGTGCTTCCTCGGCCTTACGCGAGTCGACCAGCTTCGTGTCCTCGCTCACGTTCGCTTGTGATGCGGCGGTCAGCACGCTGGCTTTACCGGTCGCCATCGCGGCCTCACCTGCACCCTTGATCATCATCGCGGCGGCGAAGCCGATGCCACCGGTAGCAAGACCCGCGATTGCGAAGACAGCCATCTCCAACGCAGCGAGCCCGAGGTGCTGCCACCAGGGCGGATCGCCGGCGTTCTTGCTGTAGACGTCAGCGACAGGCCGCCATACCCCGTCGGCTGCCCAGTTGCGGTCGCGCTTCACCGGGCTCGTGACTGAGCCGTCTCGGAGCTGGCGGTGAATCGGGGTCATCTCTTTTGCGGTCGCGCGAATATAGGGCCGCGCGGTGTTGATGTTGGTAATCGTCTTGGCGAGCTCTGCAGCGACCACGCTGGGAATGTCTTTGCCCGAGACGACCTTTTCCGTCTTTGATGTGTCCTCATATTTGTCCCGGACAAGCACGTACAAATTGGGATACAGCGACAAATGTTTATTAAGGGCCTCGACCCCCATGTCATAAGCCTTTTTGAGATCGTCGTACGGCTTAGCTGCTGGGTCCGGGGTGTAGCCGGCCGTCTGCTCGGGCTTGGCCGCGGGATCGAAATTCACGTCTTCGGTCTGGACTGATCCCCACCGGCCGCCAGCGACAGCCTTTCTGCGAGTGCCGAGCTTCGTTTTACGGATCTCGATAAGCTTGTTCTGCATGTCCAAAAGATCTTGGGCGGCCTTCTTGTCCACCAGTTTTTCACGAGCAGCCTGCTGCTCGGCCGTTGGCGGTCCAACAATGGGTTGGCCTTCGCGCGTATATGCCATTTCCTTCAGGGTGCGGTCGCAGTACTCCTCATTCATACTCAAGTAGTCTTTGGCCACATCCTCGGTGTCCATCAGGAACGTGTCCTCGAGGACGTGATAGAACTTGCCGCTCGTGGGAAGCATTTCCACCGCGCGTCCCCAGAGACTGAGATTCGCCTCCGCCGCTTTACGCCAGTCAGACGCTCCGTGAAGCAGCGTGTCGATGGCCTCACCCGACAGCTTTGTCTCGCCATCTATGCAGCGCGCGATCAAATCCTTGATCTCGATTGGCGTCGCGTTGCGCAGCCAGAGCCCGTGGTCGCTGATGATGGCACCGGGCACGTCAGCTGCCGGCATATCCATCAGCTTCTTGACGGTGTCGCTCGAATAGGTTGGCTGGCGCTGAATGATCAGCCGCGAGACCGCCAGGTTTCCGACGCTCCGTTGCAGATTGAGGATTTGTCGCGCCGAGGCGGTGCTCTGTGTCGCCCGCTGCGCGACACCCTGCTCCTCGACGCAGTCGCACGGCTCAGACCCGCACCGCTGAATGGCTAGCGAGGGCTTAGTCGGCTTCGCATTAGTCGCTCGGGCGTTCGCAGCATCGACCGTCTGACGCGCGCGGTCCATATGTCTGAGGATCTCGAAGTAGCTGGAATGCTGCAGCCCGCGGGTAGGCATAACGCAGGGCATCCCACAGTGCCCCTTGGGGCAGCAACCCGAAATACGCCACGATAGGTAGTGGGCACCCATCGAGAAAGGGTCAGATGACATGGAAGAACCGCGCAAGCTGTATCGCAGTCAAACTCAACACATGATCGCCGGTGTCTGTGGTGGTCTGGCCGAGTATTTCAACGTCGACGCAACGCTGGTCCGGGTACTGTTCCTGCTACTAGCCGTGTTCGGCGGAACTGGTCTGGTGATCTATGTCGTGATGTGGATCATCGTCCCGGATGCCACGAAGGTCTGAGCCCGTCAGTGCGCCTTGAGCCCGTCAATGCGCCCTGAGCCCGTCAATGCGCCCTGAGCTTGTCGAAGGGTGCATCTCGGGTTGGCGCGTCAGCGCTGGGACCTTTCCACGGCGCGTACGCTCCGCTTGTGGCGATCGCAACCCTCCCCAATCCGCGTACGACCATCGCGAAAGCCGTGCGCGACCGGCTTGCCGGCGACTTCGAGGCACAGCACGCCGAGATCTGGCGCGACGGCGAGCGTTGGTTTGGTGAAGAGGATGCGATCTGGCGCGTACACGCCGACGCATCGATGTTCATCGGTGCGGTACGAGCGCTGCTCCTCCAAGCACTTCATCCCGTAGCGCTGCACGCTGTCGTTGATCATGCTGGCTTCCGGCGCGATTTCTGGGGACGCTTCCAGCGCACCAGCAGGTATGTGGCGCTGACCACCTACGGCACAGTGCCCGATGCTGAGCGCGCAATTGCCATCGTGCGAGCCATTCATCGGCGGGTCCGCGGCACTACCCCAGACGGCAGGCCATACTCCGCCGACGATCCCCACCTGCTGATGTGGGTTCATGTCGCCGAGGTGGATAGCTTCCTGAGGGCCTTCGAGGCATTCGGCGAGGGCGTCCTGACACCGGCCGATGCGGATGAATACGTACGGCAAGCAAGCTCGATTGCGGCTCGACTGGGAGTCATTGATCCGCCCAGCAGCGTGGCCGAGCTCACCTCGATCATGGACAGCTATCGGCCCGAACTCAGTGGCACGGGACCCGCCGCCCGAGACGCGACCAGCCTGCTGCTGGTGCATCCGCCATTCAGCGGCTTCACCCGAGCCGGCTACCACGTACTGGCCGCGGGAGCCGTCTCGACGCTGCCGCCATGGGCGCGGACCGAGCTGCGGCTACCGGCCTTGCCGGTGACCGAACGCACCGTCATCAGGCCGCTGGGCCGCTCCGCGATGCGTACGCTGCGCTGGGCTCTCTCCGACTCCCTGGAAGCTAGCTAGCCATTCGAGGGCGTCATCAAGAGGTGGAGCGTCAGGTCTAGGCCGGCATCTCCTCATCTTCCTCACCCTCGGCCCTCTGCACGAAGAGGCCCTGCACCGGCTCTTCCTCTTCGGTTTCGTCAGCCTCCGCGCGTTGCACGAACAAGCCTTGGACCGGCTCCTCTTCTTCCTCCGATTGGCGCTGCACGAACATGCCTTGTACTGGCGGCTCTTCTTCTGTCCCATGCCGCTGCACAGACGGACCGGCAGGCGAGGAATCCGCAATGTGCGCCGGAGCCGGCGCCGACATCACTCGATCGGCGTTGGCGGCGGCCTCGCGTTCGAAACGATCACTCGGGTCGCTGATCTTGATGCCGCCCGGCGCCGTCGTACCGTCCACGGGCCCGCTGCGTTGCTGGACGACGTGAGTCAATTCATGGGCCAAGGCGGTCTTGCCCTCGTGTGTCGACGGATCGTACTTGTCGGGTTGGAAGACCACGTTCGACCCCACGGTGTACGCGTGGGCATTGACCGCAGTCGCCGACGCGGCGGCCGACGCATCATCGTGGACGCGTACCTCGGAGAAGTCATGGCCGAGCCGCGACTCCATGTCGGCACGTACCTCCGGCTCAAGCGGACGCCCTCCCGAAGAGACGACGTCGTGCACCGGTGATCGCTCTTCCTCCAGCAGCGAGGTCACAGCGCCATTCCCGACCGTGCGCTGCAGTCCGAGAATGGCCTCAGCGTCGAGCAGATCACCGCGACCGTGCAGCACCGCTCGGCCAGGATGAGACTCGCGGTCAGTGCCGATCCGGGAGCCCTTAGGACGCAGCGAATCCTGCCGCTCGTCATTGAGATGGTCATGCATATGGCTGCCCTCCTGAGCCGGTGCTTAACTGTCGCACGTCAATGGATGAGTGGGTAGTAGTGGCCGAATTCGCGTTCCAGCACTAGCCGGCCGAGCTTGCGGTACTCCTGTTCGACTGCCGCGATCAGCTGCGGCATCGTCACCGGAGTGCCCGCCGCTGCGGCGAGGTACGCGGCAGTGGTTGATGCCGAGCGGATGTTGCCGCCGGCCATCTCGAAGGACTCCGCCAGGAACTCCAGTTCAAGATCATCCGCAAGTGGCAGAGGTGGGGCGAGGCAATGAACCCAGAGTGCCAGCCGCAGCTCCGGCGTCGGAGCTGGAAAGTCGATGATCGCGTCGAGCCGCCGGGTGAACGCCTCGTCGATGTTGGCTCTGAGGTTGCTGGCGAGGACGGCAAGCCCGTCGAAGGTCTCCAGGCGTTGCAACAGGTACGCGCTCTCGATATTGGCGTAACGATCATGAGCATCCTTGACATCGCTGCGCTTACCGAAGATCGCATCCGCCTCGTCGAAGAACAGCACCGCGTTGACGCCGCCGGCTTCAGCGAAGATCCGTTCGAGATTCTTCTCCGTCTCCCCGATGTATTTGTCGACAACCGTCGCGAGGTTCACCGTGTAGAGATCTAGTCCAAGATCACGGGCAATCACCTCGGCCGACATCGTCTTCCCAGTGCCCGAGTCACCTGCAAACAGCGCGGTCACTCCCCGGCCGCGGCCGCCGCCCCGCCGCATCCGCCAATCTGCAAGCACGGTGTCACGATGCCGAGCCCGTGCCGCCAGCTCAACCAGCGCGCGGCGTACGTTCGGGGCCAGCACAAGATCATCCCAGTCGACCTCCGGCTCGATCCGCCGGGCCAGACGCTCCAGGCCGGCGGCGTTCTGAGCGCGCACGCCGCGACGAAGATCATCAGCAGTGATTCGTCCGTTGCGGAGGTGTGCCGAGATGCGGGCCGCGTCGACGGCCCGCTGCACCTGAACCGGCCCGAGCGCGAGGTGCCCAGCCAGCACCTCGGCATCGAGACCCGCTGTTGCTTCCGGACCTGCGGCATGCAGCTCGCGGGTCCACAGCTCGATGCGGTTCGCCACGGTCAGCACCGGAGCATCGACGGCCAGCGGGTTTCGGGTCGACCATTGCGGATCCCATGTCGAGGTACCGAACAGCAGCAGCGGAAGATCGGTCTCGGCCAGCCAGCGCACCACATCGGCATGCGGCTCCGCCACTTGTTCGATCGGGCCGGCGACGAGTCCGGCGCCACACAACAGCGCTTCCCGGACCGCGAGTGACGCAACACCTCGAGGCTCCTGCACATCGGCCAGCCGCCCAAGATCAACAACGACAGCCCGCATGCCACAGTCGGCAAGCGCCGCAACGGCGGTTGCCGAAGCACTGCCAGCCACCCGCTCCTTCAGGTAGATCAGCCGTACGCCCGCCCCGAGCGCATGGGCGAGCTGCCTGGAAAGATCAGTCCGATAACCAGCTACGTCGATGATCAATCCGGTCAGCGCTGGGTCAAGCGCATCATCACCCAGCAGGTGAGCGAGCACCCGATCCGGTACCCGCAGGCCGCGAGTCAGCATCGGTCGATCGGGATCCTCGACGAGAACCAAGCCCCGCCTCATCAGCGGCCGGCTCGACTCCAGTCGCGAGCGCGCCGCAGCGCTCAGCCCGGACGCCCCGGCAAGCTGCAGAGCAAGACCCACCGAGGCGCGACGCCGCGTCACGTCGTCGTTGAGGTAGCCGTAAAGCCGCTCGAAGCGCGAATCAAGATCAGGAAGTAGAGCGACCATGAGCAGTTCGACGTCCAGCGGCGTCAGGGCGGCATCGCGAGCTAGTCGCCGAAGTCGAATGTCGGCTCCGGACTGTTCGGCCTGTTCCGCCTCGACGTCCAGTTCGGTGAGTTGATCTTGATTGACTCCGACCACTGCCGCCGGGCCAGAGTGCAGCAGCACATCGACGGCGTCGTCGGTGAGGTAGAGGCCCCGAAATGGGTCGTCTGGAGCCGGGTCGGCCGCTCGGCGCTCGGCGACCAACTCGCGTACTCGCTGCTCCACAACGGCCGCTCGGCCCAGTAGATAGCCGAGGGAGTCCGTCACGGAGTTCTCTTGATCATGACGCGCCGGCGCATGGATATCCGGGTTGGGTCACCGGAGCTCGGGCCGCGAATGGTCTGGGCCGCCGACCCAGCATGCTCCTTCACCGGCGGCTTCGCTTCTGCTGCCGGTTGTGACGCCGCAGCCCCCTTTGACCGACTTGTCCGGCGGCCCTTCCCCGTACGTCCCGCTGGCGGCGCAGGCTCCGGCTCTTCGGAAGTGAAGGTGAGGCCAACCGGCTCGGAGGCTGGGGCGCCTCTGGAGCCACCGAAGGTAAATACCGGAGGAATCGTGACCGGCGGTCCGACCTCGAAGTGCTGGCCCGTGTTGATCGGTGCGCTGACCACCACGTCGATCGACGGCTTGAGCTCACCGCCCAGCGCAGACCAGACATCGGCGAATCCGCGGTCCTCCGGTGGCGGAAGTCCCACAGTCAGTGGGACGGGCAGTCCCAGCTCGGCGAGCGGTCCGCTCAGCAGATCGGGCGGCATAGCGTCATAGCGAAGAAACGTTGCTAGCAGCGCCGATAACAGCCGATGTTCGTCCTCGGGCCGTTGGGTCCAGGCCGTGACCAGGTAGGACAGCTTGAAGTGTCTGGGCGGCAGGTGGCGCCCGATGATGCGGCTTTGATCTTCGTTGTACTCGTTGAGCACGCCTCGCTCTCGGCGGCGCATGTCTTCGCGGATGTCGTAGAGGTACACGTCGACCGTGGGCGTGGTGCGGCGGCTCGCCCAGTCGCGGGTCGGCGCGTCGAAGACCACCTCGACGTCGCGAATTCCCGTCTCGCGGTCGATCAACGCACGCAGCGCGGAGTCCACCTCGTGGATCACACCGATTAGTCTGATGATCGCCGCGGCTGCAAACTAGCAATCGCCGAACCGACTTGGGGGCATCGTGATCTGCCCCATCGGGCAGCGCCGACTTGTCAGCATGCACGGTCGCTATCCGAAGGATCGACTTTGGTACATGTGAGGGGTCGAATGGGAGAGCGGCATGAGGGCGGTCATCTACGCGAGGCTCTCTGAAGATCACGAGCTCATCGCAAGAAATTCTGGGCGCCGGGCGCGCGAACATTTCTTGACGGGGGCCTGAGGCTCAGATTGACTTGCCGACAAATGACCACGAATGAAGGCCGCCGCGCACCTCGCGTCAAGGCTGAACGCGATCCGCTCGGAATGATCAACGGCGAAGGCATGATCACGGGCACGGTCGTCTCCGCTTCTGTCATCGCCGCATCGGTAGGGCATCTGGAAGAGACGCGGCTCATTCTCGCCATTCTGGGAACCGCGTTCATTTACTGGCTGGCACACCTCCATGCTCGGACTCTGGGCGATGCCGTCAAACACCACACACATCCCGTAGACGCTTTGAAAGAGTCGCTGGCAGAGACTTGGCCGATCCTCGCGGCGGCCCTGGTGCCCGCCGTCATCTTGTTCGCCCTCCAGCTCTTCGGCGTAGATATTGTTACCGACGCCTGGATTGCCGTGATCGCTTGCACCGTGTTGCTGACCGGCTACAGCTTCTTTGCGGGCCGTCGCGGCGGACTCAGTCTTAGAGGTAGCGTGCTGAGCGCGTGCATTGGCGCGTTGCTCGGAATGTTGGTCATCGGACTCAAGGCTGGCATGCACTGACGTGTTGGTTACCCAGGCCGCGCTGGAGCGCCGCGACAGCGGCACTCACTCGATGCCCGCTCCAACGAGCGCGTAGGTAATCTGCGCGATGGTATGGCCGCCGATAAAACGTCCCGGCCAGCCCCGACGGACAGCCCACCGGAGCAACGAATTGGCCCCACGGCACCGGTCGAAAGATTCCCAACCTCGGACACTTCAGGCGGCAAGTCACCGCTTCCGTATATCCGTCTCGGTTCGGCCATGATGTGCTCATGGATGCCGTGCCGGGGCTGCGCCGCGCCGTTGCCAACGAATATCGCCGCCTGATTAGGCCGCCGTGGGAGATACCGACCGTCCTCGTGACCAATGGCGCGCTCATGGCCGCTGCGTGGTTCCTGCTGCCGCCGCGTCTGCACGCATTCATGTTCAGTCTCAACGGACCCCTAGCGTTCCCGGTGATTCTGGCTTCCTGGATGTTGGCCGATACCCCGGCGACCAACGTCATGGGCTCAAACTCAGCTGTGGGACTGTCGGTTCTGCAGGACCAGGCCGCGTACTGGCGATGGTTGGCCGCGCGATGCATCGTGATCGGCTCCCTCATCGGGGTGGCGTGCGCCGCCGGCGTCATGTACGTCGGTCTGGGCAAGTACTCCTGGAGCGAGATCGTGTGGGCCTGTGCGCTCGTCGCCTTGCTGCCGGTCGGGGTTCTTCCGGTTGCCGCCTGGCTCGGCATTGTGTTTCCCTTCCACCCGCGCTCGCTTCGTTGGCGCTGGCAGCACCGCCGAGCCTGGCGTACCAACCTGCGGTGGGCGGTGCTCGTCTTTGCGCCCTTGTTCTACGTGCCGTTGGTTGGCATCGCCATCCTGACCCCAGGTGTAGAACTCGCCCGCTCCATGAAGCTGCCGGGGCAGCGGCTCACGCCGGCCCAGTTCGGCATCTCGGCCGCTGTCGTCTGCGCAACAGCCGTAATCGCTGCCGCGATAGGTCTCTGGGTGGCGCGTCGGCTCCTGGCCTGGCGAACCAACCACCTCGCCGCATACCTGGCGAGCACCGAGAAGGGCTGAGCCGCGAGCCCTCGGTGCACCGGCTGGCGCGGTCGACCTTGGTGAAGATCAGCGCGACCGCCTCGCCAGCTTCGAGGAAGAGCTTCGACAGCGCGATATTCTCGCTAGTCTGCGCGTATCTATTCACCCCTTGGGGGGTGATCAACCAAAATTGGAGGCAATACACCAATGGCAGACACCCAGCCTGTCAGTCCCGTGGCTCATGGCACCGCCGTCTTCGCCGGCGTGCTCATGATCATCGGCGGCGCTTTTCAGGCCCTAGAGGCTCTCGCGGCCATCGTGAACGACAAGTACCTCGTGGTCCTCCCGGAGTACATCTACGCCTTTGACCTCACGCTCTGGGGCTGGATTCACCTGCTGGTCGGCCTGGGGTTGCTGGCAATCGGCATCGCCCTGCTGCGAGGTCAGACCTGGGCTCGCATGGCCGGCATCGTGATCGCAGTGATATCGGCGATCATCAACTTCGTGTGGCTGCCGTACTCGCCCTGGTGGGCACTCATGGTCATCGGCATTGACGTCCTCATCATCTGGGCGCTCGCCTCGTATCTGCGCCAGCCCGACATGAAGAGCACAGAGCCAACCTCGCGATCCCAGGCGATCTAGTCCAGGACCCCTCCGGCGTACCCCGCTCCGGTACTCGTCGGCGTCATCGCCTTCGAATTCATGGTGGCAGGTGAAGATATCTGCCTCGATCGTCACCCATGGTGGGGTCCGCCGGAGAGCGGCTATGACGACACTTGCTCTGGCCTCATAGACGAGTGGATGCATCCGAGATTGCCTAGCTACTCCAGTCCCGAAAGCTGCCTGTCATAGTGCGGGCGTCTTAAGATTCGAGCTGTGGCGGATCCGCTCATCACCCTCGACACTGAGCGCACCTCCGCCCAGCCTGGCGGTCAGGCGCGAGTCACCGTCACAGTGACCAATCCGGGAACCGTGGTCGAGGGCTATCAGCTGATTGTGCTCGGCCCGCTGGCTCCCTGGGCCGAAGTCGTGCCGCCTGAGGTGTCGGTTTATCCGCAGCAAGAGACGACGGCCGCTGTCGTGATCTCACCACCGACCGGGACCGGCGTACCCAGTGGAGTGCAGCCGTTCGGCGTCATCGCCAGGTCAACGGTGCACGCCGATGCCAGCGCTGTCGCCGAGGGCGACATCGAGATCGGCGAGGTCTTCGGTCTGCAGCCCAAGATCATTCCGGTGACGTCGACCGGGCGGTGGCGCGGTCGCCACGTAATCCAGCTCAGCAATTGGGGCAATGCGCCGGCCCAGCTGCGGATGAACGCGTGGGACCAGGACGAGGCCCTCGGTTTCTACCTCAGCCCTCAATACGTCACGCTGCCTCCGGGCGGTACGGCGACGGTGCGGTTGTCGGCGCGTACCAAGCATCCGATGTTGCGAGGTACGCCGACTCGGCTGCCCTTCCAAGTTGTCGGCGAGCGACTGGATGCGGTGGCCGGGCCCTCGCCAGCGGCCGGTATGGCGTACGGAGATCCCTCCCGGCCCGTCGTAGACGCCGCATTCAATCAGAAGCCGATCTTGTCCAAGGGCGTGATTGCTCTCTTGGCTCTGCTGCTTGCTGGGATTGTCGCTCTGGTTGCTTATTTTCAGACGCGGCCGCCGATCAAAGCAGAGATCCTCGCGCCGCGCGGTGCACCGTCTAAGCCGCAGATGACCGTGATTTCGGCCTCACCGGACAGCGTTGCGCTCGGCTGGGCGCCCGTTGATCAAGCTCAGCAATACAACCTGCAGCACATCGACCCGAAGACCGACAGCGTCACGAGCGTCGAACAACTGCAGGGAGCGGTGACCTCCTACACCGTCACCAAGCTCCCGTCGGACACCGATGTCTGCTTCCGGCTCAGTGCGACCGCCAATGGACTCACGGGGCCGCTTTCGGAAAAGGTCTGCGCCAAGACCGCACCAGCCGTAGCGTCACCGAGCCCCACGCCTTCCGCGATGCCGTCACCGTCGCCGACGCCGTCACCGCCGAGTTCGGCTCCCGCCCCGAACCCCAGTGGCAGCGTCACTCCCGGTGACCCCAACACCGACCCGATCATGAAGCAGGCCTGGATCGCTGTGGCGACGGTTCTGCCCAAATCTGCCCACATCGAGGCCGAAGCGCAGGCCCAGGTCAAGGCGTTGACCGATGCCGGACTCCAGGCGAAATACCTTGACAGCCGCATCTATCCGCGGCTGCTGCTCGCCGGCGCTACGCCGCCCGCGACGCCGGCGGAAGAGTCGTTCCTGGTCTATATCGGTCCATTCCCGACGCAGGCCGATGCCGACAATCAGTGCGTCAACATCAGCAACGTCACAGGCCAGCCGTGCGTTGCGGCTCAGGCCGATCCGCCGTAACGGGCGACGTCTTGCGTTTTTCCGCACAAAGCCACGAATGAGCCTCGAATCCTTATTTTGAGCTGCATTCGTGGACTTGTGCGGAGAAACGACTCTGTGACCGGGTCAGAGACGAGTTAGCTGGGGTAAGCCTTCAAGATCACCTCGGTGATGCTGATCAACGGCTCGGCATTGGCTAACGTGGTGGCCGAATGGATACCGATCCGCATCTGAGTGACCTGCTGCTTGCTGTCGATCTTGATGGTCTGCATCCCAGGCTCCGAGCTCAACTCGATGGTCTTGCACTTTCCGTCACCAAAATCGATGCCCAAGACCTTGGGCAACGGCTGAAGCTTGCGCTCCGGATTGCTCTCCGCCAGACCCGGCACGATCTGCATCAGCCTGATTCGAGTCGGCGCAAACGTCAGCATGATGAAGCCGGTGCCGGGCGCGGGACCGCACGGCGACACACCCGTCGGCGCCCAGTTCATGGTCCATTCGTTGTCCGACTCATCGACGAGTGCTGCCGGGTCGGACTTAGCGGCCGTTGCCTCCGGCGGAATGACCGTGGCCTGAACCGGCCGGACCCAGACGTACTGCTGTCGCAGGCCGTACCAAGCGCCCTTCACAATCCCGACCGGATCACTCCGCAACGCGACAGCGATAGCAACAATCAGCGCCGCAACCAGCACTCCGATGATCACTCGCCGCCAGCGGTAGAGCGGCGGCAGCGAACGTCGGTACGCCTTGCGCGCGGCCCGATCTTGGGCCGCCTGGGTGGCAGGCGACATGTACCCGGAGCCGGCGTACGGATCGGCCTCGCCGTAGTAGAACGCGTAGCCGCAGCGGGAACAGAAGCGTCGAGTAGGCGGATTGATCGTGCCGCAGTTCGGGCAGCTGATATCGGTGTAGGCCTGTTCTAGGGTCGGCGCGCCGCCTTCGTAGTAGCCGCCCTCGTAATACGCACCCTGGTCGTACCCACCGTCGTAATAGCCCTGACCGGAATCGACATACCCCTGTGTGGGATAACCCTGATCAGGTGCCGGCGCGTTTGGACCGGGAGCGTTCGCGGCCCCCGATTGCGCCGTCCACTCCCTGCGGGTTGTCTCGGCCGCTGGATTCGCTGCTGGCTGGCTCGGCCTGGATGATTGACCAGTCGGCTTCGCAGCGGCGGAACGATCCCATGCCAGATAGCTGTTGCAGTTGGTACAGAACTCGGTGCCTGGGGGGTTGGAGGCGCCGCATGTCTCACAGATCAGCTCGATCTCAGATCACCTCCAGGTTCGCCCGCACGGACCCTTTTGGGTCCAATCATTCACCCAACGGCGAGCAGTCTCACAGGGATCTGATCAGATCAGGCCTTCACGTACGGCATACGCGACCGCGTGAGTCCGGTTGCGCAGCTGAAGTCGCGTGGTCAGATCGTGCAGCACGTTCTTTACGGTGCGTTCGCTGTAGCACATCCGCAGCGCTATTTCACCGGTGTCGAACCCATCGGCAACCAGCCGCAACACCTGGGTTTCGCGCGGTGTGAGACCGGTGAAGGTCAGGCCGCGGGGCGCGAGCACCTGACGCTGCAGCCGGCCAACTTGCTCAAGCAGCCGGCCCAGCAGATCAGGAGGCACCTCCCCCTCGCCGCAGCCGACTTTGATGATCGTTTTCACCAACATCTCCGAGCTCGCATCACAGCGCCGCAGCAAACCCGCCACCCCGGCCTCGGCAGCGGCGACCAAGGCCGCATCGTCAACGGCCGTCGCCACCAACATCAACCGGGGTTGGCCGTCCTTGCGCATGGCACGCAACTCACGAGTAGTGCTCTCGTCGACGGTGTCGGCGATCATCACCGCTACCGCAGCCTCAGCCGCCGAGTCGACCACCCGAATCTCAGGACGCATCCGCAGCTGGGCGACCACGCCCGCTTGGGAGATCGGATCGCGCGCGTGAACGTAGGTGGCGACGGCGGTACTGGACATGAGCTCTCGCTTCCATGTTGTGGGAGTCGATGTGCCCTGAGCCCATCGAAGTGCCTTCGACAAGCTCAGGCCGCAAGCGACAGCATCCGCATCGGGCTCACACTCGGCTCAACAGGCGCTCATCGAGCGCTCAATGTTTGTTCGCCTCGCGCCCGAGCGTGCGCTTGAGGGCTGCTGTCTTCCTCGCTCGCAGAAACGCGGCCGCCTGAAACGCCCAACCCATCTCACAACCGCGTTCCTGCTCGATCGTCCAGACAGCAGCGGCGCCCGCTCTACCCGACGCTCGCGAACGTGCCGCCCGCACCCGAGCGTGCGCTTGAGAGCTCTACCCGACGCTCCCGAACGAATTGCTTTCGATCATGAAGGCGTTACGACATGATTTCACCCAACACGGATGACGCCCGGCTCGTGGCAACCGCCCGAGGGGTCATCGACGATGAGGGAAGAAGACGATGAGCGCTGATCGAGAGAAGCAAGCCGCTGCCGAGGCTGCCGCGGAGCTGGTCGAGAACGGCATGACAGTCGGGCTCGGTACCGGCTCGACGGTTGCCTTTCTGCTTCCGGCGATCGCACGTAGATCGATCGACATCCGGTGTGTCGCCACGTCGCCGCGCACCGAGCAGGTGGCGCGCGAACTCGGTATCAGAGTCGAGCCGTATGGCGAGATCGAGCGCTTCGACATCGCCATTGACGGCGCTGACCAGATCACCCCTGACGGTTGGCTGGTCAAAGGAGGCGGAGCGGCGCACACCCGCGAAAAACTCGTCGAGGCTGCAGCCGACCGCTTCATCGTCATCGGTGATTCGTCGAAGACCGTTGACGTGCTGCGCGCACCGATTCCCCTCGAACTGTTGTCCTATGGGCTGCACGCCACAATGCGGCGCATCGGCTCAGTCAAGCTGCGTGATGTCCCGCTCAGCCCGGACGGAGGGGTGATCGCCGACTATGAGGGGCCGGTTGGCGACCCGGCCGTCTTGGCACAGCGGCTCTCCGCGACACCTGGTGTCGTCGAACATGGCTTGTTCCCCCCGGAGCTGGTTGCGACGGTGATCGTGGCGCGCGGGAACTCGATCGAGCGGACGGATCTCGCGTGATCGAAGCGAAGCGTGTGTCGGAGCGCCCTTCGACGGGCTCAGGGCACATAACCGGGCTCAGGGCACATCAACCAGGCTCCGGCACATCGACCAGCGACTGATCAAATAGCCGGCTCCTCATCCACGCTCTCTTCGGGAAGCAAGCCCCGCTGATCGAGGACATACAGCAGGATGAAGCCTGGCACCACGATCAACACGGCCAGCACGACGACCACCAGTACGGCGGTGAGGGTACCGGTTGGGGCCGCCGCCGCCGAGAACGTCAGCGTCTCGGGCAGGATGTAGGGCCACTGCGCGACGGCCCAGCCGATGATCACACTCGCGATTGCCAACACGGCAAGTAGTCGCGCTCCCCGAAGTGCATTGCGAATCAGCAGCAACAACGCGGCAAGACCGCACAGCGTGCCCACTATGACCAGCGGTAGCGCCCGCGAGGTCAGGCCCTGGAAAAGGTAGGAAGCGTCAGCGCGCATCACGAAGATGCCGATCACGCCGAGCACGCCGACCACCGCGGCTGCGATGATCGCCCTGCGACGGAAGTGCTCGACCATCTCGTTGTCGCTGAGGCGCCGAGCGTCCCACACCAGATAGACCGCAGCCAGGTACGCGGCCGCAGCTACGGCCAGGATGCCGCCAAGGATCGAGGTCGGATTGATCCAGCTGGCCACGGGATCCCCAGCCTGACCACCAGCCGGCACCCGGCCCGACACGATCCCGCCGGCAATCGCTCCCATGCAATAGGGCACCAAGACAGATGACGCAGCAAATCCGGCTCCGAACAGCCGTCGGTCGCGCAGTTTCACGACCGCCTTGCGGAACGCGAAACTCGCCCCACGCAGAACGATGCCGAGCGCCGCGAGAGTGAGCGGCACGAAGAGGGTCAGCGTGATCGACGCGTACGCCTCGGGAAAGGAGGTCCACAAGATCACGAAGATGAAGATCAACCAGACGTGGTTGGCTTCCCAGACCGGCCCGATGGAATGCTCGATCGTGTTACGCGGATGCTCGCCCCGCTCGGGGCCGCCAGCCGTCAGGTCCCAGAATCCAGCCCCGAAGTCTGCACCGCCGAAGATCGCGTACGCGACAACGGCCAGCAGCAGCACCACGGCGATGGCCGTGCTCACCCGACCGTCTCCTCCGCCGTTGCGGGCGCCTCAGTGGTGGACGTTTCCGTCAACGCGCTCGGACCGTACGGAGTGTCCCGGTCGGTGAAGCTCGGCGTCTCTCGGAACCTCCTGCCCATGCCGCGTAACACCAGAATCGTGGTCGTGCCGACCAAGACGTACAAGATCACGACCGCGAAGAAGGTGATCCATACGCCGGGATTGGTGGTGGCCGCATCCTCGACTCGCATGTGTCCATAGACGATCCACGGCTGGCGACCGACCTCGGTCACGACCCAGCCGGCTTCCATCGTGAGCACCGCGGCGGGACCGGCCACCGCCGCCGCCCGCAGGAACCACTTGGTTTGGGGCATTCGGCGCCGGAAGATCCACGACATGGCGTACCAGACCGCCAACAGGAACAAGGCCGTCCCGAGCCCGACCATGATGTCCCAACACAGATGCACGAGATTGATCTGTCGAACGGTTGGTCGTTGGTCGGATGGCACCGCGGTCAGGCCCTGTACCACGGTGTTCTTGCCAGTACTGGGATCAGAGAGCCAGGACGCCAGGCCCGGGATGGGGAGGCCACCGCTGATGGTGTAGTTGCCGTTGAGATGGCCCAGCAGCGTCTCGGGAGCGTCGCTCTCGGTGTTGGGGATCAGCTCGATGGCCGCGAACTTGACCGGCTGGTTTGAATAGACCCAGCGCGCCAAGCCATCGCCAACGCCGAGCTGGATCGGCGTCGCAACAGCTCCGACAGTGAATGCGATCACGAAGCCCAGGTAGTGATAGCGGTCGCGCCGGCCCCGGAGCATGCCCACCGCGTACACCGAAGCGATCAAGAAACCACCTACGAGGTACGCCGCAACCAGCATGTGCGCCGCCTGCCAGGGCATGGACTCGTTGAAGATCACCTTGATGGGATCGACGTCGACAACGTTTCCGTTCGAGTCGAGGGTGAATCCGGTCGGCGCGTTCATCCAGGCATTGGCGGCGACGACCGAGATGCTGCCGAAGATTCCGGCAATGACGACGGGTACACCCGTCCAGAAATGCGTCCACGGCCGTAGCCGGCGCCACCCGAAGATGTAGATCGCGATGAAGATCGCCTCAGTGAAGAAGAACAGGCCCTCGAAGCCGAACGGCACCCCGAATGCCTCACCCCACTGACCCATGAACCGCGGCCACAACAATCCGAACTCGAAGGTGAGCACGGTGCCGGTGACGGCACCAACGGCGAAGGTGACGGCCATGAACTTCGACCAGCGCTGGGCCAAGATCAACGCGCTTCGATCGTTGTGCCGCAATCCTCGGTAGTTGGCAATCAAGGTCATGAAGGCCCAGGAGACTCCGAGCGGCACCAAGATGATGTGAAAGCCGAGGGTAAAGGCCATCTGCGCCCGAGCCCACGGCACTGGGTTCACGAAGACGATGCCCGTCAGGACGCTGAATGTCGTAGTCACTCTGAGCCTGATCCTTCGGTTGGAG
This sequence comes from uncultured Actinomycetota bacterium, assembly GCA_963798835.1. Lineage (GTDB taxonomy): Bacteria > Actinomycetota > Actinomycetes > Propionibacteriales > Propionibacteriaceae > Microlunatus. The sequence goes on along the minus strand of CAWCVF010000001.1, from coordinate 344,461 downwards.
ACGTCGACAAGCAGCGGACGCCGACACCCCTACTGATCTGGGAACAATCCGAGCCTGTCTGATCGGCCCATCCGGGGCATCACCCGCGCGGGGTGATGCCCGCCATGCGTCGCCGGTTGGACGATTGCTAATGACCTGCTCACCTGCCGGCGGCGTTTTGAGAGAGGCGATGACGCATGAGTGACACAACGGTGCTCATTGTGGGTGGCGGGTTCGCTGGAGTCGCCTGCGCCCAGCAGCTCGCCAAGCATGACGTCGACGTCGTCCTGCTTGATCGCAACAACTACCACCAATTCCAGCCGATGCTGTATCAGGTCGCCACTGCACAACTGGCCGCCTACGACATCGCCCGCCCACTGCGCGGCATTTTCCGCCACAACAAGACTGTCGAGGTCCGGCATTCCGGTGTCAACTCGATCGACCCGGGCGCTCGCTCGGTCACCACTGCGCTGGGATCGATCGTCACCGGGGATTACCTGGTTCTTGCTCCTGGCGCGCAAGCCAACTTCTTCGGTACGCCCGGAGCGGCTGAGCACTCCCTTCCGCTCTACTCGGTGAACGATGCGGAACGACTGCGCACCCGCATTCTCGAGGTCTTGGATGCAACCACCGAACGACCGGAGCTCATCGAGAAGGGCGCACTGAACTTCGTGATCGTCGGCGGAGGTCCTACCGGCGTAGAAACTGCAGGAGCGCTGGCCGAGGCGCTTAGAGACGTGGTTCCGGAGAGTTACAAATCGCTCGTGCACCCGGCTCAGGTGCACCTTGTTGATCATGGCGAGGTACTACTCGCGCCATTCTCGGACAAGGCGCATGCCTACGCCGCCAAGAAACTGCAAGATGACGGTGTCACGCTGCATCTGGGCGTCGGCGTCAAAGAGGTGTTCCCGGACCGCGTCACGCTCAGCGATGGCGAGGAGATCATGACCCATACCGTGATCTGGGGCGGGGGTGAGAAGGCGGCTGACGTGATCACCGTGGCCGGGTTACCAGAGGGACACGGTGGGCGGATCGATGTCGAACCAGATCTGACGGTCGCCGACCACCCGCAGGTCTATGTCCTCGGAGACGCGGCGAACATTGCCGGCGCCGACGGAAAAATCCTTCCCCAGTTGGGATCCGTCGCTCAGCAATCGGGTGCCTGGGCGGCTCGTAACATCCTCGACGAGATGGCCGGCAAGCAACGCAAGCCGTTCCACTACAAGGACAAGGGCATCATGGCGATGATCGGCCGCAACGCTGCTGTCGCAGAAATGGGCGCACATCGCCACGAGGTGGATGGACCGGTCGCCTTTGCAGCGTGGCTCGGGGTGCACGCCATGCTGCTCAGCGGCGTACGGAACAAGGTTGACGCGTTCATCGCCTGGGGATGGGATTACTTCAGCAAGAACCGCGCGACAGCGATGGTCAATGCACCAGATGCAGGCCGGATCGACTGGGGCGATGACGATGAGGGCGAGAAACCCGAGTTCGACTCAACTCAGGGCGCATCACGGGTTGGTTAGCCGAGACATCAGATGTGGATCAGTGCCCTTCGACAGGCTCAGGGCGCATAGGACAGGCTCAGGGCGCATAGGACAGGCTCAGGGCGCACAGGACGGATTCAGGAGGTCGGCAATGGTGGGACGTAACGGTTCGTCGGGGTCCGGCCCAAAACAGGCCGATGTCTTCGTGATCTTCGGTATTACCGGTGACTTGGCCAAAGTGATGACGTTCCGGTCGTTGTACCGGCTGGAAAAGCGCGGCCTGCTGCAATGCCCCATTGTCGGGGTGGCATCCAGCGACTGGACTGTTGATCAACTTGTGCAGCGAGCCCGCGAATCGATCACCGGAACCGGCGAGCAGCTCGACGAGACGATCTTCGAACGGTTCGTGGGACGGCTCTCCTACGTACACGGCGACTTTGCCGACTCAGCGACATACAAGCGGGTCGGCGAGGCGATCAAGGACGCGAAGTGCCCGGTGTTTTATCTGGAGATTCCACCGTTCCTGTTCGCTACGGCCGTCAAAGGCCTGTCCGAGGCAGATCTGATCAGAAGCGGCCGCGTCGTCGTGGAGAAACCGTTCGGTCATGATCTTGCCTCAGCACAGGCACTGGCAGCCGACTTGCATCAATACGTCGACGAATCGCAGCTGTTCCGGATCGATCACTACCTCGGGAAGATGGGCTTCGAAGAGATCCTGTATCTGCGATTCGCCAACACCATGCTCGAGCCGGTCTGGAATCGGAATTACGTCGAGTGTGTGCAGATCACTATGGCGGAGAGCTTCGGAGTCGAGGACCGGGGCCACTTCTATGATCCGGTTGGTGCCCTGCGGGATGTCGTGGTGAACCACCTGATGCAGGTGGTCGCGGCAGCGGCGATGGAGCCCCCGGCCGGAGGTGATCCGAACACGCTGAACTCAGCCAAGGTGGCGCTCTTCAAGGCCATTCCTGCCGCCGATCCAGCCAAATACGTTCGTGGTCAATACGACCGTTATCGCGAGATCGACGGCGTCGCCGCCGACTCCACGACCGAAACCTTCGCAGCACTCCGCTTGGAGATCGACAACTGGCGTTGGTCCGGCGTCCCGTTCTTCATTCGTGCGGGCAAATGCTTGCCCGTCACCCAAACCGAGCTGCGCCTGGTGTTCAAAGAGCCGCCCCGGCTGGGCTTCGGGCTGTGGGGAGATCGGATGGCCGAGCGGAATCAGCTCGTCGTGAGGATGGATCCGGCAACCGGCATCCGGTTCAGGCTCGATGCACGCCGCGCAACAAGCGCGCGCCCCGAGGTGATCACCTTGGACATGACCTTCGCGCAGGAAGGTGGCGAGGGGGCCACACCGTACGAGGTGCTGTTGCACGCTGCGATGGTGGGCGAGGCAAACCGGTTCATGCGCCAGGACAGCGTCGAGGAGACCTGGCGCATCATGCAGCCGCTGCTGGACGCTCCTCCCGAGGTGCAGAGCTACCAGCCTGGCTCGTGGGGTCCGGCTGCCAGTGATGACTTGGTTGCGGATTGCGGCGGCTGGCATGAGCCGTGGACGGTGCAGTGAAACGCGGCTAAGCCAGCAGCCCGTGTTCATGGGCGTACGCCGCCGCGGCCGTCCGAGACGACACCTCGAGCTTGAGAAAGATGTTGCTCAGATGTCGCTCCACTGTCTTGGGGCTCAACACCAGCACGCTGGCGATGTCGGAATTGGTGCGGCCCTGGGCCACGAGTCTCAGCACCTCCGCCTCCCGCTCGGTGAGGCCTCCGGGAAGTGTGCGTCGCAGCACGGTGTCGACTTCCCGAACTCCTGGTTGTGCACCAAGATCAACGAACACCCGGCGGGCAACAGCTAGCTCTGCCGTCGCGGAGTCCTCATCACCCAGTCCGCGCAGGGCACGCCCGATCAGCACGCGCGCCCGCGCAGCCTCGTACGGCGAACCGATATCGTTCCACAGCCGGCATGCCTCACGGGCATCACCAAGCGCCTGTTGAACATGGTCGGTGATCAGTTCCACGCTCGCCGCCGCATACGCCGCCATCGCCCGGAACGCGGAGTTTCCAAACGCGACCGCTATGCCGGACAGCTCGTCGCAGTAGGCCCGAGCCTCGTCAGGCTGCTGCGCCGCCAGCATCACCTCGACAGCAGCAGGTAGCAGCCGTGACCGGTGCACCGGCGTCTGCGCCTCCGCGAGCAGGCGGCGTATCGCAGACGCTGCCGGAGCGGTACGACCGCGGATCATCCATGTCAACACCAGCCCCGGCTGTGGCTCGTAGCCCAGCTCGCTCGCCAGCCGATAGGCCGACTCTGCATCGTCGAACCGCCCCCGAATCCGGAGTACGTCGCCTTGCTCTGTCAGCGCCAGAGCGGCGGCTGCTGTCGTACCCTCCACCTGGTATCGCTGCTGGGCCCGGGCGAACTCCGCAAGGGCCTCCTCGTAGGCGCCCCGCAGACGCATAATTTGCCCACGGTGGAGCGAGCACTGGCCGGTGAAGGGAACCAAGCCTGGCTGCAGATCGCACCACCTGGTCAGGGCACTCGTCCACGACGCCGCCCGAGTGAAGTCAGAGACCTCCTGACACCCCTCGATCATGGCGCAATAGACCATCCCCGCGATGATCGGCGAAACCTCACGGGCGGAGATTCCGATCATCGCCTCATCGAGGATCCTCAAGCCTTCCGGCACCCGACCGGCGTAGATCATGAGCCGGCCCTGGCACATCAACCCCTGTGCCACCATGTCTGGTTGGGAAAACCGGCGGCCCGCGTCAACTATCTGGGCGGCTGTCGCGGTTGCGCTCGCGAAGTCGCCGCGATTGAGGTGACCGTAAAAATCATGGATCAGCAGATAGCCCCGTTCCGCAATGTCGTCGGGTTGTGTTTCGAGCAGCCGCTTGCCGCGGGCGACCCAGCCGCCGCCGATCACCGTCTCGCCACGCACGTTCAAGATCAACGCCAGCCAGAAGGCGAAGCGTACGGCACCCAAATCATTGCCACTGCTGATCATGTCCTGGTAGCCGCCCTGCAAGGCGCGTATTGCCTCGTCCACGTCACCCAGAAGGTAGGCCGCAGTCGCAAGCGCCAGGGCGTCTTCGGCCTCCAGATGGTGCTTCCCGCGTAGCCGGTCTAGGGCGACCACCCAGTCACGGCGCTCGTAGGCTTCTCGAGCCTGCCGCAGCTCATCGACTGTTCTGTCCCGCTCGACCATGCGCAGCCTCCCGCTCACAGAGGTTACGCCGAACAGCTCAGGCCGCGAGAGCGACTGACCTGCTGGCTCGTGCGTCGATGTGTTTGGCGATATGCGCGGCGTCCCTGCCCACTCCCGCCAGCAGCATCGAGCTGAACGCGTACTGGAACGACAACCCGCAGAAGAAGAGTCCCGGAGCCGCCGAGGCCACGCCGCGCATCTCCTGCGGCCAGCCGTCGGCGCCGATGATCGGCACGTCGATCCAGTCGAAGACCTGCCGGAAGCCGGTGCACCAGACCACATTGGCCGGGGCGACGATACGACCGTTGTCGAGGACGGGCCGCCCGTCGGCGACGCCGGTGACTCGGTTCGGGACCCGATCCACTCCGCGTGCCTTCAGGTCGGCGCGCTTCACCCGCAGCATGGGACCGCCATGGAAGCGGTCCTCTTCCATGGCCTTGCGGCCGATCGGCGTACGCCGAGTCACCACGTGTTTGCCGAGAAACAGGAACGCCGGCCAGAAGAACCGGGCACTCCAGTGATCAAGACGTACTGGCATTTCGCCGGGATCCCGACCAGCCAGGATCGTCGGGTGACTGGCTGCTGCCTCGAACGCGATGTCGGTGCCGGAGTGGGACGCGCCGACGACGAGGACAGGACCCGGTTTGAGCTGTGCCGGCCGCCGGTACTCACTCGAGTGCAGCTGTCGAATAGCAGGGTCGATGTCCAGCGCGAAGTCGGGGATGCTCGGTGTCCGGCCGAAGGTCCCGGTCGCAACGACGACATTGTCGGCAATGAGATGATCAACACCGAGCTGGAGCAGGTACTTCCCGTTGCTCGTCTGCAGCCGCTCCACGTGTGAGCACGGCCGCACCGGGAGCTGGAACCGCTCCGCGTACGCCGCCAGGTAGTCCGCGACTTGATCCTTCGTTGGATAGGACCACCGCGGAGCGGGGAACGGAAATCCCGGCAGGCCGTCGTAGCCGGCTGGTGAGTAGAGACGCAGCGAGTCCCAGTGGCCGCGCCAGTTGTCGCCGACGCGAGAATTGCTGTCCAGGATCAGGCAGGGCCGTCCGCGCTGCTGCAGGTGATACGCGGTGGCGAGGCCGGCTTGGCCCGCGCCGATGATCGCGGTCTCGATGTGGTCGATCGTCATGGAAGCCTCCGGTAGCAGAAGGGACGCCGGCCGGTCGCGGCGAGCGGTTGGCGTAACGCAGATGCCAACCGAGCATCAGCCCCGAGGTGACGACGTAGAAGGTGTGAAGCGCCCAGATGGGCCCAGGCGGCAGCTGCAGCACGTAGATCGTGTGCACCGCGTTGCCGACATTGGCGAGCACCAGGTTTCCCCGGCTGTAGGAGCTGAGTTCCTTGCTGCGAGCCGCCTTGATCAACATCGGTAGCGTGCTCACGGCGAAAAGCACGGTCGAGACCGAGCCTGCGAGTATCGCCACGCTTGTCATGCAGCAGAAGCTACGGAGCGCAGGCCCTCGCGCGCGTCGGGCCAGACACCCATCTTGACAACGCGTCCGATAGGGGATTTCCCGTACGACGTCCGCCTCCAATCCGACTTCGCATCAGGAGGCCCTCGCGAACGCCCGTAACACCCGCTCCCTGAGGCTGCCGCGGCGATAGAGGTCTCGCCACTGCCAGCGGACGACCTGTGAGCCGAGGTCGCGCAATGCGTCCTCCCGCAGTTTCTCCTCGAAGATCACGTGCTCGGGCCGCTGACCAGGCTTAAGCAGCCTGCCGTACTTGATCTTGCCATCAGTCGCACGCGACTGACAGACTCCCCGACGCTTTCGCTGCGGACGTCAAGAAAGTCGACTGTCCGCGCGCGGCGCGTACGCCGGGCCAACGTTCCATCTCGAGCAGACGGATGGTCAGATCCGCGGGCCTGAGACCTCAAGCCAATGCGCGATCGCCGCAAGCCACGGCTTGCTCCATCGGCAGCGTTCGGGCGAGGTCGAGCACTGTACGAGCAACCGAGGTCATGGCTAATCCATCAATCACCGTCACATCGCTGATATCCAATGGAGCTCCGTGCACCATAACTTCTTGAGCGGCGAGCGTTCATCTGCCGAATTCTCACACCCGAGCACCTCAACTCCGCATCAGTTACGTGGACTCTGCAGCCTCTGCAGGTGCTGCAAAGAGCGAGTAATTGACGCAAAGTTGCGGGCTTACGCCATCTGGGACCGGGTTGAGCGGTATGGAAAGGTAGCGGGATGACAGAACCGCAGCACGCACGCAGGGTGGTGTCGACGGTATTGCCAACCGCCCATGGGACCTTTCAGCTCCATGGATACGTCGTCGGATCGGGCAAAGAGCATCTGGCGCTGGTCATGGGCGACCTCGAAAGCGCGGAAAGCAGCGGCTCTGTCCCGCTGGTTCGGGTGCACTCTGAATGCCTTACTGGCGACGCTTTGGGGTCATGGCGGTGCGACTGCGGGGAACAGCTGGACGCGGCACTGCGTGAGATCGCCCGAGAAGGATGCGGCGCGGTGATCTACCTCCGCGGTCACGAGGGACGCGGCATCGGGCTGTACGCCAAGCTGCACGCGTACGCGTTGCAAGACAGCGGCCTCGACACCGTCGATGCCAATCTGCGGCTGGGGCTGCCGGTCGACGCCCGTGATTACGATGCAGCCGCCGCGATACTTCGAGATCTTGGTCTGCGACGGATTCGGCTACTGTCGGCGAATCCTGCGAAGAGCGCGAGGCTGAGCGATCTTGGCATCGAAGTGACGGCCAGGCTTGCTCTGCTGATCAACGAGCATGCCGAGAACGCCCGCTATCTGGCCACCAAACGCAACCGGATGGGTCACGACAACGGCCACGCGTTGCCTGAGGTATGGAGCGAATTGCTCCACGGCCGGGTACCGCAGCGGGCCGTCGTCGGCGCGGAAGCCGTGCTGCTGGAGCGATACGGTCCGCTGGTCGCTGCTGGCCCAGTGATCACCATTGCTCAGCTGGCGCAGAGCAGTGACGGGTTCATCGCCTCTCGCACTGGCGACGCAAACTACGTCTCGAGTGAAGAGGACCGGGAACATCTCCACCGGCTGCGTGCGCTGGTGGACGCGGTTGTCGTTGGTGCTCAAACCGTGGTCGCCGACGATCCACAGCTCACCACCCGCGCCGTGCCTGGATCCTCAGCCGTTCGGGTGATCATCGATCCGCATGCCCGCATTCCCTCCGATGCGCGTGTGTTGACCGACGGTAGTGCCAGGACGTTGTGGTGTGTTGCGACCGAACCTCGATCAACCATGTTGGCGCCACATGTTGATCTTGTTTCGATGCCACTCTCAGCCGGCCGGATTTCCCCGCAAGCACTACTCGACATGTTGCGGAATCGTGATCTCGGTCGAGTCTTGGTTGAGGGTGGCGGCCGCACGGTCTCCCACTTCCTCTCCGCGGGTGTTCTCGATCGCCTTTACCTGACGACTGCCCCGATTTTGATTGGAGATGGCATTCCCGGCGTACGCTTTGCCGGCAGCGACGCGCTGGCCGATGCGCTGACGGCGCCGGCCGAGCGCTTCCACCTCGGCGGAGACATCTGTACGGTCTTCGACTTCGCCGCGACCCGGCGCAGCCTAGAGCCGGCTCGGCATGCCGAGGATGTCGCAATGGCCGAGCTCGATTCGGAGCACTCCGGCAGCCAGCTGGGCACGTCGTAAGTTCAGCCAGTCAGCGGCCGTCGCGGCCAGGGCAGGATCCTGGGCGACGGCAGAGGCAAGCCGCTCGGTGAGCAGTTGATCAACAAATGCTGGGGCACTATCGGCGGTCAAATGCCACGGAGTGTCCTGGGTGCGTACGGCGAACTCCGCGGCGCCTAGCAGGTTGACAGTCAATGCGCTGGCATCTGGGCCAGCCCGGCTGGCCCGCCGTTGATGATCATTGAAGGCAGTCAACAGAAGTTGATCATGCGGGTGCGGCGGGTTGAGGATTAGGTCGCCGGTCACGGTAAGGCTGAAGAATGCAGCGACCCGGTTGTCGATCACCGCTTGGCAGACGGCAGTGATCTGCTCGGTCGTCAGAACATCCAGTAAGGCGGAGCATGTGACCAACTGCCGTCGGCCATTCGAACTCGCCAGCAGCTGATCAAGCGCCTCAACACTGGCGTCGATGATCACAGTTTCGGCCGGCAACGGCTGCGATCGACTGATCACCGGATTGTGATCAACGTGCAGCCAGCGCTGCGGGATTGGTAATCGCGGTGCTAGCCAGCGCTGATTGGCGCCTGACCCAGCACCAAGATCAATGATCTGCACCATAGCGTCGGGGACATCCGGGTCGATCAAATAGTCGATCAACCGAGGAAGCAACGTGGTGAGCGTCGCGGCGCGGGCGGCGTTGTCGGCGGTGACTCGGGCGGCGAGCCAGTCCGGGTCGACGATGGTCACTGCAGGCGTTCCAGATAGCTCAACACTGCCGCTGCCGTCTGCTGCCATCCGGGCAGAGTAGCGCGCCGTACGAGCGCCGCCTCTCGCCATGCCCTGCGCAACTCCGGGTTGCTGAGCCAGCTCCGCAGCACCTCTGCCAATGCGGTGGGGTCATTCGGCGGTATTGCCGTGCCGGGCGTCACAACTGCCGCCGGCGCCTGTGCCCTGAGCCTGTCGAAGGGCACAGGCGGTGCTCCCGGACTCGCTCCTTGCTCGAGAGCCTCGACGGCGCCGGTACCCGCGGAGACGATCGCCGGAATACCCCGCGCTAGCGCCTCGGTGACGACTAAGCCATACGTCTCGACCCGGGATGGGAGTACGAGCAAATCGGCGGCATCCCATCGTTGATCAAGAGCCGACCCGAGAAGCGGCCCGGTAACGCGGATGCGATCCGCCAATCCCGGCTTCGGCAATTTCAGAACGTACTCGGGCCGCGTAGCCCGGATTAGCCAGATCGAAGCCGACCAGGTCAGCCAACCAGCCGAGGTCACGAAGTTGTGCGAGTGCGCGTACCAGCGTGATCTGGTCCTTGGTGGGCGTCAAGGACGCGAGGGTGAGCAGTCTGGGAAGTCCCGAATCCTGACTCCCCCGCGCTGCTGGTGCCGGCGCCACTCCGGGAACTGCCACTCCGACATCAGAGCGTCCGTAACGTCGCTGCAGCTCGGCAGCACACCAGTGGCTTGGGCACACGACCCCGGACGCGGCACGCACCGCTTGGCCCTCCAAAGCGGCGTACCGCTCGCGTCGCGCGGGGTCCAGACCGAGCTCATCGCTGATCGGTAGGTGGACCACTACCGTGACCGCGTGGCCAGACTCGACCGCGGCCACAACGGCTTCCGGTGAAGCGCCGATCAGAATCCCGTCTACGAGGCAGGCAGGCTGTGCCCGTAGGGCCCGAGCGAGCTTGGCCTGGGACGACGCGTCGGCCTCCGGCCACGGGCCGGGAAGCTTGTGCAGGCGTACGGCGATCCCGAGCGCTCGCAATTCAGAGATCAAATTTTGGTCGTAAACAGTGCCGCCTGTCGGGGCGTCCTGGTCCCAGGTCACGAACCCTAGCTGTGAAGTGCCCGCGACCGACATCTCACTCCAATGCCCCTCTCTCACTCCAATGTCAGGGTGTAGCCCGCCCAGGCGTCGGGATGCTCCCGCAAGTTCACATCGAGCCTGCTCAGCTGCCGATCCGGCAGTACTGCCGAAACTCGCTCCGCGATCAGCCGAGCGACCGCCTCGGTGGTCGTCAGGGTGCCGGTCAACTCTGGGTGCTCGTCGAGATTGCGGTAGTTGAGATCACTCAGCGCGTTCTTCAATACGTCGGTGGCCTCGCCGATGTCGATCACGATCGATTCTGGGCCCAGCGTCTCGCGCCAGAGCGTGAGCTCGACGACGTAGGTGGCGCCATGCAGATTCTGAGCTGGACCGAACGCCGGATGCGGCAGGCTATGGGCGATCATCACATGATCACGGACCGTCAGGTGGAACACGCTCAGGACTCCTCATCGGTGGGATAGTCGATCACTTGGCACAAGGTTTGAGAGCTGTCGTTGAAGATCGATTCCATGGTCTGTGGCAGTGCACCGAACGGCGCGTGCCCCGTGATGAAGGTGTCGAAGATCGGATCTTCAAGGAGCTGCAAGGCCAGCCGGAGCCGATCACTAGTTGTTCGTCGACTACGCCTCGCGGCGGCGACTGCGCCCACCTGACTGGCCCGGATGGTGAGCCGACGCGAGTGGAATGCGGCACCGAGAGGAACCCGCGGCCGAGCCATCCCGTACCAGGAAAGCTCAATCAGTTCGCCCTCATCCGCCAGCAGCTGCAGGCCGCGTGCCAGACCGGACTCGCTCGCCGAACAATGGAAAACACAATCATTCTCACCAGCAGCATCATCGGGATGGACAAGATCGACATTCAGAGCAGCGGCCAGCGCAGCTCGCGACGGATTCACATCGACCAGCTGAAGCCGGTCCAGCGGAAAGCGCCGCAGCAAAGCGGCAAGGCTCCCGCCCACCATGCCCGCGCCCAGTACGGCAACTCGGTCGCCGATCCGCGGTCCCGCGTCCCAGAGCGCATTGACAGCGGTCTCCACCGTGCCGGCCAATACCGCGCGGTCACTCGGCACTGCATCGGGAACTGGCGTGAGTGCGCTTGCCGGCACGACATAGCGATCTTGGTGCGGGTACAAGCAGAACACCCGGCGGTCCTGCAGGTTTGGCGGTCCGGACTCCACCCTGCCGACTGACAGGTACCCGTACTTGACAGGGCCGGGCCAGCTACCGACTTGGAATGGCGCACGCATTGACTCCGCAACTTCGGCAGGGACGTGCCCGGCGTGCACCAGCATCTCGGTGCCGCGGCTGATGCCTGAGCAGATGGTGCGTACCAGTGCCTCGTCGGGCCGCGGTGCGCGAGCGGGTTCGGTTCGGAGTACGCCGTGCCGGGGAGCCATCGTCCAGTACGCGGTCCAGCGGTCAGTCCCCATAGACAACATTCTGGCCGTGCGCATCTGTGTGGCGTCCGGCAGGCGGCTCCGGGCGACGTCTCCCACCACAGGCGCAAAGAAAACCGCCAAAAGCGCACTAGGAGCGGTCGCTTCCCACCACAGGGTTGAAAACGAGCCGCGGGAGGGGATCCGGAGCGGGCCGCGAGCTAGCGCGGCGGTCGCAATCCGTGCCGAGCGACGAGGTCTGGCACCTCGGTGAAATCAAAGGACAAACCGAAGCGCTCGGCGATCGGCGCTATGACTGATGGGTCTGGTCGGCCGCCCACGGCCGCGGTCGCCTCCGCTAGCTCCATAAAGTATTTCTCGAATCCGGCAGGACTAATGATCTCGATCATGCGCGCCGGCTCGTCGCTGGCATTCCACATCGAGTGCAGTTCACCACGCGGCTTGACGATGTATCCGCCCGCTTCCAACGCGACCTCGCGACCGTCAGATCGGAACCCGATAATCCCGGAAATCACACAAGAGATTTCGTCTTCGCGGGTGTGGCGATGAGGCGGGATCAGTACGCCAGGGTCGAAGGTGTGCTCAACGATCGAGATCCCGCCGGTCTCCGACGCAGCTAGCTTGACGGTCGCGGTGAAGCCCGGGACCAGGGTGACCTCTTGGCTGTCCGGCGGAACGACAGCGAGCCGCGCAGGTGATGAGAATCGGACGGACATGCAAGTCTCCCTACTTTCGCGAGTCACTACTGTATTGTCAATACATATGATGAGCGGAAGATCGCGGGCTGTCAATGGCTGAACAGAGCCGTATTGTGAAATCGCGCAGGTCCTATCAACTGCATGCGCGGGCCGACGCCATGGCTCACACTCGCGCGCGCATCACTCAGGCGGCGATCGAGCTGCACGGCAGCATCGGTCCCGCTGCGACCACGATGAGTGCGGTCGCCGAACGTGCGGGGGTTACCCGAGCCACGCTCTATCGGCACTTCCCCAACGAGGAAACGCTCTTCAAGGCATGCAGCGCGGAGTGGCGCAGCGCCAATCCGGCGCCTAATCCTGAGCTCTGGGCAACCGTTTCCGATCCGTACGATCGGCTGCGTACGGCGCTCCCGACCCTTTACGGCTGGTATCGATCAGCCGAGGCGATGCGGTCCAACCTGCTCAGGGATCTGGCTGTGCTGCCGGGCCCGATACGTGAAGGAATTCGGGCCTACCCACAGGCCGTTGTCGACACGCTCGACTCCGCCTGGCCGCGTCGATCTCGGCTGCGCCGCGCTGCGATCGCCCACGTCGTCGCCTTCGAGAGCTGGCAATCTCTTGCCCACCAAGGCCTCAGCGATGCCGAGGCGGCGAAGCTGATGATCGGGTTGGTTTCGGCCGCCGCAGCTCCCGGGCGTCATCGGGGCGACCAAGCGCCCCAGCCCTAAGCCGCGTGTCCCTCCTCGCCGGCAGAATCTCTTGCGGCAACTCGATTCCGCGTTGGCCATCTCGAGATGGAAAACGCGGGTCGGAATCGGTCCTGAGACACCCTTTAGCCGTCTCAGGACGGCAAACGTCATGGGATGACGCTAAGAAAACCTATGCGATGCTGAACGCGTGTTCCGGATGCTGGAGCTGCTCGGCGGGCTCTCGCTGGTCACCGACATCGGCACCGGATCACCTCTCGAGGAGTCGTTGAAGCGCTGCTTGGTGGCAACTCGCCTGGCGCGCAGCTTGGGCTGCTCGGATGCCGAGGTCAGCGACGTGCTCTACACCGCACTGCTGCAGCATCTCGGCTGCACCGCATACGCGCACGAGGTGGCCCGGATCTGGGGCGACGACATTGTCACTACTCGGGTGAACTTCCTCAGCTCGGGCGATACAGCTGACCTCTGGCGCGTCTGGATTCCCGGAGCCGCGGCAGCGACCGGCCGATCCAGGGCCCGGGTGCTCGCGACAACGGTCGTGACCTCGCGACGAATGGATTCCGAGGGCCGAATGGCGACCTGCGAGGTGGCACGCGGTGCTTGCCAAGGGCTCGGCCTTCCCGAGCAGGTCCAGATCGGCCTCTCACAGATGTTCGCATCGTGGAACGGCAAGGGCTTTCCGAACACGGCGGGTGAGGCGATCCCGCTCGCCGCTCGGATCATGCAGGTCGCCCTCACTGCGGCGATGTTCGCCTCGCATGCCAATTCCGACGTCGTCATCGCGGAGGTCCAGCGGCGCGCCGGTACCCAGCTGGATCCGCAGATCGCCAACCTCCTGATCAGCCAGGTCGATGACATACTTGGTGATCTTGACGAGCTGGACGCCTACCAGGCCGTGCTCGCCGCCGAGCCCACGCCCGTACGCCGCGTCGACAAGGCACAACTAGCCGATGTGGCGCGCACCTTCGGGAATTTGGTGGACCTGAAAAGTCCCTGGCTGCATGGCCATTCCGCGGCAGTTGGTGATCTTGCCGCCGCCGCGGCCGGGACGCTGGGTATGCGTAACGCCGTCGAGACGCTACGCCTTGCGGGCTATCTTCATGATCTTGGAAGGGTTGGTGTCTCTAGCGCGATCTGGGACAAGGCCGGCCGATTGAGCGGAGCGGAGCGGGATCAAGCACGGCTGCACGCGTACCACAGCGAACGAATCCTCTCTCGCGTTCGGCCGCTCGTCCAGCTGGCCAGGCTCGCCGGCGAGCACCACGAACGCTGCGACGGCACCGGATACCACCGAGGCGCCACCGCCGCCCAGCTCTCAATGCCCTCTCGCGTCCTGGCCTGCGCCGACGCATACCGAGGCATGATCGAGGATCGGCCACATCGGCGTGGGATCGCGCCGGGACGCGCAGCCGATCGCCTGGAGGCTGAGGCGCGCGTCGGACGGTTTGACTTGGACGCAGTCAGTGCAGTCATCGAGGCCGTCGGTCTGCGGCGGGCGGTACGGCGCAGTCGCCCGGCGGATCTGACCGACCGTCAGGTGGAGGTGCTTCGCCTGGTCTCCCGCGGCCTGTCCAACGCCGAGATCGCTGAGCGGCTGGTGCTGTCACGGCGAACCGTCGAGCATCACGTTCAGGACATCTATCTCAAGATCGGCGTCGCCACTCGCGCTGGTGCGGCCATGTTCGCGATGCAGCATGGGCTGCTTGATCAATCTGAATAGGATGGCTCGCTCCGCTCGCTGCAGATCGCGCTCGAAAGTCGATCTGGGTAGTTCTGCCCATGTGCGACAAGATCACCCGTGCGCAGAATGCTGCTGTGACGGTTACCGCAGCTGGAGCAGAGTCCACCCGCGAACGGCTGGTAACACCCGCCTTCATTCGGCTGACGCTTGCTGATGTCGCGTACTTCACCTCCACCGGTGTCTCGATCTATGCGTTGCCACTCTGGGTGACTGGTCCAGTGGGCTCGGACAAGTCGGGTGCGGGGCTGGCGTTCGGAGCCTTCGCCGTCTCCGCGCTGATCCTCAGGCCCGTCGCCGGCCGGCTCGCCGACACCAGGGGACGACGCCGGTTACTCGTCGGTGGCGCGCTGATCAGCGCGGTGGGAATGCTCGGCACCGCGTACGCCGAAACTCTGGCGCTCGTTGTGGTGCTGCGCCTGCTGCTGGGCGTGGCCGAGGCTGCCTTCTTCGTTGCCTCGATTGCGGCACTCGCCGACCTGGCACCTCCGAGCAGGATGGGTGAGGCGACGAGCTACAACTCGCTCGGTCTCTATCTGGGCCTCGCATTCGGTCCACCACTGGCTGAATTGTTAGTGCGTACGGGCGGCTTCAGCGCGGCTTGGTACGGCGCAGCAGCCCTATCGGTGATCGCCGCGGTGGTCGCGGCCGGAATTCCTGATCTGCAATCGAGTTCGGCGGCGACGGGCGGTCGAATGCGGCTGATCCATTGGAAGGCGGTGCCGATAGCGCTCGGCTTCTTCGCGTCCGTGGTGGCCATGGGTGCGTTGTTTTCCTTCGGTTCCTTGCAGGCCGGCGCAGTGGGACTGCTGCCGGTCAGTACGCCGCTGTTCGTCTATGGCCTCGTCGTGGTAGCCGGCAGGCTGTCGCTCGCTCGCTTCCTTGATCGATTGCCAGCGCTGCCGCTTGGTGCCGTCGCGTTGGCGATCATGGCCGGCGGTCTGGTGATCATGGCTGGATGGGAGGCGCCCATCGCGATGGTGCTCGGCGCGGCAGTCATTGCCCTGGGCGTCACGCTCAGCACGCCTGCGTTCTTCTCGGCGATCTTCGCGACTGCCGGACCCGGGGAACGAGGCGCTGCCTCGGGCACCGCCAGCGTATTTCTTGATCTTGGTATGGGCGGCGGGCCGATCCTGCTGGGATTGGCCGCCCAAGCCAGCGGTATCCCGTTCGCCTTCGGAATCGCCGCCGCTATCGCACTTGCCGGCGGCGGGTGGATTCTGCTGCTGAGCCGCACCACCAAGAGGCGCAGCGACGTAGCAGCGTCAGATCGGCGCTAGACCTTCGGTTCTGGATGCGACACGAACACCTCGTCCGTGAAGCACCACATCCAGTCCTCGTCGCGCTCCATCGAGCGGGCGATCTGATGCTCTGGTGCGTGCTCGCGGGCGTGGCGGCTGGCGTGTTTGTTCTTCGAAGAGTCGCAGCAGCCGACCAGACCGTCGGTCATGCACATTCGCAGATGCACCCAGCTGTCGCCGAGCTCCAGACATTCCGCGCAGCCCGTTGACTGTGGCGTCACGTCGTAAATTTGATCAAGGTGCGTACAAGACACCGCCGGTTCACCGCGTACCCGCTGCAGCGCGGAGCGCACCCTCTGCAGCAGTCCCATGAGGCGTCATCTCCTGTCTCGGCCCACCTGTTCGTCTAGCCAACAGTCTGCTGCCTCGCTCTCTGCGCCGTGCGACCGGCCCAGCGGGGATAGCGTGTAAAGATGCCGGACTACGGCCGCGATCTGACGTTCGGATATTTCCTGATTCCCAATGCCGCCGATCCGCTGCTTGACCTCGCCCGCGAGATCGAGTCGCGCGGCCTGGACTGGGTCGGCGTTCAAGATCATCCCTACCAGCGGCGCTTCGTTGACACCTGGACCCTGCTGGGGGCAATTGCCGCGACAACTACCCGGATTGGCTTCTTTCCCGACGTGGCGAATCTTCCGCTCCGGCAGCCGGCGGTGATGGGTAAAGCGGCGGCCAGCCTCGACGTACTGAGCGGTGGACGCTTCGAACTCGGCCTGGGTGCGGGAGGCTTCTGGGATGCGATCGAGGCGTACGGCGGCCCGCGGCGGGAGCCGCGCGAGGCACTTGCCGCCCTCGAAGAGGCGATTCAGGTCATTCGCTTGATCTGGAGCGGTGAGCGCAACCTGCGTTTCGAGGGTAAGCACTACCGTCTCACCGGCGCCCATTCGGGGCCAGTGCCGCCGCATCCCATTGGTATTTGGCTCGGCGTGTACGGCCCGCGGGCGCTGCGTCTCACCGGCCAGCTTGCGGACGGGTGGGTTCCGTCGCTGCGCGGTGAGACCAACTTCTTGAGTGAGGGTGCGGCTCGAATCGATGACGCCGCGCTCGCCGCGGGACGTGAGCCGGCCGACATCCGACGGGTTCTGAACGCTAATGGCCAGATCACCGACGGGACCCGCCGCGGCCTGTTGAACGGTCCGGCCGATCAATGGATCGATGAGATCACCGACTTGGCCGTTGGGTACGGCTTCGACACGTTCATGTTCTGGGGTGAAGGCGACGACCAGCTGCCGCGCTTCGCCGAAGAGGTAGTGCCAGCCGTACGTGCTCAGATCGCCACTGAGCGCGGCCGCGGCTAGGAGCCGATCCGACCCTCCAGGGCATTCAGCACAGCGGCAGCTTCCTCCTCCGGCGGGGCCGCCAGATCGACCTCCAACACGTTTTCGTCCGACGTTGGCGGCTCGAGCGCTGCCAGCTGCGACTCGAGCAGCGAGAGCGGCATGTAGTGGCGCTTCCGGCTTGCCATTCGAGCCTCGATCACCGCGCGCGGTCCGTTGATGAAGACGAAGATCACATTCGGTCCCCGGAGCCGATCCCGGTAGCTCTTCTTCAGCGCCGAGCAGGTCACAATTCCTGGCTCTCCGCTTGCGGTCTTGACTTTGATCCACGCGGCGATTGCATCCAGCCACGGCCAACGATCGTCATCGTCGAGTGGAATGCCAGCGGACATCTTCGCGACGTTCGCGGGTGGATGAAGATCATCTCCCTCTTGCAGCTCCCAATTGAGGCGCTCGGCGAGCAGCCCCGCCACCGTGGACTTGCCGGTACCGGCGACCCCCATGACTACCAAGATCGGGCGACCGGTGATCTCGAGCACCATCGCTGGAACCTCCTAGGGCTAACCCACCACATTCAATGATCAGATTCACGATCTGTATACCAAGCAGGCCGCAGACCGATATCCGACACTCCATGACCGTCCAGGTCTTGAACGTCTGTCCGATGCCATTGATGAGATAGGCGACCAAGTGGGCCACGGATGTTCGGCTCCGTGAGCAGCCGTAGCCCACCCCACATCTAGGAGTTGGGTTACGAAGTTCCTGACATGTTCGGCATCGGATCTGAGGAGCCTTGGGTCGTTCCTGGGTCTTCGATGTCACCACTCTCGCTGCTGCCTGGCAGCGGCAGGCCTGGGGTCTGTGGCGAATCGTCGTCCGGCGGATTTCTGTCTTCAGCACCGAAGTCCTGTGGCCCTGCGTCCTCAGCACCGAAGTCCTGTGGCCCTGCGTCCTCAGCACCGAAGTCCTGCGGCCCTGCGTCCTCGGCACCACTGTCCCGTGGACCGAACTTCTCAACATAGGAATCCGGCACCTGGGCTGCTGGCGGCACCATGTCATCGGTGGGGTTCGGGTCGTTGTGAGCTTGGCCCTGCGCCCTCGACATCTCACTCATGAGCGCTACTCCTTTGCTTCTACTCGCCGCTCTGTTGGGCGTGCTCGAGGAGTTCTTTCTTGAGTTCCTTCTTCGAGCTGCTGCTCGTACCGCTGAGCCCGGCGTTGCTGGCGGCCTGCTGCAGTTCCTCCCGGGTCGCCTGGCCAGGCCGGTCACCGAGGTGCTCGGTTCGCGAGGTGATAAAGGCCTCAGCGAGCTCGGCCCGCCTGGAATCACTCAGCCGCTGTTGCATGCCAGGAAGGACCCTGCTCTCTTCTTCCTCAACGTGATGGCTGACGGCTTCGATGAGCTCATCGAGTGCGGTATCGAACTCCGCCGACTCCATGTCCATCGCGGCCATTTCTTCCAACATGTGCTCGGCTTCAGCGTGCTCACCCTGGCTGTGCGCGACCTCCTCGGTCTCGCCGGCCTCGTCCTTGGCAACCGGATACACCTCAGCTTCCTCGGCTCGCGAATGCGCGATCAACAAAGCGCAGACGATGGGAAAATTAAGGCTTCGAGTCTGCGGCTGCTTCTTCATTTGATCGAACAACCGTTCCACTTCGCGATGATCCATCTTGATCAACTCGACGACATCTGCCGGCATAGTTCCCCCTCAACGAGTTCTGCTTTTTCATTCCCCTCCATAGCCATCCTCGCGCTGGTCGAAACCGTTCGCCAGATTGGATGCGCCCTGAGCTTGTCGAAGGGCGTGGAGGCACGCTTCGACAGGCTCAGCGCGCATTCTTGATGGGCTCAGCGCGCATTCTTTATGGGATCAGGGCGCCTTCAGTCAGCCACCAGGAGGGCCTGCGGCGCAGCCGCCTTGAGCCGGGTCGTCAGCCACTTCTGCTGGGCCTCGGTCAGTTTGGCGCAGGCCTCCACAGTGTCGATGAGCTCCTGATCACGAGCACCTTTGGCGGCTTGATCCACCAGCATCCACGCCATGTCCAGATAGCCGGCCAGCAGATACAGATCATGCAGATCGCGCAGCAAGCCCAGTCCACCGCTGCGGGTTTTAGCCAGGCCGTCAGCGTGCAATCGCTCCGGTTCACCCGAGGGGTGTGAGCCGTACCGGTCCGTAAAGGGCTGCAACTGCTCCTCTTGATGATCACATTGGGCAGCGAACTGCTGGCAGATTCGCTTGACGTCCGCCTCATCGGCGTGACCATCGGCAACCTGGCGATAGGACTTGGCTAGAGTCGCGCAGCCGGTCTCCAACAGACCCAGATATGAGGACAGATGCATGATCAACTCCCCTCCGCCGGTACGACGCGGGCAGCGCCGGACTTGAACTGCGGTTGTTTGGAGACCGGATCCCAGCTCGTCAGAGTCAGCTCGTTGGCCGCGGTGCCGGAGCCTCCGTAATGGAACGGCAGGAATACCGTTCCGGGCCGGTTTCCCATACAACGGGCAGTCACCTCAACCGCGCCGCGCCGAGACTCAACTCGCACCAGGTCTCCCTCGTCGATGCCAAGGTCTTCGGCATCCGACGGAGCTAGCTCGACCCACGGCTTCGGCGCTGCGGCATTGAGCTCCGGCGCCCGGCCCGTCTTGGTTCGGGTGTGAAAGTGGTAGACGCTCCGGCCCGTCATGAGATGTAGCGGGTAGGCATCATCAGGAGTTTCGGGAGGAGACTCCCAGTCAGCGGCCTTGAGCCTGGCGCGTCCATCAAAGCGGCTGGCGGCGTGCTCATCGGCGGTGACGCTGGCACCAGTGGCCAAATCGTGCCCGTACGTCTCACACTGATCGTCGTCGGTCGTGAAGTGATGATCAACATAGAGCCGCTCGGTGCCGTCGGGCGCTTCATCGGTGCACGGCCACTGGATTCCTGGGCCGCCGCGCAGCTTGTCGTAACTCAAGCCTGTGTAGTCACAGGGCCGCCCACGGGAACATTCCCGCCAGGCGTTGAACGCCTCCTCAGCCGTCTCCCAGCTCGGCAGCGGACGGCCGCTGCGATCGGTGAAACCCATCCTGCGGGCGTAATCGATCCATATGTCAAGATCACTACGAGCCTCGCCGGGCGGAGCGACGGCGCGTTCGGACAGATGCACCGTACGGTCGGTGTTGGTATAGCTGCCGATCTTCTCTCCCCAGAGGGCGGCAGGCAGCACTACGTCGGCAAGCGCCGTTGTTTCGGTCAGGTAGCCGTCGCTGACGATCACGAACACCGACTCCTGGGCGAGTATGCGCCGGATGCGGTCGAGCTCGGGCAGTGACACGGCCGGGTTCGTACCCGCGATCCATAGGAAGTTGATCGATCCCTGCTCCACGTAGCGGAAGATCTGCATTGCGTGTGTCGGTTCCGCCCAGTGCGGAATGACGATGGGATCCACGTCCCACAGCTCGGCTAGCTCAGCGATATGCGCTTCGTTGTTCCAGTTGCGGAAGCCCGGCAGGTCGCCGTCGGCACCGGTCTCCCGATTGTTCTGGGCGGTCGGCTGGCCGTTCATCTGCAAGATGCCGGCGCCAGGCCTGCCCAGCATGCCGCGAAGCAGATGCATGTTGTTCACTGCGACAGAGGCAGCGGTTGCCTGATGAGACTGATAAAAGCCCTGCAGAACCGTGGACACCGCCCGCGATGAAGTGCCGAAGATTTCGGCCGCTGCCTCCACATCGCGCGCCGCAACGCCGCAGATCTCGGCAACTCGGGTCGGCGGATAGTTGGCGACTACCGCCGCGAGGGCATCAAAGCCCACGGTGTGCTGCTCGAGGTAAGAATGATCAATCCAGTCGTTGGCAATCAGTTGCTGCAGTAGCCCATTGACGAGTGCAAGATTGGTGCCTGGCCGTGGCGCGAGGTGAATCTCAGCGGCCTTTGCCACCGGGGTCAGCCGTGGGTCGACGGCAACGAGATCGAGGCGGGTCAGAGCCGGCCAGCCGGTCCAGGATGCGTGACCAGAGCACCGTTTGGGTCGCGGCGACATTGTGGCCGAAGCAGAACAGCGTGTCGCAGACATCGAGATCGGCGTAGGAACCCGGCTGCCCGTCGGCGCCGAAAGTCTCTTTCAATGACGCGGCGGCCGTTGCCGTACAGAGCCGGGTGTTGCCGTCCATGTGCGGCGTACCGATGCCCGCCTTGCCGATCACTGCGAGCGTGTAGTACTCCTCCAACATCAGCTGTCCGGAGGTGTAGAAGCCGTGTGACAGCGAACCTTTTCGCTGCAGCAGCTCCTTGGAGACGCTGGTGATCAACTCCATTGCCTCGTCCCAGGACGCCTCGATGAATCCTGTCCCGTTTCTGATCAAGGGACGGGTCAGTCGATCATGGAGCTGGCCCTGCCAGCCGTACAGGCCCTTGGGTCCGAGACGGCCGTGGCTGACCCGATCCTCGGCTCGGCCTCGGACCCCGACCATCTGTCCGTCCTTGACCCCGATGTCCAGACCACAGCCGTTACTGCACAGCAGGCATGCTGACGGCACCCAGGTGTCTATGTCCTCGGAGGTCAGTCCATCAAGCAGATGCAGGTCTACGCGTACGGGCCAGGCCTGACCCGGTGAGTACGGGGTTCGCTCGCCCCAAATGTCATTGCCGGTGCGTGCCGCCATGCTCGGCAAATACCCGCGCCCGAACTACCCCACACGCGCAACGCGCCTGGTGTCGACGTTTGTCCGCACAAGGCCACGAATCAGGGCCGAATCAGCGATTTTGAGCGATATTCGTGGCTTTGTGCGGAGAAACGAGGGCAGCGAGTGAGGCGTGCAGCTCGAAGACACGCGCCTTCGACAAGCTCAGGACGCAGCTGGCAGCGGCAGGTAGCGAACCATGAGTACGCCGTCGATGGCGCCAATCGCCTTGATCACCGAATCGGGCACCGCACTGTCCACGTCGACCAGCGTGTACGCCAGATCCTTACGCGACTTGTTGGTCATCGTCGCAATGTTCAACCCGGCCATCGCCATCTCGTGAGAGATCCCGCCGACCATGTTCGGCACGTTCGCATTGGCGATCGCAACTCGGAATCGCGACTCCCTGGGCGAGATCACATCGGGGAAGTTCACTGAGTTGCGGATTGTGCCGTCGAGCAGATAGTCGCGTACTTGATCAGCGACCATGACCGCGCAGTTCTCCTCGGCCTCGCGCGTCGAGGCTCCCAGGTGCGGAAGCAAGATCACTCCGCGCTGTGCCGCGAGCTGCGGATCCGGAAAGTCGCAGACGTACTTCGACAGCTGCCCAGCCTCCAGGGCTTCCAAGATCGCGGGCTCCACGACGACGCCGCCGCGGGAGAAGTTCAGCAGCACCGTGCCTGGCTTCATCTGGGCGATGCCACCGGCGTCGATCATGCCGCGAGTCGCGGCGACGAGCGGGACGTGCAGGCTGATGAAGTTGCTGTGCTTGAGAACCTCGCTGAGACTGTGCGCCTTCTTAACCGTCGCCGGCAGGCTCCATGCCGAGTCGACAGTGATCTCGGGGTCGTATCCGATCACGTGCATGCCAAGCTTGATCGCCGCATCGGCAACCAGGCAGCCAATCTTGCCCAGCCCGACAACGCCAAGCGTTCGACCGGCCAGCTCGTACCCGGCGAAGGCCTTCTTACCAGCCTCGACTCTCTTGTCGAGCTCGGCGTCCTCCGGATCAACAGCGTCGATGTACCGCAGTGCATCGTCAAGATTGCGAGCGGCAACGAGCATGCCAGCTACGACAAGCTCCTTGACGGCGTTGGCGTTGGCGCCGGGCGCGTTGAACACCGGGATGCCTCGTTCCGACATCGCCGGGACCGGAATGTTGTTCGTACCCGACCCAGCGCGACCGACCGCCAGCAATGACTCTGAGATCTCCGTGCCGTGCAGGTCGGCGGACCGGAGCAAGATCGCGTGCGGATCGTCCACATCCGCCGACACCGCAAATCGGTCCCAAGGCAGCCGCTTGAGTCCGCCGGCCGAAATGTTATTGAGAACCCGTACTCGATACTTCTCGCTCACTCGTGATCAACCCTTCGTCGCGGCGAACTCTTTCATGTAGTCCACCAAGGCCTGGACGCCCTCGATGGGCATCGCGTTGTAGAGCGAGGCGCGCATGCCACCGACCGAGCGATGCCCCTTGAGCTCCACCATGTTGTTCGTAGTGGCGCCCGCAAGGAAATCGGCCTCAAGCGCGGGATCAGCCAGCCGGAACGGAACATTCATCCGCGAGCGGTCAGCCTTATCGACCGGATTGAGGTAGAAATCCGAGCTGTCGATGAAGTCATACAGCAGCCGTGCCTTCGCGATATTGCGCTCCTCGGCAGCCGCCAGGCCGCCGTTCTCCAGCAGCCACTGGAAAACCAGGCCAGCGACATAAACCGAGAAGGTGGGCGGCGTGTTGTACATCGACCGCGCCTTGGCATGGGTTGCGTAGTCGAGCATGGCCGGCGGCGCCGGCTCACCGATGCCGATCAGGTCCTCGCGGATGATCACCAGGGTGAGTCCGGCCGGGCCGATGTTCTTTTGTGCTCCCGCGTAGATCAGACCCAGCCGGCTGACATCCAATGGGCGGGACAGCAGATTCGACGACATGTCGCTGACTACGGGTACGTCGCCAACATCCGGTATCCCGCCGAACTCGACGCCGCCGATCGTCTCGTTGGCGGTGTAGTGCAGGTACGCGGCATTGTCACTGAGCTGCCACTCCGATTGCGCCGGCACATAGCTGAACGACCGGTCCTCGGCGCTCGCGACGACGTTGACATCAGCCAACCCCTTAGCCGCGTTGATCGCCTTCTTCGCCCATTCGCCGGTGTGGATGTAATCGGCGACAGCCCGGCCCTGGATGAGATTCATCGGAATCATCTCGAACTGCAAGGACGCCCCGCCCTGCAAGAACAGCACCTGATAGCCGTCGGGGACCCCGAGCAGCGTACGCAGATCAGCCTCGGCTGCCTCAGCGATAGAGATGTAGTCCTTGCCACGGTGGCTCATCTCCATGACCGACTGGCCGGAGCCGTGCCAATCGAGCATCTCATCGGCTGCCAGGAGCAGCACATCCTCGGGGAGGGTGCCCGGGCCGGCGCTGAAGTTGAAGACGCGTGTCATGAGCTTTCGATCCTGCCTGTTGGAGTAGATACCTACATCCCGCTGAGTAGGTAGCGGCCAGCGTGGAGACTACATCCTGACTGCAATGAATCAGCCGCTTTCTCGCGGTGGGGCAGATGTGTCCTGAGCACTTAGGCGTAACGCGGCCGGTCGCTCTGGCTCAGCGATCATTATCTTCCCGATCGCACCGCGGTAAACGCTCCGCTCGACGCTTAATAGAATATGTGTTTGAATAGGCACAAATGCGATGGGCTGGGCAAGAGATCTCGAACGAGGCCGGCGATCCCGCGGCACTGCCGGGGCTGGACCAGTTGCACAGACTGGTGCGTTCGGTGCGGACTCCGGAGTTTGCGGGCATCACTTTCCACGAGGTACTGGCGAAGTCGGCGCTCAATCGGGTGCCCAAAGCGGCGGCGCTCCCCTTCAACTGGACGGTCAATCCGTACCGTGGATGCAGTCACGGCTGCGTCTACTGCTTCGCCCGACACACCCACACCTATCTCGATCTGGATGCCGGCGACGACTTCGACCGGCAGATCATTGTCAAGATCAACATCGGTGACGCGCTGGCGCGTGAATTACGTCGGGCGAGTTGGACTCACGAGCCCGTCGCGCTTGGCACGAACACCGATCCCTACCAGCGCGCCGAAGGCCGCTACCGCTTGATGCCTGGGATCATCGCTGCCCTCGCCGGTTCGGGCACTCCGTTTTCGGTCTTGACCAAGGGCACCACGGCGCGGCGTGACCTGCCGCTGCTGGCTGTCGCGAGCAAGGCCGTTCCAGTGGGCATGGGCGTCTCCATCGCACTCACCGATGAATCCATTTCTGAAGCGCTCGAGCCTGGTACGCCGACGCCGCGAGCCCGGCTCGAACTGGTCCGCGCCATCGTCGACGCAGGTCTGCCCTGCCAGGTACTGGTCGCACCGATCTTGCCGATGATCACTGACAGCGATGAGCAGCTGGACACGATTTTGGGTGAAGTTGCCGCTGCTGGAGCGAACAGCGCAACTGTGTTCGCGTTGCATCTGCGGCCGGGTGCGCGCGAGTGGTTTATGCGCTATCTCTTCAGATACCACCCAGGACTCGTCGACGCGTACGCCGAGCTTTACCGCAAGGGCTCCTACGTCACCCGCAGCTACTCCAGCGATCTGGCCCGCCGCTCATCGGTGCTACTGCGCAAACACGGCCTGGATCGCAAGGACACCATGTTGCGCCTATCCGATACGCGTACCGCAGCCATTCCGCCGCACCTCGCGCTCACCGAGCCCAGTCTCTTCTAAGGGCGCAGGTTCCGGAAGAACGCTCGAAGATCATCAACGAGCAGGGCGGGCTCTTCCATGGCTGCGAAATGTCCGCCTTCGGAGTGTTCGGCCCAATAGGCCATCTGGTTCTGCGGGTCCATGAACCGCCGCATGATCGGCTCGGTGTTGAACACCACCCAGCCGCTTGGTACGCCGGACGGGGCCACCCAATCGAGGTTCGAGTGCGCCGCCTCGGACAGGAAGCGGGCAGCCGTGGCGCCGCTCCGGGTAAACCAATAGAGGCTGACATTGGTCAGCAGCAGGTCCCGATCCACCGCATCGTCGGGGGTCTTGGATGCCGGGTTGGTCCAGGTCTGAAACTTCTCGACAATCCAGGCAAGCTGGCCGACCGGGGAGTCGGTGAGGGCCGCCGCAATCGTCTCTGGTCGATGGCCTTGGAGGTCGAGGTAGCCTCGCTCGGCACGCCAAGTCGTACGCTCCTGCTCGACCCGCGCTCGCTCGTCATCGGTGAGGTGTTCCGGGATGGGAAACTGCTCCCCCGCCAGCCCAAGGGAACCGGGGTCAGTGACCACGAGCGTGCCGACCACGTGGGCGGCGTCGGTCGCGCCGAGCCTGCCGCTCACTCCGGCGCCGATGTCACCGCCGTGGGCACCGTAACGGGCGTAGCCCAGTCGAGCCATCAGCTCGGCAAATGCGGCAGTTGTCCGCCCCATCTCCCAGCCTGGCTGCCGTACTGGCGTGGAGAAGCCAAAGCCGGGCAGCGACGGAATAACGAGATCAAACGCGTCCCGGGGATCTCCACCGTGTGATCGCGGATCACTGAGAGGACCGATCAGGTCCATGAACTCAACGACGGACGACGGATAGCCGTGAGCGATCAACAACGGCAACGCATCCGCTTCCGACGAGCGGACATGCAGGTAGTGGATCCGCTGCCCATCGATCTCGGCGGTGAACTGCGGAATCTCGTTGAGCCGGGCTTCTTGGGCGCGCCAATCGTAGTCATGGCGCCAGTAGTCGGTGAGCTCCCGGAGGTAGGGCAATGGCACACCACGGGAGAAATCCATTTGGGTGTCCGGTGCGGGCTCGGGCCAGCGCGTTGCGTCGAGTCGCCGATCAAGATCATCCAGCTCGGCCTCGGCGATCTCGATCATGAAGAGTTGGGGTGGGGTGTTGGTCGTCATGGCCGAAACACTAGAAGCAATCGCGGAAGGATATGTTCCTCGATTGCTGCCAGACTTCTACTGATTTGTCAGAAGGAGTTCACGCTATGTGGCACACGTCCACGCGCCTGCTCCAGTTGCTTGCGATGCTGCAAGCCCGCCGCGATTGGTCGGGACAGGAGCTGGCGTCCCGCCTCGAGGTGAGCACCCGGACCATCAGGACCGATATCGAGCGGCTCCGCGACCTCGGCTACCCAGTCGATGCGACCCCTGGCGTCGGCGGGGGATATCGCCTCGGTAGTGGAGCGACCATGCCGCCGCTGCTGCTCGATGACGACGAGGTCATCGCCGTTAGCGTCGGGCTACGTACCACCACGGGCGCCGGAGTTACCGGCATCGAGGAGGCCTCGCTACGAGCACTCGTCAAGCTTGAGCAACTTATGCCGTCACGCTTGCGGCATCGAATTGACGCCATACGGGCTGCGACCGTGAGCGTCCCTGGAACTGGCCCGACTGTGGACCCGGAGGCGTTGAGCGCGATCGCCCGCGCGATCCGAGGTTCCGAGCGCTTGCGGTTCGACTATGTGGACCATGAGGGGAACCAGACCATACGGACTGGCGAGCCGGAGCGGCTGGTGTTCTGGGGTCGGCGTTGGTATCTGCTTGCGTGGGATGCGGCGCGAGACGATTGGCGCACTTTCCGAGTCGACCGAATCACGCCCAAGCTCCCAACCGGTCCTCGCTTCAAGCCGCGGACGCTCACTGATGAAGAGGCAAGCACGTACGTGCAACGATCCGCGGGTACGGCAACCTGGCGATATCGCGCCCGGATTTGCATCCACGCGTCAGCCGGACAGGTGCGCGCCCTACTCCCGTTGGCGGTCTCGGTGTCGACCGACGGGCCGAACCGCTGCATCATCGAAGTCGGTTCCGATACCCCACACCAGCTCGCGCTCTATATCGGGCTTCTCGACGCCGACTTCGACATCCTCGAACCAGCAAACCTGGCCGACGCCTTCATCCGGCTCGCCGAGCGCTACCAACGAGCCGCGCAGAGCTCTCAGAACTATCCGTCATCAATTCACAGAGATGTCGGGCATCCGCAGCGTGGCATCGACAGGCAGCCCGAGGGCGGCGGCCAGATCGGCTAAGTCGCGGATCCGGCCCGACGCGGTGACAACCCGAGGCACTGCGGTGGCCACCCAGGTGCGCGGATCCTCGCTGTTCTTGGCCCGTCCCAGGCGCGCCAGCGGCGACACCCGGATTGCACCGATGACAGGTGCGTCCTCTGGCAGGTTGCCGCGTTTCCGGGCAATGCGGACCGCGTCCCGAAGGCCACCCAGCTCGTCGACCAAGCCTGCTTCCGCCGCATCTCGACCTGTCCAGACCCGACCTCGGGCGATGGCTTCGATGTCAGCGACAGGTCGCTGACGTCCATCGGCGACCTTGGCCACAAAGTCGTCGTAGATGGTGTCGATGATCACCCGGAACCGTTCCCGCTCGTCCTCACTGAAGCCCCGCCGAAAGGAGTACATCCGGGCCCGAGCACCTTGCTGCACGGCGCCGGTGTTGATACCCAGCCGGTCGAGCAGATGATCGGCAACCAGCTTGCCGCCCAAGACGCCGATCGAGCCGGTCAGTGTCGACGGCAGAGCGAGGATCACCTCTGCCGGACACGCAATGTAGTAGCCACCTGACGCCGCGACGTCACCCATCGAGACAACAACAGGCTTGCCTGATTCGCGCAACCTCGAGACTTCTCGCCAGATCACTTCGGACGCAACAGCCGAGCCTCCGGGCGAGTCGACTCGCAGCACGACGGCCCGAGCGCGGTCATTGTCGTGTGCTGCGCGAAGCTGTGCTGCGACGGTGTCGCTGCCGGCTTGGCGACCGAACGCACCGCGTCGACTCCGGCCGGTAGCGATAGCACCGCGAACATCGACAAAAGCGACGTGACCGCGGCGATGGGGCGGCGGCGCGATCTTGCGGCGGGGCCGCCATCGATCGGCGAACAGCAGCTCGGGTTCGCCGCCAGTACGGGCGCGCATCGCGTCGTACGCCTGATCGCGATAGCCGAGCTTGTCGACCAGACCGGCGCCTTGCGCCTCCGAAGCCGTACGTGGCCCCGTGTCGATCAACTCGCGTACCCGATCGTGCGGCAGTCGACGCGCGGCTGCAATCGTGGCCACCGCATCTTCGTAGACCGACTCGGCGAGCCGTTCCAACGCCTCGCGATGCGCCTCGGTGAACTCGGTACGCAACAACACATCGGCCGCGTTCTTGTACTCGTACCGCTGCTCGAACTGCGGCTCAATGCCGAGCCGGTTGAGCGCACCGCGTAGGAAAGTCGTCTCGATGCCCACACCCAGCAGCCCGACTTCACCACCCGGTTGCAGCCAGATCTCGCCGAAGGCCGTCGCCAGGACGTACCCGGCCATGCTCCGTGATCCCTCAGCGAAGCTCTCCGTCCATGCCAGTGCGGGCTTGCCGCTCGCGACGAAGGCCTCGACTCCGAGCCGCAGCTCCTGCATCGCAGCCCACGGCCAGGTACCGCCAACCTTGGCGATCAATCCGACGACATGCCGGTCCTCGGCCGCGTCGTGCAGTGCACGAAGCGTAGGACGGAGCTGCCGCCGCCCTCGGGCCCGGAATCGGGCGATCGGATCGTCAGCTTCAGGAGAGAAAAGTGGTTCAGTCAGGTCGAGTTCGAGCAAGGTCTGCGGCCGTCGGCCGGGAAAGGCAGCCATGCCGTCAACCGTAGGCCCTGACCGGACCTCGACCGCAAGTGCTGCCGCTGGTTCAGGAGGCGACCAGCTCCCGAGTCGGCACCGTCTCCAGTCGAGCCGCTGCCCGTCGTAGCTCGCGACGCTCCCGTCGCGACAGCTTGCGCGTATGACGAATGTCGTAAACGGCGTCGCGGTAGGTAGCCCGGGCGCCGCGCATCCACAAAGCACGACGGCGCTGGTAGAGCCACAGGAAGCTGTCGGCTTCCGTGGCATCCTCGTGCGGGCAGCTCAAGCCCGCTTCATGCAGCGCCCGCAGACCCGGTTCATAGACTTCCGCAAGCCAGCTCGTACCCAGCTCTTCAGGACGCGGCAATCGATCGAGGCACCTCGCGAGATCCCAGCCGTGCGCCTTGACCGTCTCGAGCAGTTCGAGATAACCAGCCGGATTGGAGAAGGAGATGTCAAGGTCGGGCCGTACTCTCTGCAGCCCGCTTTCCTCCATGAGCATCCGCCGCAGTTCGGTGTGCACCAGCTGCGGAATGTTGACATCAGGTGTCAGCCGATAGTTGGTCGCCAGCTGAACGACCTCAGCCTCGATGAACTCCTGCCCGCGTTGATGAGCGAGCGCCACGCGATGGTGGCCATCGGATACGAAATAGGCGCCGCCGACCTCGAAGGCCGAGATCGCGGGGAAGTCCCCGCTGGGAAACGCGGCATCGAGCTTCCGCATTCGAGCCTCGGAGTCGCGGCGCTGCGGATGAAAGTCGCGATCAAATTCGGAGGCCCTATCGACCGAGCCGATGATCTTGTCAATGGGGATGCTGCAGACCCCTACGTAGGAATGCCCCGTCACCCGGAGTCGATCGGTAACCTCGGCCAGCGGCAACAAGGAATCTGTTCGGTTCAAGATCATCGGTGTCCCTACACATCCGACTTGTCAGCGTCTCAGCTGGTTGAACCTGCTGAGACGCTGACATGTCTGGTTACCCATGCGGCGATCTATCCGCTGCAACACCGGAAGCAGGGGTTTTGTTTCAGCATCGTTGCTTCGATCCCGCTACGAGGTCTGGATCGAGAGCTCGTAGAGCTCCTTGGCCGGGTGGCCGGCCTTCTCGTGAACGCGCATTGACCGCCTCTTTGCTGGTGCCGGAAGGCATCAAATGAATGAAACGAGTGCAATACAAGCGGTGTACTCAGCCGCTACCTGCTCAGGTGTCAGGGTTCCGGTGACCCGTCCAATGTCGACAATCTCCAGCCGTGCTCGTACGTTCTCGGCCTTGGAGATTCGCTCCTCAAGATTCTGGGATTTCAACAACTGAGTTGCGATGGCCGCAGCCAGGGAGCAGAGGGCTGCGAAGGTGCACAGCAGCTGCCATGCCGGATTTGAGAGGCCGAATGTCGCGTCTAACGAGTCCGACAAAGCCTTACCACCAACAGCCGGGGCACCGGCAAAGAGCGTCGCCAGTGCACCAGCCACTACTGCCAGGGTGAGCAGCCGTCGTTGTCGTGCCCGGGCCTTGTTCAAGTACGCGCTTACGTCACCCCGAGTGACCTGAATCATGGCTGACAGATCGCCGGCAGGCGGTCCAGTAAATGATTGGGACATCACGGACTCCTCGGGCAGCCGTTCTGACGATCTTACGACCCTGCCCTTTTTGGGAATCAGCCTCAATCCATAACGTGATCAACCGAGTACGCCGAGGCTTGCAGATGGAACAGGTCCGCATACTGACCACCTAGCGCCACCAACTCGTCATGGGTGCCGTGCTCAACCACCCGCCCATGATCAAGTACGTAGATCCGGTCGGCGGTACGCACCGTGGAGAACCGATGCGAGATGATCAACGCGCTACGGCCGCGCAACACCTCGTGCAACGAGGAGAACAACTCATACTCCGCTCGGGCATCGAGCGCTGCGGTCGGTTCGTCGATGATCAACAGCGGCGCCTTGCGGTAAAACGCGCGAGCGATCGCCACCTTCTGCCACTGGCCGCCGGACAGCTCATGGCCGCCAGAGAAGCGGCGCGACAGAGGTGTCTGGTAACCAGCCGGCAGTGCCGACAAGAACGAGTCCGCGTCAGCAAGTGTGGCTGCTTCACGGATCGCCGCATGATCAAGATCGTCATCCGGTCGGGCTACCGCGATGTTCTCCTCCGCGCTGAGCGCGTACCGGACAAAGTCCTGGAAGATGATCGCAACTCGCTCCCGGAACAGCTCAGGCCGGAAGCTGCGTACGTCGATGCCATCCCAGCGCACCGCGCCGCTACCCGGCTCATAGAGGCCAGCCACCACCTTCGCCAACGTGGTTTTGCCGGAACCGTTCTCACCAACCAGGGCCACGACCTCGCCCCGGTTGATCTCGATGTCGGCTGCCTGCAGTGCGAGGTGGCTACGACCGGGGTAGGAAAAGGTCACGGAATCGGCCCGAATCCGATGAAAATCCGTTGGCGGTGCGATCTCCCGTGCGCCGCCCTCGGCGGCCGGCGCGAGAGTCAGAAAACCGTCCAGATCGTCGATGAAAGACCCTGACTCAAAGATCGCTTGGACGCCGGTGAACCCGGAGTGCACCTGACCGGCCAGGATCCGGATAGCCACCAGCGCCGCGGCCGCATCGGCGATGCTCAGCCGCCCGATGAAGATCAACCACACCAGCACCAACAGGGTCAGCGCCAGCAGCACGGCTGAGCCGAGGCTTCCGATGGCCCCCAACCGAGAACGGTGCCACAGATGTTGTGCAAGATCACGAAGGTACTCCGTGTACAGCAGGTTCAACCGCTTACCGAAGTTGCGTGCGAGCCCGAACGCCCGAACTTCCTTCGCCTCGTCGCGACCCGTTTGCACCCAGGTCAGGTAATTCCGTAGCCGGATGGATTGCGACTGCCGAGCCAGGAAATCGAATTCCAGCTGACTCTGCCGCCGACTGGTGATCAACACCGGTATGCCGCCAATGATCAACAGCGGTAGCAATACGGGATGGATCAGCACGATCGCAGCCACCAGGCCGGCACTAGCTGCGGCAGCGCCGATGGTGGCAACCAGTCCATAGGTGATCTGGTACGGGCGGGTCAGGGCATCGGCCTGGACACGTTGCAGTCGATCGTAAAAACGGGCCGATTCGAACTTGCGCAGATCGACCCGGGTTGCTACCTGCAGCACCCGCTGCCACATGATCGCGGCAACAAGCTCCGCGGTGTAACGGCCCAGCCCGACCTGCACGGAGGCAATGACAGCGGTCGCCGCGGTAAGTCCGGCAAGCAGCAGAACAGGTTGCGCCAGACTCCAGAAATTCGCGTTACTGCCCGTGATCTCTAAGACAGCGGTCAACGCCAGCTCGATGGCAACGATCTGGAACAGCAGCGCGACGGCATTGAGCAGTTGCAGGCCCACCAGGGCGGCGAATGGGGTCCGCGCAGACTGCCAGACCATGGACAAGCTTCGCGCGATGAGGCGGGTGAGTCGGCCAACCGACTTTCGCTGGTCCTGCGTTGGAGTTGCGAGGTCCATCTGGTCGATTTCACTCACGGATGCATCGTAGGGTTGCTGGAACGCACGCGGGGCGAGTTAGGGGAAGCGGATTGCTCTGCACGGGCGTTGGAGTGCGCAGCGGCGTAGGTGAAAGGGTGAGGCATGGGCAACGGAGCCGATTCGGGTCGCCAACACGGTCCGCAGTCGCCGGAACAGATCCGCAACGTGGTGCTCGTGGGACCGGCGGGCGCTGGCAAGAGCACGTTGTTCGAAGGATTGATCACCGCGCGTACGCCGGGCCGACATGTCCGCGGCGAGCCGGGCCCCTCCCAGGCGCTTGCCGCCGGCTCCGTCAGCAGCGGCGATGTCATGATCAACTTGCTGGACACGCCGGGCAACCCTGACTTCGTTGGCGAGGTGCGAGCCGGACTGCGGGCCGCCGACGCGGTGCTGTTCGTGGTGTCGGCCAGCGACGAAATTGACGACGCGACCCGGCTGCTCTGGCGGGAGTGCGAAGCGATCAACATGCCTCGGGCGATTGCGGTGACCAAGCTCGAGCAGTCTCGCGCCGACTTCAACGAGGCGTACGATCGCTGTCGGCGAATCTTCGGCGACGTGCAACCCGTCGGCATACCGCTGATCGAGGACGGGCATGTCGTCGGGGCGATCAATCTGCTCCGTCGCAGCGTTACCGACTATCGCAGTGGCGAGCCGGTCGCGGCGGAGCCCGACGATGATCAAGCTTCCATCATCGAGGAGTACTGGGACCCACTGATCGAATCGATCATCGAAGAGTCTGAGGACGAGACGCTGCTGGACCGACACCTCAGCGGCGAAGAGATCGATCTTGACTTGGTCTTGCCGGACCTGCGCACAGCGGTCGCGACAGCGCGGTTCTTTCCGATCATCCCGGCGCACGCGCCGACGGGGATGGGCATCGAGGGGCTCTATGAGCTGTTCGAGCAGGGCTTTCCGTCGCCGGCTTCCTCACCGCTGCCGACGGTTTACAAGCCAAGCGGAGTGACGTTTGGTCCGGTGAGCTGTGATCCGGACGGTCCGCTTGTCGCCGAGGTGGTCCGCACCACCAGCGATCCATTCGTGGGCCGGCTCTCGCTGGTCCGGGTCTTTTCTGGGACCCTGAGCCCAGATACTCCGCTGCACGTCTGCGGTCACCTGCAGACGTTCGCTCCGCATCACGTCAACGGTCATCCCGATCATGACAGCGACGACCGAGTCGGTCCCTTGTCGGCGCCGCTGGGCGATGAGACCAGGCCGAAGCCGTTCGCGATCGCCGGTGATCTTGTCCTGGTGTCGAAGCTGGCGGCCGCGGAGACCTCCGACACGCTGTCCAGCAAGGCGCAGCCGGCACTTGTTGAGCCGTGGCTGTTACCCGAGCCGCTGCTCCCTGTGGCACTCCATGCCAGCACTCGTGGTGATGAGGAGAAGCTGGCATCGGCGCTACAACGGCTCGTCGCCGAGGATGTCACGATGCGCTTGGAGCACAATCCGGAAACCCATCAGCTCGTGATTTGGGCGATGGGTCCGGCCCATGTCGACAAGCTGATGACTGCGCTGCGGGAGTCCTGGCACATCCAAGTTGACGTGGAACCGGTACGCACCTCGCTCCGGGAAACCTTTATCCGTCCCATCACCGCACAGGGCCGACTGGTCAAGCAATCCGGCGGACATGGCCAGTACGCGGTCTGCATGATGGAGATCGAGCCCCTGGAACGCGGTGCCGGCTTCGAATTCACCGAGCGTGTGGTCGGTGGAGCCGTGCCTCGGCAATTCATTCCGTCGGTGGAGAAAGGCATTCGCAGTCAACTGCCCAAGGGCGTACTCGCCGGCTATCCCCTGGTTGATCTTCGGGTGACGCTGGTCGACGGCAAGGCGCATTCGGTCGATTCCTCGGATATGGCCTTCCAGACGGCCGGCGCCATGGCATTGCGTGACGCGGCGAACGAATCGACCGTTGCGCTGCTTGAACCGATCGACAAGGTGGAGATCACGGTCGCCGATGATTCGGTCGGAGCCGTACTGGCGGATCTGCGCGGACGCCGCGGCCAGGTGCACGGCACCGAGACCGCTCCGGATGTCCCCGGCTACGCCGTCATTCACGCCGAGGTCCCCGCTCACGAGCTGTCGCGATACCCCATTGATCTGCGCTCGGTGTCTCATGGCACCGGCACGTTCAAGCGGTCATTCGTACGCTACGACTACATGCCCGCTGCGTTGGCCCGCGAGGTCATCACGGCCTGATCGGCCGGCTCCCGCCTTTCCGAAGTGGTCGCAATCGCCAGCCGATTCGCTCGAGTCGCTGTCGCTGCTGACCACTCTCGGTTAAAAGTGCGGCGCAACAAAGTTGTGCGTTTATTGCGGCCGGATATTTTGCTTTACAGGGTAGAAAATTACTCGAAACTGATCTTGCGTATTTCCTTGGAAAAGCTTGAGCAACTGCCCAATTCGTGGTTTAGTGCGGATGTGGCCGAGCAGCGCGCCACGACCTCATCTTTCCTCATGAAAGGGTGGCGCGCTCATGGCGAACTCCCCTCTTTCTGTCATCCGTACTGATGAGCAACATGCCTATGACGGCATGGCGCGCGACGAGCTTTCTGGGCGTACGCGCGAGCTGCTCATCGAAGCTGAGACGGCAGGACCCATCAGGCGGCAGCAGATCCTTGACGAGGTCGTGACCTCGCATCTGTGGCTTGCCGAGAAGCTAGCCCGGCGGTTCCGGCATCGCGGCGAGGATGAGGAAGACCTCATCCAGGTTGCCTATACCGGCCTCGTCGAGGCGTGTCTGCGCTTTGATCCACATCAAGGCTCATTTGTCGGTTTCGCGGAACCGACCATCAGCGGCGTACTCAAGCGGCACTTCCGTGATCACGGCTGGACCGTTCGCCCGCCGCGGCCGACCCAAGAGCTAGCTGCGACTATCTGGCGACGCTGGCCGACGCTCGTACAAGAAATGGCCGCTGTACCGTGCGCTCGGGATCTTGCCGACGAGCTCGGTGCGACGATCGAAGCGGTACAGCAGGCGCGCATGGCGAGTGAGGGCTACAGCGGCCTGTCGATCGAGGCTGCCGTGGCCCGAGGAATGTGCTTCTGCTCGAGCGAGAGCGAGGAGGACAACGACCGCACGGAGGCTCGACTGATCATCGAGCATGCTGTCGCCCAACTCGACGAATCCGAGCGGCGGCTGATCCAGTTGCGCTTCTTTGATCAACGCTCGCAGTCCGACATCGCCAACGAGCTTGGCATCTCTCAGATGCAGGTGTCACGGCTGCTTTCCCGGTTGCTGGTCAAGTTGCGCAGCCTGATCGGCGCACGAGAGAGCCTCGCAGCAGCTTCGTAGCCGAACGCCGAGTTGTCAGCATCTGAGCACCATATTCGGTGCTCAGATTCTGACAAGTCGGCGGGCAAGTAGCCTCGAGCTCGTGGCGACGCGTTCGGTGGCTGTTGTCGGCGGTGGCTTCGGTGGTGTGGGTGCGGCGGTCATGTTGCATCGAGCCGGCTATGACAATGTCACAGTCTTCGACCGCGGCGAACGGGTCGGCGGAGTGTGGCATCACAATAGCTATCCGGGTGCGGCGTGTGATGTGCCCTCACACCTTTACGAGTTCTCCTTCGCTCCGAACCCGAACTGGTCACGCCGCTACGCGCCGCAACCTGAGATCCAGGACTATCTGGAGAATGTCGCTCGCGAGCACGGCGTACTCGATCGCATTCGTACCAACACCGAGGTCGTCAGCGCCCGTTGGGATGACACCCGCAACAAGTGGTTGATCAAGACGAGATCGTTGCGCCCTTCGACAAGCTCAGGGCACGTTGTTGATGATCATGAAGTCGATGTGTTGATCACCGCCTGCGGCCAGTTGTCGCTGCCCAGGCTGCCCGCCATCAAAGGCATCGACACCTTCGAAGGCCCGGCTTTCCACACCGCAGAGTGGCGCCATGATGTCGACCTTGCGGGTAAGCGAGTCGCTGTTCTCGGTACGGGCTGCAGCGCCATCCAGGTCGTGCCGGCAATTCAGCGGATGGTGGATCGATTGAGCGTCTACCAGCGCTCTCCCGCATGGACGATTCCACGGCTCGACTTCGACTACTCAGCACGAACCCGGCGCGCCTTCGCGCGCTTTCCAGCACTGCAACGTCTTGACCGAGCCGCGGCGTTCAACTTCTTCGAGCTCGCCACCCTGGCCTTGACGAGCCAGCCTTGGCTTCGACCGGCCTTTCGTGCGGTCGCCCGACACCAGATCACCAAGACGATCAAGGATCCCGAGCTGCGCCAGAAGGTGACTCCGACCGACGAGGTGGGCTGCAAGCGTGTGATGCCTACCGATACCTGGTACGCAACGTTGACCAGGCCGAACGTCGACCTCATCACCGATTCGATTCTGGAAGTGACGAACCACGGCATCCGGACCCAAGCGGGCCGGAACGATCCTGTCGACGTGATCATCTTCGCGACCGGCTTCCGGACGCACGGCTTTGTCACACCAATGGAGATCATTGGGAAGGGAAACCGTACGCTGGCGCAGGTTTGGAGCAATAAGCCACGGGCGTATCTCGGCCTAAGCGTGCCGAACTTCCCGAACCTGTTCCTGCTCTATGGTCCGAACACCGGCGGCGGCGCAGGTTCAGTGATCTACATGATCGAATCCGGGATGCGCCACGTCATATCGGCGCTCGACGCTCTTGAGCAGGCCGATGCCCAGCGCATCGAGATTCGACAACCGGCCGCGGACGCGTTCGACGCCGAGCTTCGCGCGGCCCTTCCGGGCACCGTCTGGCACACCGGCTGCACGAATTGGTACGTCGACGCAAACGGCCACAATGCCAACCAGTGGCCGTGGACGTTTACGACCTACCGGCGCCGCACGGCCACGATCGACGCCGCTGCATACCAGCTCACGGCTGGCTAGCAGCTCCCGGAGTGCGGACGTTGCCGCCCCGGGCCTCGAGAAAGGCGAGCACGGCAAGCACCCGCCGGTGGCCGCCGGATTCATCGAGGATGCCGAGTTTGTTCAGCAGATTACGGATGTGACTTTCGACCGTCCGTTCGGTGAGCCACAGGCGACGGGCGATGCCCGCGTTGGTCAAGCCCTCCGCCATGAGTGCGAGCACCGCCTGCTCGCGCTCGGTAAGAGCAGCGAGTACACCCTGGTCGCGGTTGGCGGCGACGAGCTGAGCGACGACCTCGGGGTCCAGTGCTGACCCGCCCCGGGCGACCCGGTCCAGCGCATCCAGAAAGTCATCAACGTCGAGCACCCGGTCCTTGAGCAGATAGCCGAAATACCCTGCGGTCGCCAGGCTGACGATGTGGCGAATCTCGACATGCTGCGACAGCAAGACGATCGGCAACTGCGGATGATCATGCCTCAGCTCGGCGGCGAGCTGGGCGCCGTCATCATCATGGCGGGGCGGCATTCGTACATCGAGAATGACCAGCTCGGGCCGTTGGGAAGCGACAGCCAGTCGTGCTGAGTCAGCATCAGCTGCCGTGGCGACGATATCGTGCCCGCCATCTTGCAGCAGCAGCGTCAATCCCTGCCGGAACAAAGCTGCATCTTCGGCGATTACGATGCGCACGGCAGCACCGCCTCTACCAACGTCCCGCCGTCGACCCGGCTGATCACCGACAATTCGCCACCGACGGCTCGGACCCGGTCCTGCAACCCGGCCAATCCCGACCCGTTGCGGACGACTGCGCCGCCTCTGCCATTGTCTCGTACCTGCACCACAATGCCGCCCGGAGCTGGGTTGACGCTGAGCGCAATGGTGCCGGCCGAGGCGTACTTGATCGCGTTGGTCACCGCTTCGCTGGCTACGAAGTAGGCGGTAGTACTGATCGGCTCGGGCAGATCGTTGGTGGTCACCTCGATCTGCAGCGAAACACCGAGTCGAGTACGCAGCGAGTCAAGGGCGGCGGACAGGCCATCGTCCAGGCTGCTCGGTCGCAGACCGTGAGCGATCTGGCGCAACTCGGAGACGGCAGCCTGCAGCTCGCGTACCGAAGCGTCCAGTACCTCGGCCAATGCCTGATCCTGCTCCGGGAGTCGGCGCTGTACCCGCCGCAGCGTCATGCCGAGTGTCACCAGCCGTTGCTGCGCGCCGTCGTGAAGATCGCGCTCCAAGCGGTGACGCTCCTCATCATTCGCAGCGACCAGCCGGCGCTGGCTAGCCTCGGCTGCCTGCAAAGCTTGCGCAGTCTCCAGCCGGAGGCGTACCAGCTCGCTGAGGAAGCCGACCCTGGTGGCAATCTCGGCAGACCAACCGAGTATGGTGCGGCTGCTCACGATCAGCGCAATACGATCACCGGCCATGTCGATACCCAAAATTGCGCCCTGATCTTGTCGAAGGGCGGACTTCGACAGGCTCAGCCCGCATGGTCTGCCGTGCTGGTCCATGTATTCGGTCTCCCCCGGTAACCGGTATCCCACTCGCAGCGCTGGATCGGCCGTCGCCTCCTGCAGCGTCTGCTCGAGCGCCTCCGGCGGGCGTGCGCCGGCGTGTACGTCGGCCTGCAACCGCTCCAAACTGCTGAGTATCTGCTCGCGGTCGGGGAACAGCCAGCCAGCCACCCGGCGCTCGGCTCGGCGGCGCAGCGGCAGGCAGGCCAGAAGGACGACGACAGTGACAGCTACGGCCAGAACGACTGACTCCCGGCCGAGCAACCAGCCTGCCAAGCCGGAGCCGATGCCCAGGGCAGACACGATGACGACGGCAAACGCGCTGTAGACCGCTCCGCGGATCAGCAGCTCGTCCACGTCGAACAGACTGCTGCG
This sequence comes from uncultured Actinomycetota bacterium, assembly GCA_963798835.1. Classification (GTDB taxonomy): domain Bacteria; phylum Actinomycetota; class Actinomycetes; order Propionibacteriales; family Propionibacteriaceae; genus Microlunatus. Next base: position 304,692 of record CAWCVF010000001.1, on the reverse strand, counting down.
GACGATTCCTATGGCTGTCGCGGCTGGAATCGCCAGGTACATCACCACCAAACCGATGACGACCAAATCGGCCTTTCCCAACACGAGGTAGCTCAGCCAGCACAACAGGAGGGTCAGTGGCACCGACAGGCCGGCCAAGATGATCCAGCGAAGCTGCATCTTCTGCTCCCTCCCGGCGCGCCGGTAACGCTGAACCACGCTCAGCACACTCAGCACCAGCAGAAGCAAGAAGATCGGTAAGCAAGCAATCGCCAGCACAGCTGCTACTGGGGAGGTGCCCAGCACCTTCTGCGAATTCGGGAACGGCTCGGCGTAGGGCCCTGGAGCCATGGCGGAGGTCAGGTTGAAGATCACGATCACTAGGGGCAGAGCGATCATGACTGTTCGCCAGCGGGCCGACAATGGCCGGCCGGTGGGAAAGATCAAGAGCAGCCAGGCCAGCGGCAGGTAATACAGCATCCAGCTGCCTTGGGTCAGCGCGATCTCCCATGCGTTGGGTGCTGCGGCCGCGGGGAGCTCCGAGGATGCCGCGACGCACAGCCAGAGACCGGACAGGGCCAGAACCGCGGCACACCAGTTGTCGGGAGCCTTCCATGCGACCAGTACGGCGAGCCCGACATCGATCACGCCGAGAAGGGTCGCGGTCACGAATGTGATCAACCAGGAGCCGGCGGGTTGCCGCGCCGCTGCCACGCCGCCCAGCACCATGGCCAGCACCGTGAGCGCGGCGAGCGCTGCGGTGACCGCACGTACGCGGCTCATGCCGGACAGCGTAGATCTCGCCCGGCCACGGCGCATCAGTGCTAATACGCAGGCCTGCTCGTACCGCCACGGGGGTGGCGCTTCCGGGCTAGCGCCGATGCCAGGAGATCAGTCCGACGGGCACCGTGGAGCTGGTCCTCATCAGGAAAGGAATTGATCATGACTCTGACCGGTGCCAAGCCCACCACGTCACTGGCCGTACCCAGCGCACCCGTACGCGATCCGCGTACCTTCTGGCGCGTCGGCGTCGCCCTCGCGCTCCCCGTCGGTCCTTTGTTGGTGACAGTGGCGCGCGCGATGCTGCCCTACTGGACGTCTCAGGACGACGCCACCATCGCAGCCAACATCGCGGCACATCCGAAGGCAATGGAGGCTCTGAACTGGATTGGGCTGCCGATCCTGCCCTTCATGTTGATCACAGTGCTCGGCTTGGGATATCTCGCGCGGCGTGGTGCGCCCGTACTGGCCGCCGTGGCAACGATTCCGGCGTTCTTCGCGTACGCGATGTGGAACTCGGCAGGTCCCTCGGACTACCTCGGCTGGGTGATGAGCACCCATGGCTACACGGTGGACCAAATGGTCACGTTGTCCAACCAGCTCGGGAATACGCCGATAGCTGTGGTGACCGGCCTGTTCTGGGTGGTCGTTCACATCCTCGGCATGGTTGTTGCGGCCATTGCGCTGTTCCGAGCTCGGATGCTGCCGCTCTGGGCGGCGATCCTGCTGGGGCTGTCGCAGCCAGTCCATCTGATTGCGGCCGTGATCGTGCCCAGCCGGTGGTTGGACGTCTTCGCTGGTTGGGGGATGACCACGCTGATCTGCGGCTACCTCACGTTCCGGGTGCTGCAGATGCGCAACGAGGACTGGGACCTGCCGCGGATTTCTCGGACGTAAGCCTCTCGCTACAGCCGACTTGTCAGCGTCGGTGGTTGTGATAGCGACCACCGTCGCTGACAAGTTGGCGTCGAGCGGGTGTGGAGTCGACAGCGTCCACTTTCGGACGAGATGCCCCCGCTTGGTCGGTCCCCGACCCCCGAATCGAGTCCAGGCGGAAGCGAAGGCCCATGTTCCCAGATTCGGGCGATACCGCGATCACGGCTGACTCGCGGAGGCACTCGGTTGCCGCGACATTGTGGTGGTCGGTGCCTCGGCCGGCGGTGTCGAAAGCTTGATTGCCTTTGTCGGGCGCTTGAGTCGAGCCTGGCCGCGACAATTCTGGTTGTGCTGCACGTACCGTCGTCTGGCGCCAGCGCATAGGTCGCCAGCAGGGCCGCCGCGTTACGTGACCAGGTGAGGGCCTGGTCGAGCAATCCGCCGGAGCTGGACGCGACCGCAGGCTGACTTGTCAGCACGGCTGCTTGCTCCTCCAGCGCAGCCACCGCACTCCACAGCTTCCTTTCCGAGGCCTCCAGCTGCGCCGCTGCGAGAGCCTGTGGTCCGAACTGGTGCCCAACGTGGCAGCGGAAGTAACTGATCTTTGGCAGATCCACTTGAGCCATCGCGCCGCCACACTCTGGGCAGGTGAGTCGGGTGAGCTGGGACTCGCCTTCGCGGAGAAAAAGCAGGGTTGTCGCTGGAGATCATGTCCATATCGGCCTCCATTCTTGCCTCGTACGCCTTCCTATGGCTAGGCCCGGACTTGGCCCGCGCCAAGCAGTCGCGGATTTCCAGCGCCAGGCGAGACGCCGAAAAGGATCGTGCCCGGGACGCCGCCGCCAACGCAGATACCGGCATGCCGTTGAACTCGGCCTCCACAGGATCTTGCACCAGTACTTGTCCACCAGCCAGATCGACCAGGGCGGCGCCAACCGCGCCGTCGTCGAGGGCTCCCGACAACACGACGGCGACTGTGTGGCCATCGACCCAATCGGCGGCGCTGGCGAACATCACATCGACTGAGGGGCGATGCCGATTGACGCGAGGACCAGTGCTCAACATGGCATGCCCGTCACGCGCAATGAGATGATGCCCTCGCGGCGCGACGTAAATCCGGCCGCGTTCGAGTTCCTCGCGATCGTGAGCATGGCTTGCCTGCAGGGGTCCGGACCTGGACAGGATCTGCGGCGGCCGGGTCTGTTCCCCCACGTGAATCGTGACGAGCACAGGCGCAGGCAAATCGCCAGGCAGATTACCGACGATCTCGATCAGTGGCTGGACACTGCCGGCCGACCCCCGAATGTCAGCACGAGGTGATTGGCCTCCGGGTCGGCTTCGGAGCTGGTCATCGGTCGTACTGAATCGAGATTGGGGCAGCCATGCATGATCCTCTCCAATTGAGTATCGGCGAGATTGGTGGCGGGGTGGGTGATTGAACAGGTCTCAGAAGGGCAATATCCCGCCAACCGCATCCGCCACCCGTATTCTGCTCGGACACCCGCTGGCTTAGCGATATATCGGAGCGGATAACCCCGGTTATACAGTGCACAATGATGGGCATCGCTGAGAGGCCGGTGAACCGATCGAGACCGCTCTTCACCAGGGGTTCCGGAGCCACGATCCCGATCAGGCCCATGAGTGGCTTCGTAGGACGTACGCGGACCACAACGTCAAGATCGCGGGATCAAGCGAAAATTTTAGGTTCTCTTGTGAGCTGATCCAGCTGGACGCTCTGACCTTCGCGACCATGTCGCACACCATGCCAACCGAGGTTGATGTGTTCGATGGGTTGCGTGACATTTCGGTCGTCGAGCATCGCGAGGGCGATGTGCTGCGATTGACCATCGGCGCCGACACCGTCAATCTCCGGGATGGCGAGTGCTTCCTGCTCCCGGCTGATCAGCCATACCAGGTCGCTCTAGACGCTCTCAACATCGCAAATACCACCATCTCGATGGCCGACCTGCAAAGCGATGCGGCTGCCCGCATCGATCATGAACCCATCGAGATCAACTTTGCGCGACCGATTACGCCCGCAGCCGGGCGGCACTGGTCTCAAACCATGAGGTACGTGGAAGGCATGATCCGAAACAGCCCGCTGCTCGTGAGCGCTCCACTGGCGCGCCGGGAGCTGGCCTGGCTTGTCAACAGCGCTGTACTGGCCTGCTTCCCGAACTCGACGCTCGCCGCAGAAACTGCGAGCTACCCAGGCGATACGCCGCAGCCGCTGCGCCGCGCCCTGCTGTTCATCGACGATCATGCCGGTGATCCCATCACTCTCAACGAGATCGCGGCTGCCGCGCGATTGAGTCCGCGCGGCGTACAGGCTGCATTTCGCCGGCATCTGGATACGACGCCTCTCGCGTACCTGCGCGGCGTGCGCATGGAACGGGCCCATCGTGATCTGGAAGGTGCCCAGCCGGCCAATAGCGAGAGCGTGGCGACGATTGCTGCGCGCTGGGGGTTCACTCATCTCGGTCGATTCGCGATCGATTATCGGCGGCGGTTCGGCAGCTATCCGAGCCAGACGTTACGGGCGTAGCGCGATTCAGCCTTTCGAGCAGCATTTGTGGCCCTGTGCGGAGAAACGGTCACGGACCGGGTGAGTTACACATCAAGATCACGTGACCTCTCACGTTTCTCCGCCCAAGTCCGCGTACGAAGCCCGATTCAGCCTTTTCGAGCAGCATTTGTGGCCTTGTGCGGAGAAACGGTCAGAGACTGGGTGAGTTACACATCAAGATCGGGTGGAAGGCCGGCCCCCAAGTCTCGCTACCGGCGCTCAGCCCGCATTTGGTGCTCGGCTCGCATGTTCGGTGGGCAATCGGCCAGTGGAGACCAGCCGCTGCGCTACGTCGCCGATCTTGCTCTGGGTATCCCGCGCCGCTCGGCGCAGCTTATTGAACGCGGTCATGGAGTCGACTTGATCACGAGCCATCAGGTAGCCGACGCCGCGTTCGATGACGACCCGATAGTCCAGCGCGTACTGCAGCTGTGCGGCCAGCTCGCCTGCGGTGTGCGCGGCCACGGCAGTGGCGAGGGTTGACTCGACAAGATCACGATAGCGACCAAGAGCCTGACACTCCTCGTCCTGCCAAACGTGCGGTTCACCGTGAAAGACATCGAGCGTTCCGACCGTGACACCGCCTAGACGTACCGGTAGACCCAGCACCGCGCGTACCCGGTGCGGCCGGATTGCTGCCGCAAGATCTGGCCAACGACCTTCAGCGGTGATGTCGGTGCTGGCGACCACAGTGTTGTTGACGAATGCCTCGGTGCAGGGTCCTTGCCCGGTATCGCCCTCCACCAGTTCAAGCATGCGGCCTGGTCCGTCGGACGCCGCGACGTAGCGAGGCACATTCTGCTCGTCAGCCAACATGATGCCGCTGCCCCCGACGCCGAAGAGATCGACGCACGCCTCGGTCACATGTCGCAGCGCCTCAACCACTCCAGTACCCGGCTCGCCTAAGGTTGCGAGCCGGCGCAAGCTCGCGGCGAGGGCCTGCGGATCAACTGCCATGGTGCGCCACCCGATTTGGCTTGCCGCCGGTGCTGCTCGGGTGCCAGGATCTCGTGCTCATCGTGCTCGATCATGGTCTACGCGAGCGGCACGTGTCGAACCGAGGCAGCGCTGCAGTTGCCGTCTCTGTTGGGATGCTGACGATTGACTGCAGAGCCGACTAAATCTACGTCGCCAGGCAGATGGGTTCGGATTGCGGAGAGGATCTCCGCCTCTGCGGCGCTGAGCCGACCGGAATGGGCGTTGATCATCGCCTGAGCGATGTCGCGTACTTTGACATGGCCGTTCTGGGAGAGCCGCACCAGCAAGGACCACGCCCGCTCGGGAGTGATGCCGAAGCGCTGAGCCAGCATCCCGGTGGCTACTCCGATCTGTTGACGCTTCGCCAATGCGTCTTTGAGCTGTGCGATCTCGCCTTCGAGCTGCGCTATCTGTGCGCTGGCCTCCAAGAGCTCGATGACCGGCTCCACCTCTGTTCGCGGCTGCTGCGAGACCATGCGCCACCTCGATGACGTGAGGTCCGCAGACACAGGGCGGAGAGACCGATACAAACCAGTGCGAGTGTAGTCGGCCACCGAAGTGCCCCGCAGCAGAAAGAGGAACGGCCCCGCAGCATGTCTGCTCAGCTACGGGGCCTGGGTGACGGCAGCCCCTAGGTTGTGCTCATCACCCTGCCTGCGACTTACCCACTCGTCGGGGAAGTCAACGGGATCAGGCGCGATCAAACTGTCCGTAATCGCTAATTAATCGTGCGGCAGCTGCACGGCGCTGCCCAGCGCCACCGGTTTCCATGATCATTTAGATTAGAACAGAGGTTTGCGCTCAATGGATAGCGATGTCGAGCCTCCGTGGTTTGTGCGTGTGACTGCGAACCGGTTTCTCAGCGACTTCTTCGCTTTTTGGATAGTCCATGACTTGCGGGTGAAGCAGATCTGATGGTTACATCGCAAGGTGGCCGAGCAGCGCGCCACACCCGCAGTTCTTCATGAAGGGTGTCTCGCGCTCATGGCGATCACCACGTATTCCCTTAATTCTTCGCGCCCACAGCCTTCCAGGGAAGAGCTTTCAGATCGCACCCACGAGCTTCTGCTCGCAGCGCAGACCGCTGGTCCGGTTCAGCGACAACAGATTCTCGATGAAGTGATCACTTCCCATCTCTGGCTGGCTGAAACGCTGGCGCGCCGGTTCACTCATCGCGGTGAAGATGAGGAGGACCTACTTCAGGTTGCCTGCACGGGCCTCGTGGAGGCGTGCCGCCGCTTCGATCCACACCAAGGCTCGTTCGTTGGCTTCGCGGTACCGACCATCACCGGCGTACTCAAGCGGCACTTTCGTGATCATGGTTGGGTGGTACGCCCTCCGCGGCCTACCCAGGAGCTGGCGTCGATCATCTGGCGGCAATGGCCGACGTTGGTCCAGGAGATGGGCGCGGTACCTCGAAGCCAAGATCTTGCCGAGGAGCTGGGTGAGTCGGTCGGCGCTGTGCAGCAGGCGCGGTTCGCAAGCCGCGGCTACAGCGCCTCCTCGATCGACCTGGCAATGTCGCGCGGGATCTGCTTCAGCTCCAACGAGACCGATGAGGCTATTGACCGTACCGAAGCCCGCATGATCATCGAGGAGGCTCTGGCTGAGCTTGATGACGAGGAGCGGCGGCTCATTCGGCTGCGGTTCTACGAGCAGCGCTCGCAATCAGAGATTGCAGTGGAGATCGGCACCAGCCAGATGCAGGTCTCCAGATTGTTGGCACGGCTGATGCTCAAGATGCGCATGATCATCGGCATTCCGGACTCACTGCCCCACGCTTCCTAGCGACGATGACCTCGTAGCTAATTGGGAGGCGGCCCCGGGCCCGTGTCGGCGTCGGCCCGGGGTATGTGCAGGCTCGCAGCTCGGGTAGGAGTGTGGCGGGCAAGAATTAGGATGCCGGGCCGGGCAAGGACTGGCTCTTTGTCTGATTTCTGTACCGTCGGATCGCCATAGCGTGCAAGGAACGAAGCGGCTGCACGCCGCCCACCATTCAGCCTTGTACCCCGAGGAGCACGCCATGCCTGCCACGATCCCTACACCCTCAGCCCGCAATGTCCGGCGCGGAAGTTTCGCCGCCGCTGGTCTGGCCTCGCTCACGCTCGTTCTCGCCGCGTGCGGCGGCGGGACCTCCGCATACGGCGCGGGCGGGTCGGGCGGCTATGGCGCACCGGCCGCAACGCCGAGTGCCGCAGCCGGCGCGGCCGCCACTGTTGATCTTCATGGGTCTCGCCTCGGCCAGATCCTGGTTGATGCGCAGGGGCGGACGCTCTACCTGTTCGAAGCGGACAAGAACGGCAAGTCCAACTGCGACGGCCCGTGCGCGACAGCTTGGCCGCCGTACCTCAGCACCGGTACGCCGCACGCCGCTATGGGCGCCACAGCAAACCTTGTTGGCACCACGGCCCGCGCCGACGGCACCACGCAGGTGAACTACGCAGGTCATCCGCTGTATTACTACGTCGGTGACAAGGCACCCGGTGACACGACGGGCCAGGACATCGATCAGTTCGGCGCGAAGTGGTACGTGCTCGCCAAGGACGGCAACAAGATCGACAACGACTGAACAAGCTCAGCGCCCTTCGACAAGCTCAGGGCACATAGCCGACAGGCAGGAGGGCCCTTCGACAAGCTCAGGGCACATAACCGACAAGCTCAGGGCACATGACGGACAAGCTCGGGGCACATCACACGCCGAGCCGATGAGCGATCGTCGCCGCTTCCACTCGATTGCTGACGCCGAGCTTGCTGAGGATGTTGGAGACGTGCAAAGTGGCCGTCTTGGGGCTGATGAAGAGCCTCTCGGCGATCTGGCGGTTCGTTGCTCCGGTCGCCATCAAGATCAATACTTCCTGCTCACGGGCCGTAAGACCGAGTTGCGCGAGCGGCGAGGACGATTCCGGAATCACCCGGCCCCGCGCCCGATCGATGTCGAGTTTGACGCGACCCCGGCGGGCCAGGCCCTCGATCTCCGTGCAGAGCGGCAGCGTTCCGAGGCCGCGTGCCGTCGCGTACGCTGCGCGCAGCAATGCCTCCGCCCGTCCCCGAGCGACACCGGCTAGCAGTAGCGCCTCGGCCTCGCGCCAGCGGGCGTAGGCAGCTGGATACGGTTCGGAGAGCCGGTCCCATGAGTCGGCCACTTTCTCCCACAGTTCGGCATCGCTCCGACCGGCAAGTCTGCTGAGCTCCGCGTCGCCGAATATCGCGTACGCCCGGATCCTTGGCGTCGACACCGATCCCTCGGTCCGTTCCGGCGACATCCGTACTGCAAACTCGCGGGCCAGTGCTTCTCCGAGCTCCGAGGCTTTTGCTATCTCCGCTTCGGCGCGACGCGCTCGGGCGAATTCGGCGCGTTCCGCGGCCGCGCGTACGCCGATCACATAGAGCGGCGCGGCGAAGGCGAGATCCCCGGTAGCTACCTGCAATCCCTCGGCGATGGCGCGGTCCGCATCGTCAAGGCGACCCTGCAGCAGGGCAAGTTCGGCGGTGGCAACGAAGAGGGGCGTTGCGAACCACGCCTGCGTGACCGTACGCAGGTAGGCCTCACGAGCTTCCGCAAGACACTCCCGCGCCACCTCGAGGTGGCCTCTGCCAATTTCCAAACGGCTGCGGGCAGAGCTGATGAAGACTCGAGTGGCGGCCAGTTCAGGAGCTGCCCGGTCGGCCGCACGCCGCAGTAGGACCTCGGCCTCGTCCCAACGACCAAGGGCAAACAACGCACGCCCGGCCGTCGCGGTGAGGAACGGGCTGTGCCACCGTCCCAGCCCGTGGCTGGCCGCCTGCTCGGCACCGGCGAGGGCGACCGTCGCCGCGGTGTCGAGTTCACCGAAGGTCTCCAGTAGTCCGGACAGCATCGCGTAGCAGCGGGCGGTCTCATCGACCCGGCCGAGTGCCTCGGCGATGCGGCGAGCCTCCTGCAGTTCGCTGACGCCGGCATCAAGATCACCAAGAAAGGCCAGGTCTACCCCCAGCGCCTTGCGTGCGTCGCCCTCCTGAGCCAGCGCGCCGACCTGCTGGGCAATCTCAACGGCTTCTTCACACAGCTCGCGAGATTCCCGGTGCCGGCCTTGCCCCATCAGGGCCTCCCCGAAGGCGGCGAGCACTTGCGCCCGCTCCGCCCTCGGCGGAAGCGCTGGCACCAGGCGTACGGCGGCTTCGTATTCGGCGATCGCATCCCGGCCACCAGTGGCACGGAGATAGCCGCCGAGCAACGCGTGCAGCAAGCCGGCACGTACGGAATCGGCGGATTCGTCGACCGCGGCCAGAGCCGCCCTGGTCAAGCTGATCGCCCGATTGGGATCGCCAGCGAGGTAGGCCGATTCAGCTGCATATCGCAGCACGGTGGCGCGGTCGATGCCCAGTCGCTGGTCGGCATCGGCGATCTGATCCCATAACTCCAGAACGGTCTCGAAGTGATGTCGCGCGTCAGCGAACCCGTACGCCGTCTGGGATTGCAACCCGGCTTCGAACGCGGCGGGTAGCGCCTGCGCCGGCTGGTGTGCCCTGACCCAGTGGTAGGCAAGCCGAGCCGCTCTCGCGCCGTGGCCCGGGTCGCCCGCTCGCGGATGCTCGCCAAGTGCCCGGCCGAATGCAGCGTGGAGTTGCGCCCGCTCGCCCGGCAGCAGGTCCCCGTACAGCGCCTCCTGGGTAAGCGTGTGGCGGAAGGCATACGTCTCGGCGGCCGGATCAGGAACGAGCACCTGATGCGCGACTGCGCTGCGCAGCGCGACAAGCAGGTCAGGCTCGGGCAAATCGCTGACAGCGACGAGCAGCTCGTGCTCCACAGGACCGCTGGCCGCGGCGACGAGGCGAAGGGTCGCCTGAGTGTCCTCGGATAAGGCCTGGACGCGGCTCAGCAGAACGTTCTCCAGGCTCGGCGGCAGGGTGGGATTGCCATCGCGGCCGCGTACGGCAGCCAGCAACTCCTCAGCGAAAAAAGCATTGCCACCCGAGCGTCGGAAAATCCGCTCAACTAACTCCTCCGCCGGAGCACTGCCCAGGTTGATCTGCAAGAGCTGGCCCAGCTCGTCGCGATCGAAGCGGTCGACATCCAGCCGCTCAACGTGTTCACTGCGGTCGAGCTCGGCGAGGAAGGGACGGACCGGATGACGGCGGTGCAAGTCGTCGGTGCGGTAGGTCAATATCACCAGCAGTGCCGCTCGCAGATTGCGCACCAGGAAGGTGAGCAAGTCAAGCGTCGAGCGATCTGCCCAATGCAGGTCCTCGATCACCAGCACCGTCGGGGAGCGTTCCGCGAGCCGCTCCAGCAGGCCGAGAAAGGCCTCGAACAGTCGGCCCTGAGAGGAGGTGCTCATGATCATCGACGCCGAGCTCGGCTCCGCTGCGCCGTCGGCCGGGTCGAGTTCGGGCAGCACCCGGGCCAGGAGTGCTCGGTCGGGCCCGACCAGATCAGCCAGATCTGCAGAATCGAGGCCCCGACTCAGACCGCGTAGCGCCTGGATCAGGGGGCTATACGGCAGCGATCCCTCGCCGAGTTCGATACAGCCGCCGATCAACACCAACCCACCGGCTTGGCGTACCTGATCAGCAAACCGAGTGACCAGCCGGGTCTTGCCGACACCGGCCTCCCCGGCTACGCAGAGCGTGACGGGATCGCCGACCCGGGTCGCCTCGAAGGCGGCGTGGAGGCGATGCAGCTCAGCTGCGCGACCGACGAAATGCGAGGCCGCAACGGTCCCCGCCATGGCGATGAGTATGCGCCGCACAGCCTCGGATGGGAACTGGTTGACGGCAGTGGCGGGTGGAAGTTCTTTTCCACCCGCCACTGTGCGGCGATCACCTGACACAGACTTGGGACTTCAGCGCGGCTGCAGATCGTGGCGGAGCACGTAATGCGCCACGTTGCGGTCGAACCGCCAGTGCGACGCCCGCGACGTGGTCGACGCGGGTGTGGCCCGGCGCACGGATGATCTGCAACAGCGTCCGATTCCATTCGATGACCGGATCAACTTTGGGAGGGGCTGCGGCTTCGGCGCGTTGGGGGGTCGCCAAACCGAAGCCAGCAGCCACGCTGGTGAATGCGAATGCGGCAACGAGTGTCGCGGCTCTTGGAAAAGCCATCAGGACAACTCCGCTCGGGTCATTGGATCGGCGCTTAAGACCGTAGATTTCGGGCGGCTCTCGGCGAATCGGACGAACCTTGTGAGTTGCTCGGTTTGGTACTCCTACTTCTTGGGCTCACCCTCCTAGCGCCGGACTCGCTTTCTCGGTGCGTTTCCCACCACAAGCGCGAGAAAGACCGCTCCAACCGGCCCCACCGCGTACGTTTCCCACCACAAGCGCAGAAACGACCACAGCCGTCACGCGCGGCCAACCAGTTTGCGCAACAGGCGGCGGGGAATACCACTCGCATGACTTTTGATCCCCGATACGCCATTGTCACTGCCTCCGATTCGGGAATCGGTAAGGCGACCGCCGTTGCGCTGGCCGAGGCCGGCATGGATGTCGGCGTCACCTGGCATTCCGATTCCCAAGGCGCCGAAGAAACCGCAGAAGAGGTCCGATCCAAGGGACGCAAAGCTATCGTCAAGCAGCTCGACTACACCGATCTGCCCTCCTGCGCGGTCAGCGTCGAATTGATGATCCAGGAGCTGGGTGGGCTCGATGTCTTCGTCAACAATGCCGGCATGGGTGGTTCGACCCTGCTGGTCGACACCTCCTACGACGACTGGCGCAAGATCATCGCGACAAATCTGGACGGCACCTTTGTCTGCATGCGGGAGGCCGCGCAACACATGGTCAAGACTGGCAATGGCGGCCGGCTCATCGCGGTCACCAGCGTTCACGAGCATCAGCCGCGCGTCGGCTCCGGGCCGTATGACGCCGCCAAGCACGGCATCGGCGGATTGATCAAGACCTTTGCACTCGAGCTCGGCCGGCACGGCATTACCGCGAACGCCGTCGCGCCCGGCGAGATCGCTACCCCGATGACCGGTCAAGAAGATCAAGATCCGCACCAGGAAGAACGGCTCGGTATCCCGCTCGGGCGACCCGGTGATGCGCGCGAAATCGCAGCTGTGATTGCATTCTTGGCAAGCCCGCAGGCCAGTTACGTGACCGGCGCATCGTGGGTGGTGGACGGAGGCATGCTGCAGATGGGACCACAGGCCGGCTCGCATCTGACGAGTGATGACTGGCGTAAGCCATGACGCAGGAATGAAGGCCGTTACCTGGCAGGGCAGGCGCGACGTATCTGTCGAAGAGGTCGCCGACCCGATTATCAAAGAGCCCAACGACGCGATCATCAAGGTCACCAGCACCAACATCTGCGGTTCTGATCTTCATCTCTACGAGATGCTCGGTGCGTTCATGAGTCCGGGTGACGTGCTCGGGCACGAGGCGATCGGCATCGTACTCGAGGTGGGCCCAGACGTCAGCCAGATCCGGCCCGGAGACCGGGTCGTGGTGCCCTTCCAGATCGCCTGCGGCCACTGCTGGATGTGCGAGCGCTGGCTCTACACGCAATGCGAGACGACTCAGGTACGCGGTGAGGGCAGCGGCGCTGCGTTGTTCGGCTATTCCAAGTTGTACGGGCAGGTGCCGGGCGGCCAGGCCGAGTACCTCCGGGTTCCCGAAGCGCAGTTCACCCACATCCTGGTGCCCGAGGGGCCACCCGACGACCGTTTCATCTATCTTTCCGACGTACTCCCAACCGCCTGGCAGGCGGTGGAGTACGCCGGGGTGCCGGACGGTGGTTCGTTGTTGATCTTGGGCCTCGGACCGATTGGCGAGATGGCGTGTCGGATCGCTCAGCAGAAGTGGATCGACAAGATCATCGCGGTGGATCTGGTGGATGCGCGGCTGGCAAGGGCACGGGCGCGCGGCATTGAGGTGATCGATCTGCGGGATCACGAAGATGATCTTGCCGAGGTGGTCCGCGGGCTGACCGAGGGCCGCGGACCGGACTCGGTGATCGACGCGGTGGGCATGGAGGCGCACGGTTCACCTGCCGCGGCGCTCGCTCAGCGCGTCACCGCCCAGCTGCCCGATGCGGTCACCGAACCCTTGATCAAAAAGGCCGGGCTCGATCGGCTGGCCGCGGTCTATACAGCGATCGATACCGTACGCCGCGGCGGGACTGTCTCGCTCTCCGGCGTCTACGGCGGCATGGCCGATCCCATGCCGATGATGTCGCTGTTCGACAAGCAGATTCAGCTGCGAATGGGTCAAGCCAATGTGAAGCGCTGGATTCCCGACATCATGCCGTTCCTGACTGATGAGGATCCGCTCGGTCTGGAGGAATTCGCCACTCATCGACTACCACTGAGCGACGCGCCCAAGGCGTATGAGATGTTCCAGAGCAAGGCCGACGGCGCCATCAAAATCATGCTCAAGCCGTGGGGTTAAGCCGGGAGCGATCACCCGGCGATCATGCGGCGAAAGATGTTTACGTTCTAAACATGCTGGGTACGCCTGACCTATCCACAATCGATGCGATTGGAGAAAGTCGTGACGAGCCCAAAGAACGACCCGACGAGCCGACCTGGTGAGCCGGGCGCCGAACAACCTGACATGCTCGGTCAGGACACCAGCCTCGGCCAGAACGCCGGGCTGGGCCAGGCTCCGCAGACCGGCACCTTCGCCGAGTCGGAGCTGGAATACGGGCGAACAGATACTGGTCGTGAGCAGTACGGCCAGGGAAGTGACTACAGCAGCGCAACGTACGACCAGGGTGGTCAGTCGACCGTCGATACCGCCAAGGGTGAAGCGGCGAACGTCAAGGACACCGCTGCAGGCGCCGCCAGCAACGTGGCGCAGACAGCCAAGAGCGAGGCCTCAAATGTCGCGGTCGAGGCCAAGGAGCAGGCCAAGAATCTGATCGGCCAGACGCAGTCCGAACTGCGCGGCCAGGCCAGCAACCAGCAGTCAGCACTTGCTCAAAAGCTGAACGGTTGGGCCTCCGAGCTCGGCTCGATGGCGTCAAAGTCTGACGAATCAGGGCAGATGAGCGATCTTGCGCATGAGGCATCCCGTCGAGTGGGCGAGATCTCGCACTGGCTGGACAATCATGAGCCGGCCGATCTCCTCAATGAGGTGAAGCGGTTCGCGCGCAGGCGCCCGGTGGCGTTCTTGGCCATTGCGGCGACAGCTGGCGTTTTGGCCGGCAGGGTCACTCGAGGCGCGGTCGCGGCGAATACAAGTGTCGATTCTGACAACGGTGGCAGGCCGGCCCGCGCATACGACAGCGACGTCTATCGCAGCGACTACTCAGACGCTAGCGCGTACGGCGCCCGTGGCTATGAGGACCGCTACGGAGAGGGCGGCTCCGGCACTCGCTATAGCCAAGATGTCGGTACGTCTGGTTATGCGGACACCGGCGCCGGAGTGACCGGGCAATATCCGGAGACCAGCCAACTCGGCACCGACACTGCGACGGGCACTTCCTATCCCGACGTAACGCCTGCCGGCGAGGAGCCGAACTACCCGCCGCCAGTGGGAGGTGACGTACGGCGATGACCGACTACACAGGTCAAGCGCCTCCGCGGCGCGAGTTCCTCGATGAGCCTGACGGCCCGGGTGGAACACGCAGCATTGGCGAGGCGTTCAGTGAGGTCACGCGGGATCTCAGCCTCCTGGTACAACAGGAACTGGCATTGGCCAAGGCCGAGGTGCGGCAAGCCGCCAGTCGGGCTGGCCAAGCCGTCGGCATGTTCGCCGGCGCTGCCGTCGCCGCGTTCCTGTTCGTGCTCTTCTTGTCGCTCGCCCTCTGGGTAGCGATCAGCGACCGAACCGGGCCGGGCTGGGGAGCGGTCATCGTAGCCGCCATCTGGCTGATCGCCGGCGTGGTGCTCTACTTCGTAGCGCGAAGTGAGCTCAAGAAGGTCGAGGGGCTGCCGCAGACGGCCGAGACCGTTCGCAAGGTACCCAATGCACTTAAAGGACAAGAGGAGTTGAACAGATGACTACCAGCAACGACCCGGACGAGATCCGGGCGGATATCGCGCGTACCAGGGCTGCCTTGAGCAACGACGTCGACGAGCTGGCGGATGCCGTCCGGCCGCAGAACGTTGCGCGACGGCAGGTGGACAAGGTCAAGGATGCGGCCAGCAACCTGAAGGACCGAGTCATGGGCAGTGACGATGACGACGACAGCTACTCGACCAAGGACGCCGTCGCAGACAAGGCGTACGCCGCCAAGGATGCTGTTGCCGACCGGGCGTATGCCGTGAAGGACGCCGTGTCTGACACGACGTACCAGGCCAGGGAGACCGTCAGCGACAAGGCCTCCCAGGCTGGCGAGGCGGTACGCCAGGCACCGGAAACGGTCAAGCGGAAGACCCAAGGCAACCCCTTGGCCGCCGGCGTCATCGCCTTCGGCCTCGGAATGCTCGTGTCCTCGCTGATTCCGTCCACCGAGAGGGAGCGGCAGGTCGTATCCGACTTGCAGGAGAACCTCGGTCCGGTCAAGGAAAAGGCTTCTGAGTTCGCCCGGGATGTCGGCGACAACCTCCGGCAGCCGGCACAAGAAGCTGCTCAGTCGGTCAAGGAGACCGCACAGGAAGGCGTCCAGAACGTCAAGGACGAGGGTCAGTACGCTGCGGCCGACGTCAAGGACCAGGTCTCGGAGTCCAAGGAGACAGTGCAGCAGCAGCGATCCAGCTAAGAAGCTGATGCCCCGGCGCTGGATCTTTCACGGCCATCGCCGGGGCATTGCTGCGCAACGGGAAGGAAAGTGACATGTTCGGGGGAGGTCTTCAGCGGTGCGCATCCTGATGTGGGACGTACACGGCGGCTACACCGACTCACTCGTCGCAGGAACTCACGACTATCTGTTCCTTCCCCCTGAGCCGTCGGGTCGCGGGGGGCTCGCCCGCTACGGCGACTCGCCACCGAGCAATGCGTACGAGGTGAGCCGAGAGAAGCTGCGCAGCGAGCCTCCCGATGTCGTCCTCCTGCAGCGTGTGGAAGAAATTGAGCTCTGCGCGGAACAGCTCGGCCTCCGCCCTGGGGATGACGTACCGGCGATCTTTCTGGAGCACAACACTCCGAAGGCAGATGTGCCGAACACCCGGCACCCGCTCGCCGATCGGCCTGGTCTGTCGCTTGTTCATGTCACGCATTTCAATGACCTGTTCTGGGATTGCGGGCGTACGCCAACCCGAGTGATCGAACACGGAGTGGCCGATCCAGGCCTGCGCTACACCGGGCGATTGCCGCGACTCGCGTTCGTGGTGAACGAGCCCGTACGCCGCTGGCGGGTTACCGGCACCGATCTGCTGTCCAGGTTCGCCGACTACGAGGTGGACGCGTTCGGAATCGACGCCGACAAGTTGCCGGAGGCGCTGGGGCCGGACCATCCGCGGGTGTGGTTCGCGGGCAACCTTCGGCCCAACGCCCTCCACGACGCGCTCGCTGAACGCCGGGTATATCTCCACCTCAACCGCTGGACCTCGCTGGGACTGTCACTCATCCAAGCGATGATGCTGGGAATGCCCGTGGTCGTCCTGGACACCACCGAGGCATCCCGAGCAGTGCCTGTGGAGGCGGGCGCGCGTTCAGGCGACATCGATGAGCTTCGAACGGCGGCTCGAGCCTTGCTTGCCGATCCGGAAGAGGCGCAACACCGCGGATTGGCCGGCCGGCGCGCCGCCCTCGATCGTTACGGCCTGCCGCGCTTTGTGCATGATTGGGACCTGGCGTTCAAGGAGGCGGCGGAAACTACGCCGTGATTGCCTTCGTCGCGGACGGGTAAGACCACAAACGAGGCCTCATGGTTCCGCTAGATGCCCTTCTCTCAAGGAGGCTTGGATGAGTTACCCCGATAATCCACGGAACGATCCCGAGCGGACCGATGTCGGCGATCGCCCGGCTACCGATACCAGGACTTCGACGGACCCCAGGGAGCCCGGGACCCGCCCAGCCTCTACGGCGTCGGACACTTCGACGGCCTCGGACACCTCTACGTCCGGTGCGACTGCAGTAACGGCGCCCGCGGCCTCGAGAGAGTCTCAGCCCACCTCAGCGGCTCCGGCCAGGGCCGTCGCCGACGATGACAGCAGCTACGTCAGCGACCGGCAGGGAGTCGTCGACCGCGAGAAGGAAGCCTTCGGCGGAATGAAGTTCGGCAGCTGCTTCTTCGGCTGGCTCACTGCCTCAGGTACCGCGGTATTGCTGGCGGCAATCGTTACTGGAGTAACTGCCGCACTTGGGCTGAACCAGAACATTGAGACCGCCGGCACGACGACAGCGGGGAGCGAGTCAGTCGGCCTGATCAGCGGCATTGTGTTGCTGGCGATCATCTTCGTGTCGTACCTGGCCGGCGGATACGTGGCCGGTCGGATGGCCCGCTTCAACGGGGTCAAGCAGGGCCTCGGCGTATGGCTGTGGGCCGTAATCATTGCGATTCTGGCTACGGCGGCCGGCTTGCTGGCCGGTGCTCGCTTCGAGGCGTTCTCTCAAATGACCAGCATTCCGCGGGTCCCGCTGAGCCAGGGCACATTAACGACGGGCGCAGTGATCTTGGCGGTTGGTGTCATCGTTGTGAGCCTGATCGGCGCGTTGCTCGGCGGACTAGCCGGTATGCGTTATCACCGTCGGGTTGACCGGGCCGGCCTGGGTCAGTAGACGCGCTAACTCTCCGACTTGTCAGCGTGTGTGGTTGCTATAGCGACCACTGACGCTGACAAGTCGGAGAGTTAGGTGGGCAGTTGGCGGGTCTCGACGATCTCGTTGCAGATCGTGATGAGCGTGCGGTTCTCGCACTGGGAGAGGCGGCGCAGGTACGCGAAAGCTTGATCAGCATCGATGTCCAGCCGCTCCATGAGAATGCCCTTCGCCTGGCCGATCATCGTGCGGCTTTCCATGGCGACCCCGCGCTCCCCGATCTCTCGCTGCGCGGCTACGGCGACGGATAGTTGCGCGGCCAACGCGTGAGCGGTCGCGTAATCCTCCGGCTCGAAGGCGTGGGTGCGATCTGCATACAGATTGAGTGCCCCGTAGGAGGGGCTCTTGCAGGACAGCCACAGCGACATCAAGGCCCTGATGTCCATGTCGGCTAGGGCACTGTCAGTCCAGCGCGGCCATCGCTTCTCCTGGCTCAAGTCCTGGCTGATAACGGTCTCATGGCTATGCACCAAATCCAGGCAGGGGCCTCGGCAAGCTCGTATTGCAAGGCATCACCGCGGCGTACCAGGTCGTCGGAGCCCACCGGAGTCAACCTTCTGCCGCTTCGAAGCAAGGTGAGCTGGCGTGATCACAACCAGCAATGAGCTTCACCGCCAAATCAACGCCGAGTTGCACCTGGTCGATCTCCTCTGGAGCTGCGTACAAGTCCCGTGCCGCTCGAGCGAACTCTTCCACTACGCCGAATTTTTCTAGCTGCATGGCACCGCCTCTCCGCACTCGAGTAGAACGTGGCCCATCGGACTTGGATGAAATCGAATTCTGTGAGACCCAGTAAAGACCTCGCTGCGTTTTTGGCTACTTCTCTGCGCTATCCGGATAGTGTTGGCGCAGCTGGCTGAGGCTCGCGTCCCCAAGCCGGGCCTCGGCCGCCTTCAGCACCTCATCGCTCCCAATATCGAGAAGTGCTGGATCGGCCCACCGACCGTGCGGGTTCCCTGTTACCCCCCGCCAAATCACGGTAGATGGTCCCCCAGCCGGTGGGCCCCATTGCTGCGGTGATGTCGGACCGAACAGAACGACCGACGGCGTGGCGTACGCGCTTGCCAGGTGAGCAATTCCCGTGTCGCCGCTGATGACCAATACAGCTCTAGCCACCAGCGCAGCCAACGCCGCCAGATCAAGATCACCGGCCAGTACCGAGTCTTGATCAAGCCCCGCCCGCTGCGCCACGTCGAGAGCACGGGTACGTTCGGCGGCGGATCCGGTGACGACCACGGTGTAACCGGATGCGCTCAAGGCTTCAGCCACCCGACCGAAGCGATCCACGGGCCAGCGGCGAGCCTCAGCCGACGCGCCCGGATGGACGATCACCGCATCCGAGACAGCTGGTGGCCGGGTTGGCCTGGCTAGATGCAGCGCCCTCGAATCGGCAGCAATCCCTTCCGTGCTGAGCAGCTGGGTCCAACGCTTCACCTCGTGCATCTCCTGTTTCCAGGGCGGACCAGGAATTTGCGGATACTCCGGATGTCTGTGGGTGATCAGGTGGCGCGTACCGGTTGCGAGTAGGTCCCGGATGCTCTGGGGGCCTGCGCCGTGCAAGTTGACAGCGAGGTCCGGCGGCGGAAATAGGGGCGAGAGCTCGCCCAGCCCATTCACCGGCACGATACGGTCGATGGCCCCAGTCAGGAGAGCCAGCGGCTCCAGCACAGCCGGCGCTGCAAGAGTGATTCTCGCTTCCGGAAATGCCTGGCGAAGCCCGCGGTACGCCGGCACGCCCGTCAGGAAATCCCCCAGTCCGATCGCCCGAAGAATCAGGACCTGGGAAATGTCACCCGATGAGGCAAACATGGCACTTGGCTTCAGGGAGGACGTTTCGACGGCTTTGCTGGAAAACGTCCCCCGGCCGGCTACGGCCAGGAGCTCTCGGTTGAGCTACAGATCACCAGTTCGCGTAGCTCGCAACCGGCCGGCTGGCTCAGCGCAAAGACGACAGCCGCAGCAACATCAGCCGGCGCATTGAGTACCGCGTCCGCCGGCGGTTTGTACTGCTCAGTCCGATCGTCGAAGAAGTGGGTGTGCATGCCGCCCGGAATCAGCAGTGTGACGCCGACCTCACCCGCCGTCTCAGCGGCCAGCGCACGCGTGAAACCGACAACGCCGAACTTTG
This sequence comes from uncultured Actinomycetota bacterium, assembly GCA_963798835.1. Taxonomy (GTDB): domain Bacteria; phylum Actinomycetota; class Actinomycetes; order Propionibacteriales; family Propionibacteriaceae; genus Microlunatus. The sequence goes on along the minus strand of CAWCVF010000001.1, from coordinate 284,758 downwards.
AGGCACAGTACGCAGTCGCATCGCTGACCGCCTTGATGCCGAGAGTCGACGCACACGTCACCACTCGGCCGCGGCTGCGGCGCAGATAGGGCAGGGCCGCACGTACCACGGCCGCGGTCCCGAGCAGATTCACCCGAATGACGCGTTCCCAGTCCTCGACCGGAACGTCCTCGAGTCGGCCGCAGGAGTCAATGCCAGCGGCCGTAAAAACACCATCGAGTTGATCGCCTGAGGCCTTGACGGCCGCATCCACGGCGGCCGCTGCGGCTGCTGAGTCAGCCAGGTCAACCTCCTGATAGGCGACGTCGGCTTCTGGTGCTACGCGATCGAGTACCAGCGGCGTACCGCCGCCAGCCTGTACGGCCGCCGCCGTCGCCGCTCCGAGGCCGGAAGACCCGCCCGTGATCAAGATCGTGCCGAGCGCTTGCGGCGCGACATTGCCGATGCGGGTGAAGGGTGCCACGGTGGTGGCGCTCATGAAACCTCCTGAGAGATGTCGTTACTTGAGTGGTAGTCCGCGCCCGCGGCGTGGACCAGGTGGGTCGTCGAGTAGCCGGGTACGACCGGGAGCAGCACCACTCGCCCCCCGACCCGTTCAACCACTTCAGCCTCGGGCAATACGCAGTCCGCATAGTCGGTGCCTTTTACCCAGACGTCTGGCTGCAGCCGGGAAAGCAGAGCTGCCGGAGTGTTCTCGTCGAAGATCGCGACGCCATCGACGGCGGCCAGCGCGGCGAGCACGGCTGCCCGATCTTGCTGCGACACAACCGGACGGCCAGCACCTTTCGCGCGGCGTACGGACGCATCGGAGTTGAGACAGACCACTAGCGCATCGCCGAGCGCCCGAGCTTGAGTGAGCAAGCTGATATGACCGCGGTGGAGGAGGTCGAAACAGCCGCCGGTCGCAACCAGCCGGCCACCGTTACGACGAACCCGCGCAGCCACCTCGAAGGCGTCGGAGCCGCCGGTCCGCTCGGGCATCCGCACCGCAAGATTGGTTGGATCCACAGAAACTGTCGAGACTGCGGAAGCCCCACCGGCCTGGACGAACTGAGCAGCGGAGCACACTGCAGCCTCTACGGCCTTCCGAGCGTCAGCTCCCTCCAGCAGAGCCAGGGCGGCACCGACAGCAAATTGATCACCTGCACCCAGGGTGTCCACGCGACCGTGCCCGACTTGCGGAAATTCCGGCGGCGGCAGATGCCTGGTACGCGGCGGGTCGGCTTCGGTCAAGACCGCGCCCCGGCCGCCGACGGTGACAGCGACGGCATGGGCGTGCCACCGTGCGCACAGCTGACGGCCCTGCTCACCCGGATGCTCCCCGCCGCTAAAGAGTCGGGCCTCGGTGGCATTTGGAGTGACCAGCGTGCAGCCGCGCACCGGGTCAGGCCCGCGGGGATGCGGGTCCCAGATCACCGGCACTGAATTGGTTTTTTGCAGTAGCGCCTGCCGTATCGCAGGTAAGTCGGCCACGCCGCGGCCGTAGTCGGCAACCAGAATCGCGCCCGCTCCCGCGATCGTGCTTACCACACCATCCGGCAGTGGTCCGCGACCCGCCTGTCCAGATCCGGAGTCAATCCGCAGCATTGGAACCTCGCCCGCCGCAATACGGCATTTGGAGACCGTGCTGCCGTCCAACGGCAGCGCGCATAGCTCCACATGATCAGCAAGCAGATTTCGCAATGCGTCGCCATGATCATCGACGCCGATCGCGGTCACCAAGATCACGTCACCACCGGATCGGGCGGCCAACAACGCCGCGAGGCCGGCGCCGCCGGGCCGACGCCTCTGCCGCGACACATCCACCACCGGAACGGGCGCTTCGGGGCTCAGCCTGTTGGCTTCACCGTCGATATCGATGTCCAGCAGCGAGTCGCCGAGGACGACGAGCGGGCCGCGACGCGAGCCCGCCGTCAGCATGCTTGTGCCTGCAGCGCCTGATCGAGGGCGATGCACAGCGCGTGCACCAGACAGAGGTGAATCTCTTGGACTGTGGCAACAGTTGGTGCCTCGACAGCGATCGCCGAGTCGGATAGCGCGGCCAGCGGATTAGGTGCTGGGCCGGTCATTGCCCAGACCGTAACGCCCAGGTCGAGCCCTGCCTTCGCAGCCGCAATGACATTCGGGCTGCTGCCGCTCGTGGATAGCGCAACGAGCACATCGCCACGTCGGCCGTACGCGTGCACCTGCCGGGCAAAGAGCTCCTCAACGCCATAGTCATTGCTGATCGCGGTAACAGCTGCCGAATCAGCACACAGCGCGACCGCCGGAAGCGGTCGGCGTTCCTGCCGGAAGCGGCCAAGCAGCTCGCCAGTGAGATGCTGCGCTTCAGCAGCGCTGCCGCCATTGCCGCAGGTGAGCAGCTTGCCGCCAGCAGCGAATACTTCCGCAAGTTGCTGCCCCCACTGATGGACGATCGGTGCGGCCGCGTGTGCATCTCGGGCAGCGCTTGCCAAATCGTCGAGGTGTGAGCCAACCAGCTCGACATTCTCCTGTTGGCTCACAGCCACAGCCCTCCTCTCGCAGCTGCCTTCATCGCGGCCTTCGCCGCGGGAGCCGCTGCCGCATGAGCATCCGTCGCAGCGTTCGCCGCTGAGGCTTCGGAGCGCATTCGCAGCTCTGCCACCGCTGCGACGACGGCCGAAGGAGTGATCGAGGTCAGGCAGGGATGACCAGGAATGGAGCAGGTCCGCATCCGACTGTCTCGGCACGGGGCCTGTTGATCACCGAGCACCATTCGAGGTATCCCGTACGGGGCCCACTGCTCGGCGCGTACGACCGGCGCGAACAGCGAGACCACCGGCGTACCGACGGCTGCAGCGAGATGTGCCGGGCCGGTATTGGGTGCGACGACTACGTCGGCGCGGGCGAGGATGGCGGCCAGCTCGGCCATGGAGAGCTGGCCGCCAAGATCAATTGCGTCTCCGCCGGCAACAAAGCCAGTCAGAGTGACCTCGTCGGTGGCGCCGGTGACGACCACCCGATATCCGGCCGCTAGCAGCGCCGCCACGATCGCCCGACTGTGCGTCGCCGTCGGACGTCTCGCCGAGACTGCTGCCCCGGGATGGAACACGACATAGGGTTCGACACCCACCCGCGCAGTCACATCAGGCAGCGGCTGACGTAGCGCTAACCGGGCTCCCATCTCGTCCGCGGGGAAGCCCGCGGCCCGGGTGAGCGAGAGATTGCGCTCCGACTCCGGTAGGCCATCAGCCACGCGATGGCGCAGATCGAGAAGGGAGCCCGGATAGTCCTCGCAGATCGCACCGATCCACGGCACCCCGGCCATCCGCATGAGCAAAGCCAGCGGCAGCGGCGATTGATGAAATGAGGTCAGCACCAGCGCAGCATCGAACTGTCCTGCCTCGACCGCACCCAGAAGGTCGGCAATGGCATGGTGGGAAACCGGCGGCGGATCGAACAGCACCCAGGCAGCATCGAATTCCACTACGTCGTCCACCCCCGGCAACAATTCAGCCGCTTCATCGAGGCCACTGCGAACCAGCATCGTGACCTCCGCGCACTGAGCCACGGCGCGTACGGCCGGCCCAGCGAGCAATACGTCGCCGAGGCTGTCGAGTCGCGCCACCAGGACTCGCGAGAACCGGGAATTGTTGCGCGCAGCGGTCATCGCGATCTCCCGACATGACGACGTACGGCGGACCGCAGATTGGGCGCGACTGCAGCAACCAGCTGTGCACGATCGATCTCGGTGATCTTGGTATGCCGGGTGGGTACCAGTACGGCACGTGCGCCTGCCGCGAGCGCCGCGTCGACATCGCTGCCGATGTCGCCGATCATCAGGCAGTCTTGCGGATCGAACCCAAGCTGGCGTGCGGCCGCCGTGACCAAACCCGGCTCAGGCTTACGACAACCGCAGCCACCATCGGGGCCGTGGGGACAGACTTGCCAGGTGTCGAAAGGACCAAGCAGCGACTCCACTCGGGCATTGACCTCGGCCAACTCATCGGAGTTGATCAAGCCCCGGGCGACTCCGGATTGATTACTGACGACGCCAACGGCAACGCCTTGGCGGCGCAGTTGATTGAGCGTACGGCGGGCGCCTGGCATCGGCCGGACCCGCCGCGGATCGGCCAGATACGGCACGTTCTTGATCAATGTGCCGTCCCGATCGAAGAGCACAGCTCGCGGCTTGCCGGACGAAACTCGGTGCTTTTCGGGCTGTGCATGCGCGACCGGCGCTGGTAGTGCAGTGCGGTCTTTCTGCCTGGCAAGCCGTACCCCAACCTCCCCTCGCAGCCGATGCACAACTGCGAGGGGCGGAATGAGGACGCTGGTCAACACCATGGTGGTGACCTCCCGCGCAGTCCGTGGACCCGCAAGGATCCGCCCGATCGCGAACTCGGCCGTCAACCCGGTCCACACAAGCCCGACCGCCGCCGCGACGCGCGCCCAGCGGCGGCGCGCAGGAGCAGCTCTGCGAGAGGCCACGGCGGCCAGGGCTGCTGTCGCGGCGGCGGTGGTGACCAGGTGAGGACCCGTTCTCCCCTGTGTGGTCCCGATCAGCGAACGCCAGCGGCGCCCATACTTGGCACGCAGCAAGGCGTTATCGGCGTTGCCTGCCTGATCCTTCAGGCTGCTGCGCCAGGTGGTGGGCGAGGCGAGCGGGTGGGTCGTGACCCGCTCGCCCCACGCAATCGCGTACCCGAGTCGTACGGTACGCAAAGCCAAGTCGGCGTCTTCCCGGAACGCCCGCGGGAAGCGCTCGTCGAAGCCGCCTGTCTCTGTCAGAGCGGTACGTCGGTAGGCCATATCGGCAGTGATCCACAGAGCGCCGGCGAGGGCCAGTGTGCGCCGCTCAGCATCCGTCGGTCGCCGACCGACTGGTGGCGGAACGTACAACCTGGCCTGCGACGCAGCCACCTGGTCAGGTAGTTCCGAGAGGTCCCGAACCAGCCGACGACACCAGTCGAGTGGAATCTTGACGTCGTCATCGAGGAAGGCAATCCACTCGGCATCCGCCGCTTGCCAGCCGGCGTTCCGAGCGGCGGCCGGCCCACGTCCATGGGTACCGACGATGAGAAGCGGGGCCGACGTCTTCGGCAGCTCGAGTTCGGTCGCGGCGGAACGCCGATCGTCCGCGATCACGATGCAGGTTGGTGCCGGGTCGCTGTCTACGGTGGCGACCAGCTCGGCGAGACCTGGTCGACCGATGGTCGGGATGACGACCGCGTACGAGAAATTGATCATGGTCGGGAGATCGATCATGGTCGTCGCACCAGGTAAGGGCCGATCGCGAGTGCATCGACCGGTGCTGAGCCGAAGAGTTCCAGCGCGTCTCGCGGACTGTCCACCATGGGACGGCCAGCGGTATTGAGGCTGGTATTGACCACAACGGGTGTGCCGGTGAGCTCATCGAAGGTCGTCAGCAGGCTCGCCGTCAGTGGGTCATCGGCTGCGTCCACGGTTTGAATTCGCGCCGTACCGTCAACGTGGGTGACGGCCTGCAGCCGCTCTCGCCAGGCGGGTGCCACGTCGTGCACGAAGAGCATGTACGGGCTGGGAACGGGCCCGCGATCAAAGATCTCGGCGGCTCGATCTGATAGCACCATGGGCGCCACCGGCCGGAACTGTTCTCGTCCCTTGATGTCGTTGAGCCGCTCGGTGTTGTCCTCAGACGCCGGATGGGCGAGCAGCGAGCGGTGACCGAGCGCCCGTGGCCCGTACTCGGCGCGGCCCTGGAACCAGGCGACGATCCCATCCTCGGCGATGATCTCGGCTGCCGCGCCGGCAATGTCAGCCGGGCGCTCATACCGAACACGGGCAGTGCTGAGAGCCAGTTCGATCTGGGTGTCGCTCCACTCGCGGCCCAGCGCGGCGGTCGTCATCGGCGTCAGGTCATCGCCTGCCTCCGCCGCCACAGTCAGTGCTGCGCCTAAGGCAGTACCAGAGTCGCCGGCCGCGGGTTGCACCCAGATTTCGCTGAACGGGCTTTCGGCGAGCAGCCGCGTGTTGGCGACGCAGTTCAGGGCCACGCCGCCGGCCAACGCCAGCCGACTGTTGCCGGTCCGACTGTAGAGCCAGCCGCACAGATCGATCAGCACCTCTTCGAGCACGGCCTGCACGCTGGCCGCCAGGTCAGCATGGCTCTCATCGAACGCGTCACCGCGCCGGCGGGCAGGCGCGAACCTCTCCCAGTCGATGGGCTCGGTTCGGAACCCGCCGTCCGGAGTTGCGTAGACCCGCTTCCGGAAATGATCGAGATGTAGTGGCTCGCCGTACGAAGCCATCGCCATGACCTTGTACTCATCACTTGATCGCTCGAAGCCGAGATGGGCCGTCAGGTCCTCATACAACAGGCCGAGTGAATGCGGCAGTGCTTGCGCCTTGAGCAGGTCCAGCTTTCGGTCGCGGTACTCCCCCGCCAGCATCGAGGTTGCCTCGCCGCGACCATCGACCGCGAGCACGGCGCAGTCTTGCAGAGACTGGTCAAGACTCCACGGCGCGGCCAGTGCTGCGGAAGCGGCGTGGGCGACATGGTGCCGGACGAAGTGAAAATGTTGGGCTTGGTAGCCGGGTAGGGCCGTCTTGAGAAATTGGGGCGCCCGCGTGGCGTACGTGGTGCGCAGGTCCTCCCAGCCCGGGTCGAGGCCCTCGGAAGTGGGATCCACGAGCGCTGGGTCGTAGGAGTAGGCGACTGCGTCAAGATCTTTTGGGGTGAGTCCACCCTGAGTCAGGCACCAGGTGATCGCCTGCTCGGGCAGTTCCCAGGCCGAGAACGGAACCGGCCGCTTGCCGTGCTTACGGCGACTGAACCGCTCCTCCTCGGCGGCCGCAACCGTACGCCCGTCCACCACCAGAGCGGCAGCCGAGTCATGGAAGATCGCGTTGATGCCGAGTACGCGCAATGCCCTGTCCTCCCCGGGAGCTGGTATGTGGTTTGGCCTACCTCGGTTCTCCCCGCCGATACCCGCACTTCTTCAGGCCAAACGACCTATAGGTGATTTGCTTCTCGGTTCTGATTGCTGCCGGGGCGTGTCGGATGCGCCCTGAGCCCGTCGAATGGGCCCTGAGCCGTCGAAGGGCGTCTTCCTGCGTACGTTTCGACGCCTGTGGTGGAAAACGACCCCCATATGAGCCCGAAGTGCGTACGTTTCGACGCCCGTGGCGCGAAACGTACCCGCCGCTACGCAGTCAGTACGCACTCTGCTCCGTCAGCTGAGCGGAGCTGTCTGTGCTGTTTCGGCACCTTGCCTGCGTACCGTCCGCTGGTATACAGCTGCGGTGTCGGCAGCGATTCGGTTCCAGGAGTAGCGGCTGCGTACGCGTTTTAGGCCGGCCCGAGCCATCTCAGCCCGCTGCTCCGGTGCCGCGAGCAGGGCTCCGACCACCTCTGCCAGTGCGACCGGATCGCGTGGCGGCACGTGCGCGCCGGTCACGCCGTCAACGACGGTGTCGAGCATTCCGCCGACAGCACTGGCCACGATCGGGACCCCGCATGCCATGGCCTCCAGCGGCACGATTCCGAACGGCTCGTACCACGGCGAACAGATGACAAGGTCCGCCGAGCGGAACAGCGCCGGCATGCCGGTACGCGCCACCTGCCCGATCAGGTGCACGCGATCAGCAACCCCCAGTTGATCAGCAAGGGCAAGAAGTCGATCATGCTCCGGCTCCGGAGTCGCATCGCCGCCACCCGCAATGACCAACTCAGTCTCCGGCAGCCGGGTCAGCGCCTCGATCATCGTGTCGTACCCCTTGCGCCGCACCAGTCGGCCTGCACTCACCAACCGATAGCGGTGCGCCGGCTCTGGTATGGCCGCAGAACTTCCATTGTCCGTTGCCGGCGAGAAATGACCAAGATCAACACCGCAGGGTACGACCGCCGCCTTGCTGGCGGGCACCCCGAGGAAGCCGAGCTCGGTGACCTCATCGGAGCAGGTAGCGACAATGGAGTCTGCCTCGGCCGCGACCGCCGTCTCGACCCGAATTCTGTTGAGCGGGCTGGTATCCGAATGACCTTGATGGCGGCGCTTGACCGTGCCAAGTGCATGGAAGGTCACGACGAGGGGAAGGTCGAGTCGCCGGGCGGCCGCCGCGGATGCCCAGGCTGACATCCAGAAATGGGCATGCACGACATCTGGCCGCTGAAATGTGAGCATCTCGGTGAGACGGTCAGCGAACGCGGACATGTAGGGCCACAGGTCGTCCTTGGGAACTTGAGCAGCCGGCCCGGCTGGAATGTGCACCACCTCGTATCCGGCAGCGGTTGTCAGTCGCTCCGGCAGCTCTGGATCATCGCGCCTGGTGTATACCGCTACCGAATGCCCGAGTCGGACAAGTCCCGCGGCGAGCTCCGCAACGTGAACGTTTTGACCGCCGGCGTCGACGCCTCCGATGGCGGCCAACGGACTTGCATGTTCAGATACCAGGGCCACGCGCACGGCACTTCTCCCCATCCTCTGGCAATCCTGCGGAGGGCAGGTACCCGGCTCTCCTCCACCTAAACCCGCACGCGCCCTGAGCCTCGCTGTGCGCCCTGAGCCTGTCGAAGGGCATACAGCAAACGCCTCAGGTTTGGATGTTCTCCTCGACATGCTTGTGCGAACCAGCACGCGAGAGCCGTGGCAGATCGCCGAATCGTCCCTCGATCAGTGCAATCTTCTTTTCGCGCCGCCAGCCCTTGATTTTGTGTTCGAGGACATAAGCGTCCTCGATGGGCTCGCACTCTTGAGCCCAGGCGAGTGAGACCGGGCGTCGAGTCTCGGTGTAGGCGTCGACACAGCCAATCGCATGCTGCTGCAAGCGGTATTCAAGATCACGAGCGCTGCCCACATAGAAGGAGTCATCGGAGCAACGAAGGAATGTAGATCCAGGGCATCTAATGATCATGAGGGCTGCGGCACAGACCGCATAGATCATTGAGTAAATCTGTGGATAGCTCGTCAGCTTCAAGGCGGCCCTTCGACAAGCTCAGGGCCAATCCCACACTCACGCCCTTCGACAAGGTCGGGTCAGGGCACAACCAGAGTCAGGGCCCTTCGACAAGCTCAGGGCACAACCAGCGTCACGGTCCTTCGACAGGCTCAAGGCACATAACTCCTGTGCCGTTGCGGGAGGATAGACGACATGAGCGTTCCTGAGAGACCACCTGGCTCGTCGCCGTCTGCGCAGGTGCGCGCCTTCGATGCGATGTACGACGGTGGTCCACCACCCTGGGACATTGGCCGACCGCAGCCCTCGTTCGTATCGCTAGCTGATCAAGGTCTGTTGGCCGGTCGGGTGCTGGATGTGGGATGCGGAACGGGTGAGCATGCGCTGCTGGCGGCTGCGCGAGGCCTGGATGCGACGGGTGTCGATGCCGTAGCGGCGGCGATCGATCGTGCGCAGCTCAAGGCACGCGAACGCGATCTTCCGGCGCGATTTATGGTTTGGGACGCATTCCGTCTAGCTGATCTTGGCGAGCAGTTCGACACCATGCTGGACGTCGGCCTGTTTCACATTTTCAGTGACGAAGACCGGCCTCGGTTCGTGGCCTCGCTTGCGGCCGGCATGTCCAGCGGCGGTCACTACTACATGCTGTGCTTCAGCGATCGGCAGCCCGGCACGATGGGACCGCGGCGGGTGAGCCAGTCAGAGATCAGGGAGGCGTTCGGGGCACCGGACTGGCATGTCGATGCGATCGATGCCGTCACCATGGACACCAACATGGAGCCAATTAGCGCCTACCAGGCGAGCATCACCCGCATCTGAGCCGCAGCCTGTGCGTGCTCTACGTGCAGCAGGTGTTGCAAATCCCGACCGGACGGGCGTCGCTGCTCTTTCCTGCCCCCAATGTGGCCGTCATCGCTGGATCGCTGGTAGGCCCGCGGTTGCTGAGGCGGCTAGGCGCCCGGCGCATGCTGCTGACCGGTTTCAGGCATAGTCGGTGGAATTGCCTCGTTGCTTGCGGGGGCTATCACATCGGATTCGTCGGCGCTGCGGCGATCCCACTGAGGCGGCCTTGCCGGCCTCCTGGTACCACCTCAAGCCGGAGCTTTGAAAGGTCCGCATCGGTCCGAAATTTCATCTGAGCAAACCGTCCCGGCTCACCGAAATTCGTGATTACCTCCTCACCCGTCGGGGTAGTAGCGACCCAGGTACTTTGCGGATGGAAAGGGTAGGACCATCACAAGCACACAACAGCAACAACAGACCGATGTGCCGGGCGCTAAGGCAGATCGACCCACCGAGATACCGGCCCAAGGCTGGAAGCAGATAGTCAAGCGAGGCTGGAAGGAAGCGAAGGCCGACCAGGTCCCACTGCTGGCCGCGGGTGTGGCGTACTACGCGTTCCTGGCAATCTTCCCCGCGCTCGTCGCGATAGTGTCGATCTACGGCCTGTTCGCGGATCCGGCGACAATCACCTCTCAACTGAAGTCACTCACCGAGGCACTTCCCGGTCAAGCCCGCCAGGTGATCACCGATCAAGTCACAGCGCTGGCCGCCCGCCGTACGGCACTGGGCATCGGCCTGATCATCTCCATCCTCATCGCGTTGTGGAGCGCATCGGGCGGTATCAGCAATATGCTCACCGCGATCACCACCGCCTATGACGAGGAGGAGAAACGGGGCTTCATCAAGAAGCGGCTGCTTTCCCTAGCCCTGACGATTGGCGGCATCCTTTTCATGTTGATCATGCTCGGCATCGTCGCAGTACTGCCTCCGCTGCTGAATAGCATTTTCGGAAGCGGCGTGTTGAAGTGGGTTTTCCAGATTCTCGGCTGGCTCGTGCTCATGGTCATCGTCATGGTGGTGTTGGGCATCCTCTACCGCATAGCGCCAGACCGCGACGCGCCAAAGATCAAATGGGTGTCGGTAGGCGCCGTCGTCGCAACAGTGATCTGGCTGCTCGCCTCGATCGGCTTTTCGATCTACTCCTCCACCTTCGGTAATTACGCCAAGACCTACGGTGTCTTTGCCGGAATCGTCGTGCTGCTCTTCTGGCTGTGGCTCACCTCCTATGCGATTCTGCTTGGTGCCGAGATCAACGCTGAGACGGAACAGCAGACGATGGCCGACACCACCAAGGGCAAGGAGGAACCTCTGGGTCGGCGAGGAGCCGTGAAAGCCGATTCGGTTCCCTCCGAGAATCCTGAGGATCCAGGGCAGGAGCGCTGAGATGGCCACGCAGCGATGGTTCAGCTGTTCGCCGGAGGATGTTTTCGCCGTCCTCGGCAATGGTTGGCTCTATCCGACGTGGGTGGTCGGAGCGTCGCGCATGCGCGACGTGGAGGAGGCCTGGCCGGCTCCGGGGAGCAAGCTTCATCACTCTTTCGGCGTCTGGCCAATGGTGATCGACGACACCAGCGAGGTTCTCGAGCTCGAGCCGCTGCGACGGCTCGTTCTGGAAGCTCGCGGCTGGCCGGTTGGCAAAGCGCGCGTCGAAATCACGGTCGAGGCCAACGGCAGTGGCTCGATGGTCTCGATCGCCGAGGACGTCTCGGGCGGTCCGACGCAGGTGGTTCCCAAGCCGATCCGGATAGCCGCCATGGACCTACGCAATACCGAAACGCTGCGGCGCCTCGCCTGGCTGGCTGAGGGTCGCAAGGACTTCACCTAGGGATCGCGAGCACCTCAGCTAGCGGGTTTTCAGTCCTCGTAGCCGCGCATGCGCCAGCGCAGCTCGGGCGGCGTTCATGCCGCACGCGCCGTGCACGCTCCCGCCCGGATGGGCCGAGGCCGAGGCAAGGTAAAGCCCGGAAATCGGCGTACCGGCACGACCAAACCCGGGTATCGGGCGAAAGATCAACTGCTGGTCGAGCGCTGCGGTACCGCCGTTGAGGGAGCCGCCGACGAGGCTTGCATCGCGGCGCTCTAGTTCCACGGGACTCAGAATGCGTCGGCTGATAATTCGCGACGAGAAGTCAGGGGCGTGCTGCTCGATGCGGTCCTGCATCCGATCCGCAAATCGCTCGGCCTCGTCGGTGTCCCAGGCGCCAGTCAGAGTGCCGCCGGCATCATTGAGCGCCTGCTGCGGTACATGGGTGTAGGCCCACATCGACTCGGTTCCGGCCGGGGAGCGCGTCGGATCTGAGGTCGTCATCTGACCCATCAGCAGGAACGGACGGTCCGGGATGCTGCCAACGCTGAGCTGGGCAAAGGTGGTGACCAGTTCCTCGGTGGAGTCGGCGATGTGTACCGTGCCCGGCGCGTAGGGCGGTGGGGTACGCCACGGCACCGGCCCGCTGAGTGCGTAATCGATCTTGAAAGTTCCAGGGTCCCTGCGGAAGGTCGCCATCTTGACGCGCACCCTCGGTGGCAGCTCGTCGAAGGTGACCAAACGGCCATACAGATGCTCGGCCGCAACATCTGCGAGCACCGCGCGGCGAGTCCGAACAAGTTGATCATGGACTTGAACGCCGACCGCTTGCTGGTGCGCGACGATGATCTTGGTCACCTCGGCGTTACACTCGACGGCACCTCCATGCGCCAGAAAGCGGTCTCGCAACGCCTCCGAGAGCTTGCCGGCGCCGCCCTCCGGGACCGGGAACCCAACGGTCTGAGCGAGCATGATCAACAACAGTCCGAGGAAGCCCGAGCCTGCGCCGTTCAATGAAATGTCTGCGTGCAAAGCGTTTCCAGCGAGCAGCAGCCGGAAAGCCTGACCTCCGAACTCCTGCCCGAACGCATCGGTCGCCGGACTCAGCAGCTCTCGGGCAAAACTCAGGCCACCCACGCGGGGCAACTTGATCATGGTCCGCACGGCTGGCCGAATTGGTGGGAAAGGAGTCAGCAGCGCGTCTATCAGACTCTGTCCAATTTGCCGCCATTGATCAACAAGTGCGCGCCACGCCGCCCCATCGCCAGGATGCTCCGCATCTAGCAGGCTCGCCGTCACGTCAAGATCACGATGCAACATCGCCCAGGAGCCATCCCGCCGAGGATGGCCGAGTACCGCGGGCGCGTGGCACCAGCGCAGGCCGTAGTCTTCGAGGTTCAATCCCTTGAGGACCTTTGACGCCGCGCCCAGTGGATAGAAAGCGCTGAAGGTGTCGGTGACGAAATCCGGATGGAGTTCCCGATCACTGCGTACCGCTCCACCAACCTCCGGCTGCGCCTCGAGGAGCAAGGTGTCCCAACCAGCGTCGGCCAGTCGATTAGCGGCCACCAGCCCGTTGGGCCCGGCGCCGATGACTACCGCATCCACTTCGCGTGGCAGCGTCATACCCTCACCTCCTGCTCCTTTCTTGGCGAAAGTGGTCACAACCGACAACCTCCGTCTATTGAAGATTGGCGTTTCTGACCACTTTCCGGCAGGGCTTACAGCACCGGCTTACCACCGGTCACGGCTACCCGCGCTCCTGAGACATAGCTGGCGTCATCGGAAGCGAGCAACACATAGACCGGCGCCAACTCCACCGGCTGGCCTGCCCGTCCCAGTGGAGTGTTCTCGCCGAAGCTCTCCACCTTTTCCTCAGGCATGGTTGCAGGGATCAATGGCGTCCAAATCGGGCCCGGAGCGACACTGTTGACCCGGATGCCCTTGTCGCCCAGCATTTGGGCGAGGCTGGCGCAGAAGTTGGCGATCGCCGCCTTCGTCGCCGCGTACGGGGCAAGCGTCGGGTTGGGCATGTCGGAGTTCACCGACGAACTGCCGATGATCGACGAGCCCGGCTTCATATGTGGGATCGCGGCCTTGCACAGACGGAACATGGCGCCGATGTTGGTGTCGAAGGTGTAGTCCCACTCATCGTCGGAGATCTCATCGAGCGTCTCGTGCGTCATCTGGTACGCGGCGTTGCTGACCAAGATGTCGACGCCGCCCAGCTCGTCGACCGCGGTCTTGATGATGTCTCGGCAGTGTTGGGGATCCGAAACGTCGCCCTTGACGAGTACGGCGCGGCGACCGGCCTGTTCCACATAGCCAGCCGTGTCCTTGGCGTCGGAATCCTCGCTGAGATAGGAAATCAGGACATCCGCGCCTTCCCTCGCGTACGCGATGGCGACCGCGCGTCCGATTCCGGAGTCTCCACCAGTGATCACGGCGATCTTGCCGGTGAGCTTTCCGCTGCCCTTGTAACTTTCCTCGCCGCAGTCGGGTACGGGCTTCATCTTCGATTGAATGCCAGGCACCTCTTGTTGCTGCGCAGGCTGGCTCATGGGTCCTCCTCCAGATCAGTCGGTGATCGTTGAGTTACCCAGCAAGTCGCGGCTCGAACATTGGCCTTGGCCCCTGGCATGTCCTGCGGGCGTTACCGCGCCTATGGTGCGAAACGTCCAGATGCGCCCTGAGCCTGTTCTCTGCGCCCTGAGCTTGTCGAAGGGCGCGACGATGAGGGCCGCGGGAGATGGTCCTCACCCGCTCGGCCGCCGAAGTTATCAGCCGAGGACGGTCGGGCCGGCTTTCGTCGGCGTTATCCGGATCAAGCAGCGGCCCTGTTTGATCATGGCCGCGCGGTAGTCATCCCAGTCCGGATGCTCCCCAGAGATGGAGCGGTAATACTCCACCAGCGGTTCCAGCGCCTCAGGCAGGCTGACGATCTCGACATCGCCGCTGAGCTGTGCCCAGTCGCCGAAGAACCCCACATTGAGCACACACAACCAGGCCCGGGGGTCGCGGCGAACGTTCAGGGTCTTCATTGCGGATTCGCGGGTACTGATGACCAGACGATCCTGCGAGTCGACGCTGACAAGTACTGGTGACAGCTGAGGCGTGCCATCACGTTTCATGGTGGCAAGAACGCCGCGTGGGTTGTTCCGCGCGAACGCGAGTGCTTCTGCTGTATCCATATCATCAGCAAGTCAATCAGAATTCGTCGTGAGGCAGTCGGCCGAGGAGCGCTACCTCAGCAACCCGCAATCTGCGCCTCAACCGCGATAAGGAAACCGAATATCCGAGACGGGCAATCTCACTTCCTCGCTAAGTGGGATTCCCAGCCCTCGGTCGGTGCTATCGCACTGGCCGAGGGCGCCCCGTGGCTTAGAAGCTGCCCACCGACCTAGGGACCAGCGCCGCCAAACTGCGGAATCCGTTGAGGCCGCGCAGCTCGAACTCGCCGCGATCGACGAAGTCTAGGCCCGAACCGGCGAGCAGATCGCGGATGGTGGTGGACACCAGCACCTCGCCAGGCTGCGCCACACCGAGAATGCGCGCAGCGGCATGAACCGCGATGCCGCGTACCTCCTCGCCTTGAAGCTCGACTTCGCCAGCGTGGATTCCGGCGCGAGCGGTGAGGCCGTGAGTGGCCGCGGCGTCGAGCATTGCCGCGGCCCCGCGCACAGCACGGGCCGGGCTGTCGAAGAGAACAAAGAATCCGTCCCCGGTGGTCTTCGCCTCCCGTCCGCCGAAACGCTCGATCTCGGCACGCACGGCTTGATTGTGCTCGGCCAGCAGTAGCCGCCATCGGGCGTCACCGAGTCTGTTCAGCGTCTCGGTAGACCCGCACAGATCAGTGAAGACCAGCGTTGTGAAGATGCGGTCAGAGATCTCTTTGGGCGACTTCGCGAACAGCCGTCGGCCAGCCCAGTCCACCGAGATCCACGGCTCGTCACCGATGACCCACGCGTCGTGACCGGGCGGGATCTCGAAGGCATCGCCGCCCACCACCTCCAACGAAGCGCCATCAGTCATTTCGACGTGCAGATGCCCGGACAAGACGTAGCCGAGGTGGTGCACCTGGCAGCTCTCGGTACCGACGATCGGCTTGACATGGTCAGACCAGCGCCAGCCTGGCTCGAATATCGCCCGTCCTACGGCCAGCTCTCCCAGCTCGATCAACTCGACTCGAGCCTTCTCGACTATCCGGACCTCGTCAGGTCGGTCGAACCGCTTATGGCGCAGCTGCATGGAACCGATGGTACGAATCGGTCCTGAGAACGACGTACGGACTCAAGCTCCCGTCTCGCGGTGCGATTCGGCAACCGGCTTGGACTCGGGCGAGCCGCGCTGTCGCAAATAGACCGACGCCCAGACGATCACTGCAACGGCCAGAAACTCACTCTGCCAGTTCTGGAACGACTCGAACCAGAACTGCGACGTACCGAGATACTGCAACGTCGTCACGGCCTGGCCGCCGTGCTCCAGCTCCTCACTGCTGTACTCCTTGGCGCCGCCGATCGCGTGCCCGACGACCGAGGCAATGAACAAAAGGAAGAAGAGTGCCGACAGCGAGTGCTCGTACGCCGTCAGCACCCAACCGCCATGCCGCACGGGCCAGGGCGCATCCCGACGGGCGGTCGCCTGGCGCGGGTCTTCATCCTGCGGGGCTGGCTTCTCAATAGGCTTCGACTCCGACGATCCGCGCTGAAACAGAAACGCCGTCAGTACGACGTACATGCCCATCTGCAGAAATTCGCTCTCCCAGTTCTCGAAGGTCGCCTCAAAGAACGCCCCACTGAGCAGATAGCCACCAAGCGAGACAGCCTGCTGGCCATGCTCGAGCTGGTCGGAGTTGTAGACCCGTACGCCGGACAAGATCATTCCGCCGAAGAAGATCACAAAGAGAGCAAGATTTGCAATCAGCAGCCCATGATCACGTAACCGTTCGCGCATCGCTCCTGCACCTTCTATTCCCCGACTAGCCTTGATCGCTTCGAGACAGCCGGATCCATCGATATCCCCAACCGTTCAACTTCAGGTCAGTGAACTTCTTGGTCGGTGCGTCGTATTCGCCGTCAACGAACAAGTCGTAAGGATCGCCATCAGTCCCCTGGAGTGAGCCAAGATCGACCGTGACGGTGGTGTCGGCCAGATTGTGCAGCAGCAGGATCGACCCGGCTTGGGCGTCGAATCGATGTGCCAGCACCGAGCGCGGCAAGGAGGCGTCGATCACCGAGCAGGAACCTGTGCCAATCTCCGGCGCCGTACGCAGGGTGTGTATCAGGTTCTCGAACCAGCGCAACAGTGAGTCGGGGTTTTGTTGCTGGCGGCGTACGTTGACGTTCTCGGCTCCGAATCGGCCGCTCATCACCACTGGGCGGAACAAGTCCTCTGGCGCCGCCGGGCTGAAGCCTGCGTTGGGGGTGTCGTCCCACTGCATCGGCGTACGGATGGCCTCGCGACCATCCAGACTCAGATCCTCGCCCATGCCGATTTCCTCGCCGTAACGCAGCGCCGGCGTGCCGGGGAGCGAGAATTGCAACGCGTACGCGAGCTCGATCCGGCGGCGGTCACCCTCCAACATCGGTGCCAGGCGACGACGGATCCCGCGGCCGTACAAGCGCATTTCTTCGCGAGGCGCGAAGGCACTAAATGCGTCACTGCGCTGCTCGTCGGTCAACCTGCTGAGATCAAGTTCATCGTGATTGCGCAAGAAGCTCACCCATTGCCCGCCCTGCGGCAACTTCACTGCAACCTTGAGGGCTTCGATCAGTGGCTCGGCATCAGAACGGGCCAGGGCCAGCCACATCCGCGGGTTGAGCAGGAAGTCGAACATCATCTGCGCCCGATCGGTGGGACCATCGGGTCGGCTGCCGACAAAGGTGCCGATCTCGCTGGGCGGCAAATTGGCCTCGCAGAGCAGGACAGAATCGCCCCGCACCCACTGCGTTTCCTGACGCCACGACTCCATGATCGAGAAGTCCTGCGGGCCGGAATCGACGCCGGGCTCGACCATCTCGATGATGAATGGAGCGGCATCGATGCGGAATCCCGCCGCTCCCATCTGCAGCCAGAAGTTCATCACCTTCGCCATTTCCCGGCGTACGGCGGGATTGGCCCAGTTGAGGTCTGGCTGGAAGCCGTAGAAGCGATGGAAGTACCACGCCTGTGCCTGCTTATCGAAGGTCCAGGTCTCCTCCTGCTCTCCGGGGAAGACGGTTCCCTGGCGCCGGTTCGGCGGCTCGTCCGCGCTCCAGACGTACCAATCCCGATATGGCGAGTCCGGACTGCTGCGAGCCGAGACGAACCAGGGATGCTCGTCGGAGGTATGGTTGACGACCAGGTCGAGAACGATCCGCATGCCTCGCTCTTGAGCTTCCCGTGCCAGTTCCGCGAAGTCACCGAGGCTGCCCAATGCCGGTTCGATGCCGTAATAGTCGGTGATGTCGTAGCCGTTGTCCCGCCACGGACTGGGGTGGATCGGATTAAGCCACAGACAGCTGACACCCAGCCGAGAAAGGTAGTCCAGCCGACTGATCAATCCTCGCAGATCACCGCGGCCATCGCCGTCGGAGTCTTGAAACGAGGACACATCGAGGCTGTAGATGACAGCTTCCTGATACCACCTGTCGATCATCGTCATGAGCTACGCCCTTTCCAGCCGGCCGCCGCGGTGAGAGCAGCGAGAGCAGCCGCACCTACGCCGAGCAAAGTCTTGTGGTGCTGAGATGCGAAAACCTGGACACTTCGCGGTTTTGCCCGTTGATCAAAAGCACCGTGCGCACCGAAGTCCCGCCCCCCATTGCCGTCCGCCGGCTCCCACAGATTGGCCGGTTGATCAGCATCTTTCGGCTCTCCAGTCTGCTGAGCTTTAAATCCGGTCCGCGCCAGGTAGCGATCAAGCAGACCCGGCACCACGGCGTTCACCATCAATGTGGCCGCCGTACTTGCCCCGACCCAATACTCTCGACGATCCGGGTGGTCCGCCGCGTAAACAACCGCTCGGGCAGCGACCTCGGGCTGATAGATCGGAGGCACCGGTTGCGCCCGCTGCGGCAGCCGGGAAAGGACCCAGGAGAACTGCGGCGTATTGACCGCCGGGAGCTGCACCATGGTGATCTTGACCTGACTGCGATCATGCAACAGTTCGCAGCGCAACGCCTCCTGGAATCCCTGCAGCGCGTGCTTTGCGCCGCAATAGGGCGCCTGCAGCGGAATCCCGCGGTACGCCAGCGTGGAGCCCACTTGCACGATCGTCCCGGCGTCCCGCTCCCGCATCCTGCGCAGCACCGCCATGGTGCCGTAGACGTTACCGAGATAGGTCACCTCGGTAACTCGCTTGAGCTCCTCCGGGCTGATCTCGGCAACAGGAGCAAACACTGAGGTGAACGCGGAATTGACCCAGACGTCGATCGGACCAAGCTCGTTCTCGATACGCGCCACCGCCTCCTCGACCTGGCCAGAGTCGGCGACATCGACCGGTACGACCAGCGGCGTCGCGCCTGCGGCACTCACTTCGGCAGCCGCCGCGGACAGCCCGACCTCGCCCCGGGCCAACAGCGCGACGGAGTCTCCTCGCTTGGCAAACTCCTGCACGACGGCACGGCCAACGCCACCACTTGCACCCGTCACGGCGACAACGCGGCGGCGTACGTCAGCAGCACTGCTCATGTCTAGCCAGTACCCATGAGCGCTCAACCGACACCAAAACGCCTGACGCCCAACGACGTACCGAACCAGGTATTAGATTGGGCGGCGCGCGGAGCGACCTGGTGTGATAGGCGCGATCGTGCGAGCCCCGGCATCTTTCAACAGCGTCATCTCGGCCCGCCGTCGCGGAGCACGACAGATCGGAGGACTCCCGTGACAGAGCCCTTCGGCGCTTCCCCCGATGCGGCAAGCAACGACTTGACCGGCAGCGCCGCCATGCGAGCTGTATACGACGCAGTGGACTGGTCGGCGACGCCGCTGGGTACGCGAGACACCTGGCCGGAGATGCTTCGGCTACTTGTCGATCTGTGTTTGGACTCTGAGTTCCCCGTGCAGATCAGCTGGGGACCAGACCTCCTCATTCTCTATAACGACGCCTACATCCCGTTGCTCGGCGCCGAGAAGCATCCCTGGGCGCTCGGCCGGCCGGCGAGTGAGGTGGGTCACCACCTGTGGCCGGCGAGCGAGGAGCACCTCCGTCAGGTGATGCAGACCGGCCGGGCGTACCACAGCAATGATCAACAGTTGATCATCGACCGGCACGGATACCCAGAAGAGGCGTGCTTTTCGTTTTCGCTGAGCGCGATTCGCGACGCCGACGGCGCGATCGTCGGGCTCTTCAATGCCGTCACCGAAACGACTCGCCACATGCAGTACGAGAGACGGCTGCAAGCCCTGCGCAGGCTGGGTTCAGTCTCGATCACTGCCGACGACTCCCTGGCGTCCACCTGTCAGGCGGCCCTCGACGTGATCAGCAGAACCCGGAAGAGCGTCCCCTTTGCAGCGGTTTTCCTGCGTGATCTTGCTACGCAGACCCTGGAACGCATCGCCGACTACGGCTTCGATGAGAGCGCTGCCGAGTCCTGCGAGCTGGTCCAGCGGGCGCCGACGACCGGTCCAGTGCTGGAGGTGACACGGCACGGTGGCAGCGAGCTAGTGTCTGGACTTCGGGAGCAGTATCCGGGTGTGTTCGAACCTGGACCGATCGGCCCGTTGACTCCTGATCAAGCTTTCGTCATGCCAGTGATCATGCTCGGAGTGCGTAAGCCGCTCGGTGCCGTGGTGTTGGGCGTCAATCCCTATCTGCGAGCGGACGACTCCTGGACCGCCTTCGCTGTGATGGCCGCTCGGCAACTAGGTGTCATGATCACCGACGCGATCTCCTATCAGAGCGAGCGCAAGCGGCAGCAAGCTCTCGAGGAGCTTGATCGCGCTCGGACGGAGTTCTTCCAAAACGCCACCCACGAGCTGCGCGCACCGCTGACCATGCTTCTTGCGCCGCTGCAGGACATCCTTGACGAGCCGGGCGTCGTACTTCCGGCCGCTGCCCGCGACACAGTAGAAATCTCGGTTCGTGCGGGTGATCGTTTGCAGCGAGTCGTCGATGCCCTGCTCGACATTTCGCGTGCCGAACCCGGTCCGCTGATAGCGCATCGGGAAGATGTCGATCTGGTGGCACTGACGGTTGATGTGGTCAAGGAGTTCCGTCCGACGGCCGAGGGTGCGGTGGACCTGCGCGTCGAGGTACCTGCTGACCCGCTCGGGTCCTACGTGGACCCGACCATGTGGACCACCATCGTGAGCAACCTGGTGAGCAATGCGCTGAAATTCACCGCCGAGGGTGAGATCGCGGTGATCTTGACTGGTGATGACCAGAACGTCGTCCTCACTGTCGCCGATACCGGCATTGGTATTCCGGACGACGAGCAGACGAAGATCTTCGAACGGTTTCAACGGGGAAGCTCTAGTGATGAACAGCCCGGCTCGGGAATCGGCCTCGCACTCGTTGCGGACATGGCTTCTGCGCACGGCGGGACCGTCGAGGTCGAGAGCGAGCTGGGTGTGGGCAGCCGGTTTGTCGTACGGTTGCCGCGCTACAACGGATCGCAGATAGCGGCGGAACTGGCGGACAGCGCCGCGGCGTCCGACGAGCAGGAGACCGGCGGAGTTCGGCCACGGCTGTTGATCATCGAGGACGAACCTGATCTTCGCAGCTATCTGATCAAACTGTTCACTAGGGACGGGTACGAGGTCGAGGCAGTAGGAGATGCCGAAAATGCGCTCGCCTGGTTCCAGCACCATGCCGACAACCCACCGGACATGCTGATCACCGATGTGATGTTGCCCGGACAGAGCGGTCTTGATCTTCTTCCGCAGCTCCGTCAGGGCGAGGGGACAGCTCGGCTGCCCGTCGTGGTTCTGACCGCACTCGCCGGCTCTGAGTCAGCAGTGCAGGCCTTCGCCGCCGGTGCCGACGACTTCGTGGCCAAACCCTTCAACTCCGCCGAGCTGCTGGCCCGGGTACGTGCGCACTACCAGATGAATTCGCTGCGTGATCTTGCGATTGGCGAGGCGGAGACCACTGTCGAACAGTTGCGGCAGGCCTTGCAGAGCAACCGCACCACGGGTACGGCGGTCGGAATGATGATGACGCGCTATAACCTGGATTCGCAGCAGGCCTTTCAGGCGCTGGCTCGAATTAGCCAGCAGAACAATCGCAAGCTGCACGATATTGCCGAGGAGCTGGTGCGTACCGGCGTGCTACCCGGCGTGCCGGGCTGGCCAGCCGCCAGCTCCGGCTCTTAACCCGCAGTATGCGCGCTGAGCCCGTCGAAAGCGCCGCGCCCAGGGAATAATGCGCGCTGAGCCCGTCGAAGCGCCGCCCCTTACGAACGCTCAACCCGCTGATTGCCGTCGGTGCCGCCAGTCCTCCACCGCACGTTCGACATCGACAATCCTGACCAGAATCGGCGGGCCGTCCACCCGGATCCGATGCGATGTGGCGATCCGATGATTGAGATCGCGAACGATCTCGCGTACGGACTCTTCATCTGCGACGTCGGCAAGCGTCTCGGATAGCTCCTTGACCTCCTTGCGCAATGCGAGCGAGGTGGGCAGCGGAAGGGGCAACTGCTCGCGCGCGAGGTAGGCCTTGACCCACCAATTCTCCTCGTCACGACCGGTCAGACCGTTGATCGGCTTGCCCTGCCCGGGCAGGTTGTCAAACTCACCGCGTTCGGTCGCCTCGCGGATCTGACGCTCCACCCAAGATTCGTACGGCATCGGAATAAGTCTGACAGGCTGCCTATCACGAGTCGTTACTCCGCACAAAGCCACGAATGCAGCCGAAAACCGGCGTACGGGCGCTCGTTCGTGGCCTTGTGCGGAGAAACGCCAAAAAGATCACCCGGTCCGGACGGTTCTCCAGGCCGCATCCGCAGCGCTCCCTGCCCACATGAGCGTGTGGCACGCTGAACAAGTGGATGCGTGGAGCATCGGGCTCATTGCGCTGATCGTCGCGGGACTCGCGGCGATTATCTTCGGTGCGCTGTGGGATCGCCGACGCAACAAGCAGCGAGCGGCCGAGATGCTGGCCCCTCCGGCTCGTGACATCCCGCATTTCAGGCCCGATGCTCCGGCGCCGCATTACCTGTCTGATCTGCAGGCCCGGCGCCGACCCGACACTGCAAAGCCGACCGATCTCAGCCCGTCCGAGCGTGAATCGATTCGTGGGCAACTCGCCGATCCACAGACGGTCACCGTGGAGGTCGGTTACGCCTCCCGTGACTTCATCACCGACACCGCCACCGGCTGGGCGGCGCTGGAGCATCCTGCGGTGCTGGTCTGCGGCGATCCGGTCGAGACCTTCCGAGAGTTGCTCGGTCTGATGGAAAAGCTGATCTTGAGCAGGACGCCACTTGTCATCGTCGCTCCAGTGATCGCCAAGGATGTGTTGGCGACGTTGGAAGTGAACGCGATCAGACAGACTATGCAACTGCTTGCTGTGATCTGCGATTCCGCCGGCTTGCGCACTGTGGCAACCGCGTGTCACGCCATGATCATCGACCGATCCGACCGGCAATCTGGCTACCTCGGATCAGAAGATCTTGGCCGCTGTGCGCGCTGGATCAGTACCGCGACATCCAGCCACCTGATCGTTGCCGCAGAGGCAAAACAAGAATCCGCATGACCGCCGCTGGACATGCGCCCGCGCCAGCCGCAATAGCCGACCGACACACCGGCCGCTGGGGTTATCTCGCGGCCCTGACCCCGATCATCTTTGGCACGACGTACCTGCTTACCACTGAATTCTTGCCACCAGGCCGTCCGCTACTCGCTGGGCTGATGCGCTCGCTACCCACCGGGCTGGTGTTGATCATTGGCAGCCGGATTCCGCCACGACGTTGGATGGCTCGCTTCTTCGTCTTGTCGGTTCTCTACGCCTCAGGACTTTTCCCGTTGCTCTTCATCGCTGCCTACCGGCTGCCGGGTGGAGTCGCGGCAGTGATCAATTCATTGAGCCCGTTGGTGGTTATCGTCATCTCGGTACCGCTGCTCAGCAGCCAGATCCGCAGGGTTCAGATCATCGCCGGACTCGTGGGCACCGCGGGTGTCGCTTTGCTCGTGCTGCGATCTGATGCTCGGCTCGATGTAGTCGGCCTGATTGCGATGGCAGGCGCGATGATCATGTTCAGTGTCGCAACCGTGCTCACCAAGCGCTGGGGACGTCCAGAGGGAATGACCTCCATAGGAGTGACCGGGTGGACCTTCCTGTTCGCCGGCCTCACTCTGCTGCCGATCACCTTGATCATCGAAGGACTGCCCCGCCACCTCACAGCCCGCAATGTCGCCGGGCTCATCTACCTGGTGGTGATCAGCGGCATCGTCGCGTACGCCATCTGGTTCTGGGGACTGGAGCGGCTGTCCGCAAGTGCGGTTACCTTTCTCACCCTGCTGAACCCAGTGACCGCTGCCCTGCTGGGCTGGGTCGTGCTGGACCAGCGGCTCAATTCCTGGCAAATCGTTGGCGCTTTGCTGATTCTTTTTTCGGTGGCACTTGGGCAACCCGGAGCCCTCGACCGGCTGCGCCGACAGCGATCGGTAATACGATCCCGAGTGTGAGCGCGCCGCCGGAGCACCGCGACCGACGCTGGCCGCGCCGTGTGTACGCGGCTGGCTCCGAGCCCGATCCGCGATTCACCTTCGCTAACGAACGCACCTTCCTGGCTTGGATCCGAACCGGTCTGGGCTTCCTGGCTGCCGGCGTCGCGATTGCCACGGTCGCACGAATGACGTCTCGACTCGGCCTGGAAATCCGGCTGGCTTCCGCCGTACTGGTGCTCTGTGGGCTGGCCTGCGGAATCGGGGCGTTCAGTCGATGGATGGTCAATGAGCGGGCGATGCGACTCAATGAACCGCTGCCATCCTCGCCGATGTTGCTCGTGCTGACTGCCATCGTGGCGGCCGTAGGCATCGTGGCGTTGATCATCGTGAGCTTTGGATGACACTCACACCGTGGGACCCAGGCCTGCAGAACGAGCGGACCGGCCTGGCCTGGCAGCGCACCATGCTGGCTGGTTTGACCTGCAGCGTGCTGGTGGCGCGTTTGCTCACCTCGGTTTCGGTGCTGCTGTCGGTGATCATCGGGCTGCTGGCGTTGCTCTGTACGGCCGGGCTCGGCTACGTGGCAATCCGGCGCTTTCGACTGAACAACGCCGCCGTGCATCGAGAAGAAGCGCTCGGCGACGGCAAGGTGAATGCCCTGACCAGCCTGCTTGTCGTGCTGACCGCCATCGGCGGGCTGCTCTACGTCGTCGTCACCTAACGCCGACTTGTCAGCATCCATGGTCGCTATGGCGACCGTGGATGCTGACAAGTCGGCGCTTTTGGAGTTAGCCGTAGCCGAGTTCGTGGAGTCGGTCGTCGTCGATCCCGAAGTGATGGGCGATCTCGTGTACGACGGTGATCCTGATCTCCTCCATGACGTCCTCGTACGTGTCACAGATCGCCAAGATCGGATAACGGAAGATCAGGATCCGGTCGGGCAACCCGGTGTAGTACTGACCACGTTCGGTGAGCGGGATGCCTGAATAGAGCCCGAGGGTGTTCGGAAGATCCGGTGGCGGATAGTCCTCGACCAAGATCACACAGTTGTCGATCAAGGCCGCCAGCTCATCCGGGATCTCGTCCAGGGCCTCCGCCACGAGCAGCTCGAACTCCTCGGCCGACATCTCTATCCGAGGTGAACTCACCACTCAATCCTTACGCCGTGTGGGCCTCGGACACAGCTGCTGCCGCGAATCCCGACCGAAGGTCTTGCCGTGACAAATGTGACGCCATTAGAGTTCTGAACAGTTTTGAGACAGTTGTGACGTTTGCGACTGGAGTGACTTCCCCGAGAACTCCGTTGGAGGCTTCCCCCGCCATGCGCCGAAGCGTGATCACCATGAGAGCCGCCGCTGCCTTACTTGCTGCCGGACTGATTATCAGCCTGATGGTTCCGCAGCTGGCCAGCGCCACCACGCAGATGACGGCGACTGTCGGCGTCAACATCCGCTCCGGGGCCGGCACCGACACCAAGATCCTCGGCGGTCTCTATCGCGGCCAAACTGTCACCGCCGTCAGCAGCACACAAGGCTGGACCAAGATCAAATTTGCTGGCTCGACGGCGTACGTCGCGAGCAGATACCTCAGCAAGGGAACAGACCTGCCGTCCCCCAAGAAGATCGGAGCGGGCACAGTCAAGATCACCACCACTGCCCTCAACCTGCGTAGTGGTCCAGGCCTTTCCTATCGAGTGATCAAGGTTCTCAAGGACGGCGAGCGAGTCACGATGACCGGCAAGACTGCGCGCGGCTGGGCACAGCTGGTCAGCGGCCGGTCCACCGGCTGGTCCAGCATGCAGTACCTTGCCAGCGCGAAGAGCGGGCGGCCGGCGATCATCGGCAAACGCATCGCCACCGCTGATCTTGACATACGCACCACCAGCGGCGCGGACTCCAAAACGGTCGCCGAGGTCAAGAAGGGTACTGCCCTCTCGGTCACAGGTGCCATCCAGAACGGCAGGGCGCAGATCATCTACCACGGCGCAGTCCGCTG
The DNA here is from genome assembly GCA_963798835.1 of uncultured Actinomycetota bacterium. Lineage (GTDB taxonomy): Bacteria > Actinomycetota > Actinomycetes > Propionibacteriales > Propionibacteriaceae > Microlunatus. The sequence continues at coordinate 258,627 of CAWCVF010000001.1, read as the reverse complement.
GGTAACCGCCAAATACTTGACAAACTTGAGCAGCAACCAGCCCTCAGCCCCCAAACTGCCCAAGATCACGGGGGCTCGGTACGCCACCGCGACGTTGAACATCCGCTCGACCTCTGCCGACAAGTATCGGTTGATCGCGGAGGTGCCGAGGGGAACCAAACTCAGCATCACTGGAGTGGTCAAGAACGGCCGGATGCAGATCGTTTTCCAGAAGGCCGTGCGATGGGTGACCGCCAAATACCTCTCGAAGTCGGTGCCGAGCTCGACACCACCGAGCTGGCGGGCAGTCGAGCGGGGCCTCAAGCCGAATGCGATCAAGGTCCATCGCGCCGCGCGGGCCAAGTTCCCGCAGATCACGACCTACTACACGTTGCGGGCAGGAGTGTTCACCGATCACTCCACCGGGCGCGCGCTCGACCTCATGATTCCTAACTACAAGTCGGCTTCCGGAAAAGCGCTCGGCTACAAAGTTGCGGCATGGGCCAAGGCGAACGCCCGCGATCTTGGAATCAATTACGTGATCTGGAACCAGCACATCTGGAACATCCGCCGCGACAGCGAAGGCTGGCGTTACATGGCAGATCGAGGCGACGATTCGGCTAATCACCACAATCACGTGCACATCACCGTGTTCGCCGACGGCTACGACCCGCGCTAGAAAAGCTAAAAATCGGCCAGGCCTTTGCCGATCACGGCAACGCCAATGACCAGCAGCAACACGGACATGATCGTGGCATTGTTCTCGACCAGCCAGCCACGTAGCTTGTCGAGCGGCCCAGCCAGCCGGGCAGCGGCGATCAGGTAGGCGATCACCGGGACGATCACAGTGCAGGCTGCCACTAGCACGAAGATGATGATCACGATTACGGTTGAGTCGAGCGCCAGACCGGCACCGCCGACGATCAGGCCGGCAGCGGCGGCCATCAGCAAGTTCTTGGGATTCACCGCGGCGAGCAGGAAGGCCAGGCCCAGGGCTTTACCTGCGGTCATCGAGTCAATTGCTGACATCCATTTCGGCAAGCTGGCCTGCTCACCCTCGGCCGGGCGCGCACGCCACTGTCGCAGCGCCAGGGCCAACAGCAACACGCCGAGAATGATCTTGATCACACCAGCCGTCACCGATCCGCCCTCGCTGCGCTGCGGAATCACTGAGGAGAGCAGCGTAAAGATGACAATGGCAACGATGATCCCGACCAGCCAACCGATCATGAAGCCGACACTGGTGCCCTTCGCCCGCGGGGACAGCAACATCAAGATCACCGCGATGATCGGTATCGGGCTGATAGCGATGCTGACGGCCAGCGGAAGTATCTCCCCGATCACCGAACCCACTGGATGCTCCACCACCTCTAAACAAAGTCGCAAAAGAAATCATTGAGCAAACGTGGGTCGCTCGTGCGCACTCGCGCTGAAAAGTTCACCCCATCGAGACGGGTTCGCTCCAGTTCCCGCCTGAACCCAGCATCGCGGGCCTGGCTGGAGTGAGCCTTTCAGCGGATCCCACGTTACGTCGGCTAGGCCTGGCGGTGATGCTCCAGCGCAGCAAGCCGAAGCTCTAGCTGGTCAACGCGGTGACGCAGCAGGGTCACTTGCGCCTCCAGACTGACCTCACGCTCGGCCCGGCGCTGGATCCGCGCTGACTGCGCAGCGCGGTCAAGTACGGCCTGCAGCGGCACCAGTCGCTGCGGGCCGTGCGGCCCGTCGACTAGCCGCGACGCGATCTCGCCCTGGCGATACCAGGTTCGTAGTGCTGAGCGGGACACGCCGGCCTCGGCCTCCGCCACGACGAGGGGCACCCACGCTGAATCCTCCAGCTTGGCCATCAGGTCTAGCTCGTCACGCCATGCAGCGAGCCGATCATCCCAATCCGACGGCACCATGCCACCTCCCAGAGAAGCCTATTAATAGCAGCGTATTGACAGGGTTTAAATAATGAAACCATGTTTGAGCGATTCTCCAGCCAGGCCCGGCACGTTGTAGTCAGCGCGCAGGAAGAGGCCCGCGAGCTGGACCACAACTACATCGGCACAGAGCACCTGCTCCTCGGGTTGTTAGCCACATCAGACTCGCTGGCAGGTGCTTGCCTCATCGCCCTGGATTACACGAGGGACGATGTGCGAGCCAGCGTGGAGGCGAAAGTCGGTCGCGGCAAAGCGCCGGGCGGACACATCCCATTCACTCCGCGAGCGAAGAAGGTGCTGGAACTGTCGCTTCGTGAGGCGCTGCAGCTCAAGCACAACTACATAGGCACCGAGCACATCCTGCTCGGTATCCTCCGCGAGGGAGAGGGCCTCGCCGCCCACATCTTGGCAGACAAGCACCCGTTGGACCGGATCCGCGCGGAGGTATTGACCCGAGTCGAATCACCGGGCGGCGCACGCGAGACGCACGAGGGTCGTACCCCTGCAGCACAGGAAGTGTTGACTCTTGCTGCCGAGCTCGCCGGCGAGATACCGGTCGGCAGCCACCACATTCTGGAAGCGATTCTGCAACAGCCAGACAGTGCCGCTGCGAAGGCGCTTACCCAAGCCGGCATCGACCTCGACCACCTCGCCGCCAAGCTAGACGACGTCAGTACCGAGAACACCGCGGATGACACGCCGGAACAAGCAGCTGGCCGCCAGCTCGAGCTGTCGGTCACTGACGACGCCGTCACCATAGTGCTGCGCGACGCTGGCTCCATCGAACTCGGCAAACGCATCCTTCAGCTCAATGACGGGCCGCTGGCAGCCCTAGGTCAGCAGCTCGACCAGCTCAGTCGGCTATGGGCTGCGGTCAATGGATGGCTCGCCGCCACCGTCCGCGGGCTGACGCCGCCGCCCGAGGTGGCGTCGGAGGATCCCGAGGAGTTGCTTGGTCGAGGTCTGCGCTCCCGGTTCCGCCGCCGTCGACTCGGCTGACGCCGATTATGCCTGCTTCAATACCCGAGCCAATATGTCGGGGCGATCCGTCATGATGCCGTCGACACCGAAGCTCAGCAGCCGTCGCATGGCCGGTTCGTCATCGATCGTCCAGACGTCGACCCGCAGCCCGCGATCATGAGCCTTACGGACGAAGCGCCGAGTCACCACCGGCACGACGTCCTTGTATTTCTCCGGAGGCTGCAGAGCTTGGAACGGCGGGTCGTAAAGGCCACCCAGACGAAGCAAGTGAAGGATCCAGAACAACAGCAGCTCGACAGTCGACGACGCTGTCGCGACTTTCCCGTTGCTCACCTTCCGGAAGCGTGAAATGGTGCCCCGACTGTCGGAGACCACCACGGTCCGTTCCGTCGCCTCTGCGGCTTCGATCTGGCGAAGTACCGCTTCCTCAATGCCAGCGCGATGGCCCTTGATTTCTATATTGAAAGGCGCGTCCGGAAACGCCTGGTACAACGCCTCCAGGGTGGGAATCTTGACGCCCTTGGCTCGCCACGGAAATGACGAACCGTCCGGGCTGAAGCGATAACCCGCGTCCAAACTCTGCAGTTCCGCGGCGGTCTTCTCGGCTACCGCTCCGGCACCATCGGTCGTTCGGTCGACCACGGCGTCATGAATAACGACGATGGCGCCCTCCGCCGAGGCATGCACGTCGCACTCCACCACACCGCCACCCATTGCAAATCCCTCGCGGAATCCCTCGATGGTGTCTTCGGGTACGACCTTCGCCCCACCGCGATGCGCGAAGTTGACCGGCCAGCCTCGTGGAGTCGGCGGCTTGGGCGTCGCATCACCTTTCGACGCCATCCGCCCAGCCGCAGCGATCACCAGGCCGCCCGTCAAGGCACCAAGCAGAAAAGAGCCCGCACCCAGTCGAAACTGGAAGATGTTGTCGGCAACTATCGGCGAATCTCCTTGCTGCTTGATGATCGCGTTACTCATGCTCAAGCCCTTTCCGGCGAGTTGGGTGCTGTCCAACGTAAAGGGTCGCCGACGTTGACCGCCTAGCGGTAGGCGTCAGCCGCCAACTTCGCCGCCGAGACGAAAGAAACCGTGACGCTGGGGTATTAGCAATAGGTGGCTGAACCACAAGCTCTCATCGGCGACCGATATCGCCTATTGCGCCGCGTCGGCAGCGGCGGAATGGGCGTCGTCTGGGAAGCCTCGGATGAGCGCCTGGAACGCCCTGTCGCGCTCAAGCAGCTGCATCGCCAGTCCGGCGCCTCACCCGCCGAGGCCGAGGTGGCGAACAGGCGGGCTATGCGCGAGGCACGAACTGCGGCCCGGCTCCACCATCCACATGCGGTATCGATGTTCGACGCAGTCGAGCAGGATGGACAGCTGTGGCTGGTCATGCAATTGATTCCGTCGATGACGCTGGCCGCCGTCCTTGCCGAGGGTGGACCACTGGAACCAGATGAAGCCGCGAAGGTGGGTGGCCAGGTTGCCGCGGCGCTGGCGGCCGCCCACAAGGTAGGCATCGTGCATCGGGACGTAAAGCCGGGGAACATCTTGATCGCCGACGACGGAACAGCCTTCATCAGCGACTTCGGGATTGCGTACGCGCTGGGCGATGCGACTCTCACCAGCAGCGGGATGATCCACGGTACGCCGGCCTATCTCGCTCCCGAAGTCGCTCGCGGCAACGAGGCGAACTTCGCATCGGACGTGTTCTCGCTCGGGTCGACGCTGTATAGCTCAATCGAGGGCAGACCGCCGTTTGGCACCGATGACAACACCATGGCATTGCTACATCGGGTCGCCTCCGGGCAATTTCCTGCTCCACAGCGTTGCGGTGCGCTGACGCCGCTGATCATGGACATGCTCTCGCCCGATCCAACCGGCCGTCCGTCCATGCGAGCCGTGGCCGATGCCATAGCCGACCTCTCAACAGGTAGTCCTCCCACTGCCGCAGTCCCGGAGTCCGCGCAAGTTACGCAGCCCTCGACAAGGCCAGTGCCCGATTTCGTTCCGGTGCCGGCGTCACCGCCTGCCAGCCCAGTTCCGCCTCCGAGCAAGCCAAGGCGCAATCGCGGGCTCGCCGCTGCCTTGGCCATTGTCGTTCTCGGGACTGGAATCTTGCTGGCTGCGCTGCTGCTGAACGACCGGAGGCCCGCCGATCCGACAGCCGGCACCGGCGAATCGACATCCGCCCCGCCGGCGAGCACCAGCCTCGCCACCCCGACTTCGGCTGCCCCGACCCCCAGCCCCTCGTCGACCAACACGAGCACGTCGTCACCGACAACAGAGCCGACCAAATCTCCTGCGCCCTCAAAGAAACCTTCGCCGACAAAAGCACCAACCGTGCGTGGCACCGCCACGGCAGCAGAGCTTCGGCAGGCCATTTCGAGCTATTACGCATTGCTACCGCGCAACACCGACGCGGCGTGGCCTGGCATGACGGACTCGTATCAACGCAACCATGCCGGCGGTCGGCAGTCCTATGAGAGGTTCTGGGACGCGATCAGGAGGATCTCCGTGACCAACGTGAAGGGTTTCCCACCGGGTTCGGCTCAGGCAACAATCACCTACTACTTCAAGGACGGTCGGGTAATCCGGGAACGCACCGGTTACGGCTTGATCAACGACAATGGCCGCCTCAAGATCAACAGTTCAACTGTGCTGAGCAGTACGCCGCTCTCCTGAGGGTTATGTGCGCTGAGCTTGTCGAAGCGCCCTTCGACAGGCTCGGGGCACATACCTGCTCGGCAGCATCAGCTAGAGGAGCTCGGCGATGAGGGCCGCGGCTCTCGCGGCACCGTCGGGCTCGACCGCTCGATAGTTGACCGGCCGCCCGATTTCTTCGGTGATCATGTCGGCGATCAGCTCGGGGGTGGCTGCATCGAAGTCGAGCATCCGTCCGGCGCCGTACTGGTCGAGCCGGTGACGGACGTGGAAGTTTTGCTCGAAGTGGTGCCGCAGCGGTACATAGATAAACGGCCTGCGCGTTGCAGTGAGCTCCATGCAGGTGGTCAACCCGCCCTGCACCACCGCCAGGTCGCAGGCGGCCAGATGCCGATACAGCTGGTGGATGAAGCCGCGTACCTCCAACCCCTCGTGTTGCGGAAACGACGTGGGATCAAGCCGGGGGCCGGTAACAATGACCATCCGCAGTGCCGGGACTTGCCGTTTCGCCTCCGGAAACGCTGCGATCACCCGACGCAACAGATGTTCGCCGACACCAGAGCCGCCGACCGTGACGATGCAGACCTGCTCATCGTCTCGATAGCCGAGCTCATGCCGCAGCCGTGCGCGGTCGGCGAAGTCAGCTGGATCGAACCCGGTGACATAGCCGGCGAACGAGTAGTGCTCCCGAGTCCAGTCACGGATCAGTGGCAGTTCCGGCCCGAACGCGTTCGGAACGATGTCGGAGTCGTTGCCGACGAAGATCGCCCGATCACGCAGCCGCGGAAGCCGGGCAATGTGGGAGATCATCTCCGCGTTGTAGTCGGCGGTCAGGAACGCCTCATGATCACCGCCATCCGGCATCGGCAGCCAGCCCACGAAATCGGTCATCCACACATACGGGGCCTGTTTCTGCTCCGGATTCTCGTGCAGGTAGTAATCCAGCTCCCACGCCTCGTCGCCGATCCACACGTCGTAGGACTCATCCCGGACAAGATCATGAAAGACCATGAAGTTGGCCAGCAGAATCTCATCCATCCGCCGGATCGCCTGAAAACAATGCAGATCATGCTCCGCCGACTCGGACTCGATATGGCCCGACTCATTCGCCAGATACGCACTCGCCGGATGAATCCGCTCACCAGCCGCCTCAAGAACTCTGGTCACCGGATGCTGCGCCAACCAATCAATCTCAAGATCAGGATGCAGCTTGCGCAACGCATCCGCCATCGCAACATCGCGCTGGGCATGCCCCAAACCGATGGGCGATGAAATATAGAGCGCGCGCTTGCGCCTTGACCGTCCCCGCACCCACCGCCGCGGTGGCGACGCCGGCTTGATGAAGTCCCGCAATAGCAAGTTGATCTTGACTGGGTCACGGGCAATGGGAATATGGCCGGAGCCCTCGAGCGTAGTGAGCGCGCCGTCCGCCAGCTCCGCGAGTCGGGCGCCCGACGCGTGAGGCCGTACGCCGTCCTCACTGCCATGGATCACCAGCACGGGACAGTTGATGCGCGCGAGCAGCTCGCGCACGCTCTGCTCATCGAGTAACCGCGGCGCGAGCTGGGTAGCGACCAGCGTTTCAGGGCCCGTCTCGAGCGCCCAGCCGACGCAGTCCTCCCGCTGCTTCGTCGAGTGCGGCTCGGTGAAGCACTGTGAGAAGAAGAACTCGACGAAGTCCTCGTAGTGCTCGGTCCAGTAGTGACGATTCCACGTCTGCCAGCCGGCGTAGGAGTCGCGCGGCTCATCGAAGTCCTGAATGGCCTTGAGCCGCGGAGTGGCCGGCGGCAGCGGTAGCGCCGGCGCAATGAACACCAGCTTGTCAACTCGCTCCGGGTGGCTGGCCGCCAGGTGCAGCGAACGTTCCGCACCTCGGGAGAGCGACACGACGACAGCCCGCTGGGTTGCAGTAGCCTCCATCACCGCGAGCGCGTCAGCGGCGAACTCCTCCTCGCGGTACGCCTCTGGCTCCAATGGCCGGTCGGAGCGGCCGTTGCCTCGGCCGTCGAAGGTAATCACCCGGCAGTGCCGCGAGAGATACGGAATCTGCATCTTCCAGTGCCGCGAATGAACGATTGACCAGGTGGGCAGCAGCAGGACGGTCGGCTCGCCAGCACCGAAGACCTCGTAAAAGATCTTGACGCCGTCACGCTCGACGTAGCCCTCGCGAATCGGCTGACATGCTCGCATGATCAGTCCTTTCCGGCTTTACCTGCCTCTTCGAGTTGCCGAATGACCACGCCGAATCTTCGTAGTGCCGAGCGGATGGGCATGACCTCGCGGTCGAAGCCGAGTAACAGCAGCGCCTCGGCGCCGATGAATGAAGTGCTGACGAGAGTGGCCACCTCGTCGGCAGTGAACGGGCCGAGCGAGCCGTAACGCTGCTCGGCCTCCCGCGCCACCTCCGCGAGCAGGGAGAACCATCCGCTGAGCAGCTCCCGCACCGCGTCGCCGAGCTCCTGATTGGACCAGCCGGCGGCGATCATCTCCTGGAGTATTCGTACGTAGCCGGAGTCCAGGTCGTCCTCGAGAAAGTCGCAGGCTCGCTCGTAGCGACGCCAGAGCGGCACATCCTCGGCGTACATACCGCGCTGGCGTGCCAGCCGACGGCGATTCTCCTCATGCAGGAGCTCAAGAACGAGCCCCTGCTTGGAGCCGTAGTGGTAGTGAAGCTGGCTCAGCGGAACCCCGGCCTCATCGGCGACCTTTCGTGTCGACAGGCCGCCATAGCCGTCGACCAGCAGCCGGCTCCGCGCCGCATCAAGGATGACCGTACGAGTGTCTGGTGCTCGAACTACGGATTGCGCCAAGGCCGGCCTCTCTCTCTCTGCGTACCGGACGTTGCCCATCGCGAAGGAAACTCCGTGATTTTGCGGATGTTAAGCGTCCGGCCATCTCCTAGCGTGCTGGCTAAGGACCTTTCGCACCAGCCTCACAGTGTTCGGTCGGTCGATCGGTCTTGACAGGAGTCTAGCAGTAGATAGACAATTTCAGCTAGTTCGGTCGACCGACCGAATTTGAAGTAGATTCCCAAGGAGGACTTCATGACCACCACCGCCACGGAGACACCGCGTCGTAATGGTGTAGACGTCGCGACCCTGTTCGCCACTCTTGACGCCGTCAAGAGTCAGAAGGAGATCGCCAAGTTCCAGTTCCGAGCCAGCAACACCTGGGTGAGCGGCACGCATAGTCGCTCACAGCTGTCGGGTTTCTACGGCGCAATGCAAGAGATGCAGCACAAGCAGGTCACCACGCTCGACGCTGATCACCCTGCCGTACTCGTGGGACAAGACAACGGACCCACCCCGATCGAGTTCCTCTTACACGCCATCGCCGCCTGCCTGACCTCAGGTCTGGCCAATATTGCGGCTGCGCGTCGCGTCGATCTGCACAAGGTGACCTCCACCGTAGAAGGGGACATCGACCTGCTGGGCCTTCTCGGACTCTCCGACGGCACGGTTCGCAACGGATACCAAGAGATCCGGGTCACGTTCCATATCGAAGGCGACGCGGACGATGAAACGCTGCGCGGGCTCGTCGAGCAGTCCCGCCGCCGCTCCGCCGTTTACGACGCCCTTGTCAATCCGACGTCGGTGATCATCGACGTAGTGACCAACTGATTGACCGCGCTCCGCGACGATATTTGGCAGCCGATGATCATCGACACCGTCATCGTTGGTGCGGGACATGCCGGCCTGGCGGTCAGCCGGCTGCTCAGCGACGTGGGTCGTGATCATGTCGTGCTCGAACGGGGTCAGGTGGCCGAGCGTTGGCGCAGCGAGCGCTGGGACTCGTTGCACCTGCTCACGCCGAACTGGATGACCAGACTGCCGGGCTGGTGCTACTCAGGACCTGATCCCGACGGCTACCTGAGCTCTACTGCACTGGTCGACCACCTGGAGCGGTATGCCGCCTCGTTCACTGCCCCAGTGATCACCGGCACCGCTGTCGTTGAGGTTGCCTCCTCAACCAGGCCAGGCCCGGCCCGCTTCCAGGTAGTCACCGCGGCAGGCACCTGGCACGCCCGGCACGTTGTGGTCGCCACGGGTCCGTACGGGCAGCCTCGACTGCCCGCAGCGACAGCCCGCGTATCGAGTGGCCTGCAGATGATCACCGCCAGCGCGTACCGCAATCCAGCCGCTCTCGCCCCCGGCGGTGTGCTCGTCGTGGGCGCCTCCGCGTCTGGCGTACAGATTGCCCAAGAGTTGGTACGCGCCGGACGTGAGGTGACTCTTGCGGTCGGCCGGCACACTCGGGTGCCACGCGGCTACCGAGGTATGGACATCTTCTGGTGGCTGGACAAGACGGGTCGGCTGGCGCGTACGGTCGATGATGTGCGTGACGTTGCGGCGGCGCGTCGGGAGACTTCGCTGCAGTTGATCGGGAACTCCGATCCGCTGCAGCGCGGCCGAGACCTGGATCTGGAAGTGTTGCAGGCGCTCGGCGTACGGCTGGTGGGGCGGCTCGAGAAGATCACCGGCACAGCGGCCGCCTTCCGGACCGATCTGGAGGAGAGTGTCACCGCTGCCGACCGGAAAATGCACCGCCTGCTGGACGCGATTGATCGATACGTCGAGAATGCGGGACTCGATCCAGAGGTGTTGCCCCCGAAGCGCCCCGGACAGATCCGTCTTCCCAATCCCACTTCGCTACTAGACCTGGCCGCTGAGCAGATCGGAACGGTGCTCTTCGCGACCGGTTATCAGCCGCATTTCCCCTGGCTGCACCTTCCCGTACTGGCGCCAGACGGATCCATCCGACAGCGTCGTGGCGTGACGGAGATACCGGGTCTGTATGTCGTTGGACAGTCTTTTCAGCACCGCCGCGACTCCGGCTACATCGACGGCGCCCGCCACGACGCACGTTACGTTGTTGATCATCTCGTGGGCTGTCGTACGGCCTCGGCTCGGGTGTCGGCCGCATGAACGACTGTGACGTCATCGTGGTCGGCGGTCGTGTCGCCGGCGCCGCGACGGCGCTGTTGCTCGCCCGTGCGGGAATCCGGGTGATCCTCATCGACCGTGATCGCCACGGCAGTGACACCCTCTCGACCCACGGGCTAATGCGTGCCGGTGTCCTTCAGCTGGCCCGGTGGGGAGTGCTCCCCGAGATCATCGCTGCCGGTACGCCGCCGATCCGTCAGGTCGTGTTCCACTACGCCGATAGTGAGCCGGTCAACGTTGCGATCAAGCCAAGTGGCGGAGTCGAGGCGCTTTATGCGCCGCGCCGCTACCTGATCGACCGGCTGATTGTCGACGCCGCCGCCGCCGCAGGTGCCGAGGTGCTACACGAAACCATCGCGACCGCGCTTCTGCGTGGCCCGGCAGGGCAAGTTGCCGGCGTCCAGATTCGCAGCCGGAGCGGACGCTCCGCCGATCTTCACGCCCCGCTCACGGTCGGCGCGGACGGCATTCGCTCAACTGTGGCGCGACATGTCGATGCGCCGCTGGTCCAGACAGGCCGCAACGCGAGCGGTTTTCTCTACCGCTACTTTGACGACCTCCCAGCCGCAGGCTACGAATGGGCCTACGGCGATCACTCGGCCGCGGGGTTCATTCCGACTAACGAGGCGACCTGCGTCTTTGTCGGTACCACCCCTGCGCGCCTGCGCCGGCTACGCAGCGCCGGGGCTGAGCGGGCTTTCGCTGAGCTGATCGAATCGGCGGCGCCGAGTTACGTGGACCGGCTGGCCGATGCCACCCCGACAAGCCGGATGCACGGCTGGGCCGGGGCGCCCGGCTACCTGAGGCAGAGCTGGGGCCCTGGCTGGGCGCTCGTCGGTGACGCCGGCTACTTCAAGGATCCGATCACCACGCACGGCATGACCGACGCGCTACGCGACGCTGAGCTGTTTGCCGAGGCGGTGCTGGCCGGGCCGTCCCGGTTCGACGAGGCCGCCGCCGCGTACCAGCACACCAGGGATCGGCTCTCCCACGACATGATCAACGTCACCGAAGCAGTGGCTGGCTACGACTGGAACCTTGATCGACTACGGCGTCTGCTCCGGGAAGTCAGTGCCGCGATGGGTGAGGAAGTTGATCATCTTCAGTCGCTGCCTCTCGACCCGCGCCTGGCACAGAGGCCGCTCAGAGATGCGTCGTTCCAGCAACTCCGGTGATCGTGTTCCCACCGACCCAGACGTCGTCACCAACCTTGCTGACATGGACGCGCCCTCGCCGTCCCAACACGGTTCCCTGCCCGGCGACGTAGGAGCTGGGCGCCCGACCGGTAGGAATCAACCACTGGCCCAGGGCGGCATTGAGGCTGCCGGTGACCGGGTCCTCACCTAGCCCAACCATCGAGGTAAAGGCTCGGACTTCGAAGTCCACCTCCGAGCCAGGCGGATAGGGCCCGATCACTCCGACGTCGCTAAATCGCCCTGCCTCAGCCGCTCGCGGACGCAATGCCAAAACCGCCTCCGCATCGCTGAGCAATAGCGCGACCCAGCCTGGACCGTTGTCCGCCCATTGCGCAGCGACGACTTGATCATGATCAACGCCGAGATAAGCCATGATCTCGCTGAGGTCCTCGGGCGCCACGTCGCCACCGCGAATCAGCGGTGGCGCGGCGAAGGCCAGTCGATTCTCCTCACGGCGGATCCGTACTAGTCCTGCCTCACACTCCTGGATGATCATTTCCGAGTTCTGGGCTACTCCGCCCGCCTCCAGCCAGGCATGCGCGGAGCCGAGGGTGGGGTGACCCGCGAACGGCAGTTCGGTGCTGATGGTGAAGATGCGGACCCGGTAGTCCGCCCGCTCGTCGGTCGGCGCGGACAGATAAGTCGTCTCGCTGAGATTGGTCCATCTGGCGAAGTCCGCCAACTGCTGAGTTGTCAGTTGGTCGGCGTCATGGACCACAGCCACCGGATTGCCGAACATCAGTTGATCGGTGAACACATCCACTTGAGTGAATCGGCGCATGGCACCAGCCTCGCAGCTTCGGCTGCTCCGAGCAGCCCATTAGCGAGGCGTCGGCGGAGTGTGGAGACTATTGCCATGCAGAAGATCTCACTTGAGGCTCTGGCACGGCAGCAGATGAAACTGGCTGCCAGCGCAGGCGGTCAACACACCGCGGACACCGTTTACGGCGGCCACGAAAAGGTGCTGCGGCAAACACTCATTGGCATGATCGCCGGCGCCAGTCTCGCCGAGCATGAGAATCCCGGCGAGGCGACAGTGCTGATCTTGCACGGGCGGGTGCGACTCTCAGCGGCCAACTCATTCTGGGATGCGGCGCGAGGAGATCTGCTGATCATGCCGGAGGGTCGCCACAGCCTGGACGCGCTGGAGAATTCGGCTGTGCTGCTGACGGTCGCCAAGCGATCCTGACGTCGCGTCTTTTAGCTGCCTCGCGTACGGATACCTAGCCGAGCGTCGTCACAAGGACCTTGACGAGCGGAATCGACGGCTGGGCTAAGGTCCTGCCTCAGCCCGCCAACAACCGCTAGGGAAAGGCCGTCCACTGGCACCCGATGACTGTGCTCGGCATCACCGATCCGGGGCGCTGGTCGGCGAGCGCCTGGCTCAGCGATGTGATCCCGCACCTGGCGTACGGCGCCGTGGTGTCGGCCACCCTTCGACGAGTGGTCCGGTGACTTCTCCCAGGGCTCGCTTCGGCAAGCACTCGCTGAGCTCAATCATTTCGAGCATCAGGTCTGAAAGAGGACGACCCCAGCCTCGCTAGCGCCGTTTCTCCGCAGTGAGCCACGAATGCGGCTCAAAACGCGCGTAACGGCCTCTGTTCGTGGCCTTGTGCGGAGAAACGCCAACTCGCCACCCGCCCCGCGGCGTTCCTCAGGCAGGGTTTACGGCCGTACGTGCTCGAGTGGCACGCAGCAGCCGCGCCAACCCGGCGCGGGTGGCAACAACCGCGATCCGCTCATTGCCGGCCAGCTCATGATCAAGGTTCCTCCCACTGCCACGTCGTACCCGAGGAGCGGCTCCACGCAAGGATCCGGCTGGCGCCGGGCTCCTCGAGGTGCCGGAGTAAGCGGCCCGGCGCCGCCGAGCTTGAGCTCACCGTCAATTCGGTGAACAGCAGTACCCGGCGTCCGATCGGGAAGATCACGTCGCGACGCCGGCCGAGTGCTGCCGCGGCGAAGGCAGGCGCCGCGAGCATGGAGACGCTGCGCGTGGCACCGAGCTGCAGGCGACGCTCCACCCGGCTGGCAAGATCATGATCAAAGACCCTCGCCACTACCCGCACCGATGGATTCGCGTCTTTCGCTACGAGGGCAATTTCGAGATTGACCGCCTCGTCGTCGGTCACGGCCAGCACCGCGTCAGCACGGCCGATGCCGGCGATCTCTTGAGCAGATGCGTTGGTGGCGGCAGCGACCACCACGGGAATCTTGAGTTGCCGCGCTCGGAGAACGCCCGGCGCATCTCCACGCCGCTCGATCGGGACGACCGGTACGCCGCGGGACTGGAGCCGGACAGCGACGGCGGTACCGACTCGGCCCAGGCCGCAGACCACCACGTGATGCCGCGGCTTACCGCGTACGCCGCCGAGGATCCCCGCAAGTCGCGCGCCGATCAGCGCATCGACGATCACCGCCGTTATGCCGGCCGAGAGCACCAGCCCGAAAAGCTGAATGACGAGCGCACCGAACTGGAAGCCGAGCGGTAGTGCGCTGAGATCGTCGATGCCGGTACGCCGCGTGTCCCCGATGATGGCGAGCACTTCGCCGCCGATCCGGTCCCGCGGACCAGCCGCAACGCTACGGCCACCGATCTCGAACGACTGCGTGTCCGGCGTCGCGAGGGCAGCCGCGACGAAGGCCGGCGCCGCCAGCTCGGCCGATGACAGCAAGGTGCAATCTCCGATGAGTGAGATCAGGCGATCGCCCAGCCGCGGGTTGGTCATCTCGATCACGATCCGCAGCCCAGGTGCCAGCTCGTCGATCATCAGCCCGACACGCAAAGCCAGACGTCGTCATCGCCGAGCACGATCGCGGCGCGCGCTCGCTCCACTCCAGCTGCGCGTAGCTCCGCCTCTCGCACATGGGTCGCAGTGATCACCAAGCACCCGAGCGCCTCGATGTCGGCGATCACGCCGCGCGGACTTTCACCGTGCGCGATCACCACCAGCAGCTCACCAGACCGAGCCAGTTCCTCGACAAGCCGCACGGTGGTGGTATCCGCGCCGACCACGACGACATGCTGCTGGAGCGGGGTTTGCACGGTGCCCGGCTCAGACATGGCTGACATCGTAAAGGGATTAGGGAGGCGCAAATGTGACGTCCATTGCGGTTGACTACTGATCGCGGACGAGCCCGTAACCGGCGATTCCAAATTCGGCGTCAGTGATCAGCTGCGGCCCACGATGCGCGAAAAACCCCAATGGAAGAACACACTTTCTGAAATATGCTGAAGTCCGTGCTAGTCGGGCGCGATCACGAAGTAGCCGTGATGAGATCTTGCCTTGCTAACGCACGTACCGGTACGAGCAGCGTCATAGTCATTGAAGGTGAACCCGGGATTGGCAAGAGCGCGCTACTGGCCGAGGCACGCGCAGCTACCAAAGGCGCTGTGCTGTCTACCATCGGCGTCGAAAGCGAGAGCGACATTGCATACGTCAATCTTGCCGACGTATTCCGGCACCATTACACCTGTCTGAACGCTATTCCAGAGCGTCAGGCGGAGGCTCTCGCGAGCGTATTCGCGATCGGTCCATCAAGGCCCGCAGATCGGTTCACGGTAGCTGCGGCAACCCTCAACCTATTGGCAGCAATAGCCACCCAAGGTCCGGTGCTGGTCACCATCGACGATGCCCACTGGGTGGATCCAGCCTCGCTCGGTGCCTTGACGTTTGCCGGTAATCGGCTCGAGGTCGAAGGCATTGTCTTGATGTTCGCCGTCAGATCAGGCCAACCGGCGGCTCACCAGCTCGCCAGGTACGAAACGTTGGCTCTTGCCGGCCTCGGTTCCTCTGCCGCACGTACCTTGGTCGCGCGGACCGGGCTACCGGCGATGTCAGAAGCCTCGACGTCTCGGCTGATCGAAGAATCCGGTGGCAACCCGCTCGCATTGCTGACTTTGCCGGCAAACATGAAGGCGGACGATCTCGCTATGTGGGCGCTGAGCGCTGAGCCGCTGCCCATTAGCTCACGGATGGAGGACGCGTTTTGCGACAGCATCTCGGTCCTCCCGAATCACACTCAGCGCGCGCTCTGCCTGCTGGCAATTATGGGAGCAGGCACATCTGAGCACTTCAGATTGGCCTTGCACAAAGCGAGCCTGACTCTCGACGACCTGGACCCGGCCGAGGACGCTGGCCTCATTGCGTATCAGCATGGAAAGCCAGAATTTCGGCACCCATTGGTACGTGCCGCCGCTTATCGGACCACCCCCTCCCGTGGGCGACGGCGTGCGCATCTCATTGCTGCACAGATCCTCGAGCAGTCGACGAGCACTGCCGGTTTGGAACGTCGCGCCTGGCATTTGGTGGCTGCTCGCACCGCGCCCAACGAGACCCTAGCCGAAACACTTCAAATCGCCGCAGACCACGAGTTCGCCGCTGCCAATTACACAATCGCTGGGAAGTTGTACGAACGAAGTTCGGAGTTGACGCCGCCAGGAGATGACGCGATGCGGCGCATGCTTCAAGCAGCCGATGCTTTACGCCTCGCCGGTGCGATCGACGAGGCTCGTATGCTGCTTCGTCACGCCAAGACCTTGGGAAACGACGCGGCCTTGCGGGTCACAATCGACTATGCGCACTATCGCCTCCAGGTCTACGCCGGTGGCATGATCGACGGCCGCGACGGGCTGATAAGAACCGGAGCGGCAGCCGCCTCGATCGATCCCGCACAGGCTGGGCGAATTTTAGGTGATGCGGCGCTGGCGAGCATGGTTATCGGCGATCTACTGACTGCTCGGACCACAGGCGAGCACGCACTGCAGTTAGCCGAGAGGTCTGATGGTGATCCGCCGCTCGCCGTGACTGCCGCGAACGCCATGGTGAACGCGCTGACCGGAGACCCTGTCGCGGCCCGATCGCTGCTGCACCCTCGTGCAGCAGAAATCGACGCACTGGATCCGATGGGAATTGAGTTCATTTACCAACTTCCCCTCGAGCTGAGCATTGCCCATCTGGCAAGTGAGGAAGCTAGTCGAGCCCGGACGTTGCTAGCGCGAGCGGTGGACGGAGCTCGGCAGCTGAGCGCGGCCGGTTTACTCCCCTTCAGATGCGGCAGCCTGGCGCGCATCGATTTCTGGCAAGGCCGATGGACGAGTGCCCGAGCGCTAGTTCACGAGGCACTCAGACTCGCGGACGACACCGGGTGGACCAGTGAGCGGCCCAGCAACCTGGCGACCCTAGCGCGAATTGAAGCCCTGACCGGCCATCCAGAAGAAGCGCGCAGCCATGCGATCGAGAGCGCCGCAGGCTCCGAAGCGGTTGGTGCCCGAACGTACCTTGCTTTTGCCCAAATAGCACTAGGAGTACTTGAGCTCACCTCTGGGAAGCTGCTAGCGGCAATCAGCCATTTCGAAGAGGTCTCCGCCTTCAGTGATGAAGTGGGCTTCAGCAACTGCCCAGTGCTGTGGTGGTCGAGCGATCTGCTCGAATGCTACGTCTCTGAGCGGATGGACGACGCGGCGCGACGTGAGTTCAAACGCCTCGAGAAAGCCGCCGCGAGTGCCAATATGCCCACGACTGCAGCCGTCACCGCCCGGTCGAGGGCGCTGCTCGACCCCGCTGCGTTCGAAGATCATATGACGGAGGCACTTCGACTACATGCGATAAGCGACATGCCGTTTGAACGCGCACGGACGGAGCTAATCATTGGACAGTATCTGCGCCGCCACAACCAGGCTGCCAAGGCTCGGACTGTACTCACGTCCGCGTTAACGATCTTTGAACGGTTGGGTGCCCCCGACTGGGCAAGTCGGGCGCGCAACGAACTTCAGGCCACTGGAGTTCGGATACCGCAACATGAGGCACCAGGATTGGCCACGCTGACCCCTCAGGAGCTGCAGGTAGCGCTCGCCGTTGCTCGCGGCCACTCCAACCGAGAGGTAGCGGGTTTGTTGTTCCTAAGTATCAAGACGGTCGAATTTCACCTCAGCAACGTGTACCACAAACTCGGTATCAATCGCCGCACACGATTAGCCACGATGGTCGCGCACCAAGCACGGCTCCCGGTAGCAAATGCAAGCTGAGGTCGAAGAAATCCCTAGGGTGCAACCCTAGGGATTTCTCTGATGCTCCACTCTAAACGGCAGGCCTACTTTCCAGAAAGCCGCATCCGCGGCCCTGGAAAAGGAGGCCAATCTGTGTCCCCCTCAGAGACAGGAATTGCCGAACTTCCCACAAAAGAGGATGAAGAAGCGTGGAAGCGTCTCACTGACCGCTTCCAGCCCCTCATCGACTCAATCACGCGACGACATCGACTTGCACCGTCCGACGCGCAAGACGTAAGCCAGTACGTCTGGATGCAATTGCTGTGTCATGTCAACAGGTTGCGAGAACCTTGCGCGCTTCCTGGCTGGATCGCGACCACGACTAAACATCGATGCTATGAGATTTTGCGTGGTCACAAGCGCTTGATCACCGCGGATCCCCTCGTGATGTCTACGACAAACAGCGACGGCCACTTTGCAATCGACGATGAGCTCCTGCGAGCTGAGCGACGTAGCGTCGTCCGGCAGGCGCTGGCTGAATTGCGCGAAGATCAGCAGCAGCTACTGCTTTTGCTTGTTTCTGATCCACCTGTTTCCTACGGCGAAATTAGTCGACGCATGCAGCTTCCAATTGGCAGCATTGGACCGACCAGAGCTCGCCTGCTGAGCAAACTGGAAAAAAGTGTTGCCGAGCGGCTCCTGATCGAGGGCCAGCTCAGTAAGGTTTCGGCGGCCGCCGCCTGACCACTCAGGAGCTAACGAGTATTTGACTCAAGCAGTATTTCGAGAGTCTGTCGTTGAGTGTGTAGGACCGATTCCGCGGGTCGGGAACCTACTCATGCCATCTTTGGTCGTGTGCACGGTGTGCGTCGGTCAGGCCGTCGTGAAAGAAGCGCTCGTAGTAGGGCTCATCCACGTGATGAGCTTGTAGCCACACGCCCGGCACATGGATCGCTTCGCAGTGTGCTGGGAAGCGACCATGGGTCTGAAAGATATAGGTGCAGATGTCGGCGGTGCAATCAATGACGTCGGTTGCGTAATCGCTGGCCTCCTTGAGGTACCGCGCGCCGAAGTCGCCCTTGTAGATGCGGTCGAAGAGCGCCTTGTCGGTATAGATGCCGCCGGGTCCGAACTTCTGCGCCGCGACAGCGTGCACCGCCTCGCGCATCGTCTCGTAATGGGGCGGGCAAGCCGCCGTGATGAGGTCCTCGCCCTCGTGGCGCAGGCCAATGGCGTTGGCGCGCAGGGCCGCATGCCAAGGCGACGGCACGTGCCAGCGCAGCACATCAGCGATTCGCCACTTTGGTGTCGTCCAGTCGAAGCCGAGCATCGACCCGTACCGCTTGCGGAATTTCGGATCACCGAGCAGCACGGGGGGCGAGATCGATCCGTGAATCCACGCCCCGAGGCCCATCGCGTCCGCACCCAGCATGAGATTCTGCAGCAATAGGTCGGCCTCGATTTGGGTTCGCATTGCCCAGATCGCGCCGAGCGGCAGTTTGATGTCCGGGTTCAGGAAGCCGTTGCGTACCCACCGCTTTACGCCGGCCGGCCGGTAGAAGTTGCGGTCGTCAACAATGGTTGGCCGCGCGCCGGCGGGCTGCGTGAGCAGGTACATCATGCCGTTGATGTATTGATGTGAGAGATCGACGACAGGGAACAGGATCGTGGTGCCGGGAAGGTTGGACAGGAAGCGGTTGGAGTCCAGGTACGCCGGAAAGTCGCGGTTGCCGTCAGACACGTCGATGCGGTGGTCGAGGATGCGCACCTTGGCCTGCCGCGCCCGGGCGACGAGCTGGTCGATGTCGAGGAGCGAGCCCCCATCGGCCGGAGGCGGCAGCTTGCGCAGAAAGTAGGTGCCGGTGTCGTTGATAAGGAAGAAAGAGGTGCCCTGCGCGTTGTCGGGGCTACCGGCCGTGCGTCCGACCATGGTGAGGTTCGGCTTGGCCATGATCGGCATGCCGTTGCGGGGATCCGCGAAAGGCCTGTCGGGCATTGTGAGACCGGTGCATCCGGTGAGGCTGATGAGGACGGCTTCCTCGACCTCGGTTAGCGGCGTACGCGGCTCAGCCGACGTGTAGCTCATCGAGCCGGCCGACAGTGAGCTGCCGCGGCTGACCCGGTGCGTACGCCGACGGAAAATCGTCTCGATCAGCGGCCGCTGCATCAGCGCTGCGAGACCGGCATGCTGAATGGTCATCTGTTCGGTCATTGCCCACTCCGGGAACGCCATGGGGCGAACGCGCTTGCGTCGCGGGGCAAGACCGCAGCGAGGTCGGGGCAGTGGCGCTGGATGACGCTGGTCATGCCGTTCTGGGCGATCCAGTCCATGCCGAACGGTGAGTAGATCTCGGGCCGGAAGTCCACGGTGAGGAACCGGTCGCTCTGCAGCCGGCGTGACGCCATCAGGATGAAGATGCGGAACGCCGTGTCGGAGAAGCCGAACCCGTCCGGTGGCGTTTCGGCGAACAGGCCGACCATGGTGTCGACCTCGTCGATACTGCGGTATTCCTCACGGAGGATTTTGACGGACTCGGGATCGGCGCACAGGTCGTCCCAGCGGGTAATCCGCGGCATGTGCAAGCCGGCGCGGAAGTCGTTGTAGCGCGGAATGCCGCGGCGCCGGGTGCGCACGAGGTCGACGACGGCCATGTCGACGAACTCGTCGTCACGCTGGAACCGGCGCAGCGACTCGGGATAGTTGTGCAGCGTGATCGCGCCAGGGTGAGATAGGCCGAATGAGTAGAGCATGGAGTCCAGGCCCAGCCGGCGCAGCTGATCGTCGGCGTAGACGCCCTGGATCTCGTGGAAGCTGGAGCGGCCGACCACATGGCCACTGCGGTGATCGCGAAAGACGTAGTTGTCGGGCAGCAGCGGATGCAGGCGGTAGACCGTGACGAAGTCCTCGGTCAACGAGAACGGCACATTGTGGTGGTCGGGCAGGGTGCCCGGAATGCCGGTCAGGGCATGACTGTCCAGCAGCCACATGCCGAGTCGGGTCAGCCAATCGCGGGCGGGCGGCCCATGCCAATTGAGTCGCAGCGCCAAGTCAATGGCGTCGGTAGCCAGAATCGCCGGCGTCCACTCCACCGTGTGGATCTTTGCGATCAGCGCCGACACGATGAGGCGGGCGGTCTGGTAAACGCGTTCGTCGTCCCAGCCGCGGTAATGGGCACGCAGCTCGTCGCAGAGCAGATTGTGCTCCCGGGCAAACAGTGTGTGCAGCCCGCTCAGCCCGAGCCACCAGCTCTCGTTGAAGCCGGTGACCTCCTGGCCGCGGATATCGACCGGCAGGTAGCCGGGTTCGATCAGGCGCAGCTTCGCGCCGTCGCGCAGCGCGTTCGCGCTGGCCGAGTCCGAACCGTAGACCTCCGAGCCGTCCCACCAGTGTGAGATCTGGTTGCCGAACGGCCCCTCGGGCCCGCCACCAGCTATGGGCTTGTTGCCGGCGATGCGCATCACGCGCTCGCTGGGGCCGCCGTCGCGGCTCGTCCAGTCGGGCGCGTCCGGCGGGAGCGGCACGACCACGTCATCCACACCGAGCGGCCGGCGCTCGTGATGCACCCAGTCGTGCACCTGAAACTGGATCCACGCCGCTGCAAGCAGGTTCAGCGATGTCGCGGGCCGGAAGGTACGGCGGGCGAGCAGCTTGTCACTGACCCGGACCGGGTTGGGCTCGTCGTACAGGTCTGGGCGAGGGACAGTAGGCAGGTTACGACCGAAGGTTGCGCCGACCGCGCCCATCTCGGGCGCCGACAAGTCGTTGCCGGTACCGTCGAAGGTCCGGTGGATCCGGTCGAACTCGTCCGGCGATGCAGGCACTGGCCGGGCGCGCGGCGGTGCCTCGTGCGGCTCGGTGTCGATGAGATTGTCTCGCCGCAGCACGTGCCGGAACCCGTCCAGGTTGAGCAGCGCCAGACGCGAGCCCAGGCTGTGCCAGGGGCGGATCAGGTTGACGAGCCGGAACACCGACCGGGCGGCGCCGGCGAGGACGACGTTGCGGCGCGGCGGCTCTGTGAGCCACCGATGCTGATGGCGGTGCGCGGCGCTCGCATCGTAGGCGGCCTTGCGGGCCCGATTGAGGTTGCCCAGCGGGCGGAAGTCATCGGTAGTGTTCCACGGGTTGAAGTCCACGGACCGCGCTGCCACCGGCTCTGCCACGTCGCCGCTGCCGGACGGATCGCGACGCCGGATCGTCAGCACCGCAACCAGTTCCGGCGCAGCGGCATCCTCGGACCACGAGACCGAGGTGTCCTCGATCGGCGTGGCCTTGTCGTCGCGGAACCGCTGGAGAAACAGGTCGAAGCTGATGTCGCCGGCAGCGAGCCGCTCGGCGGCTTCGCGGGAGAGGAAGTCGGGGTCATGCTGTGCCGGCAGCGGTGCATCCGGCCTGTCAGGTGCAGGCCGGAGCAGATAACGTACGGCGAGCGTGTCGCCCCACCTGATCGCGCCGCGGCTCCAGTACGTCTCGGTGGCGATGCTGCCGATGGTGGTCCGGGCGTCGTGCACGTTGCGCAACATGCGCACCGTTTCCCACGGGCCGCAGCTGAACATCAGCCCGACGAGGCCGGTGATCTTGGAAACCGTGCCACCGGCCGTGGCGACCGCGAACCGCACGAACTGTTGGGCGTCCCGAGCGTGCGACACAGAGAAGTTGGTGGCAAGCAAGTCATGCTGTTCGCCCCTCGGGGTCGTCACCCGGAGCGCAACGCCGCGCAGATCCTTGTCGGCGTCCGGCCGTACGATCCCGGCCGCATTCGAGAACCGTACCAACGCGGGATAGGCGGCGCCGGACTGCGCAAAGCCGACCTCCAGGTCCGGCGGAAGATCGAGGAAAGTCAGCTCCGCGTCGTCGACGGCGAGAGTGGTCTTGGCATGCACGGCACGGTCGACGCCATGGGGGACACCATGGGCGCTCGCAGCCTTTCGGTTCTTCAGCTGCACTCGCATGATGTCGGTGCCGAGCGCCTCGAACTCCACCCGCTCCTGCTCAGGACTGCCGCCGGCGTACTCCTCACGCCATGCGGGAAGCGGCGCGTGGGGTGGCGTCCGGTCGGTGCGCTCTTTCGATACGGTCATGGCACGGTTCCCTTCATTCGCGGCGGAAGCGCCGCTCCACCATCTCCACGAGGCCGTCGATGACGCCGTCGGGCGACGGGCTGTAGTGCGGAATCGCCCAGCGCGTGATCTGGGCGTCGATGAGGCTGGGCCGCCCGCTGGCAAGCGCCGCGGCGAAGGCACTAGTGAACTCCTCTAGCGTGTCGACCCGATAGCCGTCCGCCCCGCAGGCCCGGGCGTACGCAGCGAAGTCCGGGTTCTGAAATTCCACCAGTCCGGTCTCGCCGTACGTCATGAACTGGAACATTTTGATGAGCTTGTACTCACCGTCGTTGAAGATCACCCAGATCACCGGGATGTCGTTCTCGACGGCGGTCATGAGCTCGAAGCCGGACAGCGAGTAGCAGCCATCGCCGCAGCCCACGACCACGGTGCGTTCTGGATGGGCAATCTTCAGGCCCAGCGCTCCGTTGACATGCCCGGCCATCGGGCCGAATGTGCCGGGCTTGCGGAAGTTTTGACCCTCCTCAAGCTCGACGTAGTAACCGAGCCAGCCCAGGTGCGCGCCGGCGTCGGCAAGCAGCACACCACGCGGAGGCAGCATCCGGCCGATTGTCTGGGCGAGCTGGCCGGGGTGGATGTGCCGGTGTTGCTGGGGAATCCGCCGCGCCTCCCGGTCTCGGCCGGTGACCTGTTTAGGCGGCACTGGACCGACCCGGCGCTCGAGCGCCTGAGTGATCGCTGCAATCGCGAGCCGGGCATCGGAGACGAGCGCGTGATCAGCCTTGTAGGCCTTGTTGATCTCGTCTTCGGAAATGTTGATGTGGATGAGCAGCTTGTCGGTGAACAGGTCATCGCGGTAGTTGAACGTCGCATGTTGGTTGAGCGAGTTGCCGATCGCTACGACGTACTTTGCCTGCCGAAACGCCTGCCACGCGCTGGCATGCCCGCTGTCGGCGAAGACCCCGACTGCGAGCGGATGGCCTTCGGAGACGATGCCCTTGCCGTCCAAGGTAGTTAGCAACGGGATCTGGAACCGCTCAATGAACCGCCCGACCTCCGGACCGGCGCTGCTGCGAATCGCGCCGAATCCAACCAACGCGACGATCGGCTCATCGCGGCGGATCGCGTCTGCAAGTGTGTCAGCAATGGCCTCGACCTCAGCCGGCTCGGGCAGGACCGGCCGCACGTCAAGCCGGATGTCGTGGTAGTTCTCCACGGAGACGCCGCGATGGGTGAGGTTCTCGGGGACGTGGATGTGCACTGGCCCGGGTCGGCCCTCGAAGGCAAGATTCACTGCCTCTTCCAGTACGTCGCAGGTGCCGGCAGCGTCGGTGAGCAGGAATGAACCTTTGGTCGTGGCCTCGAACATCTTTTGCGAGTCGGGCGTGCGGTTGACCCCAGACGTCTCGTTGAGGGAGCCCTTCCCGCGCCACTCCAGCGAGGCGTAACCGGAGATGGCCAATACCGGGTACGAGTCGGACATTGCTACCGCGAGACCCGAGAAGAGGTTGAATGCACCGGGTCCTGCTGTGGCGAAGCAGACCCCGAGCCGGTTGGTGTACATGGCATATCCGCAGGCCATGAAAGAGGCGGCCTGCTCATGGCGCACCATGATGGGTCGGATCCGCTCCGAGTGCTTGAGCGCCAGCATCAGGCTCGCCGCGTTTTCGCCGGCGCCACCGAACGCCGCCTGCACGCCGACGCCTTCCAAGCCCTTGACGATGGCCTCGTAAACGCGCATAGCCGCTCCTTTGTCATCGGTACAGATGCGGTCGCGGCACCACTGATACAGCTACTTTTGGCGCGCCGGGATTGCTGCCACCTCACGAAGGCCGCCCTGGAGGCGTGTGAAATCCGGATTGCTCTCGACGAATGGGTTCGATGATGCGTATTCGGTCTCCCGTTTTCGCACGATCAACGCGAGTGGTCGCGTCAGCTCTGTGACGTAGAGATCCGCGCGAAATGCGGCGGATAGCTCGTCGTACGCCAGTTGCGCCTCCGCAGGCTCACAGATGTGATCTTGGGCGAACATGTTGACCATCGACGCACTCCACCAAGGAAGGTTTCGACGGTCGCCAAGATCGAAAGATATCCGGGCGCGGATGAGAGCGTCACCGTCAATGGTTGCGTACATCGCGAAGAGCCGCGCCATGAACGCTTGGTACGTCACGAAGAGCGTGTCCGAGAAGAGCAAACGGTTGGTGTACATCACCTCGTCGACGTCGCGCTTGAGGTTGAGCACGTCCGCCGGGGTGATCTCCTTCCATCGCCCGACGAATGCCAAAAAGCAGAGCAGCTGGTTCAGCTTCGACGCGACCGCTTTGAAAATCTCGTGCCGCCGTGCGACCACCGTCTGGTTCGCGTGCTGAAATGAGTCGAGGCGGCGGTTATTTCGAGCGACGATGAGACCGAGGCCGAGCAAGGTCAACGGCATCAGTGCGGCAACAACCAGCTGGGCGACGTCGAGGCTGTTCCACTCGCTCGCCATAGTTCGCGCCTTTCTATCGTTGTTGCGCCGTTACGCGGTCCCGAGCGATCTTGAGCAGGTCGCCGAAGCTGCCGCAAGTGGTGCAGGGGAAGATCGCGACGATCGAGTCGCTCCCCGAGAGCAAGGTGCCATTCGGCGTGAACTGCAGGCTGTTGACCGAGTCACCATGTCGGCGTAGCGCGGCGAGCTTGTGCCCGTCGCTCCAGTGCCATACATGGATCGTGCCGTCCGCGGCGCCGGCCGCCAGTAGATTTCCATCTCGGCTGAAGGTGACGCTGGAGTGGCTACTTGGCGCTCCTTGGAAGCCCCTGATGAGCTCGCCGTCCGCGAGCCGCCAGACCTTCACCTCATCGTTCTCCGACACGCTCACCAGATTCGCGCCATCGGCGGAGACCTCGACTGCAACTACCGGGGAGGTTCCCGCATTGCCTAGCGTTTTCTGGGGCGCCTGTGGCCGCGCTGGATCCCAGAGCCGGACCGTTCCGTCGGTGCTGGCAGCCGCAAACCAATCTGAGCGAGGGAGCGCGACAAGCATTGCAGTCAGCGATCCCTCGCCGCTCCCGGGGAACCGAGCGAAGATTCTGTGACTCTCGAGATCCCAGACGATCACATCGCCGGTGACGTCTGCAGCAGCGACTCGACGACCGTCGCCGCTGACGACCGGCGTAGTCCTGAGGCGCCTGACCCAGGGGGTAAGGACGTCGAATTGATTGCTGGACTTCCAGGCCCACACCGAGGGCGCGCGGCTGAGTTCGCCGGCTGCCACAACCTTGAGGCCGTCGAGACTGAACGATGCACCTATCAGCCCCCCGTACGGACTGAGGCTGGCTCGGCGCAACTCGCTCCAAGGATCGGTGGTCCCTGCATTGTCCTTCGTCCCATACACCCGCAGATCACCGTTCTCGGCCGCCGTTACGAGGTATTGATCATTGGGACTGAGCTCGGCTCCGCGTATCGAGCTACCGCCGCTGGGCAGGATGGTGCGCTCCGGCAGTTGCCAGATTCGCGCTGTTCCGTCGTAGCCAGCTGTGGTCAACCGCCAGTCGCTGCGTGGATCGAATTGGACGTCGGCGACAGCGCCGCGGTGGCCGATCAGCTCTGCCACAGGACCGTTGCTGAGGTGCTCGGACAACCAGATAAGAGTCCGGCCGTCATCGCTCGTTGTCGCCAAGAAACGCCCATCGGGGCTGAACGAGATGAGTCCGTTCACCCAATCCGGTCCTGCGGCAGTTTGACCAACACGCTGGCCCATATCAGCATCGAAAACCTGGACACGCTTGTCCAACTGCGCCCCCACAAGGCGGCCATCGTTGCTGACGACGACCTTGCCTGGCTGGTGGCTTCTGTCATTCAGGCTGCGAAGGGCACTGGGTCCTTTCCGCCAGTCCCATGACAAGAGCTGCCAATTGAGTGCATCCTTCTGCATCGCAGAGAAGACGACCTGACCCGAATCGGTTGCAGCAAAGCCACCCATCGAAGCGACGTTGCCAACGGCCTCGGAACGTTGCAGCAGGCGGCCTGATGCGGCGTCCCAGACGCTCACACTTTGACTTGTCGAGGCCTTGACATAGTCAAGGCTCACGACGTAGCGCCCGTCGGAGCTCAATGCCGCGCCACGAGACGGGCCGGTACCGTAGGTCGCCAGAACTGCCTGTCGTCGCGCGTCCCAGAGTTGTGGCGGCTTCCCTACGTCAAAGCTGAGCACCACCGGGCGTCGATCGACTGTGCCCCACGCCGCATGCGCGTACGAGCCGCCGTCGGACAACTGTCCAAGGTCTCTGCCGGTGGACGCGTTGTAAAGGTGAACCTCCCCGTCCCGAGCGATCGTTAGCGCCAGGCTTCCGTCAGGTGACAGCGATGCACCCTTGAGCCCTGGCCGACGCGCCGACTGCGGCGGCTCGAAAGAAAGGAGTGGGCGACCAGTGCTCGCGTCGAAGAGCTTCGCAGTGCCATCCGCGCCGGCCGTGAGCATGCGGCCATCGGGCGAGAGCTCGCTAGACGCCAGCAGGCCGGTATCCGCTGGAACTTTCACCCGCTCGGTGTCTGCGTCCAAAGCTGTGCGGACCGCCTCCTCCGCCTCGGGAGTGTGCTTCTCATCCCACGCGCCCAACGCGAATTTCAGGCTCGCGGCAGGGTCGGTCCGCAACGCCTCGCGATGCAGTGCCAGCTGGCCTGCTTGCCGCATGGCTTCGTTGCTGCGTACGACCCATACAAGGGCTGAGCCGGTCACAATCAGCAGCAACCCGAGGGTGACCAAGAGCACCCTCTCGACCAGGCGCAGCCGTTGGCGGGTGGCTTGGTGTCTGGCCTCCACCTCCCGTTTTTCCTGTACCAGCGAGGCCTTATCCCGCGCGGCGAGGTAGCGACGGCGCCAACTCAACACGGCTGGCCCCATGACGTCGTGGAAGATCTCGTAGCGAGGGCCCTCGTCGCTGCCAGCTGGCGCTGGCACCGGGCGCACCAGCCGGGCCGCGGAGAGCAGGTCTAGCACTTTCTGCACTTTCGCCGGATCGAGGTCCTCCAGGGCGGCGAGGTTCTCTAAGTCCTGGGAAGTCTTCCGTCCCGACTTCGTCACCAGGTGCCGGAAGATGCGTGACGCAGTCTCGCGCTGTTCTTCGCTGAACCCGGCTAACACCGCATCCAAGTGAGTCCCGACGATCTGCTTGGCTCCGCCCAGCTGGCGCAGCGTCTCAACTCGTAGCCAGCGCGAGCCCTGCTCGGTTTCGGCCCTCCACAGCCGCGTCATTACCAGCTGCAGGTACGGCGCTTCCACCGGCTGTGGGCCGTCAACAACACCTTCACCGGTCGCGCCGACCGACACCGAACGGCTCACGAGCTGCGCCAGCAGTTGGGTCACTAGCTCCGATTCGATATCAACATGCCGATCGTCAGAAACAAGGGCGTTGTAGCGGACTAACGGCTGCTCTATGGCCTCTTTCGCCTCAGCCGGGGTGAGGTGTTCCAGTCGGAGTTTGTTGTCCAGGATGTCCGGTACGTAAGGTTCTAGTTGATCAAGCTCGGCTAGCGCGTCGTCGCGCACTCCCAGAAGCATCGATACCGGCACCCGGGAAGCCCTAATGATCCGCCCCAGCTCGGAGTTGAAGGCTTCTGCGCTTGCACTGATGTGGGACAGGGCGAGTTCTTCGAATTGGTCTAGCAGCAGGTAGATGTTCGCATCAAATCTCGACGCTATTTCCTGCACCAGCTCGAGCGACAAAACAGGGTCATCGGCCGCAAGGTCGGCTACCTTCGCCGGCTCTGGTACTGCGCGCAGCAGCGCACTGCCGAGTTCGGCAAGCGGATTGTCACGCCACAAGTCGCAGAATACGACGATGGCGTCCGTTACGGCGAGATAGCAAAACGCGCCTTCTGCGGTTTGTCGCAGCAGCGGAATGACGCCGGCTTGCAGCAGTGAGCTCTTGCCAACACCGCTCGGCCCATAAAGCACCGTTAGCCGGTTGGCCATGAGGTTCGCCGCCACGAGATCCCGAAATGAGTCCCGAGCGAAGAAGTATTCCCTGTCCGCCTCTGTGTAGGAGCCGAGACCCTTGTACGGACAATTCAACGTCTCTCGCTGCGTATCCCCGAGGAATGTGAATACCTCGGTCATGGCACCGGCCGCTCCGCGAATAATACGTCGAGCAACGCGGTGTCAAGGCCGCGAATATAAGTTTCCAGGTCAGCATCGAGAAGCTCAATGTTGCGCCGGAACCAAAACCGCTCCTCGATGCCGTCCGGTTCCTGCTGTACCGCCCAGGACTTCCACGCGATGCCAGCGTCCCGCAATCGGTTGAGAATTACTCTCAAGTTCCAGTCCTTCAAGCTATAGCCGAGAAAGAGGAAATGACTCTTGCGCATTCTGCTGAGGACATTTACCGGTATGAGCCGTGAAGTGTCGGCCTGCCTCAGGTAGTCGATGTAATGGTTCTCAGTGATCACGAAGCTCTCGGGTTCCTGGGCGCGCCGCCGGACAGCGCCGTGAATCTTGGCGATGACTGGGCGCTCCTTAAACTCAAGTCCGCGATAGCGATTCGGCGCGGAAATCACGCGTGATTGGCCGTCAGGGCTGCTGTGCCGAAATAGTCCGCGGTCCTGAGCGTCGTCGGCGATATAGACGACGAGGTCGTATGGTTCGCCAGCTTCTCTAAAAGCCCTCTCAAGCGAGTCATCGTAATTCGTGGTCACGATTAGGGGGAAGTAGTGAGTCCCACTGGAGTTGCGTTCCCGGATCATCGTCGGCAGTTTTGCGAGCAAGCGGTGCACCGGCGTTGGCGCATAGTCAGCGTCAAAAACGTCGTGTAGCTCCTCATAGAGCGGTCCAATTCCCAGCATGACGTCGATGTACTCAGACACCCGCAGCAGGTTCTTTCTGCCCTTTTTCTCAGCGAAGCCGACCCGCTCAGCAAGGTATTCCGCGAGTTGTGCGCCGCTGGGCAGGTAACGGCCGCGCGACCACTCCGCTGACGCCGGCAGACCGCACAGATTCACTCCTGCGCCAAGGAAGGGAACGACCGCACCGTCCAGAATGCGCTTCGCAATCATGCGGTAGTGAGCTTCGTCGGGCGACTGAACCATTGGTCTGAGTCCTCTTCAGCGCACAGGAGGGTGATCGGGAGGCTAAGGATCGCGAGCGTCAGTACTGCAGCTGGAGATCTTCGTACTCAGGGGATGGTTGACCTGACGTCGCTGATACATCCGAGGCCATACGACTTCGCTGCGCAAGCACTTCGTCCCGCCATGTATCTGACGATTTCGTGGTCGCTCCGACAAGCAGCGGATCTGTGCACTGTCCGCCGATGGAAGGACCCCGATGAGATCAATCCGAAGAGCCACCACGCTGATAGGCGCATTGGCGATCTACGCTGCACTCGCAGCCTACGGCGGACCCGGCGCCATGGTTCCGGTCGTATCTTCGTCGCTCACTGCAGCGGCCGCGTCCCTGACGCCGACCACATCCGACAGTTGGCCGTCATCGAGCGTCAGCGTCGAACCGGTATCGGCAACCTCGAGCGACGAAGAGGCTGCCCGATACCAGACATGCAACCTTTTCCGCCAGATGGTCGAGGGCATCGACTATCTCAGCGCGGATGAGCAACGTCAGCTCATGTCCGACATGGCTGACGTAGTTCCGTATACCGGAGACCCTGATCTTGTCCAGGCCGTTGCCAATATGCGTGAGGGATCGCTCAACAGCAACCCGCAACAGTTCGCCGCAGGCATGCGTGCGCTGAGCCAGATTTGTGGTGTTCCCTATGAGTGACTCACCGGTTTCCGAACAGGCCAGTCCTGTTAGAAGCAGCGACTCGAATGGAAATGGGAATACGCCGCCTCGGCAGATCCCGAACGGTTCTGGAATCCCTTGGAGTTCCCACACGCACAACCTGGAGCGTCCTCATCTTTGGCCCGAACCTTGGGCGGGCGAGGCGTTCGCCCAACAGGCACATGTCGAAGCGCGGATGAAGATCGCCTTCCACACTCAAACTCACATTCCTGACCAGCAGATCCCTGAGAAGCAGCGACGAGCGGCGGCCTACGCCATTAGCAGCTTGCTTGATTCAGTGCGCGAAGCAGTTACGCGGGACGAAATTTCTTCCCGGCGGTCGCCGGACTGGAACCATGGCGCTAGAGACGGCAGTGCTGATGACACGCAGCCTCCAAAGCTGAGGAAGAGCCGCCGGCGAGGGGACGTCTGGCGGGGTACGTCGGTCGAGTGGGCGTACTCCCATCTGCACGCGGCCAAAACCGTCCTGATCGACTTGCTGCCCATAGAGGAAGTCGACGCATCAATTCCCAGCGCAATGGCGCGTATCGCGACATGCCTCGATGCCAACGATGTACGTCGCCTCAATCTCGACCAGCTCCCCAATGAAAGTAGCGAGGTTCGCAGGCGTGCCGGTCTAAAGCATGCGCTCGAGATTGGATATGACGCCTCCGACCAGTTGCATACCAGGGCCCGCGGCTTTAGAAATATTCTGTATACGGCTGCCCTAGCGATTTCAGCGCTCATGATCGTCATCGTAACGGCAGTTGCGTTTTTCCCATGGGCAATGCCGTTATGTTTTGAGCCAACGGTGCCGTCAGCGGCAGCCACTCGCATCGAGTCGGGTACCGAGTCAGCACGTCAGGTTTGCCCGAGCGGGGAAGATACGAAAGAAAACGGCACAGAGAAATTGCAGAACCCGAGTGCCGCCGACGTAATCATTGTCGCTGGTCTGGGGCTTCTCGGCGGTGCGCTTGCCGGTGCTTTCGCCATTCGAAAGGTAAGCAGTACATCTACTCCGTACGATGTTCCGCTGGCTCTGGCGGTCCTTAAGCTTCCCCTTGGGGCGCTTACGGCAGTCGCGGGAATACTGTTGCTTGGTGGCGGGTTCGTGCCGGGCTTCTCTGAATTGGATTCCCAGCGGCAAATTCTCGCGTATGCGCTGCTTTTTGGGTATGCCCAGCAACTGGGTACTCAATTCATCGACAAACGTGCCAAGACAATCCTTCAAGCCATCCCCGCTAAAGATGAAACCAGCAAAGGGCCAACGCAGCCTTCACAGAGTGTTAGCCAGCCAAGTAGTAACGCACGCGTGATATCAAGCGAAACGCCGACCTACGCCGTAACCACCTCTGAGTAGCCGGTCTCGTAGTCGAGGGATCGCGGAAGTTGGCCTCGCCATCACTCATCTGGACCGTCTGAGGGGCGCCGGGGATAGACCAGCGCCGTACGTTGCTGGCCATTTGACCGCCTTCCAGGTAATTGCGTGTATCAGGAGCCAACCTGATCAGTCTGGAAACTGACAGCCGCGTGCCGGGAGGTGGAATGACAACATTGGCAGCGGGGCGGCTATCCCCGTCCACCGAGCTCGCTATGGCCTGGGCCTGGGCGGCCGCACGGCACCGAACGGCTCCGGACGACGCCAGCACTACCAGGGGCAACTCGAACACAGGCGGCCAGCCGAGGATGGTACCAGCGGATCTGTTGGTGGGAACGTTGCTGGCGCATCCGGACGAGGATGGCGAGGCCCGCGTGCTGCTACACCACTTTGGGTTGACGGCTCGTGACGTGCTGCCGTTGGGTTATCCGAAGTTCTCGGTAGCGGACCTGCGCCGGGGGGCTGCAGGCGTCGATCGCGCCGCGTCTCACCCACTAGACCAGGAGGCCGAGTCGGTACTGGCAGCGGCGGCATCGCTGGCCGGTGATCGGCAGGTGAGCCTGAGGTATCTGCTCGGTGCCCTACTCCTTGTAGAGATTTCCCTGCGCTGGCGGACCAGCCTGGCCGTACGGGGAGCCGATGTGATCACTGTTAGGCACTCTTACGACCGCTGGTTGGAGGCCGAACGCGAAGCCGGCAGGGGGATCGCTGGGCGGCGGTTGCGGCAGTGGCTGGAACGGGAGAACCCACGCCGTCCAGTCGATATGCCCGGTTACGCCCCGGACCGCGTCGATGGTCAGCGGGACCACATTGGCATCGCCACCGAGGCCGACGCTTTCGCCCGGCTGATCGCGTCCTGCGACCTGACTCCACCGTTGGCGATCGCCTTGTTCGGTGACTGGGGCAGCGGCAAAAGCTTTCTGATGAGGGCCGTCCAGGACCGAATAGCGGCGTTGACCGACCGCGTCGCCGACCTGCCACAAAGCGAGACGCAGGTATGGAAGCGAATTAGGCAGATCGAGTTCAACGCCTGGGAGTACGTACAGGGCAACCTCTGGGCGAGCTTGCTTGAGAATATCTTCGGCCAGCTCGGCAGCATACAGCTTCGCCTCGTGGACTCCTGGCGCGCACCCGTGCAGCAGCAACTCAAGGCCGCGCAGGAGGACATGGCGGGCAGCGTGCAGAAGGTCGCTGCCGCGCGCACGGCGGTTGAGTCCCGCGACGAGAGAGTGAAGCAGGCGGAGGGGGCTGCAGCAACCGCCAGGGAGCAGGCCAAAGCTGTCGCGGCGGACGAGCAGCGCCGCCAAGCCGAGGAACAGGCTCGAAGGGCGCTAAAGCGGTTCTGGGGCCAGCTTCCGAAGGCGGTGGCGGGCCAGAGCGGGACCGACCTCGTGGACGCAATCCAGCAGGCGCGCGCCGAACTGGAGCGAGGCAGGGCGCTCTCAGCTTATTGGAAGGATTGGCGCCACGTCGCGCTCGTGAGTCTGGCCGCGCTGGTCGTACCGGTCGTCACGGTCCTACTGGTGTTGGCCCAGCAGTTCTCGCCCAAGGCGGCCGCCATCGGCGGGGTGCTTTCGCTTGTGCCGGTGATCACCGCCACTATCCGCGCTGCCAGCCGCTGGGGTGCTGGGATGAACAAGGAACTGCAGATCGCCCAGTCGGCGGTTCAGGAGCGGCTGGAGGCACCGGTGAC
Source organism: uncultured Actinomycetota bacterium (assembly GCA_963798835.1). Classification (GTDB taxonomy): domain Bacteria; phylum Actinomycetota; class Actinomycetes; order Propionibacteriales; family Propionibacteriaceae; genus Microlunatus. The sequence continues at coordinate 225,079 of CAWCVF010000001.1, read as the reverse complement.
TGCCGCACAGCAAGAGTTGAATGCCGCCCGAGAGGAAGCTGAAAGTGCGCATCAGAGCTTGGCAGAAGCCGAGGACGAGCTGTATCTGAGTCAGCAGCACACGGCCGACCTCGACAGCCAGCTGAAGTCATTGACGCCGGGACGCATCCTGGTCAACTTCGCCGATCAACGCAGCACCGAGTATGGCCGCCGACTTGGCCTACTCGGCCATGTCCGCAAGGACCTGGCCGACCTCGAGGGGTCGATTCTGGACAACAACCGCCGGTTGCTGGCCGGGGAGATCGCGCCCGAGGATGAGGCCGGTAACGACGTACCAAACCGAATAGTGCTCTACATCGACGATCTGGACCGGTGCCCGCCGGCCAAAGTTGTGGATGTGCTGGAGGCGGTACATCTCTTACTCGCCTTCGAGCTTTTTGTGGTCGTGGTCGCCGTCGACTCACGTTGGTTAACATCAGCGCTTGTCGATCGGCTCGTTGCGCTCCAGGCCCATTCGACCGAATCGGATCGGCCGACAACCGATGACTACCTCGAGAAGATCTTCCAGGTACCGTTCTGGGTCCAGCCGCTAGCTTCAGATGACAGGAAGGCGCTAGTCCACGGTCTGCTAGCGGGCTCGGTCCGAGCGCCAAGCGATGCCTCCGAACCCACGGACGGCAACGGGGGCGGGCTCCGGGTGGGACCGGTGGAAGAGGAGCTCACCAAGCAGATGCTGCTCGCCTTCGGGAGCGAGATCAGGACCGACACCAGTCCGCTGCTTCTCGAACCAGCGGACCTGGCTCTGTTCGAATCGCTGGCTCCGCTGCTCGGCGATACTCCCCGGCGGGTCAAGCGGTTCGTGAACACATGCCAGTTGCTCTACGCCATGGCACCCCCTCTGACTTCCGGAACTGGAGTGGACAGCGAGCGAGCCAGGGTGGCGCTCTTGACCGCGATCTGCGACGACTCCGCCGGCGTCGCAGTAAGCCTGCTGGACGGTATCGAGGCGACCCGCCCGCAGCCTGGAGCTCCCGAAAAGGTGCCGAACTCGACAACGCTGTCTGGGTTTATAGACGGGTTGGACTCAACCTGCAATCAACAGGAACGAGAACGCCTGACCGGCTGGCTACGCGAGCACCCCGAGTGGAGTGCGGTGCAACTCAATCAATTCGATGTGCGCTTGGACATGGTCCGTCGTCTGCGATTCGAGAGGCCAGCAGTGGCCTAGCCACTTGACCTTTCGACCCACCACAGCTGCCGAGCCAAGCTGACTTCCACAGGACACCGACAGCTCAACATCAACCAGTCAAGACTTCACCGAAAAGCGGGAGGACACATGACTTCGACAGACGACGCTGCGATGGAACCTGTAGTGGCAGACCTATCGATCACCGATGACCACGATGTCGCATTTTGGGAGGGCACTGAGGCCAACCCAGCGTCAGAGCAACCCGGTCGTGACTTTAGGAAGGCGTTCCTTAAAACCCGGTTGGTGGTCGGCACTATCGGTGTCCTTATGCCGCCCGTAATCGTAATTGGCAACATCATCTTCTTCGGACAGACTGGCTACCAGCCGTCCCTGAGCGACTATTACTTCACCGACATGCGGAACTGGTTTGTGGGCAGCTTATGGGCGATCGGCGCGGGACTTTTTGTCTATCTCGCTTCTCGAAAGAATGCATGGGACAGCTGGCTCAGCTTTGTGGCCGGCCTACTAGCCATCGCCGTGGCCCTGCTGCCTACCAATGCGCCAAACACCGCAGTCACCGTGACGGCTACCCTCCACGTCTTTTGCGCAGGTACGTTATTCGCGCTTCTCGGCGTGATCTGCTTTCGATTCGGATCTCGTGATGGTCAACGACCCGACCGGTCGCCTCTCTGGCGTCGGACCTGGGGTTCTGTTCATCGCGCCTGCGCCTTCTTGGTGTGGGCCGCGGTAGCCATGAGCGTCGCGTTCGCCACGTTCGGAGGAGCGCACGGTTACGCTGTGCTGATTGGCGAAACCATCGCGGTCCTTGCCTTCGGTGCGTCTTGGTTCCTCAAAGGCTCGGAGATCATCAATATGCTTCGTCAGGATCATGGCATGGCACCAATGCTGCGGGTGGACGGTGTCGTCGCTCCGAAGTGACCAAGCCGTAGTCCTGCTCTCAACAGCATCCCCGGGGGCTACTAACCCGCTACTACTTCGCGCGCAACTTCTGGGTCGGCCGCGTGGCTAATCTCGCCTTTCGCACTATCGCGTGACCTGCGGTCCAGCCTTCTCGCCCGCCCGGCGTCCAGCCTTCTCACCCGCCCGGCGTCCAGCCTTCTCGCCCGCCTCGCGTCCAGCTTCGTCCCATACAGTCTTCGGATCACCCGCTGCTCGCACCGCCTTTTCACCGGCCTTCACGCCGGCCACATGACCAGCGGCTTCGGATACTTCCGGCGGGATTGTTCTGGCACCGTCGCGGCTCATGCGAGCAAGCGCGCCGGCCCTGCCTCCGGCTTTCGCGCCAGCCGTCGTACCAACTTTCGCAGCGGCCTTCTTGGGTGGCCTGGCAAGTCTTTCGCCGGCAGCGGCGCCAGCCCTTGCGCCCTTCTCCGAGCCCGCCCTTGCTCCTGCGCGACCACCGAGGTGGCGTCCGGCCTCCGCGCCAGCTTTTTGTCCGGCCTTGCGGGCTGTGGCAATTGCTTCATTCACCTTCCAGAGAGCTGCCGACCTGCCGGCCTTCCGGCCTCTTCTCCCATCGATACGCCTTCCTGGGCGCGCCCGCGCGATCCACCAGCCGAGGAACACGACCAGGCACGCTATACCGACTTTCACTGCGACGCTCCAGATGGCGCCGGCTTGTTGTTTCGCGTCGGCAGCGGCGCTCGAGCTGCTTGTGCGGCCGAGTTCCCAGTACCCGTCCGCCACGATCACGGCCAAAATCAGCAGCACACAGGTTGCCGCTCGCCACCCCACGCCACGAGCTCCCGGAGTGAGCAGAGCTGCTGCCGAAACGCCGGCTAGCAGCAGCAGCCCTCCAGCAAGCGTGAATGCGAGCGGCAGTCCAGGCACCACAATGGCCGCAGCCAGCAGCACTCCACCGGCGGCGACGCTGAGTTCCACGACCCCACGGCCGAAGTTGCCGATACCGGTAAGGAACGTCACCATTGCCCACACCGCAAGGACATACCCGCGTAAGGCGCCAAGGACGGTGTTCACGACCTTTGGCTTGGGGAAGGCGCCGATGTTATTCGCGGCGACGGCCGCGGTCTGTGAGGCAGTTCGGGCCAACGTGTCGCTGCCTAGCTCTGCGGTGATGCGCTCCTTGCCGACCGCGGCGGCGGTCTCCCAGAGCTTCCACAACTCCTCAGTTTGCAGCTCACGTTGATGCGCTATCGCGTCGTAGGACGCCAACCATGCCTGGCTACTCGGAGCGCAGTCGTCTCCTTCATTGCGGATCGCATCTGCCAGAGCCGACAGATCCTCGCGCAGAATCTGTGTCTGAATCGACCTGGTGATCACTTTCGCGCATGACCTCAGATCGTCTCCCTCACGGGAGGGCGGGTCGAGTGAGACTGTCATTGCAGGCTCGGCTCGCTGCGTTTGACCGGCATCCTTCCCGCCATCGGGTGCTCGCGGGATTTCGATCGGCTCGGGTTTCTGCACGATTGACTCGATAGCCGCCCGACAATCCTTCTCGTCATCCCTCCATTGCTTCTTCAGCCAGTTCCTGTCGATGTCATTGCCGGTGCACAGAGCAGCTCGTTTGACATCGTCAAGAAGCTGACCGGCGACCGTCTGACCCGGGTGTTCTTCGCGGGCGATTTCCGCAGCGCGCTGGCGCAATCGTTCGGCAGAGAGCAGCGTACGCACCACATGCGTTGCGCCATCCATACGTCCGTGAAGCCAGTCGTTTAGCCGCCAGGACGACCGATAGAACGCACCGAAGTGATGCAGTTGGACACCAGTGAGCAGATCTCGGTTCTTGGCCGCGAACTGGACCAGCTCCACCTCCTGCTCGACCTCCGCGCTGGCACCCGCGAAGGCGAGCTGGACCACGTCGAGTCTCAGCATGCGTTCGAGCACTTCCTGCGCTGTGGGTGGGGACTCGGATGGCTCCCCCGGTGCAAACAAATACGTGTAGAGCGCCCGAAGCCGCTCCCGTTCCAGAAATTGCGGATCAATCGCCTTCCGTGCTTCGAGCGAGCTGGAATCGGTGGCGGCGGCTGTGTCAACGGCCGCCGCTCGAATATGTATAGCGCAACTGTGAAGGCATGTTGCTATTGCCAAGGCGTACTCGAATTGGCTCCTCCGACGATCAGTCATCGTAGGTGTTGCGCCCTTATCCTGTTCTCCGGACTTCGGGACTTTGTCCCACTCGGCGACCACGTCGTTGAGCCATTCCATGAGTTCTGTCGCTGCGTCCTTGGTTGGGGTGCCAAGGTTTTCTACGACATCACTGCGGGTGGGAATCAGGTTTTTATTGCGTGTCGGAGCGCTCGACCAGAAATCGTTCAATAAGCGGCGACCAGCGCGGACGTCGTCGAGCGTGAAATTCAGCGTCCTGCGTGCCTTGACAATTTCCTCTCGCGACGGTGAATGGGGCGGGGCCAGCCATAGGGCTCGCTTCAGCACGTCCACCGCTATGTCGCCCAGCCGCTGCACGGTGGTGAATCCCCAGTCCCATTCGTGATCCTTGCGCTGTACCGCCTGTTCAACATCGTCCCCGCTAGGAATAAAGAACTCTTGATTCGCCGTCCGCCAGGCCCACAACAGTCGTTGGACTGCGCTGACCAGCTCGCGCTCGCTCCACCGCGCGAATGCGGGGTTCTGGCCAGCGGCGAGCAGACGACCGATCGTGCAAGCGGCATAGTTGATGCGAACCTCGATATAGGCGGGCCAGCCCCCCGCGGACAAATCTTCAGCAACGCCGATAACGGCTGCTGCGAGACGATCTCGAGTGCGCCGCCGGTCCCGGGCCTCCGCATTGCGGGTTCGGATCTCTGCCAACTCCCGCGAGACGGAGTCAGTCGCGCGGAGCCGGGTGAGTACGCCGAGGACCACCTCATGCGCCTGTGGGATTTTGTCCTCGGATTGGTCGGCTACTTGCGGATTATCCGCAGTCGGAGCGACGTAGGCGAGAATCCTGCGCACCTGGGCTTCGGCTGTCTGTCGGTAGATTGCTTCAAGCGCAGGTCGAATGGGCTTGTTCAGCAGTACGCCGCCGTCTACCACGAACTGCGACCGCGCAAAATTGGCATCGCCAGCCGCTGAATCCCACATGGAATCCGGCCCGTCGAGAATCTTCTTCCCATCATCGACCTTTACGAAGTGAGGCTCGAACGCCCCAGGGAAGGAGGATGTGCACCGTGCCGCTGCCGCCAGCTTCTTGATCAGCTGATCATCGTCGCTGACCGGTCCGTTCGCGTTGTTGAGGCTGAACTGAAATCGAGCATCGTGATCAAGTTCCGTGATCCCGGCCCCTAGGTCATCAGTGAACGAGGTCGTTCGCCCTTGCCAGAGGGTCCCGGTAAGGATGAGATCCACATGCTGTCGGCCGTCCCTCAGCGATGGCTGTTCATTGATCTTTGCCAGTGCGTCGCGTACGTGGGGCAGGAAATAGTCGTCACCCTCCAGCAATGACGGTGGGTTCTTGCTCAATGGGTTGCGTAGCAGCTTCTCAAGGCTGCCGTGGTCCCTCCAAAGGTCGCGGAGCAAGCCAAGATCGCGCCCACGGCTCACTCCGAGCGCGAGGAACGCACCATTGAGTCCACCTGCCGAAGTTCCCGCAATTACATCGATATGGGCGTCAGCCCTGAGTAGATTTAGCAGCGGCCCATAGGTCTTCTCCGCCTTCTGGTCAGCCATTGCCAGGTGATGCAGCTCCAGCGTCACACCGCTGATCCAGACGGCCAGGCTCACGCCACCGTTCAGGACGACCGCGAGACGAATCTCCTGCCGGCTCCCGTCTTCGCTGCCATCAGCTGAGCGTGACGTAGCAGATCCCGGTGCAGCGGTGGTCGGCTCGTCCATTGACGCCCTCCCCTACGGACAGCTTTGTACGACGGGTTCTTGGGTAGGACGGTGAGACACAGGAGCTTGATACACGCAAAGCGAGAGAACGGCTTTGTTGCTGGGTCAGCGATCGCGGTGGACCTCTGCGCCGATTCCGAGACCACTGCCATCTCACCGACTGAGCGCAAGGATGCATAGGCCCGCTGCAAGCCCACACCACTGAGCGACCGGCCACCCACAGATCGGTTGTGTATCAGTGCGCCGCTTTGATTCATCTTGTCATCATCACGACGCCACCAGGAGAGGGTCCACGATCGCTCTGCCGGTGACCAAACTGAAAGGCAGCAACTATTTGTCACGTGGAATGCAGAACGCCATCAGCCTGAACATCGATTCTGATAGGAAATGCCATCATGACCCACCAGCAAGCATCAACGAGTGCTGTTTCGCTTTTCGACGCAAGCCTCTTCGACATCGCCGGACCGATCCGTATTAACTATGCGACTTCCAGCATTTCCGGAACGCCGCGACTGACATACCAGGACGCGGAACAGAATCTCAACTTCGAGGACCAGGAAATCACACACACCCAGTCGCCGCTGGGTGAGCTGGTCACCGTCACCGTGGAGACCGTTGTCGACGCCTTCATCCGTACTTTCACTTTGATTGTGCCAACGATCAAATTGCCTCACGGTGGAGAGACAGAATTCGACACGCTCGGAATTGAAACGACCGATACCTCAAGCGCGTTCGTCGGACCATCCAAAGCGGCCGGAGTGAAGCAGACCTATCGCGTCCATCAGCTGCATGGAGTTGCGGCGCAGGTCGAGTTCTGAGCGACTCAAGAAATCAAGCGGTCTGCTCACCCTCCACTATCCCGACCACAGTGCTTCTCCTGCGACCAAGCTCTAGCGGATTCGTCGGATAACTAGAGCACTTCCAGTTCTACGAATTACGCGTGCTTTACGGCGGCGCGTCGCGGTCCGAGCTGTCATGATCGACTCTCGGTGAACAACTCCTGACGTCCGTCGCCAAAGAGCACATAACGCTGTGTAAACGTTCCAGTGGAGCCTCGCGCGTACGTGAACTGATAGACGATCTCCACTTCAACGGCCGACACGTCACCACGCTCATAGGCGCCCAACAGACCATATTCGAAGGAGGATCGATCATCAGGTCGATGGGCGTGCGCTCGTCAAGAGCATTCTTGAATTGGCCGTTCACGCCATACGTGACGTCGTTCTTCTCCCAGCCCTCTGGAGCGCATTCCAAGCGCGTGCCGACCACGTTGCCCTCCACGACGGACGATGCTGAGTTGCCTATGTGACGGTCTTCTCCCGAGCTGGTACATCGCAAACGAGGGTGTATCTGCCCACCTGACTTCGACATCTGGGTGGTGACGGTTATTCATCCGTCGCATGTCAATCAAACAAGGAGAACTCCATGCCCAGCACAACGAAGGCCCCACCGAAGAAGGCGGCTGCGAAGAAAACCACTGCACGCAGGAACGGCCAGTCGACCCGCCACGGGATGGAGCAGTTCATCTGCAACGTGGAGCCGTCGAAGGCCACCGAGAACGACTGGCAGTTCAGCGACGCGGTCACTTCTGGAGCCCTTGGTCTCGTGGCGGCGATCCCCCCGTCGGTGGACCTCCGCGCGCCGTGGTGGACGATCAACAGTCAAGAAAGCACTGGATCATGCGTCGGCTGGGCGACGGCCGATGGCGTAGTTCGATACCAGATGGTCATGTCGGCTCGGATCACGCCTGATCAACTGCTGTCACCCCGACATATCTGGATGGCGTCGAAGGAGACCGACGAGTTCACCGCTCGACCGGAAACCTTCCTGGAGCGTGCGGGCACCAGCCTCAAGGCGGCTCTCGATGTGGCACGCAAACAAGGGGTCGCGCTGATGGCTGACTTGCCGTTCCACATCGCGACGAACATGTACCTCGGCGGGGAGAACACTTTCTACGCGAGCTCTGCGCAGCGGCGGATCAGCTCGTACTTCAACCTGGAGAAGAAGCTCGCCCAGTGGAAGGAATGGCTGGCGTCCAACGGGCCGATACTCGCCGCGCTCAACGTCGACTCGTCCTGGGACGATGCCGCGAATAACGACGGAAAAATCGACACTTTCCATCCCGACACGGTGCGAGGCGGCCACGCAATCTGCATCGTCGGCTACCGGACGGATGGCCGCTTCATCGTGCGTAACAGTTGGGGCACCGCGTGGGGGGACCAGGGCTTCGGCTACCTCCATACCGACTACATCAAGTCAGCCTTCTTCGACGAGTCCTACGGCGTCACGTTGTGACCATGATCATCGACTGAGCCATGTACGGGATCGCAGCGCACTGAGGCGACCAAGGTCGCTGCGATCCTGCTCGTCTCCTTCGCGCTACTGCCACGGTCGTCGCGAGAGCGCATACTGCCACGGACCGATCCCGTCGCCAGGCCCCGTTGGCATGCGGCGCATCGTGATGATCCGATGGCCGCGGGGGGTACCGAGCGCTCAAACAGCGACTTGACCCGCGTATGCCATCTCAAGATGCCTCGCGCGTACTCCACGCTCTTAAATCCGCCCTTGCTGCTCAGCGTTGAGTCCAGCGGACAGTCCAGCGGTTACTCCAGACCGCCCGAACATGCTGGCCGCAAACATCCAGCATTGACGGAGCGGTGGAATGTCTCAGAACGATCACACGGGAATGTCAGTAGAACAGCTGGTTCAGGCCGCGCGGGAAGGCGACCCCAACGCCTGGGCAGCAATTGTTCAGCGCTACGGAGAACTGATCCGAAGCGTGGCCCGCAGATATCGACTCGGGCCCGCAGATATCGATGATGTTAGCCAGTTAGTGTGGCTCAAGCTGTTCGATCACATTGATCGAATTCGCGAGCCTCGGGCACTGCCCGGATGGATTGCAACGACGGCTGCAAACGCATGCCTCAGTGTGGTTAAGAGTCAGATTCGCGCGATTCCGACAGATCCGGTCACGCTCGGCCAGCGAGACGAGGCTACGTGGCCGCTAACCATGACACATGAACTCAGCGAGCCGACGGCCGTTTTGCTACGTCGCGAAGATTGGCAATTCCTGCACGAAGGCTTGAACGAATTGCTGCCGGAGCAGCGAGATCTGCTGATTCTTCTAGTCGCTGATCCGCCACTGAGTTATCAGCAGATTAGCGAGCAAATCGGTCGCCCGATTGGCAGCATTGGTCCTACCCGCGCCCGGACACTGGAAAAATTAAAAAACACGAAGGCAGTCCGCGCCATGACTCTTATAGAGGAACCCGTTGCTCACAAGTCATTGGCAGCCTAGTGCTTGACATTATTTGGCAAGAGCGTGAAGAGGATTTGACAGAAATGACCAACATCACGAGCCGCGACTGGACAGGTATAAGACAGGAGCTTACCGGGTACACGACGTTAGAGCTTGTCTCAGTGCTCACTCATGCCGAAACCAGTCGCCGCCAAATGGATAGCTTTGTCGAACGAGTTACCGCCGAGTTGACACGGCGCGACAAAGCCCGGGACGGATTGGTCAGTACGTCCTCCCGGCAGTCGCGGCGACGGAGGTGGCGCAGTTCGGCGCTTGCGGATGCCCGGTCTAGATGGATCGGATAGCAGCAAGATATCTATCGCGCTATTGATCATGTCTCAGATGGCGCCTTGCCCTCACGCGGCAGCGGTCACCGCGTTGTGATGACTCCCAACCGGCTCGCATGACTAACCCGTCGGCGTAACAAAGGGCCTTTTTCCGGATGCATTGGGCCGCTTCGCTGGGCTAGCGTGTTGCCAGCGGGGGCACCGCCGGCGAGAGACAAGACACCATGCAAGGCCCAGACCAGTTGCTGCGATTCCAAGTACTGGGACCGCTACGGGTTTGGCGGCATGCAGAGCCCGTCGATCTCGGACCGATTCAGCGCCGCGTCGTATTGTCAGTCCTGTTGCTCAACTCGAATCAGCCCATCGGCCGAGAGCCGCTGATTGACGCAGTATGGGGAGAAGCGGCACCGCGGTGGGCCGTCAACCTGCTACAGCGCGACATCTCAGGTCTGCGTCATGTGTTAGAGCCCGAACGCAGGGAGCGAGCGGCCCCAAGTTGCGTGCAGTGGACCGAGGGTGGCTACCGGCTTGATCTATCTCATTCCAGCTTGGATCTGGCGACCTTCGACGACTTGGTGGATCGGGCCAAGAAGGCGCGCTCCAGCGGAAAGAACACTGAGGCGGCAAGGCTGCTGCGCTCGGGCTTAGAGCTCTGGCAGGGACCGCTTTGCAGCGGGCTGCGAAGTCCGCTGCTGGACGCGGAACGTGACCGACTGCACGAGAAGCGGGTCGGTGTGCATGAGGACCGGATCGAGTTAGACCTCATTGTTGGCACCGAGCGAGATCTGGTCGATGAACTACGGCAGCTGGTGGCTGAACACCCCTTCCGCGAACGACTTTGGGGATTGCTGATGCTGGCCCTCTATCGCCTTGGCCAGCCCGCCGATGCCCTCGTGGCGTATCAGAGTGCCCGTCGCACCTTGAAAGTCGAATTGGGGATCGAACCGTCATCCAGCCTGCAGCGACTGCAGCAACAGATCCTCACCCGCAATCCCGCATTGCTTGGACCGTCGACAGCTGCAGCGACGATGCCCGCTGCACACCGCGAACAAACGGTCACTCCCTCGCCGGCTCAGTTGCCGCACCCGCTGAGCGATTTCGTTGGCCGTGAGGACGAAGTCGACAGGATGGACCAAGCCATCCAAACCAACGGAGGGACGCCCACGCTGAGCATCACAGCCATTGTGGGTACGGCTGGTCTCGGCAAGACGGCGCTGGCGTTGCACTGGGCACACCGGGTTAAGGAGCGCTTTCCAGACGGTCAGCTCTATGTGGATCTCCGTGGCTTTGATCCCAGTGCGGAGCGTATGCAGCCGGCCACGGCAATGCGCGGTTTTCTTGAGGCGCTCGGCGTATCGCCCGACCAGATCCCCCCCGATGTTTCGGGACAGGTTTCGATGTATCGCAGCCTGTTGGCGACCCGGCGAGTCCTGGTCGTTCTCGACAATGCGAAGGACGCGCAGCAAGTTCGCCCGCTGCTACCGGGCTCTTCGAGGTGTGTGGTCCTAGTTACCAGCCGCGATCAGCTCGGCGGGCTGGTAGCTGTGGATGGAGCTAGGACGCTGCCGCTCGATTTGCTCTCGACGGCCGTAGCGCGGCAATTGATTGCCCGCCGGCTAGGCCAGGCGCGCGTCGACGCCGAGCCGGCGGCAGTTGACACCATCATCCAGGCCTGTGGCCGATTACCCCTCGCCCTGTCTGTCGTCGCAGCGCGGGCCAGCATCAATCCATGGTTCTCACTGAACCAACTGGCTGATGAGTTGGAGGCGGCGCGCGGGACGCTCGACCCGTTCGAAGGAGGGGAACAGGCGATAGACGTTCGGACGGTGTTCTCGTGGTCATACCAGGGCCTAGCCAGACCGGTGGCTCGGCTTTTCCGGCAGCTGGCGCTCACACCGGGTCCCGACGTCTCGACAGCGGCAGTAGCCAGTCTGGCGGGCGGGCCCGTTGCCGAGATTCGACCACTATTGAGCCAACTGGCCCGAGCGAACCTGATCATGGAAAGGGTCCCGGGGCGGTTCATTCTGCACGACTTGCTGCGGGCGTACGCCATGGAACTCGCGCTGAGCATCGACAGCGACGGCGACCGACGATCTGGGAAGCTTAGGCTGCTGGATCATTATCTTCACACGGCCTTTCACGCCGACCAGCTACTGACTACCTTCCGCGACGACCCGATCGAACTCGACCCGGCATTGCCTGGCGTAGGCGTTGAAAGCTTTCGGCATCTTCGAGACGCGCTCATCTGGTTCGCCGCCGAGCGTGCAGCTATGGTGACCGCCACAACTCAGGCAGCTGCCGACGGATTCTACGCCTACGCATGGCGGATGGCCTGGACGCTGACACAGTTCCTCCGCCATGGCAACTGGCACGAATGGGCCACAGTCCAAGAGGCCGGCGTTCGGGCGGCCGAGCAGCTGGCTGAGATCCGTCCGCAAGCTGTTAGTCATGCCGGCTTGGGCTATGCCTATACCGGGATGGAGCGGTACGGCGACGCCAGACTGCACCTTTTTCGAGCTCTGCAGCTGTATGAGCAGCTCGGTGATAGCACCGGCATGGCACACGCGCATCGCACCATGACATGGGTCTTTGACCGCCAGTGCGAGTATCGGGAGGCCCTTCACCATGCAGAGCAAGCTCTTCAGCTTTTTGCCCAGGACGGGCATCGCTCAGGCGAAGCTCGAGCGCTGAATGCAGTGGGTTGGTTCCATTACCGGCTGGGCGAACATGCCCTCGCCCTGGACATCTGCCAGCGGGCTCTCGAGCTTCAGCGGGAAATCGGCGCGAGATACGACCAGCCAGACACTCTGGATAGCATCGCCCGTGCTCACTACCAGCTCGGCCACGACGAGCAAGCTGTTTGCTGCTGCCAGGAGGCGATCCAGCTTTACAAGGAGTTCGGCCATCGATACAACGAAGCCGACGAGTTCATGCTGCTCGGCGAAATGCATTCGGCGGCCGGCCAGGTAGAACTGGCTCGTGCTGCCTGGAAACACGCCATCTCGATCTTCAACCGACTGGGCCGTCCCGAGGCGGACGCGGTTCGCGCGAAATTGGCAGCATTAGCGCACGAGGAATCCACGATGCGGTGATGTCGAGGATCTGCTGGGAACTCCAGAACGATTGACGCCTGCTGCATGATGCCACGCCATGCAAAGGACGCGATTGCTCGAGCTATGCCGGCTGTACGAGACTGTCCGCGGGCGCCTTTAAGCCGCGGTGCGCAAGTGCAGAGAGATCAGTGCACGTCGGCTTATTCCAATGAGTTCGACATAAAGTCTCATTGTTTCAAAGTTCGGCTCGATGCATTGAGAGTCCGCGGCCAAGACATACATATCTGGCATATGCTTTTATTTCGCGCCATCGGTCGCCGTTTCATGAAATTTCGCGGCTACAGCGTGGCCTTTTAACGGGTGTTGTGACGCCCTTGACGTGTTCGAGGGGATAGAGGAAGCTCGAGCTGCGGGGGCGCAAACTTGTAGGACCTTCACACCACCTGACGAAATCGGTCATCGAGGTCGTGCACGTTATTGCCTGCTAGGAGCGAAGGAGAGCATGTGACCACTCCCTTGGATTCCATCCCGGGCTGGACACCCGAAAAGGTCTCCAGAATGAAAGACGTAGGGATCACGACGGCTGAGCAAGTTGTACCGGTCGGCGCAACCCAGGAGGGTCTGCAATCGCTCAGCGAACAACTTCAGGTCGACCTCGAGGAGGCCCGGCAACTCTATTTGGCTGCCCGTGACCGACTCTCTCCCGAGGCCCGTCAAGAGCTCGACCAACCCGCCGACACGACAGATTTTGGCCGCGGCGCACTTCCGCCGCCCGACAACAGGTGATTGCTAACTTCCTTCGGCCACTCGATTAGATCGCCGTATCCGCAGCATATGGGAGGAAGAATGCCCGATTACGTCGACCAGACCGTGGGTGTGGCGAGAGTGTCCGGGTTCGGAGGTCTCCCCCTGCGAACCTTGGAGGTCCCACCCGACCTGCTATCCGTCGCGGCCCCACCCACCCCCGTGGGTCTCTCCGAACCTCCTACAGGCACGCTGGCCGGATTGGGCTTTGAGGACTGCGAGCAGCTGGTAGCCGCCTCGGCCGTAAAAGGTACCCGAAAAAGGCTGAGGAGTGAGCTCGGCCTGGATAAGCCTGCATTCAATTCACTGCTGGAGAAGGCGAAGGCTGGGGTTCCAGAGCGTGTTGCGCTTCTCAGCCAGGCTGCGCCGGCAGATGATCTTGGCCGCGGGGTAAGAAAGCCGGGCGCGGAAATCCTCACGGCAGCCGAGACCACGGCCCTTGCTGGCGACTCAGCAGTCTTCGCTGCAGAGGCCGGAGGGCTGTCGGAATCGGTCAACCTCATTCCATTTATGTCGCCGATCCGTAATCAGGGTGGCCGCCCAACATGTGTAGCGTTCGCACTTACCGCGCTAAATGAGTACGTTCTTAATCGATATGGGGTTCCTCGGGGCCTCTCCGAGCAGCATTTGTACTACGAAATCAAGCTCATAGACGGCGCTCCTAAGGCCTGCGGCACCTGGCAAGCCAACGCCGTCACTGCTTTGCGCGACCGCGGCCAGTGCCTTGAATCCATCTGGCTGTACGACCCGACCGGTTCCTGTGATGATCAAGGAATACTGCCACCCGCTGCGAGATCAAACGGCCTGGAGTACCGGCTCGAGACAGTCGCTGTTGCAGCGCGCAGTGTGGCCGCCTACCAGGCGCACCTTGCGAAAGGTCGGCCGGTCTCGTTCTCTGTCCCCGTGTACAACAGCTGGTATCGGTCCAACGAGGTGCGACGCTCGGGTCGCATCACCATGCGGATCGGCAACGAGCCACAGAATGGGGGGCACGCGCTAGTCGCCGTGGGCTATCAAAAGTCCCCCAATAGCCCTGGCGGTGGGAACTTCATTGTGAGAAACAGTTGGGGTATTGGCTGGGCAAGCGAATCGCCCTACGGAGCCGGCTACGGAACCATTCCATATAAATACATCAGCGACACCGCCTGGGAGGCGTACTCGATTCCGTTCGACGGCAGCGATTTCTCGGACACAACCGGTGATGCGTCAACCGGAACAAAGGTGCACATCAAAGTGGGCAGCACCGTCGAAATTACGATTGAAGATGGAGCATCGGGTACGGGACCTGGGAAAGTCTCTAAGGCACTGCGCCCTGGCAAAGTCTCGTGAGCAGCGGCGCCGCTCCACGAGACCAAGGAATAGCGAAACGCGGGACCGTTGCTCCCTCAGTCACTCCAACGCTTTCGACAGTTCTGGTGTCCATGCCGTTCATGGACGCGGACCGGCCATCAATTCAGCTGGGATTGCTGACCTCGATTGCCAACGGCCACGGTTTTCCGACTCGCGCCGTCCATGCCAACCTGGAGTTCGCTGCGCAGCTAGGCGTAGACGATTACCGTAAGCTCGCGGATCACCGCGGGTGTCTTATCGGGGATTGGCTCTTCTCGGTCGAGGCTTTCGGTGATGCGGCACCCGATCCGGATGGGGCCCTTCTGGATCAGTTTGCGGATGCCCTTGACTATTTAGGGCCATCGCCAAGTGCGGTTCGGGCCTGGTTACTGGCAGTACGCAGCCAAGACGTACCCAAGTTCTTGGACGCGATGGTGAACCTCATCGATTGGCAACGTACCGACGTCGTTGGATTCACCTCCAGCTTTCAGCAGAACGCGGCCTCGTTCGCCCTGGCACGACGGTTGAAGACCCGACATCCGAGGCTGGTGACGGTTTTCGGCGGAGCCAATTTCGATGGTGACATGGCGCTGGAATTCGTGCGGTCGGTGGACTGTATTGATGTCGCGGTGGTCGGTGAAGCCGACGAAACCTTTCCGCGTCTGCTATCCGCGCTAGCTGCGGGCGAGGACCCTGGCCCAATCCCCGGAGTGGTGTCTCGGCTCAGTGGCGCGCTGACCGCCACGCCGCCGGCCCCGGTCGGCGGCCTGGACGCATCTCCCGTGCCCGACTACGACGACTACTTCGACCGAGCCGAGCGACTGGGACTGCTGTCGAGAGCGGCTCGGCGGCGTACCTGGATTCCGCTGGAGACATCTCGTGGATGTTGGTGGGGCGAAAAGCATCATTGTGTCTTTTGTGGGCTGAATGGCACAACGATGCAATTTCGGGCGAAAAGCGCTGACCGCGTAATCGAAGAACTCGCAACTTTGGCGTACAAAAATGGCAGCTTTCGTTTCGCAGCTGTCGATAATATTCTCGAAGTGCGTTATCTGCTCGAACTTTTTCCGGCAATTATTCAAAGTGGCGCCGACTATCAATTCTTCTACGAAGTGAAGAGCAATCTCACCCGCGCTCAGCTTCAGCTGCTTGCCAAGGGTGGGGTTACGCATCTTCAGCCTGGGCTGGAATCACTAAGCACACCCGTGCTGGCGCACATGCGCAAGGGAGTCACGGCTGCCCAGAACATCAACTTGCTCCGCTGGGCGGGCTACTACGGCATTGACGTTGGCTGGAACATCCTCTGGGGCATTCCTGGGGAAACCGTCCAGGACTATGCCCAACAGGCGGCACTTGTTCCGAAGTTGGCGCACCTGCAACCTCCCGACACGGACGGGCGCATCTGGCTCGAGCGGTTTAGTCCCATGTTTACCGAGTTGCCGGACGATCGATTCCGGCTCAAGGCCCCCGAACGCAGCTACCGCTATGTCTATCCCGCAGGAATCGATCTGACCAAGGCGGCCTACTTCTTCGACTACGAGCTGAAGGATGCCCTACCCGACAACGCGTACGACGACCTACACCAGGCAATCGAGCGATGGCGAAGGGCGTGGCAGGAGACGCAGCCCGAGCTGACTTATTGGTACGCTCCGGAACTCCTGCAGATCTATGACGGGCGATGGCCGGAACGCAAACGGAGCTACACCTTCAGGGGCAAGGCTGCGGAAGTCTACGTTGCCTGCACTGAGCGGCCACGGAGCGCCGCAGCCGTCCACGACGAGCTGGGCCTTGACGTCGAAGTCGGGGAAGTGCGGGAACTGTTCGATGATTTCGAGCGGCTCGGCATGATGATGCTCGATGGTGAGCATGCCCTCGCGCTGGCGCTCCCAGCAATTTTGGGCCGGTGAGATAGAGCTCCGCTCGGCACCCGCTACTCATCGCAATTCTGAGCACTCTGCTGGACTGAGTTCTCTGACTTGTCCAGCGACCAGTCCAGCAGAAATCCCAGCGCCGCCCTAGACACTCGTTCCAGAGCCGCAAGAGGAAGGGCCTGGAAGATGAGTACGCCGCCGCAGCCGCACCGAACACGGGGCCATCGGCCGTCCTACCGCCCGACCGCACTGGATGACATCACGATCTGCATTCAGGCAACACCCGATGTCGATGCCGAGGTTTGGCGCGCCATCCACACCGATGTCGACGCTGCCATTGATTCCTCGCTGAGGAAGTACGGCCTCGCGGCTGTCCGTTCGGCAATGGCCCCGTCGATGAATACCGCCGACGCCATTGCGTATCAGCGTCGGGGGCCAACAGCTCCGTATCAGGAGCGGCCGCGGGAACAGGAAGGATTCGGATGAACGGAACGTATGTCGGCTACGTCGCAGGTGAGGACCCACTGCACGACTTCCTGCGCACGATGATCCGCGAGGTGCTGGGAGTCCGCGAATCTCGGCCGGCCTTCCGCGCCTTCCGGCTGTCCGGCAGTAACGAGGTTTACGCGTACGAGGAGAAGCAGAGCGGCACCAAGATCATTTGCAAGTTCTACGGCACGCGATTCTGGCCGGACCGAGATAGGGCGGTCTGGATGGCACGCCAGGAGTTCGAGGGGCTGAAGACCTTACGCAGTTATGACCTGATTGGCTCCCCGCACCACGTAGTCCGCCCGCTGGGATTCGATCGTGACATCAACGGCGTACTGGCGGTCGAATACTACGCGGGCGAGGAGTTCAGCCACGCGATTGCGCGATCCACACAGCACGGAGACGACGCGCATCTCTACTGGCGGTTGAAGGCACTCGCTTACTTCCTCGCTACGCAGCATGACCGGACGGCCAACGGGGAGTGGTCCGATTTCGATCCCGACTGCAGGTATTTCGACAAGGTCACTGGCAGACTCAGGAGGAGCCAGCGCATTACGGCGGACGAAACTGATGAATTATGCCAGCTGCGTGACCGCTGGTGTGATTGGCCGGAGATGTGGCAGGACGGGCAGGTCTGGCTGCATGGCGATGCGACGCCAGCCAACTTCTTGTTCGGCGATGGTTTGGACGTGGCGGCTATCGACCTGGAGCGGATGAAGCGCGGAGACCGGATGTTTGACGTGGGCCGGGTCGCCGGTGAACTGCAGCACGCGTTCATGCGCTCTGGCGCTGGCAGGGATCGGGCGGAACCGTTCATCGCGCATTTCCTGCGGCAATACAGCCGTCACTTTGCCGATCCCGAGGGCATGTTGGAGTCCGTTGCCGCGCGCGTGCCGTACTACATGGCGCTGAACCTGCTGCGGATCGCCCGGAACGACTACATCGACCACAGCTATGCCGGACGACTCGTCGGCGAGGCGAAAGTGCTGCTCCGGTCTTTCCCAGACGCCGATCTCGACCGGTCGAGCACACTGGCCCTGGCCGCCTGAGCAGGCGAATCGTTTACCTTCCCCGCCCGGGGGGAGCGGTCCACAATTGACGGCTTCGGGGCAAGATGCGGACATGGATATCCGAGCGGTCGCCTTCGATGTGAACGGCACCCTGGTCAGGATCTGGACCGAGGACGGCATGGAGGAGATCTTCCGCGCCGCCGCGCATTTCCTTACCTACCAGGGCATCGACCTGTGCCGGGATCAGGTCAGGGAGTTGTACTTCGAAATCATGGCGGAGCAGCAGCGCGGCAGTCCCGAGAAATATCCCGAATTCGACGGCTTAGCCATCTGGCGCCGCATCATCGAGGAAAACCAGACAGAATTCAGCCACGGTTTACCGGCCGCCAAGCTCGAACAGATGCCGCTGTTCCTGACCGAGATGTCGCGCGGCATCTCGCGGCGCCGGCTGGGCCTGTATCCCTACGTTCGGGAGGTGCTCGATGAGCTGCGCGAGCGATATCCACTGGCAGTCGTCACCGATGCGCAGACCGCCTACGCACGAGCGGAACTACATCGGGTCGGCCTGCTTGGCTACTTCGATCCGATCATCGTTTCCGGCGACCACGGCTACCGAAAACCGGACCGGCGGCTCTTCCAGTTCGCGCTCGACGGGATGAAGGTGGCAGCCGAGCATGCGATGTATGTCGGAAACGACATGCATCGGGACATCTTCGGGGCGCAAGAGGCCGGGCTAAGGACCGTGATGTTCGACTCGGACCAGGGCAAAAAGGTCTACCACGACTGCGTTCCTGATTACCAAATCACTGATCTCCGCGAGCTGCTAACGATCCTGGCGTGAAGCGATCAATTTGCCATCCCGCCCGGACTAGCGAACGTTATGGCGAAGAACTATGCATGGGCACTGCTGGGAAGATGCATTAACGCGAGCCAAAGATCTAAAGCATTGTTCAGCTGGGTTCATGAGAAAAAGCTGATATGAGTTCCGAGTCATTCTCTAAGCTATTGGCCGCAATCTTAAGCAACCACTGCAGCAGGTAAGGCCAGCGAAAGTTCCACCGCGTTACGCTTATTGAACGAAAGTCCGTAGCATGATCCAAGCCCCCCAAATTCGATGTATTTTGGGGCCAATGCAGCTGTCCTATTCTACGTAGGCATCAAATCGAGCCTATAAAGCCCATTATGGAGGGAATAGGAGGCATCAGCGCAATGGCGAAGTGGACAGGATGGCGCGAAATAAGTCCCGGAGGGAAGACGCCCTCGGGACCGGCTGCCGTGGGGTTCGGCGCCGACGTGGAGGTATTCGTACGAGGCACCGACGATGGCATCCACCAAAACAGGCGCCACGGGGCGACGTGGAGCGGATGGAGCGGGGTCCCGGGCGGCGGATTGACGCCCTCAGAGCCGGCCGCGGTGAAATTCGGCAACGACCTGTACGTGTTCGTGCGCGGATTCGGTGACGGTATCTTCCAAAACCGGCGCCACGGGTCGACCTGGAGCGGATGGAGCGAGCTCCCTGGCGGCGGACTGACACCCTCAGGCCCCGCTGCCGTCAAATTCGGCAACGACCTGTATGTGTTTGTGCGCGGAACCGATGACCGCATCTATCAAAACAAGCGCCACGGGTCGACGTGGAGCGGATGGAGCGAGGTTCCGGGCGGCGGACTGACACCCTCAGCGCTTGCCGCCGCGAAGTTCGGCAACGACCTGTATGTGTTTGTGCGCGGAACCGATGACCGCATCTACCAAAACAAGCGCCACGGGTCGACGTGGAGCGGATGGAGCGAGGTTCCGGGCGGCGGACTGACACCCTCAGCGCCTGCCGCTGCTGCAATTGAGGATGATGATCACCGCGACCTGTACGTGTTTGTGCGAGGGACCGATGACCGCATCTACCAGAACAAGCTTCATCGGTCGACCTGGAGTGGCTGGAGCGAGGTTCCGGGGGGCGGACTTACGCTCTCCGGGCCGGCCGCCGCCAGGGTCGGCGAAGACGACCTGTACGTGTTCGTACGGGGGACCGATCACGGCATCTATGGCAACCGACTGAGCACCTGACAACACCCTCGCACATCAAGAGACGTCACAGTGACAACCCAGTGACGCCGACTTAATACCGTCGATGCACGCGGCGGGGGTGATTCGCTGGGGGTCACTTGTGGATAAGTCTGAATGTGCCTTGCACCTGCTGAATGGGCCGTACGTAACGATCGACGGTGATCGTCATACGGTGCCAGAGGGCAGCAAGCGGCTGCTCGTGCTTTTGGCCATTCGCCAGCAGATAAGCCGGCGAATGGCCGCCGAGTTACTCTGGCCGACGGTCGAGCCGAGGCGCGCAGCGGGCAATCTGCGCTCGGCGTCATGGCGGCTACGTTGTGCCGGAATTCAGGTGATCATCGACGAGGGCGGATTGCTCAGGCTGGACCCACGCGTAGCAAACGACATCGACCTGCTCTGCGGGCGCGCACGCCGGCTGGCCACCGGCGAATCCGACGCCACCGATCTGGAGATGCTGCCCTCGGCCGTGGAGGCCCTTGACCTATTGCCGGGCTGGTACGAGGACTGGGTCTCGATGGAGCGGGAGAGAGTTCGTACGATCATGCTCGATGCGATCGATGCCATCGCTGTCGCGTTGCGCCGATCCGGTCGCTGCGCCGAGTCAATTGACGCGGCTCTGGTTGCGGTCACCACCGACCCACTCCGAGACAGCTCGCAATCGGCACTGATCACTGCCCATCTCGGCGAAGGCAACCTCTGCGAAGCGCGCCGGGCCTTCGCGGCATATCGGCGGCTCTTGCGCACCGAGCTTGGCCTCGATCCCTCTGAGCGGCTTGCCCGACTGGTCCATGCGCAGGCCTCGGTTCCGGTACGCGCGCGGCAGCTAGCGGCGCGTCTTGGATCGGTGCGCGACCCTCAAGCCCTGAGCAGGACGGCGCCACTGCTCGCGCGGGGATGACTGCCGATCAGAGCGGTGATTTGTCGCGACGGCTCGACACCGAGCTCACGCCGCAACAGGCTTGCGAACTTGGCGTACGCAGTCTGCGCCTCAACGGTGTTGCCCTGCGCTAGGTAGACCGACAACAGGGCCCGTTGCGCAGTCTCCCGCAGCGGCTCATCGGCAACGGCTCGCAGCGCAGCCTCGACGGCTTCGGCATAGCGGCCCTGCTCGGCCAACAGCCCGGCCAGCGCCTCCAGCCCGTGCAACACCCGCTGTCGCACTCGCTCGCGCTCCAGCACCACCCATTCGTCATACCAACCCGGCAGCAGATTGCAGGCGTCCTCCGGCAGATGTTGCAGGGCTAGGTCCTCGGGCTCGGCGACGCGATGAATCAGCCGGGTGGCCCACCCCGCTAACTGATGGACATCGACGACGGTGCCAGGCGCCAGAGCGAGTGACCACTTATCCGCCTCGATCACATCGACGCCAGCCCGACGCAGGCGCCAGAGCGCGGACCGCAGATTCCCCGCAGCACGCAGATCGTCGCCGAATGGCCACAGTGCGCCTGCCGCGTACGGTCGCTCCACGCGGCCCCGGCGCAGCGCAACGAATGCCAGTAATCGCTTGCTGCCCTCGGGCACGATTCGCCGTTCATCTCCGTAGGTCACATATGGTCCGGCGAGTAGATGAACGAACGCGTTTGGTTCCGCCTCGTCGCAGGCCGATGTCGGGCTCTGAATGCATCCAGGCTCTTGGGCCATCGCTGCTCCTCGAGTCGGTAGGACACGGACCGCCATCCTCTGCTCGGCACTAATAGGACGGGCCGGAACCTTTCCGAGATACACGCGCCTCACGGAAATGACTCCAGGAACCTTTCCACCGCCGCTAGCGCATCGGCTCGGTTGGCGTATCGGGTTGTTTCATTGGGCTGGGTAGAGCTGCTGTCTTCGATGTCCCGGTCGATCGTGACGGTGATCAGCACATACTCCTGCTGCTGCTCAATACGCAAAAAGCAGACGCCGACTCTCGGTTCACTTGGCATATCGGGGCGCTGGGGCCAATCGTCCGACTTGATCATGAAATCGGGATTATGCCGATGACGACGATTAGGTTTGCTAGGTCCGCATTGGTGACCGGCGTCACTTGGAGCAACTGGCCATTCTCATCTTTGAGCTGCCATCTCTTGACAATCTCGTCCGCGCGCAGCTTCGCCAGAGATTCGGTGGCCGTATCGGCGGCGATTGCAGCTACGCCAAACATCCGAAGCTGGTCAAGCTCGGTTGGCCTGTTGATGCCTGCCGGCAAGTCCGGCTGACCTTTGGGGTAGGTGATGTCGAGGAGCTGCAAGTGAGTGCCTAAGTCGCCGTTTCTCAACTGCTGCAAGCCTTGATCGAGCTCCGCTAGGACGCGATAGACCTCCACTAGCTCGGTCTCCGGCTCAGCATCATGATCACAGGAAATTGGGCTGTGGCGTACGAAGGCGACCCATCCGTAAGAGTCGGTTTTCAGGGAAGCCAAGTCGGCAGAGACGCTGGGTACCAAAATGTCGACCTCGGGACGCGGGAAACTCTGGGGGTCCAGCGGGATTCGATCGAGGTGCTGGGCCGCCTGCACCGCACCGGCCACATAGTCGGCACGTACGTCGCAGAACCTGAGTTTCACCGCCGTGCCGGCGAAGAGCCGGTCGACCTGAGCGAGTCCGGCATCGCCATCAAGGATCGGGGCCAGGTAGCCGGCGGGAGGAAGCTCATCGAAACCCAGCGCGGGCAGTGTCGTTCCTTCCTCTTGCAGCAGATACGGCTCGGGGGCTGCCTCGAGCTGGGTGGCCAGCTCCTGAATCGCATGTAGCCGTCCCACCGAGCTGGTGGTCGGGTGTGACGCGAAGAACTGCTTCCAGATCTGTTCTCGAGGGTCTACCAGGAGCTCCTTGGTGATCGTGCCCGGTTGAATTCCGCTCCCTCGCAGCTGATCTTGGAACTGCAGCACCTGAGCCAGGAAGACTGACCACGGACGCATCGCCAAGTGGCCCGCCCAGCGCACCACTCCCGGCGGACCGCTCACCTCGCGTCGCGCGGTCCATGTGTCGAGAACGAAGTTCCCGTCGATCTTCTGCAGCACACCGATCGGCACCGCCTTGGGATCGGGCGGGATGCCGCCCTGGGCCCACGGAAAGCTCAGCAATGGCGGCACACCATCGCCTGCTTTCCGCGGCACTACCCAGGGATTAGCTGCTCGCCGCTCCTGTTCGAAATATTGCGAAGCAAGCCAGCTCCGGCGCTTGTGGGGGTCGATGGTGCTGAGGCCCGGGATGGTGGCGACGATCAGCCGCATGGTGACCAGCGACGTGAGCCATGGCTTGATACTGCCGATTCCTTCGCAGGGGTCTGCGCAGACCGTGCCGTACGCGTTCTCGCTGCCCGATGCCTCCGTCGCCGGCTCGATAACGACCAACCAGAACTCATCCTGACCAAGGGTCGGTAGATGCTCGGTGTCGAGCGGCAGCGTCAGCGTGGCGTTCGACTGCAGTGGTTGGCCGGTGGACGTTAAAGCTAATCCTTCGGTTGCAATCAGGGCGTCGTCCTGCAAACCGAACTCGAAGCCATAGACCACCCCGGTGCCGACCGCGACGCCAACCGCAGTACTGAGTGCGTAGGCGTAGTCCTGCATAGCCTCCAGGTGCTCGGCCCTGAGAAACAGCCCGTCCGCTGCGTGCAGCCGGACGATTGGGCCCCTGACACTGACACCGCCGACGCTGACACTGGCCGCATTGCCGGGTGTCGACTGCTGCTCGGCGCCCTTGCTTGCCGATATCTGGGTCTCGGTGTGCTTTGCCGCCTTGGTGGTCTTGGCGCTGGCACCCTGCTCGCCGCACCCGCAGTCCTTGGTCATTCCGCGACCTCCTCTGCGGTGTGGTCGGATTTGTTGACCGGTTCCGGTCGAGGCGGAGGCCCGGTGCCGTTCGAGGGCACGAAGTAGTTGCTGAACGTGCAAACGGCGTCGTGGCCGGCTTCTGCGTCATCGGATATCCAGCCGCTAACCCCCGCCAATGGAAGGAGGGGGTCGTCGCCCATTACTGGCTTGCTGCCTGTGCCGCGTACCCGGACACGGACCAATGCAGTCGGCGGGCGCTCGAAGAGCGAGTAGGCCAACCTGACCACGATCGCCGGCTCGGAAGCGTCATAGGAGGTGTCGTGGATGTCCTCCACTACCCAGCGGTTGCTGTCCTGGGGGTCCAAGGTGGTGACTTCGACGGTGCCAGGAACTGTTCCAGGCACCAGGCTGGCTGTGACAGGGATGGTGAGCTTCTTACGATCGTCGTCCAAAAGGACCAGCTGCGCGTGCACCTGCGGGCCCAGCGGCACGGCCGTCGGTGAGCCGAGCAGTTCCGGCGCAAGGCCGGCGGTCAGCGATGTGATCACATCGGTCGGCAGCAATGTCGTTCGGACGCAGGGTCGTACCACGGGTTCGTCCTCGAACTCCCAGCAGTCGTCGCGGCTGTGCAGGGTGATGTCGATCTCTGCAAGGACAACCGCGGCGTCCTCTTCCTCGTACGGGAACCAGCCGTACGCGTGCTCATCCTCGGAGATGGGGTGCAGGTCCATGCCGTCCAGGCAGGCCATCTCCCTGAGCTGGTGCTCCAACTCACGTGCCGGGTCGGATGCTTTGAGTACCGCCTCGCGGGCCTGGAGCGCCCACTTGCCAGGCTCGTCGTGAGGGCGGACATGGTCCAGTCCCAGGAGCACCCGAACCCGGTGGTACCGGCCAGTCGGGCGCTGTGGGCAGAGCCCCAGACGCGCACTGATATGCGCCTGCTCGATCACCCGTGAGTAGTCGTCATGGGTGCGGTTTACGTCGCAGGGATCTGCGAGCGTCGGCACCGGCGCAGTCCGGCAGCCCTCGAATTCGGCTACCACGCAGGCGTTGATAGTGATTGTTTGGCAGTCGGCACCGGCCTTCTCCAGGGTGCCGTCCTTGATCGCTTTGTCCCGCAGCTCGCGCAGATCCAGGGTTCGATGTGCGGTGAGAAGCAGTTCCCGGCCGATGCCGTCGATCGCCAGTCCGGGGCCGACCTTGAGTTCGTATAGCCCCGCATTGCGTACCGGATATCCCCAGACCACGCCGCTGCCATGGAGCCACGCTTGATGCAGCTGGTGCTTGCCGCGCGGGTAGCCGATCACGGTCGCGAAGTCATCTTCACCGAGCAGCATCCCATGCGTCACGCGCGGGGCCAGGAACGGATTGGAGGGCAGGTCGCCGCTACGACAGTTATCGCAGTCGCAACCGTTCGGCTGGACGCTGTGGTCAGCTAGCCGGTTCATGGTCGTCTCCTTGGTGGCACGCCGGGGAACGGGAGCGAAGCCTTTGCGTACTCGCGACGCATCGCATTGACGAGGTGCTGCTGTGTGATAACTCCGCCATTGGCGGCGGCGGTGAAGGCGCCGGCGACGCTGACGTTGCGTATCCACGCCCCGGGTACCGGGTAGAGCCCGGCAAGGGCCTCGACATCGATATCGTCGGCGAGCGGTTCGGGCGGCAGATGTCGACGCCACAGCTCACGTCGCTGATGCCGGTCGGGCAGCTGGAAGTCGACGACGTAATCGATCCTGCGCAGGAACGCGGGATCGATGTTGGCCCGCATGTTGGTGGTCAGGATGGCCAGGCCCTCGAAGCGGTCCAGTCTCGCTAGCAGATAGGCGGTCTCTAAGTTGGCGTAGCGGTCATGCGCATCCGAGATCTCCGTCCGGGTGCCGAAGAGCGCGTCAGCTTCGTCGAGCATCAGCACGGCCTGGGTACGCTCGGCCGCGTCGAACGCTGCGCTGAGATTCTTCTCGGTCTCACCCAGCCATTTGGAAACGATTCGCGATACATCGACCACGAGCAGATCAGTATCTGCCGCAGTCGCGACCGCGCGGGCAGCAAGCGACTTGCCCGTTCCCGGGGGTCCGCACAGCAGCAGTCGGGCGCCGTGCAGGGCATGCGCCCGGCGGCGTAAACCCCATCCGTCGAGCACTCGAACCTGGTGGTCCAATCGAGCGACGGCATCGGAAAGCTGACTGGCGCCCTCGTCGGGGAGCACAATGTCGCTCCAGGGTACGTCCGGGGTGATCAGTTCGACACCGGCCGGGAGCGTTGCGGCGAGCCTGATCCGGATCAGTGCAGAGATGTCGGAGCGAGATGGCGGCGACTCGAGGCTGCGTAAATCCAATGCCAGCTGGGCAGTGATCGCTGGATCCAGCCGGTGTCTTGCGACGAGAGCGTCGGCTGCCTCGACTGCGAGATCTGGGATGGCGTCGTGCCATGCCGCACGCTGGTCGGCGGTGCTGGTAGCGCCAGCGGGCAGCCAGACCACCGGCCTATCTGCAGCTGGCAGTACCACGCCCGGCGGGCCGCAGACCAGCAGAGTGCTGGCAATGGAGCCGAGCGAGATCGGCTGCGGATGACGTTCCGTCGCCTGATTGACCACGGCAACTGGCACCGCGCCGCGTACCGTCGCATGGAGGCCGAGCAGGGCCAATTGGGTCGGGTCGGCCGGATCGGCTCGCGCGGCGAGGAGCCGGTGACCTGCCGCGTACGCGAGTGCGGCGCAGCGCGTCATGCCAACGGCCTCATCGTCGCTTGTCACGAGCACCAGCGTCGGCTCATGGGTCCTAATGGCAGCGACGGCCCGCCGCGGCTGAGCTTCCTGAAGCCAGCCACCAAGGCCGTACGGTAACGGGCCGATGCCCGGCTGCGGCAGGCTTTCGGGCCAGGCGTCGTAGCCGTGCAATGCCTGCCACATGCCGTCGATCAGCAACAAGGAACGCTCGAAGAAAGGTCCGGTTGCCGATGCGCGGAGCAGTCCGGAGTGGAAGGCCCGGCCCTCGGCGACCACGTCGCGAAGCCGTTGATGGCCACCGAGCAGGAGTGCGGCCAGACCGAGCGTCGGCCACGGCTCCCCTGTCGGATGCAGACTGCGGAACGTAGCGGCGATTCCCTGATGTTCGTCGGCAAGCCCCGCCAGCACGATCAGTTCGATCTCCAGTGGGCTGAGTCCCAGCCGCCAGACCAGCCTCTGGAGCGTGATCGGAAGCGTAAGATCCGACCCTTCGGTTTCGGCATCGGCCCAGGTGTTGAGGAATTCGGCGGCCTGCAGAGCGCCGGATTCCGGCGTGCAGTTCGCAGAGATCACCTCCGCGAGCCGGTGGGCCAATGCTGCCGCCTGGGCGGTCAGCGCGCAGCTGGCGGCTTCGACTGGGGAGCGGTCCAGTACGGCGATCGGCTCAGACATAACGGAACCTCACAACCGTGCCCAGCCAACTGACCCAGCCGGGGTCCAGGTCCAGCCCAGCGCGCCGGACGGCGATGTCGACCGTGTCCAGGTCTAGGTGCACCTCCAGCCAACCCGGATCGGCGACAATTCGTCCGGGGCGACGGGCGAGACTCCACACCGTCGTTGTTGCCGCGTCGTCGCCGCGCTGCGCTTGCCGGAGCACGTCCCGAGTGACGTCGGCCCACTGCCCGGCATGTTCGGCGAGTGCGATGTCCTCGCTGTCTGTGGGTCCTGCGTCGGCGAGGGCTTCCACGTCAGGCGGTAGGCCTGCTACCGCGAGTGCGGCCGGATCCATCCCGGAGATCGGAACGAGCCGCTGCGCAAGCTGATGGAGTACCCAGCGCAGCGGACGGTCGACCAGCCGCCGGTCCTCATCTATAGCGTCGGGGATTCCGGCCGCCTCGGCGGTATTGATCAAGAAGAGCAGCCCGGCCCATGCCGTCTCCGTACCGGCTAGGTTTTCGGCATCGACCGGAATGCTCGGTTCGGCGACGTCACCGGTATCACCGGTCGTTGTTGCCCCTTGAGACGGAATGGCCGCTGTCGAGCTTGCCGGAGCCGGCGGCTCCGAATCTGGCAGTCTGGGCGTTGAATTAGGTCGGCCAATCGCGGCGCCGTGGATCTTTGGCAGCCGGGAAGTGCTCTCATGATCATTACCTAATTGGGATGCTTGCCGGATCAGCGCCTGTTGGGTTTCGGCATGGCCGGCTTCGGCTGCCAACGAGGATGGCATTGGCCTGGTGGATGTCGCACGATTTTCCGTCCGCAGTCTGCGTACCAGCTCGACCGCAACGTCGCTGGCAAGTTGCGGCCGACCAGGCTCGACTTCGGCGGTGATCATGATCGCCCAGGCGGCGAGCACGCCGGGCGACGGTTGAGACGCGCTTGCCAAACAGGCGTCTGCGAACGTCGAATGAGCCACCACGGCCGAGGCCCGAGTGGGTTTGCTCATCTGCGGCGACTCTGGCTCGTTCAGCTCGTTCAGCGCCAGCTCTGGTTCGCGCAGCTCGCTCACTCGCGGCAGCTCCGCGGTTAGTATTTCTGCCAATGCGACCCAACCCGCCTCGCCGAGCAGGCCATCCAGGTGCGAGAACCCCGCTTCGCGTACGACGTGCACGACAGCACTAACCGCCAGTTGCGGCTCCCGGCACAACGCTGCCAGGAGAGCACTGCGGGGGTTGACCTCTGGGTCCGCGTCCGGTTCCGCGAGTAGTCCCAGCTGCCGCCAGGCCCATGCGCGATCAGAGCGACCAAGGGTCAAGTATTGGGCAAGTTCGGCCAGCGCGCGGCCTCGGTTCGGGTAATAGATCACTCGCGAGCCGTCGGGAATCAGTGTCCGGACCGATTCGGCGATCAAGTCGGCCCAGCGTTCGGCTGCGCTGGCGTCCGGCTCGAACGCATCCAGCCGCAAGTCGATATCCAGGCGGCGCACGCACCAGTCGCCGGACAGCCCGTGTAGACCGGCCCGCCGATCGTCGAGGGTGCGCTCAGCAACCCGCCGCTGCAGACGGTCGACTCGCTCGTGATTGGAGGGCTCCGGACCGGCGACTTCAGCATGCATGCGCCGGATGATCAGGTCGGTCACCGGACCCTCCTCGCTCCAACGCGCGCGTCGCCAACGCTGAATCCGATGGCGGTGGCACCGGTGCCGACAATCCGGTCCAGGCCGAGGCTGGAATCGCCGACCACGGCCGACTGCCAGTGCGCGGCCGGGCCGACAAAGGAGGACAGAGCGACACGCAGCTGCACACCGACCCGCATCCCGGCTCCCAGCTCGCAGAGCTGGATGCTGACGTGCGCGGGGCGGTGGACCTCCAGCAGGTCTTTCACAACGGCTCGCTGCTCAGTCGTCAGCGTCCCGGGCACCAAGACGGTGCAGCGATGCGCCGCCTCCCGGTAGGAGTCGGAGTCCGGTTGTCGGCCGCCAATCGTGAACCGTCCCAGGGTGCCGGTCTCACGGGCCGATCCACCTACCCGCGGTGTGATGGGCCCATCGGGGTGAGTGCCCAATACCGTGCCACCGAGTCCCCGCAGCTGCCACTGCTCAATGAGCTGGGCTGGGCGGCCGAGGTAGATGGCCAGTAGCCGAAGCAGCGCTTTCTTGGTGCCGCGCCGTGCGAAAAGCCAGTACGCCTCTGCGATCAGGGTGCGGTGCGCGGTCTCGGTCCAGCGGCGATCGAGCACCAGCCCGGCGAAGCTGGCCAGCCAGTCGAGCTTGTCGGCTGGCGTGGCTGTCGGGTCCAACAGCACAGCCCGCTGGGCGGAGCGCCAGTCCAGCTCGTGCAGCAGTCCCTCGGCCGGTGCCAGATAACGCTGCAGGAAGTCGGCGTCGGCGTCGGCCCGGGACCAGGCCAGCGGCAGGCTGTTGAGCAGCTGATGGCCGGGTCGTTCGACGCGTACGGCACGTACCTTGGGGCTGATCTGGTCGGTGCCGTTGAGCTCGAGCTGGAACCACAGATAGCGACCCGGCGGCGCCTGCACCGGCGCCTCGTAGGTCTGGTATGCGTCTTCCTGAGCGGTTTGCGAGCCATACTCTGGGCCGTTCGGCCGCCGGAAGACCGCGCCCAGCGGCGGATCTGCATCGAGCGCCGCTTCCGACGGGAGTGGCGGATAGTCATCGGGACGGAGTCTCTGCCGTACCGCAGCACCAATCAACAAGGGCCGGTCGGGCGGAGCCGGCTCGATGGGGTCCGGCACCATGTCGGAGTCGCTGCTGAGGAACCGTACGCCGACGCTGGTGCGTGGCGGCAGGCACGCGTCGAGGAAGATCCGCCCCCATCGCGTGCGGTAGCTGCCGCTGTCCAGCCGATAGCTCGTGACGGAGCCTTCGGACTCATGCCTGCTCTGCGCTCCGGTGGTTGTCGCCGTGCCGGTACGCGTCGTGTAGACGATCCGTCCTGCCGGGGTGTGCGCGATCGCGCCGCCGTCGTAACCGGGCGCGCCGACCGGCTCGAGCTCCACCCAACCCGCCGAATCGGGCCGGAACCGCTGGAACGAGAGCCCCGGCGACCGAGCGATCACCAGCACCCCGTCAGGACCGACGTCGAGGTCGGTCGCTGCGCCCAGCTCGAGTTCGCCCAGCTCGAGTTCGATGGCCCCGTCCGGCCGGGCTACCACCGCCCTTCCGCCGCCAGTCCACAGCACTAGCGGTCCAGCGGCGATGCGGGCCGGTTGTAATCCGGGCGGGCAGCGCGGCGGGACAAGCTCCGGGCCCGGCCGCGGGCTACGTCGACCCTCCAGCCAGAACAATGCCGCCAGCCCCACCGTCAGCACCAGCACCCGGCCGCAATGTGCGGCCGCATCCACGGGGCGCGCTGGACCAAGGCCAATCCGTCGCAGCACGCGCCGCGGATCCAGCTCGACCACGATGACGTCGCGGGCCCCCGGGTCGGTGATGTAGAGCCGGCGGGCCGCATCTACCGCCAGGCCGCGCGGACGCCGGTACATTCGCGGGCAGGCCGACGCCGAGCTGACTCCGGGCGGAAGCGCAACGACAGCGCCCATCGCCGGATGGGACCGATATCCGACGCACCACTGGTCGAAGACCAGCCCAGCCGGCTCGCCACTCAGTGTTGAGCTTGTCCCGTGCCGATTGCCGTCGGCGGACGCGTCCTCCCAGTTCAGTTGGACACCGCCGCCTGGCAGCAGAGCGGTGCGATCGTGGGCACAGTGCAGCCATTGAGCCGGGTGGGCGACGACTGCGCTCGCGCGGGTGAGGGGCATCAGCACACCTCGACCGGGAGCGGTACGGGCACCCCAGGGGGCGCTTCGGGTGTCTCCGTCACGCCGAGATCAAGGGGATCGCCGAGCGAGACGGTGAGACTCGTGACGGCCGGCACCTGCCATCTCTCGAGCTCGATCAGGCTCTGCTCGACGATGCCGGTCGCGGTTACCCGGCCGAGGAGCAGGTCCTGTAGGTACTCGACCCCCTCGACTTGAACGGCGACGGCCTCCAGCTCAGCCCGCCGGATGGCGCGTCCGAGCGGCCAACCCGCGCCGTCGGGGCCGCCGGTCGGCAGGGGCGCAAGATATTGCCGCACTATCTGCTCGGCCCAGCGGCGTACGGCATCAGCCTGGTAACCCTCGCGGACCTGCACGCCGACAGAGATCGCGATCTCGACGTACTCGGGCGGGATGACGTAGAGCTCCGTCGTCACCAGCCGCCGGGCATCGAGATAGCGAGCGACCCGAGTCAACAAGCCGAGATCCGGCAGAGGTGCGGCAGCCGTCACGGCGTCGCCCGGTCCGAACACCACAACGCTGACGACGCCCGCTGCCTCGGTGCGCGGATTATCGGGATGCATCCGAGGAATGGTGTTGGCGCGCACCACCCCGTTGACTTCGCCGGCGAGCTGCTCGAAGTCGGCAGCGATCACCGCCCTGTCGTGCCGGTGCACGATTGCCGGTATCTGGTCCAACGCGTCGGTGAGGTTGGCCTCATCTGCCCCGCCGACAGCTTTGAGCACGTTCATCACCTCCACGCCGCCGGTTCCAGACAGCGCGTTGATCGACTTGGCGTCGACGTTGCCAGCTGCGCCTCCGCCGTACCGGTATTTCAGAACGCGAATCCGCTCGCCGATTTGGGGTACGCGGAAGCCGCCAAAAGTTACCGTTCCGGCATTGAGATCAACTGTGTAGTGGTGATCATTGGGCTCGGTCGCAACAAAGTTCTCCACCTCGGTCCACCGCACCCAACCTGCGGCCTCTTCCACTTCAAGAACAACCGTCTCGGTAAGCACCGGGCGGTGGCTGAGCGGATAGGTCTGTTCCGTGTCGCCGTTGCCGGATCCGAGCAACTCGGCGGTGGCCGTACGCGCCTGTGTCGCCTGCACCGCGTTCACCCCAACCCACCGAACCAGACGGATGGCGTCGCCCAACTGGGGCGGATCTGTACGCGGGCGAGACACCTGGATCCAAGCTATGACTCGATTTGCGAGGGCGGCGTCGTCGAGCTGCGGTGGGGAGCCGCGTACGCCGTCGGCGGGCTTGGTAAGAGGCGGCAGCGTGACAGGTAGCACAACTTTGACGACTCCGGAGGTAAGGAGGCCTCGTGTGGTGTCGTGAATCACGGTGAGCTTGGTGAAGGCAGGGCCGGTGGCGTCCGGTCCGTTCCACAGCTGCCAGCTCATGGCTGGCGGGTCGCGGGTGAGGTTCTCGCTGCCGTAGCGCCGTACTTCATCGGCGTCCAGCGGCTCGAGGACGAAGGGCCGCTCGATGGTCTCGTCGAACGCGACGCCGACAAAGATCGTGCGCCCAGCCAGCTCCGAGACATCAGTGGTGGGCTTGGAGAGCAGCGCGATCCACAAGCAGCCGTCGACCTGTTTGCTGACGTCGAGCGAGACCGCGTCAGGGGCCAATGGGTCTGCCGAAACGACGGTGGTGCGGTAGAACTGAGCGTCCTTCTCCTTGACCTTGGCCCGGGCCAGGGCGTCGGCGCGGCTCTCTTTATCCTGCTTGGTCAGCTTGGTCGTATCGTCAGGCGTCTTGCCGGCAGCGATCACCTCGAGCGGCCAGACGTAGACCTCGTCGTCGGTCTCGAAGGAGACCGCTCCGGCCCTCGCCTCGGTGCCCTTGAGTACCTGGGCGCCGGTCCGCAACTCGGTGCTGGTGGCTAGCAGGGCGCGCGCCGGCTGCGGTGGGCGCGGCCGGACGTTCAGCAGTCGGAGGAATTCGATCTTGGTGGTCTCGGGGATCTGATTGAAGCGGTAGAGCAGTGACTCACCGAGATGGGCGAAAAGCTCAAGCAGCGCGATGCCCGGGTCCGACTCGTTGTGGTCGGTCCACTCCTTGGTGTAGACCGGGATCCGGCCGATGAGCTCGTCGCGCAGCTGCTCGTAGCTGCGGTTGTCCAGGACGGGAGAGATCAACGCCATCGGCGACCTACTTCAAGTAGAAGGGGAAGACGAGGTTGTCCGGTCGCCGGTCCGCCGCACGCTCGTACGCGATGTCGATCCACACCAACGAAGGGTCCTCGCCGGGTGTCACGGCAACGTTGACGAGCCGGATCCTCGGCTCCCACAACCGCAACGCCGCGGTGATGTCCTCCGCCATCGCGGTCCGGGTGGACAGTGAGTTCGGCTCCATCAGGTAGCGGCGCAAGCCGCATCCGAAGCTGGGCAGCATGATCCGTTCGCCGGGCTCGGTGTCGAGGATGATCGAGATGGACTGGCGGATGAGATCCATGCCGCTAATGGGAGTCATCGCGCCGTTGGTGTCAGGACGGAATGGGAACCGTGGGCCCTTGCCCACCCACTCGTCGACGACGTCGGTGGTCATGTAGTTGATGGTGATCTGCCGCCGTCACTGGCCCGTCGCCGTGACGCCGTGAGCCCGCACCTCCAATAAGGAAACGTTGCGGTGACGGCGCCCCAGTAAAAATTACAGGTCGACGAACGGACCAAACCCGAGGTGGATCGTTGCAAACTTCGGACCAGGCCATAGGACCCGTGGTCACCGTTCCTGAAGCCGAGCGCGCAAGGCCGGAGATCGCGGGAATGGCAAACCGCGCATCGAAGGCCGGTTCGCTGTGGCATGCCCTAGCCTTCAGCGTGCAACGCAAATGCGCGGTCAGTGACCCTACCGATGCCCACGAACACGAGGCGGACGCCGCCAGCGACCTGGTTACGCGTCAACCGGCGCATCAGGTTGGCCTGTTCCCTCCAGTTGCTTCGATGCTTCGCACCGGACGACCCGCACCAGCGTGCGACTCGACGGTCCGGAGCGGGTCCCTCGACACATCCGCCGTCGACCGGGGCTTGGCGTCGTCAGGCGAAGCACTCAGCGACGAAATCCGGGCATCTATGGAGCCGCTTTTCGGCCATGACTTCAGCCACGTGCGCATCCATACCGATGCGGCTGCGGCGGCGAGCGCCGACACCATCGCGGCGCGTGCCTTCACGCACGGCCATCACATCGCGTTCGCGTCGAACCAGTATGACCCGGCGACTCCAACCGGCCGTCAGCTACTGGCCCATGAGCTGACCCACGTGGTTCAGCAGGCGGCGGCGCCACGCGGCGTTGACAGAGCGGTGCATCAGATCGGCGGCGCCAAGATTTCGATCAACTATGGCAACGTCGTCGGCCAAGATTCGCCTGCGCAGCATCAGCAAGAGATCGAGCGCCGCTACACCGCACTCACCGGCAAGCCCGCCCTCGACGTACGCGCCGCCGTCGCCGCCCTCACGAGCTCCAAGCGCCGGTGGCTTGTCTTTGCTCTCGATCTTCTCGCCGACAATCCGCAGCCCGGTCTGGACCTCGAGCGGGCCGCCCTGCTCCTGATCAACCACGCTGCCCAGGCAGTCATCCTGGACCCACTAGGAGTGAACTGGCGGGAGTTTGCCGTGGAGGCGATGCGAGCCAGCGGCTGGCTCGAGCTCACACTCACTTCGAAGCTCAAGGAACCGGAGAAGGACGCCCAGAACCTGCTGGACGAGCTCTACAACCCAACGGCTGCCGCAGGGGAGACCCACTCGTCGGCGTGCCCAGCAGACAGGAAGGATCACAAACTCGACGAGCCGATGCTGCGCTCCGAGCTCCCACCGCTTCTGCGCGACCATCTGACCAAAGTGGTATCCGCGGCCAGGGCGCCTGGCACGGAGGTGCATGACGTCACCCAGATCAGACCGCTGGCCGACCTGGTGCAGGCCGAGGCGCTCCGCTTCTTCGCCCCTTGGATCGGCCACAGCAGCACGCGGCTCTTCCAGCAATCGTGGCAATACTCGGCCCACCTGAGGCCCAGCACTGCGCCGGGCGCAATCCCACCGGAGACCAAGCGCAAGTATCTCGACAACCGGGCACGCTCCAGATCTGCCAAAGCTGGCCTACTAGACAAGGTTCACTACGACCCGCGGTGCCCTGGCGACGAGGCGGTCTTCGCCGACATCATCGACATGCTGCTCGGCGACGCCTCCGTGGAGACGGCGTTAAACACGATCCTTTCTTGGCAAAGCTTTACCGAGCACGGCCCTGAGAGCGCCGAGGTCACGATCAACCTCCAGTACAAGCGTTCGATGGACGCCTGCGACGCCCGCTGGAAGGCGGTCGAGTCGCTCTGCCACGAGCTCATGCACGTGTATGTGAGCCAGGAGTTCGCTGATCTGCGCCGGAATCGTCAGCTCATCAGCGAAGGCTTCCCCGAGATCCTTGGCGATCAGTTGTACGAGCACATCCGTTCGACTGCAGGAAGGGACCGCACATACCGCCGACAGTTCGAGCAAGGCTTGGATCCGGACGCCTGCTCGGGCCCGATCCAGCAGTCAGGTCGTGGCTACGTTGCGGAGGCTGAGTCGGCCGATGAGATCCGGCTCATCGTCGGTGAGGACCGCTTCCGAGCGGCCTACTTCCTCGGCCGGACTCGCCTGGCGGGCCTCCAGCCCAAGCTCACGGTGGGGTCTCTCGATGATCCGCTAGAGCGCGATGCAGACGCCGTGGCGGCGCAGACGCAGATACGAGTCGTGCCGCCAGCCGTGAAAGCCGCAGGCGTGACTGCGGTGCAGCGACAGCCGGTGATGCCGCGCTCGCCGCAGGACCGGACGACGGTCGCATGGGCCAAAGCCCGGCTCAAAGTGCTTGAGCCGCTGCTAGATCGGCTGCAGGGAAGACAACTCGAAACCGAGGCTGACCGCCTACGCGTGCTGGCCGACCGCATGGCCCTCGACGCTCCGGACCTGGCTCAGAAGGCCAGGACTGAGCGAGAGGAGCAGTACTGGTCGAAGCTGAACCTCGCCCCCGTCACCGTCGTGGTAACCGCCCGGGCGATTGCGTTCCACATCCGATTCCACGTCCGGTTCGAGGACCCGGCCATGAAGGGCCGCTTCGCTGAGCTGCGGTCGGCCGTGCAGGCGGGCATCGACCTTATATGGAAGAAGCAGCTTGAGGGCGTCTTCGCGGGCCGCAGCTTTACCGTCGTACCGGAGTTCACCCTTATCGACGCCTCTGCGCCTCGTGACCGGAACTTCTGGCTCATCACAGTTCGCAAGGTCAGCACTGGCGTGCCGGTCACTTATCCCGGCTGCACACTTGAGCAACCTGATCCGCAGATCCCCACCTCCGTCACAGATCCGATGTGCGACGGTGGCGTAATGAGCATCCCACCGGCGCACATCACCAAAGCGGGCGTACTCGGACATGAATTGCTGCACCTCTTCGGCCTCGTCGACCGCTACCTGCTGTGGACGGATATCCCGAAGACGGGCAAGCGGACGTCCACCCTAGTTCCCGTCCGCGAAACGCCCGGCCGTGGCGATCCGCTCGGCGGCGACGACGCCACTATTCTCCGTGAGGACCTCGGCTACCTATTCGACAAGCTCGGTGTATACCGGCGCGAATCAGAGCTACAGACGGCTGTGCTTAGCAGCATCCAACCCGAGGTGTTGCGGCTGCGGCGCATCGTGGAGCTCGGCTACGATCCTGAGTCGCTGATCCGCACCATTCCGCCCAAGGACTTCACGGACAAGATCATCAAGTCGGCTGAAGATCTCTGACGCTGTTCGGTGTCCGGTTCGGCTGGGGTTTTCGACTAGCGAGTGATGAGCAGTTATTGAAATGCTCTTGTTCTTGTTCGAGCGCTTGCCGGGTCGTCCTCAATTTGCACCGATGGATGAAGCCCCCGCGGCACGGTCACGGCACCGCCGGCGGGCAGAGCGGGTCGGCCGGCATCGAGGCGGGCTTCGGCGGCTTGGGATCCACCGCGGCCTGGTCGGGATCCATTGCATTGACCAAGTCGACGAATGCTGACTTCCCCCCGGCCGGCTGGGCAAACTCCGGGTGGTTCTTCAGCAGGTCCGCGGCTCCGGACATCGGGATCGCTTTGTCAATCGCCTCCCTTTCGTTGGCGCCGACGTCCGGCAGATCCTTACCGTCCGCTATGAACTGGATCAGCGCCTGCATAGCTATGGACGGTGGCAGGCAGAACTTCAAGGCGAGCATCCACCACAGCTGAAACAAGAACACGACGATCGGCAAGAACAGCATGAACAAGAACAGCGCGACGATGAAGAACAGCTCGATCGCGAAAAAGCAGACACCACCGCCCGGCTCAGGGGTCTTGTTGCTGGCCTTGGCGAGGTCGGCGAACGGTGGCGGTGACAATCCAGATCCCGGCGGTGTAACGATGCGGGCGCCGCCTGGCCCGAGCTGCTGGCCAGCGCTGGCAGCGAGCCGGCGCAAGTCGGGGGTCGTGATGGTGACGGAGTGGTTCTTGGTGCCGTCAGGGTCCATCGGTGCCGCTAGCCGAAAGGCGCGGGTGGGAGCGCTCCAACATATCCTGGGCGGGCACTTTTCCTTGCCCGGTTTCGGCGGTTGTCGCACGAAGCACACCAGCTCGTAGATCTCATGATCATCAAGCTTCGTGAGCACCGGCTTCTTCTCGCCAGGACCGATCCAGTGCTCGGCCGAGAAGGTGGGCACGACGCCGAACCACACCGAACGGCTCTTCCCCGCTTCACAAAGAGCTGCATTGTCGGGCAGCCGCCACATCGGAAACTCTTCTTCGTGGCGCTTGAGTTCCCCTGCCGGTGCAGGTGCACCAAGCGGCCTCCACAGACCCCCGTCCGCGTTCACCATCCAGGCTTCGGTTTCGTATTTGACATCGACTTCCGCCAGCTGCTGACCGTGGTCCTCCGCGAATTGCCGGTTCCAGAACTGCTCGGCTAGGTACAGCTCAGGGCTGTCGCGCGACGTGCATTTGGTCCAGGTGTAGCCACGGTCCTTCGCCCGCTCAGCAATCAGATCCCGGGCTAGTCGCCGAATCTTTCCTGGATCGCCAAGCAGAGTCGCTTTCCGCCGGCGCATGACGAAGCGAACCTCCAGATCGTCGCGGCGGCCGGCCCGCGGGAGTCCAGGCTGGTTACAAAAGACCTCCATCACCACGGTGTAGAAGCGGTCGTGGGTGGGCTGGAAGAGCTTCCGCAGGTGGGTGACGTGCAGCTTGTACGTCGCAAAGCGCTCCCGACCATGCGCGTTCGTGGGCGTGATCGGTACTGGATAGCTCCACCGGTCCTCGGTCCGGAAGGCCAATGAGTCGCGCGGGTCAGCCAGAATCCTGGTCGCGAAACTCGGGTCGCCGTACTTCTGAATCGCCGGCCGGCATGCCCGAGGGTCGCGCAAATCGAACTTCTTCCGCTCCCGCACATACCAGGGCGCGCGCAGTACGAAGTCGGCAGTCACCACAGATTCCCAACACCCGGGCTGTACAGCGGCGAGGTGATGCCCACCGACGCGTTGAGCGTCGTGCAGTTGACGATGCCATCGAAGCTCGAGGTCGCGGCGTGCACGCTGACCGAAGCGGCAGTGATGTCGACCGTGGTGGACTGCATCTTGATTTCACCGCCCGCGGTGAGCGTGATCACCGGCCCCATGGCGTGCTGGATCACGACCTGCTGGGCCTGGTTGTCCAACTCGATCTTGTGGCCCGACTCCATAGTGATCGTCACCTTCTCTGAGCCAGCACTGTCGTCGAATGTCAAGGTGCTGTTGGCGCGCGACTTAAGGAGCCGCAGGTTGTTGGGTTGGGTCGCTTGCTCCGGTGGTGCGGCCTTGCCGTTCCAGCAGGCACCGATGATGTACGGGTCCTCGATCTGGCCCGCCCCGAACACCACCAAGACCTGAGAGTCCACTTCCGGAAGGATCTGCAGGCCGTGGCCGCTGTCGGCGTACGGAGAACACAACGTCGCCCAGGCGCGCACGTCGGTGTTGCCATCCCGGCCCAGGCTGGGAAAGCGCACCTCGACCTGACCCTGCCGCGGCGGATCGACCAACCGGGTGACGAAAGCGGGATAGACCCCATGGAGGCCGGGGGCTGAACCGTCACGCGGGTAGTCCATCAGTTCACCGTGTTCACGGTGCCGCGCTCGGCCTCAAAGCGGGTACGCAATCCGGCGCCAAGGTCGTACGTGTGGCAGATGTGGGTGACGTAGTAGCCACCGCCCTCGAACGGCCGGCCAACATCCTGCAGCTCCACGAGGCTGCCCACGACCATGTCCGGAGTGCCGCGGGTCAGTCCATCCACTGTGACGAACGCCCTCGCCCGGCGCAGCATCTCAGCGGTTGCCCAGGCGCGAGCCTGTTCACCAGATTGCGCGACTTCACGGAACCGAATCGCTTGGCTGGTCCCGAGCGCGGTCGCTACCAGCTGCGGTCCGGTCCGTCCTTGACCTACCTCAGCGGCGATTGCCTCATTGCCGACTCGCTCGTCGATGACGCTCGCGGCTGCCGCGTCGTACCCCGAGACCAGCACCTCGCTGCGCTGATGTGCCAGGTCCGCAAGCAGCCGGACCGACAGCAGATCGCCACCTTTCACCAGCTGCAATCTGGTCCCGGTGCGGCGATCCCGGGTGCTGAGATGCAGCGTCCGATCCTCGCACCACAGCTCAGCCTGGATACGCCGAGCTCGTTCCCGCAGGAACGCGAGGTCGCTCTGATTGACCTGCTGCACAACATCGAAGCGAGGGCCATCGGCACTGACCTCGGATTGCAAGCCGTGCGCGTCGGCGATTTGCCGGGCGAGGTCGCCGTCAGTGACGTTCTTATAGGTACGCATTCGCCGGGTCATGCGTAGTCGCATCAGCGCGTCCTCGGCGTACACCAGAACGATTGGAGGCGTGCCGTCGCCGTAAGCGGCCTCCAAACCGGAGATCACGCCGTCGAAGACGACATGCTGGTTGCTGTCGGGACCGACGGCAACGCTGATCTTGGTGCCGAAGTCGACCGTCCGACCATCGAGGTAGTTGATCTTGGACTGCGGGCCGGTAGCGTCGTCCCCAACGGCGACGAAGTCGGCCTTCATAGTGCGAAGACCGTCGGTGCCTTCGCTGATCTCCAGTCGTATGCAGTCCCGCGCCAAGTCGCCGTTGCGTTCCCCGGCAACCGTAAAAACGGGCGCGGCGATTGCGTGCGGAGGATCAGTCATCGAAGTCGTGGGCCGCGGTACGGCATCGGTCGCGTCCGACCAGGCGAGAGTGCTCGGTCCACGCTTCCGCCGCCGCCCCGCGCCGCTGCTGATCGCCGGTCTTTTGATCTCCACCCGCCGTCGGCGTCGGTACGACGTGGGTCTGGATCTCGTCGACGTGCACGCTCATCGCTCCCCCTCAACCAATCGGGCTTGCTGTACCTCGATGGTTGCCGTTACGCGTCACCGCGCCGTCGCTCGGCCGTCGCTGAAATCAGCACAGACTCAGGGGTCGATGATCTTGGGGCGAGGCCGCAACGGGATGCCACGCCCGAAGCTTTGAGTACGCGGATCCACGGTCTCCACTTCGCGGCCACGGGCTTGCACTGCGATGCCTGCGGCGGGCACTTCGAAGGCCGCACGAGCGCTGGCGATCGACGCCTGTGCTTGCGCCGCGATGACCGTACGCGTCGCTGCGACCACACCGCCGCCCTCGGCCAGCACGAAACCTGCGGCGCTCGGGCCCGCTCCAGTGGCCGTCACCTCGGCAACCGCCGAGATCCCACCGCCGGCAGCAGCACCCGCACCTGCAACCCCACCGACAACCCCGGCGTCCCCGAGCCCGTCGCTCACCCCCACGGCACCAGCGAGAGCCGCCGGATCCTGTAAGGCGGCCCCCGCCGCGAAACCGGCCGTCGCACCCACTCCGAGCTCCGCCGATGCCCCTGCCGCGAGTTGCACCTGGGCCCCGGCCGGGAGCGACAACGGGCTGCCCAGTCCAGACATCGCAGCCCGCCAGGCCGCAGGATCCGCGCCCAGGCGAGCCAACAGCTGCTGCAGACTCTCGCCCGACTGGGCGGGCGCCGCCCGATCAGGATTGCGGGCGGGTGGCGACCCTGGCGCGCCGCTGCTGCGATTGGGTTTCCCAGCCGGCGTCGCATTGTCGCTGGTACGCGTCGCCTTCCCGACCGTTTCTGCCTCCAGGTCGAGACGTACCTCCTTCATCGTCACGGACGCCTTCGCCCGCAGCGGCCGCCCCTCAGGGGAAAACAGGTCTATTTCCTCGACCAGCTGGCTGACGATTCCTACAAAGGAGAAGCTGCCCCACAGAAACTTCAGCAGCGGTGGCGGCTCCTTCGGCGCCTCGGAGGACGGTTCGGCGAATTGACGAATGCTCGCAGTTCGGGTCCTGACATCCACCGGGCCTTGCCCGTCGCTCTCTTCAGCCGTATCGAACTCCAAGTCGAAGTTCAGCGTCGCCGACTGAGCGGAGGGGTTCTGCCGTCGCTGATCGAGCGTAGTCGCCCCGCCCTGGTCGATGTTGTTGGCGTAGGTGACGCGCAGCGATGTGGGATTGAATTGGACCTCGACGGTGCCATCCTCAGCCGGCTTGACAGTGGTCTGCGCGTTTTTGCCGCCGTCCTTGCTCTTGGTCAGCCGAATCAGGAACGCTTTCTCAAGCTTCTTGATCATGCGCCGGCCTTCAGCCTCAGCCCCTCATGGGCGATGTGCAGCTCCTCGATGGCGATGTCACCGGTCTTGGCATTCAGCGTCGGTCCCATCACCTTGATCGGCAGCCCACGTTCGAAAGTCCAGGTCGCGTGGGTTACCGTCATGTCCGGGTTGAACAGCGCGATTTCACCGTTGTAGCGCCGGACCTCGGTGCCGCTCACCATCGACGTCAGCCAGTCCCATAGGGCTGTGTTAGCCGGGTCCCTCGGGCCCGGGGAGAACATACCTCGCTTCAGCACCAGCGGCACCAGCTTGACCCGACCAACACGCCGCACCACGCCGTCGTTGCGGCCGCCCTCCAGATAATCCTTGACGTCCGCCTCGAGTTGCAGGCCGCTGCATTCAGCAAACGAACCATCCCCCAGAGTCGCATTTTCCCCACCACTCGCGGCGCTGCGCGTCAACGTGATCTTGAACTTGAAAGTCTGCAGCAGGTTGACCGTCTCAGACAAAGCCCACCTCCCCACGCTCACCAATGGCGGTCTCCGAGGTACGCGCTTGCTCGTTGATCAGTAGGCCGCCTTCACCGTCGGAAGCAATTCGCAAGATCAAATACTCCAGGGGAGCGGCCGGTGCCACCCCGATTTCGGCGACCAATCGGCCGAGCGCCTGGGACTGTGGCGGGTTTGTCGCGTCGTCACAGCGGACGAAGAACGACTGCTCCTCGGTCACCCCGCTGAAGGCGCCGCGGCGATGCAGATCGCGCAGCAGCTCGGTGATTGCGTTGGTCAGCCGAGCACGGAGTTCGAAGCTGTTCGGTTCGAAGACCAGCAGCCCCTCACCGTAGCGCTGCAGGGAGATCGCCAACATGGTCATCAACCGCCGCACACTGAGCTGGCGATAGTCCGGGTCGGAGGACAGCGTACGAGCGGCGCTGAGCCGGAAGCCGTCGCGCTCCGCCCCGAAGACGTTGATCGAGAGCAGGTGGAGTTGGTCGGCCAGCGCGTCGCTCACCGAGTCCTCGGCGACCACCGCACCTAACGCGAGTTGGTTGGCAGGGCCGCGCGACAAGCCAAGACGTCGTTCCCGGTCCGCGATGATGCCCGCCGCGAAGGCCGAGGGCGGCACCATGACGGCAAGACCTGCTCCACGGTCTGGATGCGGCACACCCAGCCACGGGTGGTAGGCAGCGGTGAAGCTGGAATCGAAGACGGCGCGCCAGTCGGTGATCCGGGCAGTGGGCAGGCCCGTAGGTACGTCCAGCAGGGTGACGAAGCGGCGCCTCAGATCTGCGACCTGCACCACTCGTTGCTGCCGTTCGATGATCTTGGCCAAGTCCGTCTCGTCGCGGCCGTCGAGCATCGAAGACATCGGCGTGGGCACCGGGATGGGCTCCGGCTCGGGTTGTTCAGCAGCACAGAAACACTCGCGGCGCCAGATGAAGCGGATCGCGGGCGCATCTGGGGCGGGTTGTGGAATCGGCTGGCTGCGCCAGGTGAGGTCGGGGACACAGAGCAGCCCGATCTCGCTCTCCCGGCCCATCAGGTCGACGCCGATGTGCGGATCCTCGTCAAGCGGATCGTCGTCGGCCTCGCCTGGGTCGAAGAAACTGTCGTAGTCCACTTGATCGCTTCGATCTTGGCCGCCATGTAGCTGGGTTGCGGACCAGCTGGCGAGCAGCGGGCCGGGGAGCAGGGGCGTCTCCCAGTCCCCAGCGGTACGTACCACTAGCGATTGATCAGTCAGCACCTTGGGCGGAAATCGCGGATGATCCGGATGTAGCCCGAGCAAACCGATCCGCTCGATACGACCTGGTCCGCTCGGATCGGTGATCTGCAAGGTGCCGGTAATGACCTCGACGACTGCGGATTCCGGCGGCGGCTCCCGCTGATCCGGTGGTTCCGGCAGCGGCTCGCCGAGGCCGACCAGCCGGAACCGGTACTTCGGTTCGGGCAGCACGTGCGCCCAACGCAACACCCCACGCCGGACCGTCCCGTACCGGATGCGGAGCAGTGAGCCGTCCGGGATCTCGCCGCCAGCTGGCATCAGCAACCGATCGGGCGCCCTCACATCCGCGGTGAGGGTAAGCGTGACAGCGAAGGCGAGGCGGATGTCGAGAGCGGTGCCCCAGGCGCCTTCGTCGGCGGCCATAAGTTCCCGACCCGGCTCCGGACCCAGTTGGAATCGTGCTGTCGCCCTCTCAGCACTCGGCTCACCGTCGCGGACGGCGGGTGCGACGCGTACCACCCACGCACGCCGCCCGCCTTGGGCGAAGAAGGCCTGCACCGCGTACGGCAGCATGCGGTCCCGCCCGGAAACATTGGGTTCCAGACCGCCGAACCTGCGCTCGAAATCG
Organism: uncultured Actinomycetota bacterium; assembly: GCA_963798835.1. Lineage (GTDB taxonomy): Bacteria > Actinomycetota > Actinomycetes > Propionibacteriales > Propionibacteriaceae > Microlunatus. The sequence goes on along the minus strand of CAWCVF010000001.1, from coordinate 181,016 downwards.
GCCCAACTGGTCACCGGCGTCGACACATTGACCGGACCGCGCAGCGCCACACCCACGAAGCCAGTGACATCCAAGCGGACGGCCGTCAGCTGCGCCGGCTCGCGTACCGCCACTTGGTAAATGCCCGGCCGGCCCAGCTGAAGCCCAACTGTCATGACGAGACGAAGTCAATCTGCTCAGCGACGAAGTGCAGTTCCTCCATGGCGACGTCGGTGCCGCCCTTTGCGGCCAATGTGGGGCCGACGAGCTTCTTGGGACGTGCGTTCTTCAGCACCCAACTGCAGACCGGCTGACGGGCCTCATCGAGCAGCGTGATCGTCACTGTCTCCGCCGTGCCGGTCCCTTCCCGAGTCGCCTTGATCCAGTTGAACAATCTGAGGTCGCCGACCACCCCCCGCTTGAGGGTGATGTCGTCGGTGGTGTTCACATTCGGGATCTTGCGAACGTGGTTGGCCTTGTCATTGCCGTTGCGATACTCCGCGTACTTCACCTCATTGCCCAGGCCGCTGACATCGGAGAACCCCCCGAAGATCTCTGTCTCTGCCGGCGGGATGTTGCCGAGTTTCACCAAGAAGTTGAAAGCGCTGTACGGGTTGGGCCTGGTTGCCATCACTGCCTCAGTTCTGCGGAGTGTCCGCGGTCCATTGGCCGATCCGGAAGATCACGAACTCGGCCGGGTAAGTCGGAGCCACGCCGATCAGACAAATCAGCCGGCCATTGTCAAGATCGTTTTGAGTCATCGTTGTTCGGTCGCAGCGAACGAAGAAGGCTTGCTCGGCCTTGGTGCCCATCAGCGCGCCGGATTGCCAGACGACGAGCAGGAAGTCCTCAATGCTCTGCCGGACGTTGCCCCAGAGCTGCTCGTTGTTGGGCTCGAAGACGGCCCACTGCGTGGAACGGTCGATGGAATGTTCCAGGTAGTTGAAGAGGCGCCGGACGTTGACGTATTTCCACTCCGGGTCGGAGCTCATGGTGCGAGCGCCCCACACCCGGTTTGCCCGGCCCTCAAAAAACCGCAACGCATTAATGCCTTCGGGGTTGAGCACCGACTGCCGATCGTAGGTGACGTTTTGCATGAACTTTGTGATGCCCAGCACCACCTCATTGGCCGGCGCTTTGTGGACACCCCGTTCGTTATCGCTGCGCGCGTAGATACCGGCTGTGAAGCCCGCCGGCGGCAGCTCGAGCAATGCAGGACCTGCGGTCGGGTCGACCTTGGCTGTCGGATCAACGATTTGTACCCACGGGTAGTAAAGAGCCGCGTACGTGCTGTCGAACTGCGCACGGAACTGCCGCACCTCGGAGATTGAGGAGTTCTTCGGCGGGTCAATGATGCCGATCCGGTACGCCTTGGGCGCCTCACAGTGTTCGATGAGGTCGTCGGTAGCGGTCTTGATCTCGGCAGGCGATGCGAGTCCCACAATGTTCGGTGAGGCCACGATGGCGATGTCTTCCTGCTCAGCCAACGCGAAGAGGCCAGTGGCCGCCACCTTTGGGTCGTCAGGGTCGGCAGCCTCTCCCTTGATCACGCCGGCGTTCAGCTGCTGCTCCCCGCCACCGGTCAGATAAGTCGCGTTGCTGGCGGAAAGCAAAGCCGCCAACAGAGCATTAGGGGCGGGTGGGTTGCCGCCGGCGGGCACCGGGACGTCCAACCAGATGAGACTGAGGTCGTCTGTCGGATCGGCGGCCTGGAGGACCTTTTGGATAGAGCGCGGATGGCTGCTATCCAGCTCGAGCCCGGCATACACATCGGAGCGATCTCCCCAGTGCACCGTCACCCGAAGGGTGATGTGGCTGGCCGCTGCTCCGCCTGTCGGCGGCAAGTCCACGCCCCCGTTGTTGCGATAGCCGAGGACACCAGTGCCATTGTCGGCGACAATGCGCACGTTTGCTGGCGCGCTGTTCCTGGCATTGTTAAGCGCCGCAACATCGGCGAACAGTTCGACCGCGGCGCCTGGGGAAACGCCGACAAGTCTTGGTGGCCGAGGACTGCCCCCGGGTGGAGTCGGTTGGGCGATGAGGACGTTCTTGCTGCGTTCCCATTGCACACGGACACTGATCTCCCGACCGGCTGCGCCAGGCCAGCGGGCACGCCAGCTGGCTACGGCTGGCGGGTTGCCGCCGACAGGCAAGGGAAGGGTCGCGAAGTCCGTCGCGACATCGATAACGCCGTTGGCGTCGCGGGTGAAAGGAAAGACCCGAGCGACATACAGTCGGCGTCCGCCGTTGCCGAAAAAGGCCCGGGCGGCGTAGGCCAAATAGTTGACGGTGTCAGTTCCCGTGCCGACCGGGGCTAGCCCCCCGAAAGCCCGCTGGAACTCGGTGAAGCTCGTGACCAGAGTCGGTTGGGGAACCATGACCACCTCGGCGCTGCCCTGTGGGGTCGCCACGTAGGGCACTGGGCCGTAGCGGGTCATGCCGGCCATGCCAAACGTGGCCGTGGCAACCCCCTCTATCGAGCGGGCCCGGAAGCTCGTCTCTTCGAGGTAGACGCCAGGGGTGAGGTATTCAGGCATGCGGGACCTCCTTGGTCACGGCGTGGGAACGTATTCGACGTCTTGGGTCAGGTTGACTGCTGCCCCGATCCGGACGGTCACCTGTCGGGCGGCGGCGATATTGCCGACGTATCCGGGAGGCTCGGCGCCCCCCCGAAGCACGTGATTATCCAGCTCGGTGTCTAGAGGCGGGTTGGACGAGCGCGGAATGATTTCGCTGATGAGGTCAGCTGTCCGGTCCTTTGAATCAGTGGCTGAAGGGTTCTTCGCAGCCACCACACGGAGCGTCACAACGGCGCTCAGCCGGGTCTCGCGTACGGGGTCGAAGCCTGGATCGAGGACTGGTAGCACAAACTCGCCTCGATCGTCGGCATGGGCCCAACCGGCAACACTGAACAGCGTCGTACCTTCGATACGCGCCCACCGCACCGGCTTGCCGTCCTGGAGTGCGACCCGGCCTCGGATCACTGTGGCGGTCTGCGGCAATTGGTACGCCGACCCTGGTCGTAGCCAAAGCCGCAGCAGTCGCGCGCGAGTCGGCACGTAAGCGGCAGGCTCCTTCACCTGGGCGTACGTCCACGGTGTCACCGTGAAGCGGCGTGGTACGTAGCGACGGCTGGGGTCTTCGATCTTGATCTGCAGCTGTGGCAGCGGCCGTGTCGGATCGTCGGGAATCCGATGCCGCAGCGTGAACTGGGCGAGGCCGGTGCGGCTCAGCTCGCGCCAGGTTGGATTCGGATTCGTTGGCGTCGGAAGCCTGCGGTAACTGACCACAATCGGGCTGTCCACCGGCCGATCCGATAGCGCGTCACGACACTCGACGGCCAGCGCCATCCGGTGAAACACCACGGCGCGCCCAATGGAAGTCTGGAGGATGTCGGTCATGGGGCCGCGTCCGCAGTGACATCCTCAGACAGAGCCGTTCGGGCCGCGACGGTGGCGACCCGTTCGGCCGTCGGTTGGCGGTCACCCTGAATGCACACGACCCGGGCGATGTAGACCATCGAAAGCCGGTAGTTCGTGCTCAGGGCCTGGAATGCCTCGCTGACTGAGTCGAGCGCCAGCTCGTCGGGCACGATGGTGATCGTCTCGTCTGGCTGCCAGGCGCCTTTCGTGTCGAGCATCGGGCCGGCCAGGACACTCTCTGTTTCCAGCACCTGGGCGGCTAGCCCGAGCCAGCGCAGTTCTTCCTCCGCGTTGTCGGCATACGACGCCACGAGCAGGTGCATCTTGAGCGGGATCCGCGGCAGACCGTCCGCTGTGGCAACGGCTGACCAGCCCGGGCGGGTCTCCCGATCAACGGTCACCTTGTAGCAGTAGATCGATATTGCCGGCTTCGTCAGCAGCGGATTCACTCCGGTTTGCAGCGTCTCGAGCTCAAGCGCAGTTGCCAGGAACGCCTGGAGATTGGCGGCAGACGCCTCCGAATGCGCGGCGAAGCGACGGTTCAGCAATCCGACAATGCTCATGCCCGTCGCCGCGAGGGCTGCAAATCCTGCCACGGGCGAAATCGTCATTGGATCGCGTCACCACACCGTCGCACGCGACGAGCGACGGTCCCGTGACACCCGCCGTCCAGCATCGCTTCGACGGAAGGAGCACCATGGCAGACCCCGAGACATCAGCCGAATCGCCGGAGCAGCAGCAATCACCGGAGCAGAAGCCCACGCCCGAGGAGCCTGACTGCTCGTCTTTTCCTCCCCCGGGCGAGTGTGAAGGAGTCGACGACCTCACCTGCATTGCGGCCGGCGACAAAGCGAAGTCCGCTTATAACGAGACCTTCGCTGAGGATCTGAAGACCGCCAAGACGGACTACGACACCACGCGCACGGCTTACCGGACCGCACGGCACGAACAACGACTACTGGTAGAAGATCTCAAGAATCAGCTCCGACATCTCGTCGAGCGGATCGGATGCCAGATTGAGCAGAAGCGCGTACGAAAGTGTCTGGACGATGCTTTCCGCGACGTGCTCAACGGCCTTAAATGCTGTCGTGACGAAGATCCGTGCTGCGCAAAGGACTGCGAGTTCCCGCTGGACGACATCGAGGAACTTTCGCTCGAGGAGCTCACCGCACTGATCACCAAGTATCAGTCGCGAATCGACGAGGCTAAGAAGTGCTTTGCCGAGTTGAAGAAAGAGCCTGAGAACCTTAAGCAACGTGTGACTGAGGTCAAGAAGGCTGTCGACGACATCAACACGATGCTCGGCGGCGATGCAGCGACCTTGGATCTCAAGCGGGCGTACGCGGAGGCGCTCGTCGCACAGTGGAAGATCGGGAAGGTATGGGGCGGTTTTGAGCAGGTCCAAGACTTCGTGGACTGCCTCTGCCAGGCTCTCACCTGCTGGACCAGGGGCTGCCAGGCGGTCTACACGCTGACCGGCGCCAAGGCTGTTGCCGAATGCAAGGACAAGGCGAAGCAGGACTTCTGCGAGAAGCTGCGCACCCAGACCGTCGAGCAGATCCTGGCGGGCTACGACAAGCGCTGCACCAAGAAGGACGATGAAAAGTGCCGAGACGACGACGACAACTCAGATGATGATCATGATGACGATGATGATGATTACAATGATGACGACCATGATCATGATCATGACTGCGGCTGCCATCACCACCATCATCATGATCACCACCATCACCATGATCACTAGTCATCGAAGGGAAGATCCTGAGGTGCGGGTGACTCTGTGAGAGGAAGCTGGTTACCTGTGATTCTGCGGCCGCCAGGTCTGTAGCGGACCGGCTTGCGGCAGACAGCTAGGACTGCACGTAGCGGGTTACGTGTCGATGAACGGTATTCACAGTGCCATCTGAACGAAGCATTCGAGCCGCTTCGAGCGCAGTGTGCCGGGTTGATACTTCTTTAGCCAGCTGTCATTTTCGACCAGATGTAGGCCGCGCAGCGTCTCGGTCGGCGTGGAGCGTTCCGCGATCGAGCGGAAGTAGTAGTGGTTGAACAGCCGGTTGAACTCGGTGAAGTAGATGTCGGCGGACCCGCCGGTCACCGCGGACAATAACCATGTCTTCGTCATTGTCAGTTGTCGACGCCGTACTGAAGTTCGCCGAACCGTCACCACGATCGGGTCCGCACGACGGATTGGCTAGCGCCTTGGCGGCCGCCTGGGTCGGTGGCGAGGAGCTCCCAGTCGGCGGCAAGGCGGCCGCAGTGATGGCGCCCAGGTTCCTCGGCCGAGGATCGCTCTCGTAGAAGGCGTGCTTCAGTGTGCCGTCGGGCTGTTTCTCATTGACGGTGTGTTCGTTGTGGCGAATCCGAGCAAACCAGCCCGTTCATCGTGATCGGCCTGAATGCCGAACGACACCGTTCGTCGCCGCCACGGCGAACACCCGAACACCGTCGCTCAATGCTGATCGGTAGCGCACGCGGGTCTCCACATCTTGCCAACCCCGACCTCTCAACGAGGCTAGTCGTGAACCGCCATTTAGGGCCAGGGTCCAGCCTCAATCCGTATGACATGCACAGAAGTCCAGCCCTCGGCTTCTCGATGTATTTGTCGACTACGCCGGACGTCCTTCCTTAAAACACACAACCGCGCCGCGGGCGAAAGCACATTATGAGCGGCGGGACAGCTGCCAGGGAGGGTTCCGGTGACCCAGGACCGAGTTGAGGTATCGCCCGATCGCGAGCGCGTTCTGGTGACGGAACTGGCCGAAGTGGTACTTGTTCAAGCCGCGCCCGACGAGTTGCTCGTCTTCGACGACACGGCACAAGAATTCTTTGCAAACCCTGACCGATTGCTTACCGCCCGACCTCGTGACGAGCCGGTCGGATTCGGGCTGGAAATACAGCTGCTGACCCCCTACGTATTGGCGGTCGTCGCACCAGTGGTGAGTTTTCTGATCTCGGTCGTCAGTGATTCTGTCAAGGAGGCATCGAAGACCGCTACCGGTGAATGGGTGCGCAGCCTGTTCAAACGGAACGCTGAATCGCCGGCGGCCGACGTCGATTCCGTGCCAGCCCTAACTCCAGAGCAGGCACGACGTGTACATGAGATCGCCTACGAAAGGGCGTCGATTTTGGGCCTGCCGGAGGCGACCGCGGAGCTTCTCGCGGACTCCGTCGTTGGCGGCGTCCTCGTAGCCGACTAAGACTCAACATGAGCGCTCATCAACGGGAAATCACCGATGACAGTCTTAGGAGTCGTCCAAACGTTGGCGCTTTCGTGGCACCAACCACGATCCGGTTTCTCGTACTCATAGGGGCACTCCTGTCAACCGGCCTGTTCATGGGCAACTGGCTGCACAACGAGACTGGCGTCGGGAACGACTGGGCGCAGCGCGTGGCGGAGTGTTATGCAAACGCAAGTTCATTGCGAGATCAGGATTGGCTAGAACAGGCGCGCGCAAGACAAGCATGCACGGCTGGCGTTGAAGCTCGCCGGTTCGTATACGTGCTCGGCGGCGCCTGCTTGACTCTGCTCGCCAGTCTCGGCGTGGTGCTCGCGGTCCCTCGCGTCATCGAGCGTCGCCGGCGTCTGCGCCCCGTTGACTCTCGTCTTGCCCCAGCCATCGAGAAACTTCGTGCATTCGCACGCGAGGCGGGCCTGGCGAATGAGCCTGCGCTCATGATGGGAGCAGCAGCAACGCTGCGCGATGGATTCAGTTACGGAATCCCGGGCCGGTACCGCATAGCGCTCTCACCGGCAATCCTTGTTCGATGGCGGGACTCAGCAACATTCGATCCGCTACTCCGGCATGAGTTAGCGCACCTGAAGAATCACGACGTCCCACTTGCCTGGATGGCCCGTTCCATGTGGCTGGTGGTCGTGCCTGTGTTAGCGCTACCTCTTGTGTGGTGGATTCTCAGCGGCGATCTGTCGGCCATTTCCTCCTATGTCTGGCGCGCGGTGCTGCTCGCCGCGGTCACACTGCTTGCGTCAAGCACCTTGCTTCGATCTCGAGAACACGACGCTGATCTAGGTGCCTCCCGCAGCCCGGAGTCCGCTGCTGAGCTGAAGAATTTACTGCAACGCGTCTCCACACCCGCCCGCACGCGGTGGCGCAAGGTGATTGCCTACCACCCGACTCCTGCGGAGCGTCTTGCGATTGTGTCGAGCCCGGCACGCCACGCAAGGGTCACGTTTGTCGATGGTTTGACTGCGGCCTTCCTTGCTGGGCTGACTCTGCCGTTGTTGACAGCCGCTGTATCGACAATCCTCCCTGGACTCGCATTCGTAATTCCGGCGACGCTCGTCGGAATGCTTCTTGGTTCGACGGTTGGGCTTGGACTGTGGCGCCAGTCGCTGGTCCAACGAGTCGCCGGAGGTGTGGTCCACGTGGCGCCCGTCGCATCCGGCGTTCTCATCGGGTCGACATTTGGTTTGGCAGCTTCACTTGCCGGATCCGGCGTCGCAGGTGTCGGCGGGCATAGCCATCTTGCAGTGAATTTGGTGACCCCCTTAGCTCTCTGCGGAGCAACTTTGATCGCGGCAGGACTGGGCGAGCTATTCGCCGACGCTGTGCCACGCTTCCGCACACCACGCCGCGGCTGGATTAGCTGCGTTGCCTTGGTTGGACTGCTATTTGCGGTCGCATTATGGGTTGGGCTGAACCTCAGCCTGGCGTGGGATGAGGGCGGCTGGTCGCTGGTAAGTGTTGCTCTCCTGACAGTTCTGACGCCGGGGCCCGCACTCGTGGCCCTTGCGCTGGCGGTCGCAAGTGGGTACGCGATGCGACCACACCGCGAAGGTGCCGACGCTCCGCATTGGGCGGTCGTCGGAAACTTTCACCCGCCATGGCCGCCCCTAACCAAACCTCGAATTCTGGGCACTCTCATTGTCGGGATCGCGGGCGGCACCATGGGAACGCTCATGATCATCGTTTTTGCCCTCGTGACCGGACCTGCTGCAGGAGATGTTGAGCGGATGGCACGAGCTGAAATGTTCATGTGGCTCATGGCCGCCGTGGGCGGTGCGGCTGCCACAGCTCTCGTCTTGCTTCAGCCAGCTCGAGGCCTAGGCACCGGATTGCTTGCATCGCCCGTGGCCTCCGTAACAGCTGTGATCGGGTTTTTGATCTTCAATACCGCTCGAGGAGGCGGTCTCGAGCTCGCGTTTGTCCTCGTAATCTTGGTGCCCAGCTTGGCAGTTGGTTTCATGTTCACTCTTGTCATTGCGCTTGCCTCACTTGTGCCGCGAGCCCTGTTTGCGTATGGCGTGAGCAGCAGTGCAGCCGCCGTGATGATCACAGCCTTGTTGGCGGTAGTCGCATCGCTTGGCGTCATTGCCGGTCGACATGCCCTGATAGCGGAGGGCTCCGGCTACGCCGGGGAGCCGTCATTGCCCGGCAACTCCGCATCACCCGGCAACAGCTCGTCATCGCGGACATCCTCGCGACCGGAATCGTCCACCCCGATTCCGCGATCGATGTATCTCGAGGTCGTGGCCCGCCCACTGCTGGAAGGCCGCGCAGCAACGGCCGAAGCTGTTCGTGCCTTGAAGTTGTCGCATGCACCGAATGAGGTGGCCGCTGAACACATTCGCACGCAGATCCTGCCGCTGCTTCGGCAGATGCGTGAAGGCGCGGAATCTGTTCTGCTCAACGACCCGGAGGTTGTGAAGGTGCACGAGCACGCTGTAAAAGGTGCGCGTCTGAATGTCACCGGGTTCGAGACGATCGCCGACGCACTAGAACAAAACAATCCCGAACTGCTCAAAGAAGGCAATGAGCTCATCGGGAAAGCCAACGCCGAGTGGGAGGCGTGGGCAGACGGTACGTCGAAGCTCTAGCGACCGACAGAAGACGCTGTCGGTGATCTTGTCGAGCGGTACCGAGCCGAAGTAGGGCAGCACAGGCTCTCGCGTTGTCGCTTCGAGTCATCCCACTCGTGGGCCCAAGATCAACTCGAGTGGGTGGCTAGATCTCCGCAGCATCACCAATTTGGCCTTGGTGCGGTCGCGGTATCCGGCCCTGGCCAAAGCAAGTTCGATCCTGTGTCCCCAACGGGGTTCGAACCCGTGCTGCCGCCTTGAAAGGGCGGTGTCCTAGGCCACTAGACGATGGGGACCTGACTAGCACCAGCAACCATAGCGTGAGCAGGCCTCGCCAGCGTTGCCTCAGCCGAGGCTCGCATTCACATCCGACTTTCCGCCACAGCGTGGTGCTGCGCTATAGTTTCGCGGGCGCCCGGAAGGGTGCGTACCCTGGGCCCATAAGGCCCCGTGGCGCAGTTGGTTAGCGCGCCGCCCTGTCACGGCGGAGGTCGCGGGTTCGAGTCCCGTCGGGGTCGCGAAAGCGGTGGTGAGTTCATCACACCGATCAAAAGGCCAGGTAGCTCAGTCGGTAGTAGCGTTCGCCTGAAAAGTGAAAGGTCGCCGGTTCGATTCCGGCCCTGGCCACCCTTCGACAAGCTCAGGGCGCAAACCAACTAGCTTGGGCCCTTCGACAGGCTCAGGGCGCAATTCAACTAGCTCAGGGCGCAGAAACTACGCCCGCCGAGTCCGCTGGGCGTCCAGGGCCCGCAGCTTCGGCGTCTCCAGCACATCGCCCACGATCGCATTCGAGCGACGCGGGCCGACGTATCGAGATGCCAGATTGATCAAGGTCTGTACGCGGTTGCGCCCGCCGAGCAAATAGAACAGGTGCAGCACAATCCATCCGAGCCAGGCCAGCACGCCCTTGAGCTTGAGCCCGAGCGGGACCTCCAGGACAGCATCGCCACGACCGATGGTCGCCATGGTGCCCTTGTCGCGGTAATGGAAGGACTCGGTCGCTAGTCCTCGATGCAGCCGGGCGATCTGCCGAGCGGCAAACTTTCCCATTTGGATGGCCGGCTGGGCTAATTGCGGCAGCGGGTTGTTGACTATCACGCTGCCGTCGCCGATCGCAAAGATGCGCTCCTCACCGACGACACGCGTGTCGTCGTTGACCTCGATGCGGCCGCCGCGGCCAATCGGCAATCCCCACTCCTTGACCTGCGGATCACCGGAGACCCCGGCCGCCCAGATCACCAGATCGACCGGCATGGACGAACCATCCTTGAAGTCCACCCGATCCGCTTCCACCTCCGCGATCGCGGTCTTCAACCGAACATCGACGCCGCGTTTGGTCAATTCATTCAACGCGTACTGACGCAGCGAGTCATCAAACGGCGCGAGCAGGTGTTCGGTCATCTCTACCAAGACCACGTGGACATGCGCCGGATTGAGTTCTGGATACGTCGACGCAAGGGCCTCGTTCTTGAGCTCCGCAAGTTGACCGGCGATTTCTACCCCGGTCGGGCCTCCGCCGACCACCACCACGGTGAACCCGCTGGTGTTTGGATCCGACCTGCCGGCGATGATCTCCAGGCTGCCGAAGATCGTGTCGCGGACTCGCAGCGCCTCGCCCCTGGTGTACATCGACATGGTGTATTCCGACGCACCGGGAATGCCGAAGTGGTTGGTCGTGATCCCGTTGCCGATGATCAAATAGTCGAAGCCGATCCGAACGCCATCGCTACAGATCACCTCGCGCTGATCATGATCAATACCGACGACCTCCGCGGCCCGGAACCGTACACCGTCGTGCTTAGCGGCGAAGTAACGCAGCGAGTAGGTGACGTCACCAGGGTTCAGGCCACCGGTTGCCACCTGATAGAGCAACGGCTGGAAGGTGTTGTACGGGTACTGGTCGAGCAGGGTAACCCGGAAGCCTTCTTTGGCTAGCTCGTCGGTCGCCGATACGCCTCCGAAGCCGGCGCCGACAACGACTACATGAGGCATTTCAGTCACATAGCCATCTAATCAGTGCGCTGACCGCCACCAACAGACCCATCCTGCAAAGCGTTGCCATCCCGCGCAGCGCTGTGGGGCTTCACATACGCCTCAATGAAGCGGCCGATCTCATCGAGCGCCTGGCTGCGTACGTGCACGGCAGACAGGGTGACGTCGTGCAGACCGTCCGGGATCCTGACCACGGTGACATGTGGGCCGAGGCGAACCGCGCGGGCAGCGGTCTGCTCCACATCCAGCACGGAGTCGACCACCCGCAGCCCCTCATGCCAGCGGCGCGCGAATTCGGTCTTCGTCGACGCCAGCACCAAGATCGGAACGCCAATTCCCAGTCCTGCGGCGACCCGCTGATGCCCGAGCAGAACCGCGCGTAACCAGCCCGTACGGATCGGCGGTCCCGGCCTGGACTTGAGTGTGAGGTCGTAGTCCCACTCGCCGCCCAAACTGATGTGGAGCGATCGCGCGGTGAATCCAAGATCAGGAAGTCGCAGCACCGAGGTCGGCGCGCGACTGCCCAACGCGTCGATCACCGGTGTGCCCAGCGCCCGAACGATCGCCGAGCCCTGCAGATCGAGCCACGGCGAGTTCAAGATCAAACCCTCTAGTCGATCGGCGTTCCGCGCCGCCCAGAGTGCAGCGATTAGTCCCCCTGTCGAGTGACCCATGACCAGCAATCGATCATGATCTGCTGCGATCAGGTCAGCCGCCGCATCAAGCTCAAGAGCGTAATCGTCCAGATCGGCAATGAACCCGCGCAGTTGACCCGGCCGGATGCTGCGTCCGTACCGCCGCAGCTCAACGGCGTAGAAGTCGTAGCCGAGGTCGGTGAGGTAGTCCGCGACATGGGTTTGGAAGAAGTAGTCGTTCCAGCCGTGCAGGTAGAGGACGGCACGAGAGCCGGTCCGCGGACCAGCCTTACGGATCAACGTTGCCACCAGCTCGACGTCAGCGGGCTCGCCCGGCGCAGGCTCGGCGCCGGGCAGCGCAAGCTCGGTCGTCTCGTAGCCGACCAGGAAGTCAGGACTCCAGGTGGTCACCCACCCATAGTGCCTACTTAATAAACCTCACATTGATGGGGTACTTGTAGAACTCGTGCTTGCTGGCCGCGACCGTGCCCAGAATGCAGAAGATCAACGCGACGATGAAGACCAGCGGCCACAAGATCAACCCGATCACCACCGAGATGGTGATCACGCTGATCAGGTACGCGATGCTGTACAAGATCGAGAAGTTCAGTGCCTCGGTGGTGGTCTCCTTCAACCAGGCGCTGCGATCCTTGTAGATCAAGTACGCGATGAGTGGGCCGATGAAGCCGAAGAACGGGATGCTGATGTGGGAGATGATTCCCCAAGTCTTCTCGTCACTTTCCGAGACCGGAGCCATGCCTGGCTGCGCGTACGGCTGCTGCGGGTAACCGGTCTGGCCGTACTGCTGTGGTGCATATCCCTGCTGGCCATATCCCTGCTGGCCATAGCCCTGTTGGGCGTACGCCTGCGAATTGGGGTCGTACTGCTGATAACCCTGTTGGTAACCAGCCTGCTGATTCGGATCGGCGTAACCCTGCGAATAGCCCGGTTGCTGGTAGCCGCCGTTGGGATCGGTGTAACCCTGCTGGGGGTAGCCCTGCGGCGTCGGCTGACCGTATGGCGACTGCTGTCCGTACGCCGCGCCGGCTGCCGGATCGCCATAGCCCTGCTGGGGCGGATATCCGGGACTCTGCGAGGCGTCGTACCCGCTGGGGGTGGCGTACGGGTCAGCTGAGCCAGCGCTGGTCGGCGCGGAGCCCGACGTGTCGGCCGGATTTGCCGTGGAGTCCGCGGCGGTGAAACTGTCCGCCGTCGCAGGGCTGGACACTGGTTCGCTCGTACGCGCCGGATCGCCTTGGCCCTGGGCCTGCGCCTCGGACTGTGATTGCCCAGCCTGGGATTGAGATTGGTTGGGCGTTTCTTGAGGGTTTTGACTCATGCCGACCAGGCTATTGCCAACTGGAAGGCGCTCGGGTGGTTTTCCCTATCCTGACTTCCGAAGACGCCCGTAGGCTTGATCGTCTGCCGGGGAGTCGTCCTCCTCGTACTCCTCTGCAAGGTCGGCATATTGCGGCGGTACTTCGTGGCGCTCAGACCCTCCTCGAAGTTCACGCTCTAGCGACGAGAAATCAGTATCGAACGAGCGGTACTTGAGTTCGCGAGCAACCTTAGTCTGCTTTGCTTTTGCACGGCCGCGCCCCATCGGGTCGACCCCCTCGCACTGTGTCTGCCTGCGGCTAGCCGCGGCTGGAGAATGGTTAATGTCGTGAGGGAAAGGCTACCCAATGGTCCCAAGGGTGCAAAGCGCAGGGACCCTATGCCAGAACGTGTTGCCCCTCCAGGCGTACCGGGGTACGCGCCCCCGAACTGACGCCGGTAACAATCCCGCAGATCCACGCTCTTAAGTCCCGCTCAGCGAGTAGCTGCGCAGCTGCGTCGGCAGCGTCAGAGGGCAAGATCGCGATCATGCCGACGCCCATATTGAACGTTGCTTCGAGGTCGGGCTGGCTGATCTTGCCGAGTTGCTGGATGAGTCTGTAGATGGGCGAGGGCTGCCACGTGGCACGGTCAATTCGCACTTCGCAGGAGGCGGGAATGACTCGGGCGAGGTTGTTGGCCAGGCCGCCACCAGTGATGTGGCTCATCGCGTGGACCTCGACCGCCTTGACCAGCGCCAAGCAATCGCCGGCATAGATCCGTGTGGGGGTGAGCAGTTCGTCGCCAAGGGTGCGGCCGAGCTCCGGAACGTAACGATCCAGAGTCCAGTCCGACTCCGTGCCAAGCACATGCCGGACCAGCGAGTAGCCGTTGGAGTGCAGGCCGGACGACTCCATGGCCAACACCACATCGCCGGGGAGCACGCGCTCCGCGCCCAAGATCTTGTCGCGTTCCACGACACCGGTCGCGGCTCCCGCCAGGTCGTACTCGTGGGGTCCTAGCAGTCCCGGATGCTCCGCAGTCTCCCCGCCCAGCAGCGCGCACCCAGCTTCGCTGCATGCCATGGCAATCCCCTGCACGATGGCGGCGATGCGTTCGGGATCCACCTTGCCGCAGGCGATGTAGTCGGTCATGAACAGCGGTTCCGCGCCACATACGACAAGGTCGTCGACAACCATGCCGACCAGGTCAAAGCCGATGGTGTCGTGCCGGTCCAACGCCTGGGCGATCGCAACCTTGGTGCCTACGCCGTCGGTCGAGGTGGCCAGCACTGGGTGATCCAGTTGCGCGAGCGGGCCGGCGTCAAAGAGCCCGGCAAAGCCGCCGATGCCGCCCATAACTTCGGGACGGCGAGTCTTGGCGACCCACTTCTTCATCAGCTCGACAGCGCGGTCACCAGCCTCAATGTCAACCCCCGCCGCCGCGTACGCCGACTTGTCAGCGTCGGTGGTCGCTCTGGCAGCCATAGATGCTGACAACTCGGTGAGAATTAGGGGCGGCTGAGGGCATCTGCGGCGCCAGCTCCGGCAGCTACCGGCTCTAGGTCGGCCGGCTCCTCGAGGATGGACTTGCCAAGACGCTCACTGAGCGGCAGCTCAATCGGATAAATACCGTCGAAGCAGGCCCGGCAAAGCGCTTGCTTGCCCACCTCGGTCGCCGCGACGAGGCCGTCAAGGGAGACATAGCCGAGCGAGTCTGCCCCGATGGAGCGACAGATCTCATCAGTGTCCAGCCCGTTGGCGACGAGTTCGGCGCGCGAGGCGAAGTCGATGCCGTAGAAGCACGGCCACTTCACCGGCGGGGCGGAGATGCGTACGTGCACCTCGGCCGCCCCTGCTTCGCGAAGCATCCGCACCAGCGCCCGCTGCGTGTTGCCCCGCACAATGGTGTCGTCCACGACGACGAGCCGCTTGCCGGCGATGACATCGCGGAGCGGGTTCAGCTTGAGCCGGATACCCAGCTGCCGGATGGTTTGGCTCGGCTGGATGAACGTGCGGCCGACATAGGAGTTCTTGACCAGCCCTTGCCCATACGGAATCCCCGATGCTTCCGCGTAGCCGATCGCCGCTGGCGTACCCGACTCAGGCACCGGAATCACCAGGTCTGCGTCGGCCGGGCATTCGTGCGCCAGCGTACGTCCCACCTCGACCCGCACCGAGTGCAGCCGGCGGCCCGAGATCATGGTGTCAGGTCGCGCCAGATAGACGTACTCGAAGAGGCAGCCCTTGGGATTGGGCTTGGCGAAGGTACGGCTGCGCAGACCATTGGCATCCACAGCGATGAGTTCGCCCGGGGTAACCTCCCGGATGAAAGTGGCACCAACAATGTCCAAAGCTGCTGTCTCACTGGCCACGACCCAGCCGCGTTCCAGCCGGCCGAGCACCAGGGGCCGGATACCTTGCGGATCCCGGGCGGCGTACAGGGTCTCCTCGTCCATGAAGACCAGGCTGAATGCCCCACGCAGCTTTGGCAGCACCTGCAGCGCAGCGTCCTCCGTGCTCAACCCGGTGAAGGTCGCCATCAGCCCTGTAATCAATGCGGTGTCGGTCGCCTCGTTGGCCAACGATCCAGGAAGCAGCGAGCCGTTGTGATGGTCACGCTCTTTCAGCCAGGATTGCAGTTCTAAGGCATTGGTCAGGTTGCCGTTGTGACCGAGTGCGATGCTGCCGACGGCGGTGGAACGAAAGGTCGGTTGCGCGTTCTTCCACACGCTGGCACCAGTCGTGGAGTAGCGGCAATGCCCGATGGCAAGATGAGCATTGCCCAGCGAGTCCAGAGTTGCCTCGTTGAAGACCTGAGAGACCAGCCCCATGTCTTTGAAGACCACAATCTGGGAGCCCTTGCTGACCGCAATTCCTGCCGACTCCTGCCCTCGATGCTGCAGCGCATAGAGACCGAAGTAAGTGAGTTTTGCGACATCCTCATGCGGTGCCCAGACGCCAAAAACCCCACACGCGTCCTGCGGTCCGCGGGCGTGGGGGTCGGTGGGGTCGAGGTCGTGGTTCAGCAGGCCATCACCTTGTGCCACAACCCCATCGTATTCGCCAGCTGCCAGCAGTACCGGCACTTGCTGGTACCCGCGAAAAAGTCGGGCGGGAGCGATATACCCTGTCCCTTGCCATGGAGTCACCAAAGCCAACAGGGAACATGAGCATCGGCGGTTGGTCCGACTTCGCTGGCGCCACCCGGTCGATGATCGTCGACCTCATCATCAGCAACCTTTTCAACGTCTGCGCGGTAGTCGGCGCCGTCCTTCTTTTTGCTGCCGTGGGCTCGCCACTTATCTGGCTCGGCGCCGCGCTGGCGGTGGCGTCGCTGATCATCCTCGGCTGGTTGGTGCGGCGCGATATGAGCCGCCGCCGCGCGCTGCTGTCGACTTACCAGGCACCCCGGATCGTGGTGCTCGTCGCAGTTGCCGCCGGCTACATCGCCCGGCGACCTGGCGATGTGGCCTGGATCTGGGCCGCTACCGGGCTCGCGATTTTCGCGATCATCTCCGAGCCGACGGTGCGTCTCTTGCTGACCAAGGCGACACCGGTAGCCGTACAGCTTCCTGGCTTTCCTGCTGTACCGAGGCCGCCTTTCAATCCGACTTTCGTCGCGCTAGCCGCAGTGGCGGAGGCGGCAGTTGGCGTAGTGCTGGCTCTCTTGGGCGCACCAGGCTGGTGCTACCTGCTGATCGTCATCCTGGGCACCATGTCGGCGGTGATCATGGTCGGGTATGCGATCCGGGCTGTCTCCATCAGCCGAAACTCAGCCATCGGCGTTCGCAAGGCGCTGCAGCAATATCAACCCGAGTTCTGCGTCTATTACGCCGCCCGCAGCGGTGCCCGATACCAGCTCGGCATGTGGCTGCCCTATTTGGAGCGCCTCAACCGGCGATTTATCGTGATCACCCGCTATCCCCATACAGTCGCCGAGATCAGTGACCTGACATCTGCGCCCGTGCTCGTTCCCAAGCTGAAGAGCTCCAACGGACGGCTGTGGCATCTAGTCGTCGACTCGCTCAAGGCGGCCTTCTACGTACAAAATCACCAGGCCAACGTCGACATGTTGCGGTTTCCGCGGTTGACCCACATCTGGCTGAACCACGGCGACTCAGACAAGGCCGCAAACTACAGCGCGCGGCACGCCGCCTTCGACAAGGTGTTCGTCTCTGGCCAGCAGGGCGTCGAGCGCTACGCAGAGCATGGGGTGAGGATCCGTCCCGACCAATTCGCGATCGTCGGGCGACCGCAGATCGAGCGAATCGAGACTCATGATGAGCCGCTGCCACTCGGGGCACCGCGTACGGTGCTGTATGCGCCGACCTGGCACGGTGGGAAGCCGAATACCAACTATTCCTCACTGCTGCTCGGTTCCAAGATCGTCGACGCGCTGCTGGCCCGCGGCGCGACAGTGATCTTCCGGCCGCATCCGCAGACCTATGGGGATCCTGACCAGACCGGACTAGCTCAGGACATCCAGCACAGGCTCAACGCGGACCGGAAGGCAACAGGACGCCAGCATGTCTTCGGACGGGCCGCCGAATTCGACTGGGATATTCCTGCCTGCTTCAACCATTGCGACGCGTTGATCACCGATGTGTCATCGGTTGCTTCGGACTTCCTGGCGACGGGAAAGCCTTTGGCCATGGTCGCCATTCAGCAGAAGGGCAGCGCGTTTCGTGAGGCGATCCCGATGGCCCGCGTGGCGTACGTGATCGAACGCGACTTGAGCACCCTTCCCGATGCGCTTGATGAATTGCTGGGGCAAGACTCGCTCCGGGCCGCTCGCAAGGACTATCGGTCTTACTGTCTCGGAGACGAAGTCGGATCGCAGGCGCCGCTGCCGTTCCTGCGGGAGGTCGAGCGGATTCTCGATGGTGCGCCGCCGCAGCGGGCTCGATTCCAACCCGTACAGGAAAGCCGGGAACCGCATACGACAAAGTCGGCTGGTCGCTGAATTCTCGTCGCTTGATCATTCTCAAGACCCGGTTCGGCGCAACCTAAACCGCCGGGGCAATTCAGGACGATACAGCAGCACCACACCGCTCACTAGCGCCGCGATCCCAAGCAACCCAAACGCGGCTGTCCAGGGTGTCCATCCGATCAGCAAGGCCGCAATACCGCTCAGCAGAGCCGCAACTGCGAATAGCAACAAGGCAACTCCCGTCGGCCTCCAGCCGGCCAGGAAGATCGCAGCACCACCCAACAGAAGCGCGAATCCGAACAGCAAGAACGAGACCCCGGTCAGAGTCCATCCGGCCAGCAACGCCGCAATCCCGCCCAGCGGGGCCGCGAGCGCGCCCAGCAGAACCGGGACGCCAGCTGGTGTCCCTTTGTCAAAGAGGAACGCGACCCCGAGCAGCAGCGCGGTGACCGGACCAAGCAAGAGCGCGACCCCCGCCAACATCCACCCATCGAGAAATGCCGCAATGCTGCCCAACAGAGCCGCGACCGCAAGGAGAACAATTGGAATCCCGATCAGCGACCATCTGTCCAGCAGAAACGCGACCCCGATCAGCAGCACCGCGACGCCGAGCAGCAGGGCGGCGACTCTCACGACCAAACTGGCGATCGTGCTCAGGCTCCATGCATGCGGCATATTGGCGAACCCAAACGTCAAGAATGCCGAACCTACAAGCAGGCAGGCCGTTCCCACTGCCACATGATTGAGGTCCGCGCGGCTTCGCAGTGTCGACCACATGAGCATCACCGCAGCCTCCCAGAGGAACGCCACGGACAAGATCATCACTGACAGCGGCCATCCAGTGATTGATCCCCACACCTGGACTGCGAGATAGCCGGCCAGCGCGAGCAAAGCCATGCCCCGAGCCCGCGTTGTCCGATAACGTTCCCGCCGCAGCAGTCCCGTACTCGGCACGGTGATCAATAGCGCGGCAACGA
The DNA here is from genome assembly GCA_963798835.1 of uncultured Actinomycetota bacterium. GTDB lineage: Bacteria > Actinomycetota > Actinomycetes > Propionibacteriales > Propionibacteriaceae > Microlunatus. The sequence continues at coordinate 161,938 of CAWCVF010000001.1, read as the reverse complement.
AGGCGATCGGCGGAAGCCACGCCCACTTCTGCTCGACAACCGAATCACTGAGGAGATTGACTGCCACTCCGATGACCACGACGCAGATGAACCACTTGATGAAACGATCTGGTTCGCGAGCGGGCACACCCCATGGACTCGGCTCAGCCACAGCGCCCAGTCTGGAGGGAAAGTGCAGACATGGAACGGCGACATCCGCTATACCCGGTCGTAACTTGTGAAACAGCGTTGGCTCAGCCTTTGCAAAACTGATACGGCGCAACGCAGGCCGGGTGCTTGACTGATCCTGGCATCTCCGGTCACCTGCCAGCCGCTGCGATCATCTAGGCCACCCGGCGAACCTGTCCGCGAACGGCTGAAGTCCCAGCGCTTGGGTCGCTGATGCGTTTCTCCGCACAAGGCCACGAATAACGGGCATTTTGGCCGAATCGGGCTCCGGATGCGACCTTGTGCGGAGAAACGCCAGCAGCGTTATGGGAGAGCGACCGGCTTCCCGGTTCTCGCCGATTCGTACACGCCGGTGATCACAGCGATGGACTGCCGATTAGTCTCCAGATCGACCCGTAGAGGCTCCTTCCCAGCCAACGCGGCGAGGAAGTTCTCATATTGCCGGCGGTGCGAGTCGACTGCGAGCCGCCCTGGGTCGCTGCCGGCGGTCTGCGCGACGGCGCCGGAGGCCTCGGGATAGTCGGCAATCTGATTTATCGCTGTGCCTGGCTGGCCGTAGGCACGCTCTTCGGCGCTGCTGTCGCGCGGCGTGAGGTGGATGAAGGTGAGCTTGTCGTTGTCGATGACGACCGAGCCCCGGTCGCCGTGCACCTGCAGTCGAGCACTGAGACCCGGGTATGCAGCGGTCGTGGCATGCAGCAGACCAAGGGCACCGTTCTCGAACCTCACCACACCGACAGCGACATCTTCGACCTCGATCCGTTCGTGAGCGAGTGTGCCGGTGTAGGCGAAGACCTCGACTGGGCGGCCCATGGTGGCCACCAGCAGGTCAACGGTGTGCACGCCTTGATTCATCAGTGCGCCGCCTCCGTCAAGCTCCCAGGTGCCACGCCAGTCGCCGGAGTCGTAGTACGTCTGGCCGCGCCACCAGTCGATCGACGCGATGCCGCTGGTCAGCCGGCCTAGCTCACCGGCACTGATGGCCGCCAACGCCACTTCCGTGGCTGGGTCAAATCGATGCTGAGAGATGACCGCTACCTGTGTGCCCGCCCGACGTTGGGCCGCGATGATCTCATCCGTCTTCGCCACCGTGATCTCGGCAGGTTTCTCGACGATCACGTGCTTGCCTGCCTCCAGGGCCTCGATGGCAACCTCGCCGTGCCGACCGGTCGGTGTGCAGACCGACACCACGTCGATGTCAGTGGCCTGCAGCGCATCGGTCAATGAGGTAAACGCCGTCCCGCCGTGCTCGGCGGCTAGCTTCTCGGCCCGGTCCAGGTGCAGATCAACAACGGCGACCAGGTCAATCCGGTCCGCTAGTTCGCTGATCACCGCGGCGTGGATGGTTCCAATTACGCCGGCACCGACAAGCGCCAGCCGTATCCGGTGCTCGAATTCGCCGGCGGCGCTCATGCGTATGCAATCCCTTCGCTGTTGAGAATGTCGGTGAAGGCCTCACACGCCTTCGTGAAAAGCTCGGGTCCGGACAGTGCCCCGAAGGCGGTGTATTCCCCGAGGTGCGGCTCCAGCGAGAAGAACCCATCGAAGCCGTCGGCGCGGAGGGCTCGGACCGTCTCGCGCACCTCGCCATCACCGGCGCCGGCGACAACCACCGAAGCGTCGGCCAATAGCGCGTCCTTGATCTGCACGTACGCCAAGTGAGGCCGCAGCATCGCGTAACCCTCGGTGTATGGGCGCACGCCGACCTGCACGAAGTTGGCCGGGTCCCAAGCCAGCTGCAGCTTGGGTGATGACACCGAGGTCACGATGTCAAGGCAGCGGCGCGGAATATCGCCGTAGATGTCTTTCTCGTTCTCATGGACCAAGATCACGTCGGAATCGACGGCGGTGTCAGCCAGGGCACTCATCCGGGTGAGCACCTCGTCACGCCGACTGTCCGGGTCGGTGCCCTCGGGAATGAAGAAGGAGAAGAGCCTGATGTACGGCGCTTCGAGAGTCTTTGCGACCTCGACGGCGTGCTGCATACGCTCCAAATGAGGTGCGAACTCGTCATCGATCTTGATCTTGCCAATCGGGGAGCCGATGCTGGAAACCTTGAGGTCGTTGGCCGCAAGGGTCTCCCGCACCGTGTCCAGTTGGCCGGAATCGAGATCGAGAATGTTGATTCCCCACGCGCTGCGGACCTCTACGTACCGCAGACCTAGGCCGGCCGCGACCTTGCACTGCAGGCTGAAATCATCAGAGATCTCGTCGATAAACCCTGAAAGTGTCCACATCGTCCGGTGATCCTCACTCATTCAGATAGGGCTGTACTAGTTCGAGATAGCGCTTTGCCATCGTGTCGACGACGTCGGCGGGTGGCGCTGCCCACAGATCGGCGTTGAAGATTTCGACTTCAATATCGCCGCGGTACCCGGCCCGAGCGACAGATTGTGTGAAGGCGGCGAAGTCGATGTGGCCGTCGCCCATCATTCCGCGAGCCAGCAGGGTGTCCGCCGGCAAGGGAGTGATCCAGTCGCAGATCTGGAAGCTCACAATGCGTCTGCGGGCGCGCTGCACCTGCTCAGCTATCCCTGGTTCCCACCACAGGTGGAATGTGTCGACTACCACACCGACATCGTCGGTCTCGAAACGCTCTGCAATGTCCAGTGCCTGCCGCAACGTAGAGATCACTCCGCGATCGGCGGCGTAGATCGGGTTCATCGGCTCAATGCCAAGGTTGACGCCCACCTCGTGGGCGTAAGGCACCAGCTGTTCAATCCCTCGCAAGACTCGGTCCCGAGCAGCCTGAAGATCACGATCGCCTGGCGGCAACCCGCCCGGGACGAGTACCAGCGTGGCAGCGTTCAGTGCGGCAGCCTCCTCGATGGCTTCCCGGTTTCTTGCTTCAGCGGTCTGCGCCTCAGCGGGATTGGTGAAGAACCCACCCCGGCACAGCGAAGAAACGCGCAGGCCCGACTCGGCGACCAATCGGCATGCCTCGTCGATGCCGATCTCAGCGAGCTGCTCGCGCCAAATCCCAATCGCTCCGAGGCCGGCGTCGACGCTGCCCTTGATCGCCTCCGGCAATGACCAGGAGGCGGTCGTTCGCTGGTTGAGCGAGAGTCGGCCGAGCGCTGCCTCGTTCGTCATCGAGCGACGCCGGCGGTCGCGAGCAACTGCGCCAGGCGATGAGCTGCAAGCTCCGGATCCGTCAGCAGCTGCGCCTCATTCGCCAGCTCGAAGACCCAGGCCAGGTGAACGATGGAGCGCGCAGACTGCAGGCCGCCGACCATCACGAAGCCGTCCTGATGTCCGTTGAGCCACGCCAGAAAGGCGATCCCGGTCTTGTAGTAGTACGTGGGCGCGGCGAAGATGTGGCGCGACAGCGGCAGGGTGGGAGCCATCTCTCGGCGATAACTGTCGATGTCGCCCTCATCCAGAGCGCTCAGGGCGGCTGCGGCGGCCGGAGCGATGGCAGCGAAGGCACCGAGCAGCGCATCGGAATGATGATCACCATCACCCTCGATCAGCTCCGGATAGTTGAAGTCATCACCGGTGTAGAGCCGCACTCCCGCCGGCAGCGCGGCGCGTAGTTGCTGTTCATGATCAGCTGACAGCAGTGAGACCTTGACCCCGTCGACCTTGGCGTCATGTTCGGTGATCAAGTCGAGGAACGTTGCAGTGGCGGTCGGTATGTCGGTCGAGCCCCAATAGCCGCCCAGCTCCGGGTCGAACATCTCACCTAGCCAATGCAGAATGACCGGCCGGGACGCCTGAGCAAGCACGGTCGAATACACCTGGAGATAATCCTCAGCGCTGCGAGCGACGGCCGCCAGCTGGCGCGAGGCCATCACGATGGCCTGTGAGCCCGCTCCCTCGACGAATTCCACTTGTTGCAGGTAGGCCCGCGTGACCTCGCCAATGTTTTCGGCTGGAGCCAACAAATGATCTGTGCCAGCGCCAGAAGCGATCATCGCTCCATGTTCACGAGCCTGCGCAGCGCTGCGAGTGATCAACTCTTGAGTGGCCGGCCAATCCAGACCCATGTTGCGCTGCGCGGTGTCCATTGCCTCGGCGACTCCGAGCCCGTAGCGAAACAGGTGCCGGCGGAACGCGAGAGTGGCCTCCCAGTCAATGACCGCGGGCGCCCCTGGCACATTCTCACCGCGCGGGTCGGCGACGACATGGGCCGCGGCGAAGGCGATTCGGCTTTGATACGGCTCCGGATGCTCTTCCCACGCCCGTGGCTCGAGGAGCTCGATCTCGCGCCAGCCACCGCCAGCGGCCGGTAGCGCAACTGTTGCGGTGGTGGTGGTCATGAGGTGAACCGGTCGATCGCCACTCGGCGCCCCTCGGCGGAGGACTTCAAGCCGGCATCGGCAAGCTGCAAGCCGCGTACCCCCGCGGCGAGATCGTAGCCGTGCGGCCGGCCAGCATCGACATCGGACAAGAACTGCTCCCACTGAGCCCGGAATCCGTTGGTGAAATCGGCGTTGTCCGGGATCTGCTCCCACTGGCTTCGGAAGTCTTCGGTGGTTGGCAGGTCAGGGTTCCAGACCGGCATCGGCGTACGCACTCTGGGCTGAATGCGGCAGCCGAACAGGCCGGCGACGGCTGAACCGTGCGTCCCATCCACCTGGAACTCGACCAACTCACCGCGGTCGACGCGGACGGCCCAGGAGGAGTTGATCTGCGCGATGACGTCGCCTTCAAGTTCGAAGATCGCGTACGCGGAGTCGTCGGCGGTGGCGGCGTACTTGCGGCCCTGTTCATCCCATCGCTCCGGGATGTGGGTGACCGCCTTGGCGCTCACCGCTTCCACCGTGCCGAACAGGTTCTCCAAGACGTAATTCCAGTGCGGGAACATGTCCAGCACCATGCCGCCGCCATCCTCGGCCCGGTAGTTCCAGCTCGGCCGCTGGGCGGGCAACAAGTCACCCTCGAACACCCAGTACCCGAACTCCCCTCGCACCGAGAGAATCCGGCCGAAGAACCCGGAATCGATCAAGCGCTTCAGCTTGAGCAGGCCAGGCAGGTAAAGCTTGTCGTGCACGACACCGTTGATCACGTTCGCTTCCCTGGCGGCGGTGACCAGTTCGATACCCTCCTCGACCGACTCGGCGATCGGCTTCTCGGTATAGATGTGCTTCCCGGCTCCGATAGCCTTCAAGATCGACTTCTTGCGCTCTGAGGTGACCTGCGCGTCGAAATAGATCGAGGCTGAGCTGTCGTTCAAGGCTTCGTCGAGGTCGGTGGTGTAGTCGGCCACGCCGTGCTGGACTGCCAGCGCAGCCAGCTTCTCCGCATTGCGACCGACCAAGATCGGCTCGACCGTGAGCCGCTCACCGTTCGGGAGCCCGACGCCACCCTCGTCTCGGATGGCTAGCACCGAACGCAGCAGGTGCTGGCGGTAACCCATCCGGCCGGTTACCCCGTTCATGATCACTCGAATAGTGCGCTGTGCCACGTCCGTCTCCTCGATGTTTGCTTCCCCACCTAGAAAGCGCTTTCGCAATCGCTTTAGGTACTATACGATCGGCAGTGGAGGAAGCACAACCCAAAGGAGCTCAGGAGCCATGGCTGCTGTGTCAGGGCAGGTGCTGTTGAGTGACGTCGCGGCTGCCGCCCGTGTGTCACTTGCCACTGCATCACGAGCCCTCAACGGTCAGGCTGGGGTCGGTGCCGAACTTGCCGAGAGGGTACGCGAGGTAGCGCGGAACCTCGGCTACGTGCCTAATGTCCACGCTCGGCAGTTGGCCGGCGGGGCCACTTCGGTGATCGGCCTGATCGTCCATGAAATCGACGATCCATTCTTCACCGAGATCGCCGGCGGCATCGTACGCTCGGCCCTGGCGGAGAACCTCATGGTGCAGGTCTCGCACTCCGGCCGAGACCCACAGCAAGAGCTGCAGGAAATCACGACCCTGGTAGTTCAGGACGTGGACGGCATCATCATCGCCGGATCTGGCTACGTCGATCCCGCCCAGGAAGCCCGCGCGAAGGAACTGCTACGGGCATATCAGCAGCGAGGCGGCCGAGTGTCAGTGATTGGACGCCACCATCTGGGCGTCGACGCCGTCCTGCCCGACAACGTGCATGTAGGTACGTTGGCAGCGCAGCACCTCGTCGAACTTGGCCATCGCAACGTTCTGGTCGCCACAGGCTCGGATCAGTTGACCACCATCGCTGATCGTCTATCCGGCGTTCGTTCGGTGTTTCGAAAGGCCGGCATCCAAGCCACGGTGGTGCACGACGAATTCACACTCGACGGCGGGGCCCGAGTGGCGGGACGTATTGACGAGCTGGCAACGAGACCCAGCGCAATTCTTGCGATCAGCGATTTGATGGCAATCGGCGTCCTTCAGGAGTTACGACGTCACAGAATGCGCGTTCCGGAAGACATCTCGGTGATGGGAATCGACGACATCAAGGTGGCCCAGTCACTCGCCCCAGCTCTGACCACGGTCGCGATACCCCTAGCTGAGATGGGCGAGATCGCTTTTGGCATGTTGCGCAAGCCATCCGCAGCCAGACCCCGGCGTCGGCTTGTTCCGGCGCGGCTAGTTGTGAGGGACTCGACAGCGAGGGTATAGCTAGTCAAAAGCCAGGGCCTAGCGACTCCACAGCCTGCGTGTAACGGTTCAGAAATCTGTCACCGTTAACATTGACAGGTTTTGAGAAAACGCTTACGCTCTGTCACGAAAACGCTTTCGCGTTCTACTGAAGGGAGAAACAATGGCTCTGAACCGAAGGCAGTTCTTGATCGGTGCCGGAGGACTGGCCGCTGCAGCCACCACGATGGGGCTGGGGGCTTGCGCTCCCGGAGCTCCGAGTGGTGGATCTCAGGGTGGCGGCGATCAGGGAGGCAAGACCGCCCTGGCGCTTGCCTGGTGGGGCAACCCGACACGTAACAAGAACACCGAGGCAGAGATCCAGGCCTTCCAGACGGCCACCCCGAACGTAACCCTCAACGGTCAGCCCGGTGAGTTCGGCAGTTACTGGGACAAGCTGGCCACTCAGACAGCAGGCGGTCAGGCCCCCGACATCATCCAGATGGACATGGCCTACATCTCCGAGTACGGCAACCGCGGCGCTCTGCTGGATCTTGCCAAGAACGGCGCCGACACATCCAAGTTCATCGAGGGCACGGTCGACTCGGGCAAGATCAACGATCAGCTGGTCGGGGTCAATGCCGGCATCAACAGCGCGGTCATTATTGCCAACCCCAAGATCTTCGAGAAAGCCAAGATGGACTTGCCCGATGACAAAACCTGGACTTGGGACCAGCTGTCGGAAGTGGCCGCGGAGGTCGCCTCAAAGGCCGGCGTCACATTCGGTCTGGTCGGCAACTTCTTCGGCGCAGACCCCATGTTCGGTGCGTACCTGCGTCAGAACGGCAAGGAACTCTTCACCGAGAAAGGTGTGGGGTTTGAGCCAGCCGACGCCCAGGCTTGGTTCGACCTGATGATGAAGTTCCAAAAGGCTAAGGCCATTGGTACGCCGCAGCAGATCAGCGAAGAAGGCAGCACCGGCGGTGGCAAGCCGATTGATCAAAGTGCGCTGGTGCTAGGGAAAGCGGCCATGATGCCCTCCAACTCCAATCAGCTGGAAGCGCTCAACGCCTCCTCCGGGGAATCCCTCAAATTGCTGCGGGCGCCGAGTAGGGCCGGCAAGGCAACCGAACGCAAAGCCTGGTACAAGGCGAGCATGCTGTGGTCGGCCTCGGCCAAGACGAAGAACCCAGAGGCCGCAGTCGCGTGGATCAACTGGTTTGCAAATACCAAGGAGGCCGCCGACATCGACAAGGCTGAGCGCGGTATCCCGCCGAACGGCGAAATCCAGTCCTACATCAGGCCCAAGCTCTCTCCCGCGCAGCAGCAGGTCGCGAAATTCATCGCCGACATCAAGCCCGAGCTCGCCGCTACGCCCATCGCTCCACCCCCTGGCGGAGGCAAGCTGGCGGAGATCATGTTCCGTTACGAGACCGAGGTGCTCTTCGGGCGGCAGACCACTGCTGACGCCGCCAAGAAGTTTGTGGACGAGGTCAAGTCCAACCTTACGGTCTGAGCCATGAGCGCCATCTCTGAGCTTTCAACCGTCCGCCGCGTCAAGGCCAAGACGCCGGAAGAGAAGCGACTCCGGGCCAAAGAGGCCGCGCGGGACAACAAGGCCGGGTACCTGTTTCTACTGCCCTGGTTGATCGGCCTGGTGCTGATCGTGGCCGGGCCGTTGATTGCCTCGTTCTACCTGTCGTTCACCAACTACAACCTGATCCAGTCACCTCAGTGGGTTGGTCTGGAAAATTACATCCGGATGCTCAGCGACCCCCGTCTGCACCAATCCCTGAAAGTGACGTTCATCTACGTGATCGTCGGCGTTCCACTGCAACTGATCGTGGCCTTGGCCATCGCAATGCTGCTGAACGAGGGAATGAAGGGTCTGCCGTTCTACCGGTCCATCTTCTATCTGCCGTCGATGCTGGGCGCCTCGGTGGCCATCGCACTGATCTGGCGGCAGATGTTTGAAAGCGACGGCCTGGTCAACCAAGTGCTGAGGCTCTTCGGAATCCCAGCCACGACAAGCTGGATCGCCGATCCGAGATTCGCGTTGTCGACGCTCATCTTGTTGCACATCTGGACGTTCGGATCACCAATGGTGATCTTCTTGGCCGGGCTGCGGCAGATTCCCGGAATGTACTACGAGGCGGCCTCCGTCGACGGCGCAAGCCACTGGGCTCAATTTCGAAAAATCACCCTGCCGCTGCTGTCTCCGATCATCTTCTTCAATCTGGTGCTGCAGGTCATCAACGCCTTCCAGGCATTCACCCAAGCTTTCGTGGTGTCGAATGGAACCGGCGGACCTGTGGACTCGACACTGTTCTACACGCTGTACCTGTACCAGCGTGGTTTCGGGCAATTCCAGATGGGTTATGCCGCCGCCATGGCCTGGCTGCTGGTGGTGATCATCGCGGCCTTCACCGCAATCAACTTCTTCTTCTCTAAGTATTGGGTGTTCTACGGTGACTGATCTACAAACCCAGGGCGGTCAAGTCGCGCCCTTCGACACAACGACGCCACTGACCGGACCCGCTCCCCAAGAGGCGATCCATCATCGCCCCACGTGGCGGGACCGTACCCGATCGGTGATCAAGCACATAGTGCTGATTGCTGCCAGCCTGGTCATGATCTATCCGCTGCTCTGGATGGTTGCCAGCTCCTTCCGGCCGACGGAGGTCATCTTCCGTACTCCGGGCCTGTGGGTGAACGACTTGTACATCCAGAACTACACCGAAGGTTGGTATGCACTGTCCTATCCCTTCGGCCAATACATCATCAACTCCTTGATTGTGGTGATCGGGGCGATCGCCGGGAACCTCTTTGCTTGCACCCTGGCCGCATACGCATTTGCTCGACTGAAGTTCCGCCTAAGAGGGCTGTGGTTCTCGATCATGCTATTGACGATCATGCTGCCCTTCCACGTTGTGATCGTGCCGCAGTACATCATCTTCAACAAACTCGGCTTTGTGAACACGTTCGTCCCGCTGATCTTGCCCAAGTTCTTGGCCACCGACGCGTTCTTCGTGTTCTTGATGGTCCAATTCATCCGAGGTATTCCGAGGGAGCTGGACGAGGCGGCCACGATCGACGGTTGCGGGCATTGGAAGATCTTTAGCAGGGTGATGCTCCCGCTGATGGGTCCGGCGATCGCCACAACGGCGATCTTCACCTTCATTTGGACCTGGAGCGACTTCTTTAGTCCGCTGATCTACCTGACGGAGCCCTACGCCTACACGGTCCCGGTCGCGCTGAAGTCGTTCCTGTCCGCAACGGAGGGAAGCAACTGGGGTCCGATGTTCGCCATGTCGGTCGTCACCTTGATCCCGCTGTTCCTGGTGTTCTTGTTCGGCCAGCGGTTCTTGGTCAGAGGGATTGCGACCACGGGCGGAAAGTGATCACTGGTGACCTCCCGACGACGCTATGTAGTGGTAGGGACCGGCCATCGCGTTCAGATGTATCTGGACGCGATGGCCGGGGATCACCGGAACGAAGCCGAACTGGTCGGGCTCGTGGAGCCGAATCCCGGCCGGCTGGCGGTGCATCTGAAGTGGCTATCTGAAGCCGGTCTTGACACCAACGGTGTGCTCACCGGACCCCCGGACGCGTTCGAGCGGATTCTCCGCGAGACACGGGCGAATCGAGTGATCATCACCTCGCCTGACTACACGCACGCCGAGCTGATCGTACGAGCAATGGATGCCGGAGTCGACGTCGTAGTCGAGAAGCCGTTGACGATCAATCCGGAGAGCACTCGGCAGATCGTCGAGGCCGCGCAGCGTACCGGTCGGCAAGTAGTGGTGACGCACAACTATCGCTATTCACCACGGAACTCCGCATTGAAGGAGTTGATCAAGAACGGTGCTATCGGCACGCCGCTGTCCGTCACTTTCGAATGGGTTCTGGACACTGCACACGGCGCCGACTATTTTCGCCGCTGGCACCGAGATAAGACCAACTCGGGTGGCTTGCTGATTCACAAGGCCTCGCACCATTTCGATCTTGTGAACTGGTGGCTTAGTGACTCGCCCGAACAGGTCTACGCCCGCGGTGACGTGAAGTTCTATGGAGCGGAGAACGCCACCGCCAAGAGATTGGGGAGCCGCTCGGATCGAGGCACGCACGAGGGTGATCACAATCCCTGGGAGCTGGATCTGCGCAAGGATGGTCGGCTGCAGGCCCTTTATCTGGACAACGAGTCCTACGACGGCTACCGCCGTGATCAAGATGTGTTCGGGCCCGGCGTGACCACCGAAGACAATTTGGCGGTGATCGTGGACTACGCCCGAGGCGCGACGCTGAGCTATGCGCTCAACGCACATTCGCCCTGGGAGGGGTACCGGATCGCCGTCAACGGCGACCAAGGCCGGGCGGAGCTGGAGGTAGTCGAACGGGCAGCCGTGCTCATTGATGCCGACGGCAACGTGCTGATTGACCCGAGCGCTCAAATGCGCGCTGAGCTCGTCGAAGCGCGCGAGGAACCGTTCGACAAGCTCAGGGCACATGGTGGGGAGCGGCTGACTTTGCAGCGCCATTGGGAGCCCGCCCAGGACGTCAAGATCGAAGCCGGCACCGGAGCGCATGGTGGAGGGGATGCGCTGTTGCTCGCCGATATTTTCCGTGGTCCAGGAGATGACTGGTTGGAGCGACCAGCCGATTGGCTGGGGGGGATCCGGGCAATTGCAGTAGGGATGGCAGGCAACGAGTCTTTGCGCACAGGTATGCCGGTCAAGATCACTGATCTTGACCTCGGAGTTGATCTGGCGCGATGAGCTCTCTGCAACTTGATCCCGACCGAGCTTTACCGTTCCCGGCAGAGCAACGCAGCATCGCCAGGCAGATTTATGGCGCGACGAAGGACCTGCCGCTGATCTGCATGCACGGTCACGTGGAGCCGGAGGCGTTTGCCAACGACGTTCCGTTCGCTGATCCGGCGCAGCTGCTGATTGTTCCTGATCACTATGTGTTCCGCATGCTGGCCTCACAAGGCATCGAGCCGGCTCGTCTTGGAGTGCCCCGGCTCGATGTAGGTCCGATAGAGACCGACTCTCGGAAGATCTGGCGGACCTTCTGCGAGAACTGGAAGCTCTTCCGCGGCACGCCCTCGCGCTATTGGCTGGAACACGAGCTCGTCGAGGTATTCGGAGTTGATCAGGTGCCGAGCGCGGACACGGCCGACTCTATCTATGACAAGATCGCGGCGAGCGTGGCGGAGGAGGAGTTCCGTCCGCGCGCACTACTTGATCGCTTTCGCATTGAGGTGATCTCTACAACGGACTCGGCAACCTCTGACCTTCAGCACCACGCGAAAATCGCCGCCGACGGTCTAGGTGAGCGGGTATTTCCGACCTTCCGTCCTGATGCTCTGGCCTACCTGGATCGACCGACCTGGCGGGCTGATGTCGCTGAACTCGGACAGCTTTCCGGGATCGACACGTCGACCTATGACGGATTTCTCGAGGGGATGCGCGCTCGCCGGGCAGCCTTTGTCGAAGCCGGTGCTCGGGCCACCGATCATGGTCATCTCCTTGCTGACACCACGCCGATGGAGGCGAACGCCGCCGGTGAGCTGTACGGCCGGATCCTCGGCGGGTCAAAGCCGAGCGAGGCGGAGGTCGACGCGTTCGCGGCAAACATGCTGTACCAGATGGCCGAGATGTCCTGCGAGGACGGCCTGGTCATGCAGATCCATCCAGGCGTGCTGCGCAACCACAACACTGCGATCTTCGACACTTATGGGCTTGATAAGGGTTACGACATTCCGATTCAGACCGAGTTCACGCGTGCGTTGCGACCGATGCTCGACCGTTTCGGCACGAACCCTCGATTTCGCGTCATCCTCTTCACGGTCGACGAGACTGTCTACAGCCGTGAACTGGCGCCGATCGCCGGCACCTATCCTTCGGTCCGGCTGGGCGCCCCGTGGTGGTTCCTGGATTCACCTGAGGGGATGCGCCGGTTCCGGGAGTCCGCCGTGGAGACTGCCGGCTTCTACAACACCTCCGGCTTCGTGGATGACACGCGGGCCTTCGCGTCCATTCCCGCTCGTCATGATCTTTCCCGTCGTGTCGATGCGGGCTACCTCGCGAGGCTGGTACTGGAGCATCGGCTCAGCCTGGATGAAGCGGTCGAGACCGCGGTCGACCTGGCGTACAACTTGCCCAAGGCCTCCTACGCCCGGCCCTGAGGACCTGTGGAAGCGTTCCCGCTGCATGCGGGTTGAGCCCGTCGAAGCCGCAGAGTTCGACCCTTCGACAAGCTCAGGGCGCATACCCGCGAGACCTAACGCGCGTACGGCGCGAAAGGCGCCAGATGCTTAACGAAGTGGTCAGCGATGATCTTGTAGTGCTCCTCTTCGTGATCGTTCCAGACCTGGTATAGCCGAGGGCGAAACTCCTCGAGGATCGCCCCGTAACCGACATGCAAGACCTGCCGTGAATCCACCCTGTCCATCAACTCAGCGACCTCATCATCGGTCGGATCAGTGGGAATTCGAGCCGGATCACACGAGAGGTGGTAGCTCTTCCGGTTGGCTTCGAAGCTGTCCAGCGCGAGCGCAAGAACTTCTCGCATCAGATCGGGATCATTGTTCGCGATCACCCGCAACGCCTCTGCCCAACTCGTGCCCGCCGTCTTCAGATGCACGACTCCCTTGGTTGCCTCGGCAATCAAGGGATAGGTGGAGTACTTGTCCGATCCGGAGTGCAGAGACAGCTTGTACGGCCCGAGTGCCCGGGCAATCTCGGCATGAATCTCGAAGTCCCGTTGTAGCTCGTCGATGTCGCCGATGTACTCGACGCCCTTCTCGAAACGGCCGACGAACCGCGGCGCGAACGAGACGAAATCCATCCCCAGACGCTGCAACTCGCTGACCACCACAATGTGCTCAGCCGGCTTGGTTGGATAGTCGGTCTCGTCGACGGCGAACTCCACCTCGCAGTCGATGCCCTTCTCCATAAGCCGCCGATACATGGCCATCGCGTGCACAATGCCCGGGCCGTACTTGGCCATGGCGCGCAAGACCGACTCCTCGTCGAGCTCGATCGCCTGCTGCTCCAGATCGATGCGGCGCCCGACATAAGACTTGCGGAACGTCCCCACATCAGAGTTCAGACCCGCCCAGTCGAGGGACTCCACCTTCTGTTTGATCATTCCCGGGTCTGCGTGCTCCGCCTCAGGATCGACCTCAGCCTTCGGGTCCAGGGTGTAGAAGACGAAGCCAGCAGCCGTGGTGTCGTCGATGTCCTCGGGTTGCTCCAGATGATCAGCATCGCCGCCGACCGGCTTCGTCCAACCTGCTTGGAAGGCACCCCATGTCGCGTCGTCAAGAACATTGCGCGGCGTGCGATGGCAGCGGCCCATCTCCCGAATGGACTGCTGAGCAAAGACGGGATTGATTGCGGCGTCGACTGTCTTGAGCGCTCGCACATGGCCGGGCGTCGCTAGCCCGAGCCGGTCCCCGAAGCCGGCCGAGGTCTGCAACCCGAAGCGGGTCGGTGTCAGCCAGGGCAGGGCGTATCGAAGCGCCAGGGCATTGTCTGGCGTGGTCTCGGCGACCAAACGAACTCGATCATCGATCTGCTCTACCGCTCCCTCGAAATCGCGAACCCGGGACTCGTCGTCGGCCACGGCCACTAGCCGCTTGCCGCCGTCGGACGACCGTTCCAACCAGTAGGTGACGCCGGAGTAAGAGACCTGCGACTCTGGGTAGGCGCGCTCTCCCAGGAGATCAGTCGCAGCGGAAGCAAGCTCATCGGGTCGAGCGGTCATTGCTGTATCGTAACGTCTCAGAAAGCGCTTTCTCAACCGGTGTGGCCGTGAATGAGTTTGGATGATCCCGTGACGGTGCGCACCGCGGACACTTCCGATCTTCCTCGAATCGCGGCCATCTACGACGAGCAGGTCCGCACTGCAATCTCGACGTTCGACCTCGAGCCGCTAGGTCTGGATTACTGGGAGGCGCGGCTCGCCAGCACCGCGCCGGGCGACCACTTGCTCGTCGCACTCGCTGACTCGGACGTAGTGGGCTACGCCTACTCCTCGTCGTACCGCCCGCGTCCGGCGTACGCCCGCACCCGCGAGGTCTCGGTCTATCTCGCCGGCGAAGCGAGGGAGCAGGGCCTCGGGCGGGCGCTGTATGAGGAGCTCCTCCGACGGCTGCGCACCGACGGCATACACCAAGTGCTGGCCGTGATCGCGCTACCGAACGACGCCAGCGAGGCGCTGCACAGAGCGTGCGGGTTCTCACGGGTCGGGGTGTTGCCCGAGGTGGGCTGGAAGTTCAACCGCTGGATTGACACCGCCCTATGGGGCCTCACGCTGTAGACGCTCCCGATAAGCGGGAGTCAGCTCGCTGCCAGCGACGGTTCCAGTCGAGGGCGTCCCCCGCGGTATATACAACACCGGTCGACCGCGGCTCCTATCGCAGAATTCCGCCGAGGAAGGCCCAAGCTTCCTGCTGCATGTCGCTGTCAAAGGCATGCCCGCCCGCACTGAACGACCCGCGGTACTGGTTGCTGCTCGCGTGCAGGAACCGAAGATGATCATGAGCCTGCCGCATCCCGGCGCCGGGAAACAGCTCGTCGTCGGTCCGGTACTGGACGAGAAATCGAGCCCGCCCCAGAGCGGTGACGTCAGGCCAGTCCAGAAGTGACCAGAGTCCGGGAACGTGCAGCAACCAGGAGTGCGTGTCCAGCTCGGCTGGCACTAGGGAGGCGAAGGTCGCCATCATGCAGCTCACGACGCACGCGGCTATTCGGTGGTCCAACGCTGCGAGCAGCAGGCTGCGGCCTCCTCCGCCGGAGAAACCGAACGTTCCCAGCCGTGCGGGATCAACACCGGCCGACGTCGCAAGGACTCCCAACGCCGCCAGATCGTCGGCCAGCACGGCGCCCGCAAACGTCTGGCCGAGCGCACCGGCAGCCTTAGCCACAGTGTCTTCGTGCAGCCCCGAGATCAGATCGAACCGTTCGTCGTCGCTCGGATACACCCCAAGCTGTTGCCAAAGAGCGTCCTGCGCAGCAATGAGAGCGGCGAGCCGAGGCGTCGGGTGGGAGAGATCAAATCGTCGGCTACCCCACGAGAAGGTGTCGTGCACGAGTACGGCGTAACCCTGACGAGCCAAGTCGCTGGCCGGAGCAAGACCCGCGTAATAGTTCGCACGAAGCCACACAGCACGCGGGTGAGAGTCCGAACCACAATCGACGAGCTGCTCACCGCCGACCGAGCGGACGCCGCCATGGCAATGCAAACCCAGTACGCCGGGCAGGCTGCGACGTACGCCTGCCGGACGCAGCAGCCAAGCAGTCGTATCCGGCCCGTAACCCACCGACCACCGAAGTCGGCGAATCTGGACCCCATCCAGGCGTTGGCTTCCCTCATCGTGGACAGCCGGTACCGGGCCGGACTTTCGCAGCCCGAGCACCCGACCCAAGGCGGTGCTCGGCAAGTCCGCTCCCGCGTAAGGCTCAGCGGATCGTACGGCTGCCGGCCAGTCCTCATAACCTGCAATCGGATTCGGGCGGTCACTGCCCTGCTCGTCGGCGTCCGCGATCAGCTCGGCACTCCACCCAGCCGTGCCGGACCGGTGCTGGCTCGGCTCTCGATTCGTGGCCGCAGCAGGATTGCCTGATCCGGCACCCGCCCGTTCAACAGATCCCACATGCGACGCCAGGCATGTGCTCCGAGTTCGGTGACCGGAACCGACGCAGTGGTCAGAGCCGGAGTCATGTACCGAGCCAGCGGAATGTCGTCGAACCCGACCACGGAGATCTGCTCCGGCACAGCCAAGTCGCGTTCGCTGAGCGCACTGATCAAGCCCATCGCAACAAGATCATTAAACGCCAGTACACCTGTAGCAGCGGAGCCGAGAACGCGCTCGCACGCCTCGTAGCCGTCCGCGAAGCTGACTCCGCACGGCATGATCTCAACGAAAGAGTCGGGATGATCATCGAGAAAGTCGCGTACCGCTTCGAGCCGACGAGCGTTGGCTACGCTCTCCGGCGCGCCGGCGAGATAGACCAACGACCGGTGGCCATAGCCGTGCAACAGATCGAGCAACTCCCCCAGCGCAGTCCGGTAGTCTGCGGCGACTACCGGTGTGGTGGTGGATTGAGTGTCCCGGTTCACCAGTACGACGGGCTTCAGTTCATCGAGTAGTTGGTCCAGCTCCGCCTCAGCCATCCGTGGCGCGCAGAGCACGAGGCCGTCGCATCGCCGTCGTGTTTCGACAGCGAGGATCCGCTCCTCTGCCGACGACTCCTCAGAGTCCGCGATCATGACGTGATAGCCGTTACGCTTCGCGGCGCGACTCAGACCGTGCAGGACGCCATGGAAGCTGGGGTTCTCAAGATCAGGCACGACGACCGCGATGGTGTTGGTCTTGCCCAGCACCAAGCTGCGGGCAAGCGGGCTGGCTGAGTACTTGAGCTCCTCGGCTGCCGCCCGAACCCGCTCAGCCAACGCTCGGTCGACCGATGAGTGACCGTTCATGACCCGGGAGACCGTGGCCAATGAGACACCGGCGCGAGCAGCAACGTCGGCAATCGTCTGCGGTCGATCAGAAGCTATGTCAGGCACCGTGGATCCTCTCCTTTCAGCCGCTCGCCATCCGATCTGCCCATCGTGTACCTTTGTGAAAGCGTTTTCTACTGTTGCACGGTGACTACGTGGAAGGGTAAGGGACAGGGGATGAACCTTTCCGCTGCAGCAGCCGGAGCCTCGGTCTCACCCGCCCGACTCATCTTGGTCGGCGTTCTCGGGTTCGGAAAGGTTCACGCAGAGCGCATCGCTCGGCTCTCAGATCAGGGCCTGGTTGAGCTCGTCGCGGCGGTGGATCCCGGAGTCGTCTTGGACCCGCCCAGCATCTACGGCGTCGAACTTTACGCCGACCTGAGCGACGCGTTGGCAGCGGTCGGGCCGGTTGACGTTGTCGTCATCGCTGCGCCGCTTGGTGCACACTTCCGGCTGGCCACTCTCGCCCTCAACGCGGGCGCGGATGTCTACCTGGAGAAGCCTCCAGTTGCTTCCCTTGACGACTTCACAGCTTTGCTGCAACTCCAGCAACAAAGCGGACGTGCGGTTCAAATCGGCTTTCAGAGCCTCGGGTCGCGCGCACTTCAGATGTTCACTCGCGATGACTTCGGCATTGGCGAGGTGCTGAGAGTCAGCGCACTGGGTGCCTGGTCACGCACCGTGGGGTATTGGACACGCTCCCCCTGGGCGGGCCGCCGAAGCCTGGGCGGCGAGCCTGTTGTCGACGGCGTGGTGACGAATGCGCTGGCCCATGCGGTGGTCACTGCACTGGCCGTCGTCGGTTGCCGACAGCTGGATGATGTCGAGTCGGTAGCAACTGATCTTTACCGGGCTAACAAAATTGACAGCGACGACACGTCCGTGGTCCGCATTCGCACCGCCGAGGGACTCGAGGTGACGTGCGCCCTGACGCTGTGCGCGTCCGTGGAGCGCAAGCCACTCGTACGCGTTGAAGGAACGCGCGGCCAGGCCACCTTCAGCTACACCACTGATCGGGTTGAGGTCGAAACGGAGGATCAGACCCGGACAGAGGCCACAACCCGCATAGACCTGCTCGAAAACCTGCTGGCTCATCGCCGAGACGGAACGCCGCTGCTCGTACCGCTGGCCAGTACGGGAGCGTTCATGCGCGTACTCGGAGCCGTCGCCGCCGCTGAGGAACCGGTACGTATCGACCCCCGCTCAGTCAGCTGGGAAGGCGAGGGCCAGGACCGCCGGCCAATCGTCGACAACATCGACCACTGGCTGTCCGAAGCTGCATCCACCGGCCAGACGTTCGCTGAACTCCAGGTGCCATGGGCGCGACGGGAAGGCGACAACATCCTCGTCCGGGCTCGGCTTTCCGATACTGAGGTCGCGGTTTACCGCGACGGGCGTGGCACCATACTGACGTCAAGCCCGCGTCCGTACCTTCATCCGGTCTGCACGCGGGGCCGCGTGGTTGTGTCGGCTCACCATCCCGCCGATCACGACTGGCACAACGGCGTCGGCATGGCGATACCCGAGGTCAACGGCACACACTTTTGGGGCGGTGGGACCTACGTTCACGGACAGGGATATGTGCTGCTTGACCATCACGGCGTGATCGTCGGTCAGCAGCCGGAGCTGGACCACGACGCATTCACCCAGGAGCTGAGCTGGATCGGCCACGACGGATCAGTCGCGCTGCGCGAACAACGGTCAATCGGCTGGGCGGCGATCGACGAGCAGAGCTGGAAATTGACCTTTGAATCCCGGCTGTGGGCCGACGCAGGCGCCGAGATCGGCTCACCGGGCAGCAAAGGCCGTGTCGGCGGCGGCTACGGCGGTTTCTTCTGGCGGTTCCCGGCTTGCGACAACGTCGAGGTGTTCACGGCAGAGGCTACGGGCGAAGACGCGGTTCACGGCAGTGTCGCGCCGTGGCTCGGGTGGTCTGCTGACTTCGCCGCGGGACCAGGAGTCAGCGGTCCGGCGACGATCATCGTTGCATCCCCAGACGCGTTCGCGGCCGGTGAGCCGTGGTTCGTACGCGTCCGCGACTATCCAGGTCTCGGTTCGGCGCTCGCCTGGGATCGTCCCGTGATCCTTGCTCCCGACGCGGTGCTCGAGCGTCGATTTACCGCTGTGATTGCTGACGGCCGACTCGCCGTCCCTGAAACCACCCAGCTAGCGGCCGAGTTGAGTGCAAGCTGAGCGTAAATGCCAGCTGAGCTCGTCGAAGCCCCAGCAGCCGGCGTGTATGCGGGCTGAGCTCGTCGAAGCCCCAGCAGCCGGCGTCCCTTCGACGGCTCAGGGCGCACGCACCGTGGTCGTCTCAACGGTCAAGGCCCGAGCCTCGTCGCTGAACGAGAACCCCAAGCCGGGCCGAGCCGGCACATGCATCCGGCCATCGGCAATTCGCAGCCGTTCGTTGAACAGCGGCTCCAGCCACTCGAAGTGCTCGACCCACGCGTCCAGCGCGTACGCCGCGGACAGATGCAGGTGGATCTCCATCGCAAAATGCGGCGCGAGCTTCAGCCCAGCCTCTTCCCCCAGCGCCATGATCCGAAGGAATTGAGTGATTCCACCGACCCGGGCGGCGTCGGGCTGGATGAAGTCCACCGACCGGCGATCGATCAGGAGGCGATGCTCCGCCGTGCTGGTGAGCATTTCTCCGGTAGCGATCGGAGTATCCAGCTTGTCGGCGAGCATTGCGTGGCCTTCAGCGTCGTAGCAGTCCAGAGGCTCCTCAATCCAGGTCAGCTGAAAGGCTTCGAGCTCGCGGCCGATGCGGAGGGCGGCGACTCGATCCCATTGCTGATTCGCGTCCACCATGAGGGCCACGTCATCGCGAAGTGCGGTGCGTACGGCATCCACCCGGCTCAAGTCGATGCGCGGGTCGGGCTGGCCGACCTTGATCTTGATCCCACCGATCCCCCGGTCGATGGAGCCTTGCGCGTTGTCCAAGATTTCTTCGATAGAGGACGACAGGAAGCCGCCGGAGGTGTTGTAGCAGGCCACCGAATCTCGGTACGCCCCGAGCAGCTTCGCGAGCGGAAGTCCGGCCCGTTTGGCCTTGAGGTCCCACAGCGCGATGTCGATGGCCGCGATCGCCTGAGTGGAGAGACCGCTGCGACCCACCGAGGCACCCGCCCAGATGAGCTTGGTCCAGATTCGCTGGATGTCGTTGGGGTCCTCGCCCATGACCTCGTCGGCGATTTCTTTGGCATGGGCGTACTGCCCACGGCCGCCCGCGCGTTTGGAGTAGCTGTAGCCAACACCTTGGTGTCCCTCGGCTGTGCTGATCTCGGCAAACAGGAAGGCAATCTGGGTCATCGGCTTCTGCCGGCCGGTCAGCACCTTCGCGTCGCTGATGGGACGAGCGAGCGGTAGGAACGCCAGTGACAAGGTGAGCGACGTGATCTTGTCTCGGCTGGCCTCGCCCGCCTGCAAGGTTGCGAAGTAGCGTTCCGTCGAAGCGCTGGACTCGGTGGCCGCGGTACGAGTCAAATACTCCGTCGTACCGGACAAATCGGGGCCGGACATACGTCCATTCTCCGCCGCATCCATTTGCGCGCCCAGCCCGGGGCGTACAACTTGGGTGATTTAGCTAAATGTCGCGAGTTGAGCTATTCAGACGGCAGTAAATATGCAACGTGTTGCAGCATGACTTATAGGTTATTCAGCCTAGTTCGGCCATTTTGTCCCTCGACGACTAGGAATCCACGAGCATTTTCATTATTTCTTGCCGCGCCAGGCACGCTCGAACGGCAACCGCCAGGCATGCGGCGCTACCAGCTGGTGTATCGAGTTCGGCCCCCATGATCCCGGCGCATACGGCCGCACCGGAGGCGGATCCTGCAGCAACGGCTCGGAGCGTTCCCAGAGGCTCTCAATGCCTTCAGCCGTGGTGAACAACGTGTGATCATCACGCATGGCATCCAAGATCAACCGCTCGTACGCCTCGAGGATGTCGCCGAGCCGATCCGTTTCCTGGGTGGAGAACTGCATGCTTAGTTTGTCGAGCTTCATCCCGGGTCCGGGGCGCTTGCCGTAGAACGAGAGGGAGACTTTCGCCTCGTCAGCAAGATCAAAAGTAAGATGGTCCGGACCGGACGAGCCGACCCCCGATCCTGCGGGGAACATGCTCTTCGGTGCCTCTTTGAAGGCAATCGAGATGATCCGCAAGCCCTCGGCCATCCGCTTGCCGGTCCGGCAGTAGAACGGTACCCCGGCCCAACGCCAGTTGTCGATACCGCATTTCAAAGCAATAAAGGTCTCAGTATCTGAATCCCGAGCGACGCCCTCTTCCTCTCGATAACCGCTGTACTGACCGCGTACCACGTCGTGTGGATCGAGCGGCAACATTGAGCGAAAAACTTTATTCTTTTCCTCACTAATTGCTCGTGGTTCTAGCGCAGTCGGCGGCTCCATCGCCACAAATGCGAGCACCTGAAAGAGGTGGGTGACCACCATGTCCTTGTAGGCACCGGTCACTTCGTAGAAGTTCGCGCGCTTGTCCAGGCCGAGCGTTTCCGGGATGTCGATCTGGATGTGATCGATGAAGTTCCGGTTCCAGATCGGCTCGAACAGCCCGTTCGCGAAGCGGAACGCCAGGATGTTCAGCGCGGCTTCCTTGCCCAGGAAGTGGTCGATCCGGAAGATCTGCCGCTCGCGGAAGGTCTCATGGACCTGGTCATTGAGAGTGATGGCGCTCTGCAGGTCCGTGCCGAACGGTTTCTCCATCACGACCCGCGAGCGGTCCACCAGACCGGCCTCGCGGAGAGTTTGGATGACCTTAGGCGCGGCGACCGGTGGCACACTCAGGTAGTGCAGGCGGCCCGGGGATCCGCCGAGCTTCTCCTCTGCAACTCGGACGACCTTACCCAAGGCCTCAGCGCCAGCCGACTGAGGAAGGTAGGTCAGCCGTTCCGCAAACGAGGCCCAATGCTCCTCGGTAAGCGGGTGGTGGCTGAACTCGGTCACTGCCTCCTTGGCGAAGCTGCGGAACTCCTCCTCAGTGAGATCCTCCAGGGATGTCCCGATGATCTGGATGTCAGGCGCCAACGCAGACAGCGCAAGGTGCGCCATGCCAGGCAGCAGCTTGCGGCGAGACAGGTCGCCGGTCGCCCCGAACAGCACGATTACGTGCGGCTGGATGGTGTTGAGCCCCACGCGCAGGCGTGCACCAAGGGCCGGATAAGCAATGGTCTGAGCACCTGTATCTACCACGCCTTGATGCTCCCACCTAGCGCGCCGCAGCAACAAGATGCGGGCCCTATTTAATAGGGGCAGGGGGATTTAATGAGCACATGGGTCATGTGTTGCCGTACGCGGCCAACTGCTCGCTGCTCTTTACCGAGGTAGAGCTTTTGCAACGGCCCGCGGCTGCTCGAGCCGCCGGATTTGACGCCGTCGAATTCTGGTGGCCCTGGCCCGATACGCCCGTGCCTGCTGATATCGAGATCGATCGGTTCGTTACCGCTGTACGCGACGCAGGCGTGCAGTTGATCGGACTGAACTTCTTCGCCGGCGACCTTGCCGGCACCGACTGCGGCGTGTTGTCGATACCCGCACGCTCGGCAGAGTTTCGCGACAACATCGACATCACACTGGGCATTGGCCGGGCGCTTGGCGTTCGTGCCTTCAATGCGCTGTACGGCAACAGAGTCAGTGAGGCAACACCAGAACAACAAGATGATCTTGCCGCGGAAAATCTTGCCCTGGCAGCGAAGGCCGCTGGCTCGATCGCCGGAACGATCTTGCTCGAACCGGTCAGCGGCCCCAAGCCGTATCCGCTGCGGACCGCCAGTGACGTCGTGGCAGTCCTTGATCGAGTGCAGGCACCTAATGTCGGCTTGCTGTGTGACGTGTTCCATCTCGCCAACAATGGCGACGACATCGACGCGGCACTGACGACGTACGGCAATCGCATCGCGCATGTCCAGATCGCCGACTATCCCGGGCGCGGTGAGCCGGGTAGCGGCACCCTAGACCTCGACCGGTACCTTCACACCATCCAACGCACCGGCTACTCCGGCTACGTCTCGCTCGAATACATCCCGACGACGACCACAATGGACAGCCTGCGATGGCTGCGCCAAGAGAAGGTGATCCGGCTATGAGCACCATTGCATTTCTCGGTCTGGGCATCATGGGCGGCCCGATGTCCCGGCGGTTGGTCGATGCCGGCCACACAGTGATCGGCTTCAATCGCTCATCCGGTCCCGTGGAACGGCTCGTTGCGGCCGGAGGCAAAGGCGCCACCAGCGTTGCCGAGGCTGTCCGGGATGCGGAAGTGATCATCACCATGGTTCCGGACTCGCCCGATGTGGAAGGTGTTGCTCTCGGCGACGACGGCATCTATGCCAATGCGCCGGAGGGCTCGATCCATATCGACATGTCCTCCATCAGGCCCGATGTGGCGGTCCGGCTCTACGACGCGGGGAAGGCGGCGGGCGTGCGCGTGCTGGATGCCCCGGTGAGCGGAGGTGAGCCGGGAGCCATTGAGGGCACCCTTTCCATCATGGTCGGCGCTGACCGCGCGGACTTTGACGAGGTGAAGCCAATCCTCGACACCGTGGGCGCCACGGTGGTGCTGGTGGGCCCGCCGGGTTCCGGCCAGACCGTTAAGGCGGCCAACCAGCTGATTGTCGCGGGCACAATCGAGCTGGTCGCCGAAGCCATCGTCTTCCTGCGCGCGTACGGGGTGGATACCGAGGCGGCCGTGGCCGTGCTAGCCGGTGGGCTGGCAGGAAACCAGATCTTGGAACGAAAGGCGGCGAACATGCTGGCCGGCAACTTCCAGCCTGGCTTCCGCATCGACCTGCACCACAAAGACATGGGCATTGTCACCGCCGCAGCTCGGGAACGCGACGTCGTCATTCCGCTGGGCGCGGTCACCGCTCAGCTGGTCGCGGCCGTCCGGGCGCAAGGTGATGGCAGTCTGGACCATTCGGCCCTGCTACGCGGCGTCGAGCGACTCTCCGGGCGTACGCCGTGATGCCTGGACCCACATCTGGCGTCTTTCCGCACAAGGCTCGATACGAAGGCCGATTGCCCTGTTTCGAGCCGCATTTGCGACCTTGTGCGGAGAAACGGTCAATTTGATGTCTGAGAGAGGTCGTCCCGCGCGTGTCGTGATAGCCCCGGACAAGTTCAAGGGCTCATTGACAGCCGCCGAGGTGGCCGATGCCCTCGCAGCCGGGATGCAGGATGTGGTCCCAGCGCTCGAGACGATCAAGCTCCCAATAGCCGACGGCGGTGACGGTACTGTCGCAGCCGCATTGTCGGCCGGTTTCGGCAAGATCGTCGTCGACACAGTCGGCCCAACCGGCGAGCCGGTTCAGGCGTCGTACGCGTTGCAAGGCGACCGGGCGGTCGTCGAACTCGCGGCGGTGGTGGGCCTGACCATGCTGCCGGGTGGGCAGCTCGAACCGTTGAGATCCTCCACGTACGGGCTGGGCCTGGTGATCGCCGACGCCATCCGGCGGGGTGCAAAGACCATGGTGGTTGGCCTGGGCGGTAGCGCCTCGACCGACGGCGGAGCTGGGATGGTCCAGGCGCTCGGTGCGCGGTTGCTGGACGCGGATGGGAATGATCTTCCCCATGGCGGCGGCGTTCTCGAAGATCTCGCTCGCCTTGATCTCGCCGGCCTTCGCGACACGATCGGCGGGATTTCGATCATCGTTGCGAGCGATGTCGACAACCCGCTGCTTGGGCCCGGTGGCGCCGCAGCGGTGTTCGGACCGCAGAAGGGCGCCGCGCCACACCAAGTCGAGACACTCGAGCGCGGACTACGGCACTGGTCGCAGCTCGTTTCACAAGCGACCGGACGTAACGACTCCGACTGGGCCGGTGCTGGCGCGGCTGGCGGCACCGGCTATGCGGCAGTGGCTCTGCTCAACGCTGAGATCCGTCCTGGTATCGAATTGATCTTGGACATGATCGACTTCGATCAGCAGATCATCGGCGCTGATCTTGTGGTGACCGGGGAGGGATCGCTGGATGAACAATCACTCGCCGGCAAGGCGCCTGTTGGGGTGGCTCAAGCCGCAGCGAGAGCCGAGGTAGCGGTAGTCGCGGTTGCCGGACGCCTGCGGCTGAGTCAGGAACGGCTGAATCAGGCCGGCATTTCGGCGGCGTACGCGTTGTCGGATCTTGAGCCCGACGCCCATCGCAGCATGGCAATGGCAGGTGCCCTGCTGCGCCGGGTCGGTGCTCAGATTGCGAACGACCGTTTGGCATCGATAACGAGGTAGCGACTCACAACAGGACACGCTTGAGCTCGCGGCTGATCAAAACAGGCGGCTCTACATGCCCGTTCCGAATGTCCCGAACGACATCGATCGCGGTATTGATTGCCTGATCCTCGGCAGCTCGTGCGTCGATCATCGTGTAGCGCATCTCGAACTCGTCCATATCTGCCCCGCGCAGCCCCACAGGAACAATCCATGGCTTGGAGAAATTCACCTCCCGAAATGCGATTTCCTTTCGCACCCAGTTGGTCTCACGCGGTTTCGCCATCGTGTGAGGGGAGATGAATGCCATGAGGACCAAAGAGTCCAGCAGGGCCGCTTCAATGTTGGACGTGAAATGTGTGCCGGGCCGCAGTTTGTCGACGAACACCCTTAGTCCAACATCAGCAAACGCCTGACGCCATCGCTCGACGGTGTCTTCATCCCCGAAGTTGTAGGAGATGAACACGTCGTAAAAATAGTGCTGTGAGAGCTGCTGCTTGACGGCGATGGTGAGTTGAGTCAGCACCGGATCTGGAAGGGCCTCGATCGCCGCTGGGCCGATGTTCAAGAACTTGGCTGGACCGGCGGCGACTTCATACTCGTGGTCGGGCACGACAACCCTGCCCGGAATGTCGACGTAGATCAGCGGCAGGTCCTCGCCATGAATGGTCTTGGCCGGATTCGACTTGCTCCTGAGAGTCCCGGACACCAGCACATAGATTCCCGCGTCAAACACGCCTTGCGGCTGACGTCCAAGGAGCTCCAGTGTGACAGGACCATCCGACGAGGTCCACGTGATGACCCGACTAGCGAAAATCAGGTCCTCTAGCAGGCTCTCAGCAGGCTCATTTCCCTGGCTTAATGGCCCAGTCCGATCATTCCCAATCAAGAAGGGCACGCCGTTGGCCACATGCTGAAGCGTCCGTGCCGTGATGAATCGATCGACCCGTTCCAGAATCTGCGCACTCCCCGGCGACAGCGCCAACCTGTCCATGAGGTCATCAGACGGAAAAGCAAGCAGGGCAGTATCGGCGAGTGCGACCAGATCGGCAGTGCGCCTCCTGTTCAAGGCAAACGCCAACTCCCCGACGATTTGCCCTGGTCGCAGCACATAATCGGGTTCTTGGCTTGGTGAGCGACTGTCGTCTTCGACTTGATATACGCCCACCTGGCCAGTCAGGATGACGAACATGGTGTTGCCCTCGTCACCGTAGCGGCACAGCACCTCGTTGTAACCACGCTCAACCAGTTGTCCCGCCCGGATCACCTCGCGCAAGGCCCGCGCTTCGAGAAACCCCAGGAACGGGTTGATGACACGCTCCTTGCGGTCTGCAATATCGCGCTCGTACCAGAAGTCCTGAGGCTGAAGTTGTCTCAGCGCCACATTGACCTCTTGGTCGGAGCCTGTCACCTGCAAGATTCGCTTCGCGTGATAGAGGGTCTCCCACGGGCTCAGGTCGTGAACCGATCCGAGCGAGAGTCGATCCCGTTCTGCGGGTGCAGGCCACTGAGAATCCAGCCCCAACATCGAGAGAAGAACGAGCTGTTGCTCGCCCTTGCTTCTTACCGCCAGCCATCGAGGGTCGTGAAAATTGACATCGGCAATTCCGGCGCTCTCCACTGCCTGGCGAAAGTCCTCCGAGACAACAATTCCCCGATCACTTCCCACTTCGAGGATCGCGCCGGCCATGTTGATTCCGCCACCAATCGGCTGGATGCGACCATCGGCCCCCACAGACACAGATACGTTGCCGACGTGCCCGGTGACGCGCAGCGGGACGTCTTGGTCTATCGCCCAGATGCGCAAGGCTTTTGCGAGGTCGAGAGCACCTGAAAGATCGTCTTGGAAGAACAGAACGTGTCCGCCGTCGCCCCCGGAGGCCCAGACAATCTCATCCGGACCTGATCGGGCCAGTGCCTGATGAACAACCGCGTTGAGACCGACAATTCGCTCCACTTGCGTGCTGTGCGCAATTCGCGAGTGGCCAACGATGTCACAGGAGATGAGCCAGACGCGTCGCAGGTCTTGGTTGATTCGCCACCTCCCGAAGCTTCGATATCAGTTATTGCCTAGCAGTATGACGAACGAGATGCATACGAAGGCCGGGGCGACACAATTACGCCAAAAGTACCGCGACAAAGACTGCGATATACGTCACGCCGAATATGGCAGGTATCCACTGCTCGAGGCGAGTCAACGGCAGGTACTGGCTGCGAGCCTTGCCCTCACCCAACGCCTTCCACTCAGCGCTCCAATAACACGAGACCGGGAGCTTCGTCTCCATGGCGCCAATCACCGTGTACTTGGCCGCATTGAGTTGTAGGTATGACCGCAGTAGCGAGTACCACGCGACGCACTGTGCGAGGAGAGCGACAAGCGGAAATACCAGCCACCAGACGTTGTCCTGGGGCCGGTCTTTCCACAAGAGGCCGATCACGGTGAAGATCGCGGAGTTCAGAGTCAGGAAGAATGTATTTGCAATGGAACGCCTTCCACTGATCCGGTCCGCCGTTTCCACATACAGCTTGTACTGATCCAGCAGTGCCGTTGCGTAGCTCTCCGGATACGCTGCCCAATTGTCCGGCTTAGCAGACCACACCGCCTTCTCGACTTCCGCCAAGTCCGGTGTGCTCGTTCGGACGAATCGGTCCATGAACCTTTGGTAGCTGTTCCCCAGTCCCGGCACGCCGTCAGATTAACTCCCATCTATACAGTTCCGTCGTACGTCCGCAGCACGACCTCGGAACCTCGACACCGTCGCCCAGATCGCCACCGCTGACCCGCCCGTAGCTCAACTCAGCGCACGAACCGAAGCCGCGACCCGGGCCGCACCGGACGGTTGCAGCATGATCGTGTAATGGTTCAGCTCCGGTACTGACTCGATGATCATCGAGGGCAGCCGGCTGCGCCAGCGGATGAGATCCTGCTCGGGATAGAGCCCCGGTGGCTGGTCGAGCAGTCCGCGCGACACGACCAGGAGCCGCGTCGGTCTGGAAAATCCGCCGAGCACGTCGGCCGTCGCGGGATCGTGAAATTGGTCCCGGGCGTCTTGGAGGACTGCTTGCGATGACACCGAGGATCTCAGTTCCGGCGGGCTGCCCACGAGGTCGTAGTCCACATAGTCGGCCACGGCGTCACTCCATGCCCCGCGCAGCGCAGGGTGGGCTCGCCAGAATTGACGGTAGGCGTTCCGGCTGGGAAACGTTTGCTGTAGTCGCTGCAGAGCGGGGCCCAGAGTCACTGCGATTGCTTGATCGACCTCAATCCCACGAGGTAGGGGAAAAGGCAGCCCTCCGTCGACGAGCATCAAACCGGAAACAATATCTGGAAATCGTCGGACTAGCGCGGCAGCCACGAAGCCGCCCATCGAATGGCCGAGAAGCACCACCGGCCCGTCGGCTGAGGCGCTGATCAACTGCGCGACGTCCTCGGCATGCCGGTCGATACCCCAAGGCCCCGGCAAGGTAGCGCTTGCTCCCCTCCCTCGAAGATCAGGAGCCAGCAGCCGATGGTGGGGAAGCGCCTCGGCCAGCGGTGCGAAAGTACGGTGGTTGGCCGTGATGCCGTGCACGGCGACCACCGTCGTAGTGGCGGAGGGATTCCACACTCCGCCATGCAACCGGCCGCCGTCGACCGCCACACTGATCGATTGGTAGGAGCTGCTCACTGCGCTGTCCATCCGCCGTCCATGGTGTAGGAGGCTCCCGTAACCATCGTGGCCTCGGGACCGACCAGCCAGCCGACCAGGGCCGCAACTTCTTCGGGCTCAACCAAACGCTTGACGGCGTTGTGGGTCAGCATGATCGTTTCCAGCACTTCGGACTCGGCAAGCCGGTGGATTCGGGCCAGGTCGGCGACCTGCTTCTCGACCAGCGGCGTCCGGACGAAGCCGGGGTTGACGCAGTTGCTCGTCACGCCATGCGGACCGCCCTCCAGCGCAGTCACCTTGGACAGACCCTCGAGGGCGTGCTTGGCGGTGACGTAGGCAGACTTGTACGTCGACGCGCGCAGGCCGTGCACCGATGACACGTTCACGATCCGGCCGTACCTGTTGGCGTACATGTACGGCAGAGCTGACCGGATCAGCCGGAACGGCGCCTCCACCATGATCATGAGCATGCTGTGGAACACCTCGGGGTCCAGTTCCTCAATCGGGCTGACCCGCTGAACCCCGGCGTTGTTGACCAGAATATCCACCTCGAGCTCGATGCCGCCAAGCGCTGCCGGGTCGCTGAGGTCCAGCTGCCACGCCTCTCCGCGGGTTTCCGCGGCCACGGCTTGTGCCCCGGCCAGATCGAGATCAGCGATCTGCACCGCGGCGCCCAGTTCGGCTAATCGGCGCGCAATAGCCGCGCCAATCCCACTCGCCCCACCGGTAATCAACGCGGAGCGGCCCTGCAGCCCTGACAAATCAGTCATGATCGACATCTCCTGATGGCAAGGGGTCATGAACGACACGCCGCCGAGCAGATTCCGCGTCGCTATTGACCACTTTCTTCTCCTGAATCATCTATGCTCCGGTGGCACCGTCTTCTGGAGGCCCGCTGTGACGGGGCGAAGTCGGACCCAGACCGGCTACTGCAGCGAGGACGTCAACCGCATCAGGTTGTCGAAGATTTGCTCTCGCCGCGGGCGTTTGAGCCAGTCCGCCAGCACTACCTCCCGGCTCTTCGCTCGATAGTCATCCTCGACCGCGCGCATCGCGCTGGTGAACCCAGTTCCATGAACCAACACCGACAGTTCCATGTGCAGGCTCAGCGAGCGGATGTCGAGATTCGATGAGCCGATCACCGCGACGTCGTCGTCAATGCTGAGATGCTTCGCGTGCAGGATGGTCGGCGCACGATAGAGATAGATCTTCACCCCAGCCCGGAGTAGCTGCTCGTAATAGGACCGCTGGGCGTGAAAGACCATGAACTGGTCGCCGATCTCGGACACGAACAGCTCGACATCCAGGCCGCGTAACCCGGCTGTCACCAGCGCCATTTGGATGGTCTCGTCCGGAACGTAGTAGGGGCTGGTGACGCTGATCCGGCGGCGCGCGTTCTGAATCATGGCGGCGAACAACTTGAGATTGTTGTCATTGTCGAAGCTGGGGCCACTGGGCAGAATTTGCGCGTCTACCAGTTCCGGGTCGGCGCCCAAGCGCACTGGAGACGTGTCCAGCGGCAGCAGTTCATCAGTCTCGCTGTACCAGTCGGTGACGAAAACCGCGTCAAGCTCGCGAACTGTGGGCCCGGTAAGCCGGACCATTAGCTCGTGCCAGTGCAGGCCTTTCTTGATTCCCTTTTTCTTGTGGTAGTGGTCCGCGATCATGTTCTGTGATCCGGTGAATCCGACAACTCCGTCCACCACCACCAGCTTGCGGTGGTTGCGAAGATCAGGCCGGCGCCACCTCCCGCGGAAGGGCTGCAGCGGCAGCATCGGCCGGTAGTGAGCACCCATGACATCGAAACGCTTGATCGTGGGCTTGCGGTCCGGATACATGAACGCCGCGACCTGGTCGGAGAGCACGCGTACGTCGACCCCGCGAGCGGACGCGCGCTCCAGTGCGGCGAAGACCGGCTCGGTGGTTTCGTCGGAAACCAGGATGAAGAACTCCACATGGACGAAGTGTTCGGCGGTATCAATGGCGTCGGCCATCGCCTGAATTGAGCCGGAGTAGCTCTCGACCAGCTCCGCGCAGTTGCCACCGACCATCGGCAGAGAGCCCAGCTTGCGGTTCATGGTCACCATCGAGGGCAACCAGTCCGGCCACTGCTCGCGATGACTCACCCGATCAAGGCCGTCGGTACGGGCGAGGATGGCTTGACACACCTCGCGCTGCTTGTCCCGTCGTTGGCGCGGCAGCTTGCCGAACCCGACGAGCAGAAAGAAAGCGATGCCCAGCACCGGGATGAAGATCACCGTAAGGATCCAGGCAATAGCCGAAGACGGCTTGCGGTTGGTGGAGATCAGCACCGCAGCCAGCAGCACGAGCACCACGTGGCCGGCGAGCAACAGCCAGCTGATCAAGGTCGCCTGGGACATGAGCTACGTGATGTGAGCGACCGCATCCAGCAGAAGGGTCTCGGCGAGACAGGCTGCCGCGAAGTCTCCGAGATGCAGCGACTCGTTGCTGCCATGCGCGCGAGTCAGGATCGGCGACCGCAGTGACCAAGATCGTTGCCTCTGGAAACGCATTGTTGAACTCGGCCACCATGGGGATGGTCCCACCCTGCCCGATGAAGACCGGCTCCACGCCCCAGGCTTCGGTGAAGGCGGTACGCGCGGCTTCCGCGTACGGGCTGGTGAAGTCGACCACCGAGGGCTCGCCAACCTCAACATCTGACACCGTGACCTGGGCACCCCAGGGCGCATGATCATCGAGGTGCTTGATCAATGCATCTAGTGCCTCGGCCGGGTCGTCTCCAGGCGCAATCCGGGCGCTGATCTTGGCTCGGGCAACCGGAATCAAGGTGTTCGAGGCCTGATCGACCCGCGTCGCATCAAGGGCGATCACCGAGATCGACGGCTTGCACCACATCCGCTCGACCAGCGATCCGCTGCCGATCCACTCGACGCCATCCAGAATTCCTGATTCGGCCCGCAGCCGCTCTGGCGGATACTCCAGCGCCGGAGCCGGAGCGGTTCCAAGACCAGCAACCGCCACGTTTCCATGATCGTCATGCAGCGTCGCAAGCAACCGGCAGAGGGTCATTAACGCATCCGGCACGACTCCGCCGTACGCGCCGGAATGCAGGCCATGGTCCAACGTACGAACCTCCACCGTGCAGCCAGCCAGCCCGCGCAGCGAGGTCGTGAAGGCCGGTTGCCCGACAGCCCAGTTGATGGAATCGGTGATCACGAAGATGTCGGCGGCCAGTTCGTCATGGTGCCGTTCCAGCAGTTGTGGCAGGGTTGGCGACCCGATCTCCTCCTCGCCTTCGACGAACACCGTGACACCGATCGGCGGCTTTCCGCCGAACGCCCGCAGCGCAGCGAGATGAGTCGCGAAGCCGCCCTTGTCGTCGGCTACGCCGCGGCCGTAGAGTCGCCCGTCGTGCTCAGTTGCGACAAAGGGCGGAGTACGCCAGTCGGTCGGGTCCCCCTCGGGCTGGACGTCGTGATGGGCGTAGAGACAAACGGTCGGCATGCCTTCCGGAGCGGGAAACCGGCCGAGAACAGCAGGCGCGCCGTCACTCACACGGATTATCTGGACATCTGGGCAGCCCACATCCGCCAGGAGTTGCATTACGCGCTGCGCACTCGCCGCTACCTCTGCTGCCCTCGACGGATCGGCGCTCACCGACTCGACCGCGACAAGGGATCTCAGATCGTCGAGAACGCCTGGAAGTTGGGCGTTGACCTGATCACGAAGTGACATGGAAATAGTTGATCTTCGCGGCTACTGGGCCATGGCGGCCGGTAGCGGGGACTGCCAGGCTTCGCGAATACGTGCCAGCGGCAGTGTGAACTGGCCGACTACTTCGAGGGTCGCATCCTCCTCGGCCGTAACCTCCCCAAGCCTGGTCAGTTTGATCTCATTGGTCCGGCACAGTGAGGCAAGATCACGCTCCGTGCCACGCTTCACTGAGACGAGTACCCGGCCCGTGCTTTCGGAGAAGAGCCAGACAAAGGGATCTGCCTTGGCGGGCAGCTTGATGCGTGCGCCCATGCCGTGCCGCAGGGCCGACTCGACCACCGCCAACGCCAGCCCACCATCGGCAAGATCATGAGCGCTGGTCAGTAGCGCGCGACGACTTCCTCTGCTCAGGACTTCGGCGAGCAACTTCTCATGAGCAAAATCGACCGTTGGCGGCCGGCCGCCGAGATGATCATGAACGACGTCTGCCCAAGCAGAACCCGCCAGCTCGTCCCGGGTTTCACCGAGCAGATAGATCAGGTCCCCGGCCGCCTTGAATCCGCCCGAATTGCGGCGCGTCACGTCGTCGATCACACCCAGCACACCGACGACCGGCGTTGGCAAGATCGGCGTATCACCTGTTTGGTTGTAGAAGCTGACGTTTCCACCGGTGACCGGGGTACCCAATTCCCGGCAGCCGTCCACTAGCCCGCGTACGGCCTCGCTGAACTGCCACATGATCGCCGGATCCTCGGGCGAGCCGAAGTTCAGGCAGTCGGTGATCGCCAACGGCTCCGCGCCGGTCGTCGCGACGTTGCGGTACGCCTCCGCCAAGGCCAGTTGCGCGCCGGCATAGGGATCCAGCAACGTAAAACGAGCATTGCAATCGGTGGCTAGTGCAATACCAAGGCCAGCGTCCTCGTCAATGCGCAGCATGCCGGCGTCGTCAGGCTGCGCGAGTACCGAATTCCCGCGCACGTAACGGTCGTATTGGTCGGTGACCCAGGACTTGTCGCACAGATTAGGTGCGGCAACCATGCGAAGCAATTCCTCGGCAAGCTCATCCCCGCTGGACGGTCGCTGCAGCTGATCAACTCCGTTGGTCTGAACCTGATCTTGCCAGTTCGGACGCTGGTACGGGCGCTCATAGACCGGACCCTCGTGCGCGACCGTACGAGGCGGCACGTCGACGACTGTCTCGCCCTGCCAGTCGATCATCAGACGGTCCCCTGCGGTGACCTCACCGATCACTGTCGCCAGCACATCCCACTTGTGACAGATTTCCATGAAGGCATCCACATGATCAGGCTCGACGATCGCCATCATGCGTTCCTGGGACTCGCTCATCAAGATCTCTTCCGGGCTCAGGGTGGGATCCCGAAGGGGCACCAGATCAAGATCGATATGCATGCCTCCGTCTCCAGCACTGGCCAGCTCGGACGTGGCGCAGGAGAGGCCGGCGCCGCCGAGATCTTGAATGCCAGTGATCAGTCCGGCGGCGAACAGCTCCAGCGTGCACTCGATGAGCAGCTTCTCCATGAAGGGGTCACCGACTTGGACGCTAGGTCGTTTGCTGGCCGGTTTGCGCCCTGAGCTTGTCGAAGGGCGCGCTTCGACAGGCTCAGCCCTCATCTCCCCGTCGAACGTCTCGGAGGCGAGCACACTGACCCCACCGATGCCGTCGCCGCCGGTCGACGCACCGTACAAGATCACCTTGTTCCCTGATCCGGTGGCCTTGGCGAGGTGCAAGTCCTCGTGGCGCAGCACTCCCACACAGAGGGCATTGACCAGCGGATTGCCGAGATAAGTGCGGTCGAACGCCACCTCCCCGCCGATATTCGGGAGGCCGAGGCAGTTGCCGTAGCCGCCGACGCCCGCGACTATGCCCGGCAGTACCCGCCCGGTGTCGGGTTCATCGAGCGGACCGAAGCGCAGTGAATCCATGACGCCAATGGGCCGGGCACCCATGGCCAAGATGTCGCGAACGATGCCCCCCACGCCGGTCGCCGCGCCCTGGTACGGCTCGACGTAGCTGGGATGATTGTGCGACTCGATCTTGAAGGTCACGGCGTAGCCCAGTCCGACATCGACGACGCCGGCGTTCTCGCCGATGCCAGCGAGGAGCTTGCCGATAGGCGTTTCTGCCGGCAGGAACCCGAATTGCCTTAAGTGGACTTTGGAGGACTTGTAGGAGCAGTGCTCGGACCACATCACGGAGTACATGGCAAGCTCCGAAGACGTCGGCCGGCGACCGAGGATCTCCCGAATCCGGGCGTACTCGCCGTCCTTCAGCCCCAGCTCAGCCCACGGCTGTGGTTGGTCTGGAGTCTGCGTCGCGTTGCCAACGGTGTCTGCCACGCCTGTCTACGCTACCGGTGCGCGGCTAGGAGAGAGCTGGGAGTCCAGTCGTTGCGGCCGGCCCAGTCGAAGAAGAACCAGCCCACAGTGGCGGTAATTTCAGCTGTCACGGTAAGCCACACAAAGATCCCGCCGTCGTTGAGCACTGTGCCCAGGATTGCCACGATGAGCGCGGCGATCAAGGTGCTTCGCACCGTGGTGAAATCGGTCGAGATTCGCGGCACGACAAACCTGAAGATCACGATCCACAGCAGGACACCGATCAGCAGCGACCCGATGCCGACGGGCGCCCCGATTGTTTCGGCCGACGCCAGCGCCTTGCGGCTGATGACGTCCAGGGCATCTCCGTCAAGGATGCGCTGCACGAAATTGCCCAGGTGCGTACGCCGGTCAGGTCCGCGCAGCCAGTCGAGTACCGAGATCACAGCGACCGCGAGGACGGCGGCGCCGCCAATCGCCAGCACCTTCAGCCAGGTGATCCGAATTCCTGACAGCGCCAACATCAGCCAGAGCACCGCGGGTGTCAGCGCGATCACGCCACCGAAGTCGCTCCCCATCGAGGGCCAGCCTTCGCAGATCACGATGCCGAAGCCGATAACGCCGACCGCGACGAGGGCCGCTGGCCGTCGGCCGGTGGCCAAGCAACGGTGCGCGATGTAGCCGGCCAGCAGCAGACCTGCGCTGGCGTACCCGGCAAAGGTCACATTGCCGAAGCCGTACCAGCGCAAGCCGAAGATGGGTCGCGAATTGATCAAGGAACCAGGCTGCATGACCGCGCCCAGGGCGGCGTCGACGGTGAACGCGGCAACGCTGATTGCTGCGGCCGCGATGATGGTCGGAACCCGAGCGCGGCGACCCACCAGCACCGCCAACAGCGTCAAGATCAGCAACCAGACAATGACCACCAGACTGACGACCAACCCCGGTGAGCCGCTGAACTGCCAGGGCACCGCGCCGGTGAGCATCATCGCGGCGAGCAGCACACCACCGAGTGCCAAGATCAGCTTGGGCACCTCGAACCTGCCTCGGAAAGCTGAAATGACCATGATCACGAACAGCACTGCACCGGTCAGCCCGACTGCCAGGTAACCGATCGGCGCAGCATCGGAGAGTGCTGCCACGGATGTGATCTTGGTATCGATCCGCTCGACGTTGAGACCCGCGTCGTAGACCGCGAACGGCGAACCGTCGATGGCCACCGATGAACTGAGGCCGCCGAATTCGATCAAGGTCCGGGTGAGATCGGTCAGAGTGACGATCCCCTCGCGGCGGGTACTTGCCGAAGTAAGCCAGCCGGGCAGCGTGGTGCCGAGCCGATAGACGACTTGCAGGCTCGGATCATCAGAGCCTGCATTCGGGCCGACACCGGTGACAATCAGCGTCAGGTCTTTCCGATTCGTCAGTTCGGTAATGATCTGATCGGAGAGCGGGCCCCCATCCACGAGCGTGATGGGACAGGTCGTTTGCATACCGCCCGAGACGAATTCCTCGGGCGATTGATACCCAGCCACGGTTCCGTCGGGCTTGGCTGCCGCGAGAGCCGCGCCGGGACCAACTGCAGCGATACAGGCCTTCGTCGAACCGGCAAGCGTACCGAGCTGCGCGTCACCGCGACGCGCAGCGGCAGCCGCTTGGCGTGCGGGCCAGTCCGCCACCTTGTTGCCGGCTACCTCCGGTGTGCAGAGACCGCCAACGGCGGCCCGGCGGCCGGCCCCCAGCGTGGTCCAGCCAGCTGCTGCACAGTCCCCGACATAACGTGGCCTGATGGATATGGTGCCGGCTTGAGCATCGCCAAGATGCGCGCCGAGCACCGCACGATCAGTCTGCGTGAGCTCCGGTCGACCGGTCACGCCCACGACAACGACTCGATCGGTGAAGATCGCTGACTGCTCAGGTTGGTCGGCCAGCGCGTGTATGCCGCGCAGCCCCAGAAAGACCACACCAAATACGAGCAGCAATCCGACCCAGCCACGCCGACCTCGGAGCCGGCCTTTCTTGTTCGACTCATCTGGGACACGTCCGCCGACCGGATGACGCCGCGGGGAATGATGCACGCCAGATGCCTGCGGTCCCGACGTGACCTTCGGTGGCATTAGACCTTGGCGGAGAGGAAGTTGAAGACGCTGCTGAAGAACGCGCGGCCGTCCTGGGTTGGCCCGGTCAGCTGATCGACATTGTGTTCGGGATGCGGCATCAAACCGACGACGTTCCCACGCTCGTTGCAGATCCCGGCAATGTCATGAAACGAGCCGTTGGGATTGCCATTGACATACCGAAAGATCACCCGGCCTTCGTCCTCCAGGCGGCGCAGGGTCTCCTCGTCTGCGACGTAGCCGCCTTCGCCGTTCTTCAGCACGAGCGTGATCACCTTGCCCCGGGTGAAGTCGGACGTCCAGGTGGTGTCGGTCGATTCCACTCGAAGGTCTTGGTCCTTGCAGACGAAGACGCGGACATCGTTACGGATCAAAGCGCCCGGCAACAGGTGAGCCTCGCAGAGAATCTGAAAGCCGTTGCAGATACCCAGCACCGGCATGCCGGTCTCAGCCGCCTTGATCACCTCCGCCATTACCGGCGCGAACCGGGAGATCGCCCCGCAGCGCAGGTAATCCCCATAGGAGAACCCACCGGGCAAGATCACCGCATCCACACCGTCGAGAGTGTCGTTGCCGTGCCACAAAGACACCGGCTTGGCGCCGCACAACCGGATGGCGCGGAGCGCATCCTGATCGTCGAGCGAACCTGGAAACGTAACGACGCCGATCTTTGGGCTCATCAGCGCGCCTGCGTGGCGAGCTCGGCCTCTTCTGGCTCGGCCCCCGTCTTCTTCGGCCCTGTCTTCTTCGGCCCTGCCTTCTTCGGCCCTGTCTTCGGCCCCGTCTTCCTCGGCCGCATCGTCACCGGCTTGGTCGTCTTCTGCCGCTAGTTCTGGCGTGGGCTCGACTCGTACGTCGAAAGTCTCGATGACGGTGTTGGCGAGCAGAGTCTCGGCAGCACGACGTACCTCGGCCAGCCGCTCTTCGGTCACCTCACCGTCGAGCTCGAGCTCGAACCGCTTGCCCTGGCGTACGGATATGCCGGCGAAGCCCAGCCGAGCCAGCGCCCCTGTGACCGCTTTGCCCTGCGGATCCAGGATCTCCGGCTTCGGCATTACCTCGACTACCACTCGAGCCATGCCGCGGAGTCTAACCCGGGAGTGGACAGGATTCAGGCAACATCGCGGCGTACCGCCGCCAGCATGCCCACCAGCGCAGGCAGCAGGCACCATGCCGTCAGGATGAGTCCGGCGAGCCACCAAGGCGTCGGATGCTGCGCCGCAAACAGCACCGGTGAGGTGATCTGCAGCATCGCGTTGGTCGCTCCCGTCGGCATCAGATTGAGCAGTTGGTCCCATCTGTTGACGAAAAACACGACCGAGACGACCGGCTCCACGAGGAAACCAAGAATGATGCCGACCAGCAATGCCACCAGCATGTTCTTGATCAAGATACCGATGCCCATTCCGATCATCGTCCACAGTGCGATGGAGCAGACACCAAGAATGATCGAGCGCCAGATTGCCGGTTGATCAAGTAGTAGAGACCCGTTACTGGCTATGACGAAGGGAATCGCTACCAGTATGCCCGCGGCGACGCTGACGATCCCGTAGATCACGCCGAAGATCAATAGCGCACCAGCCTTGCCGAGCAGCATGCGTACTCGTCGCGGCATAGCCAGATAGCTCGAGGCAACCGTGCCGTACCGGTATTCGCTTCCGATAGCCACGATCCCGACAACCATGGCCAAGATCCGGGACAGCACATTTCCGCCGTTGTAGATGCTTCGAAGAATGCCCGGGTCGGTGAACGGCGAACTCGCAACGCCTGCCCTGCCTTGCAACCACGCGACCGTAGCCGGCAGCGCCGCATAACCGGCGCTCAGCACGAAAATGCACGTCAGTGCAACCCACCACAATTTGGTGGTGGTGATCCTGCGCAACTCCGCGCGCAGTACACCACTCATCTGGAACCCTCAAGCATGGAGAAGAACTCCTGCTCGAGATCGCGCCTTTCGGTGATCAGTTCATCGACCACAATGCCCGAGCCGAAAAGAACCGAGCCGACCTGGCCCACGTCGTCACTGTGGATGCGGAGATAGGCCCCATGCTCATCGGCCGCCGTTTGAACCTCAGCACCAAGCGCAGTCAGGACCTGTAGAGCTGTCCTCATATCGGACACCCTGGCTCGAGTTATCCCTTCGCCGAGCTTGAGCTCCGACATCGGCATCTGAGCCAGTAGCCGACCTCTGTTGATCACAACGATGTCGTCTGCGGTGGCCTCGACCTCGTTCAGCAGATGCGAGGAGATCAAGACAGCCCGGCCGCTTGCAGCAAAATTGCGCAGCACCGTGCGTAGCCAGCGGATGCCCTCGGGATCGAGGCCGTTTGCCGGCTCATCCAAGATCAGGTAGTCCGGATTGCCGAGCATGGCCGCGGCTAGCGCAAGTCGCTGCCGCATACCCATGGAGTACTCCCCGACGGACTGGCGGGCGACATCGGCCAACCCAACCTCGCCGAGCAAATAGTCGACTCGACGATCAGTAGCGCCCGCCGTGGAGGCCAGCACGCGAAGGTGATTGCGACCGCTCCGGGCGGGATGGAAGCTTGCGTCGAGTACGCACCCGACGGTCTGCTGGGGACGCGGCAGGTCGGCATACGCGAGACCTCCGAAGGTCGCGGTACCGGTCGTCGGGTTGGCCAGGCCGACCATGATGCGCATGGTGGTCGTCTTTCCGGCACCATTCGGACCGAGGAAGCCGGTCACGCGTCCCGGCTCGACAACGAAGCTCAAATTGTGTACGGCGAGTGTGCCGTTGTAGCTCTTGATCAACCGGTCGACGATGATCGGCGGCACATCATGATCAACAACCCGTTGCGAGCGCCTCGTGCCGCGTGCGCCGGCGGGGTTGCGGCGGGCGGTGGGTTGCACTCGCTGTGGCGCTGCATGAGCGGTTGGCTGAGCGACCCGCGGACGTGCCGGCGGGTATGGAGTGTCGGTGCGCAGCGGCGTAGGCGCTGGCTGGGATGGTAGCTGGGGCGCCCGCGGCGGCGGCCCAATTGGCGCCGGAGCCACTGGCGGCGCGGGGGCTTGCGACAACGGCCGTGACGCGGGGGTGGCCGTCGACAGCGGTTGCGGTGCCGGTACGACGGGCCGCGGCATGGGCGCTGTCGTCGGTATGGGCGCGGGCCGCGACACCTGGGCCGGTCTGGGCGGCGCGGAGGGCGACATCGGGGCCGGTGTGAGCGCGGGCCGCGACATCAGGGGCGGCGGTGGAGGCGCTGAGGTCCGCGGCGGTGAGAATGGTAAAGCTGCCTGCGGCGATGCCGACGGCAGGGCCGCCTGCGGGGACGGTGCCGTCGGTGAAGTCGCCTGAGGCGGCGCTGCAGCCGCAGTCGGCGCAGAAGTCCGGTAGGCACTTGCCGATGCGCGCTCGACGGCAGGCTCCGGACTTGGCGATGGCGCGCTGCGTCGCGGTTTCGGATCAGATTGGGTGAATCGGCTCGGCAGAGGGTCCATGGCCCGCCTGCCGAGAGCCGCCTCGATCGTGGCCGCCTTGTCCTGATCTGCATCCGGGATCATGGACTCGCTCGGGAGAGCTCGGCGCGGTCGAGACAAAGGATCAGAAAATCCCGACTTATCAGATTCAGCACCGGTCTGCGACGGTAGGGCGGGCTCCAGCGCTCGCGCGGCACGAGCCGGACGCGACACTGAGGGCTCACTATGATCAGCCGGAGTAAAGCCACGCGATCGTCTCGCCACATACGACTCAACGTCGTCGGACTCTTCTAGCAGCGCGCGCCGCGGCCGATCAACCGACACAGTCTCCTAGTCAACACCGTTTGCTGCTCCTGCGTGGGCATGTGTCGCAGATCAGCTGTGTTGCAAAACGACAACATCTCAGGGAAGCCACGTCTTAGGCCCTGAAGATGACCCCGATCGGGCCAGCAAACCGGGCATTGACCAGGAAGTGATGCAGCAGAGTAGAAGGAACATCAACTCCCCCGATGTCCAGGAAAGGACACCCGACATGCAGCTCTACCGCCCTCGTGACGACCGGCTGATCGCGGGCGTTTGCTCGGGAATCGCCCGTCGCTTCAATCTCGACCCCACCATCGTTCGAATCGTCTTCGTGGCCAGCCTCTTCCTCCCGGGCCCGCAGATCTTGATCTATCTCATCGCCTGGCTGCTGATGCCGGATGAGTCCACCAGCGTCGCCTGAAATCCCCCACCGCCGAAAGCCCCTCAGTCAGATCTGACTGAGGGGCTTTCGCCTTTGCCTCCTCCTTCCGCTCTGCTCCCGCACCGGATCACGGAACGCCGTACAGGGTGCGCACGATGTCTTCGATCGCCGGCTCTTCAAGCGTTAGGTCGATCACTTCGGCCTTCCCGCTGACCTCCGCCAGGACGCGGGCCGCGGTGGTCTCGTGCGGGCTGAACGCAAGCCGCTGCCGTTGGCCGGCGAGCTCGCTACCGATGTGCGTTGCTGCCGTGACATGAAGGTCAGGCGTCGGCCCCGGCAGGTCGACAACGAGTACGCGTTGCAGCGCCACTCGGGCCGCGAGACTCGAGAGCGTTCCGTCAAACACCAGGCGCCCGTGATCCACTACGAGGACGCGCTCACAGAGTCGTTCGATGTCACCCATGTCGTGCGTGGTGAGCAGCAGCGTGGTGCCGAACTCGGCGCGTTCGGCAAGGAGAAAGTGACGCAGTCGCTCCTTGCTGATCATGTCCAGCCCGATAGTGGGCTCATCGAGAACAAGCAGCCGCGGGCGATGGACGAGCGCCGCGGCCACTTCGCCACGCATCCGTTCGCCAAGCGAGAGCTGGCGTACTGGTACGTCGAGTAGCTCAGCGAGGCCGAGGCGCTCCACCAGCTGATCGGTCCTGCTTGCGGCTTCGATGCTCGGCATCCGATGGATCGCACCGAGAATGCGGAACGAGTCGCGCAGCGGAAGGTCCCACCACAGCTGGCTGCGCTGCCCAAACACCACCCCGATCTCTCGAGCGAGTAGCCGCCGTTGGGGGACCGGGTTGTAGCCACAGGTGCGTACTCGGCCGCTGGTCGGGATCAGGATCCCCGTCAGCATCTTGATCGTGGTGGACTTTCCTGCGCCGTTGGCCCCGATGTAACCAACGGCCTCGCCCGCCATGATCGATGCGGTGATCCCATCGACGGCACGCACGACCCTCGCATGCCGGCGCAGCCGCCCGACCTTCTGCCGCACGATAAAGCTGCGGTGCAGGTCCTCGAGCGCGATTATCGGTTCCATATATCAACCACCAGCACCGGTGAACCGTCGGATCCCAGCTCGCCAAGCAAGCCAGGCCAGCAGCCAGGCCCAAGCTGCGAACAGCGGTGCGAACCAGCCGAGCCAGGCTGGCAGGAACTTCGGCCCCGGCAAACCCATGATCAACAGGGCCGGCAGATACGCCGTTACGGTTGCCGGAAAGACGAACGTAAACAGCACCCGAACGGGTGCGATCAGGACGCTACCGGGCAGCTGACCGGCGTAACTGCCGCCGTAGACGAACGACGAAGTGAACTCCGCACCATCGATCAGGAAGAACTGCAGGCCACCCGCTGTCACGAAGAACGCCCCATAGATGGCGGCGCCGGTGAGTGGAGTGATCATCAGTAAGTAGACCGTTGCGGGTGTGTAGTGCAGGTGAAGGCCAGGCAGTACAACAAGAATGATCAATAATCCGACAGCAAGCCGCCCTAGCCGGCGCAGCTGAAAATCAGACGTGATCAGCTGCAGCATGAGGGGCATCGGGCGGACGAGTAGCACCTCCAGACGGCCGAGGCGGAGGTACGTCGGCATCGTGTCGAGCTGGCCGAAGACCACCTCGGCGAGTGCCCAGCCCGCATTTGCCAGCGCGAACACTAGGGCGACCTGTCGCAGATCCAACCCGCCGAACACCCGGATGTTAGACATGATCGCGAAGAGCTCGATGAACTCAACCAATCCGACCGCCACCGAAGTGGTGACGTTGAGCCAGAAGCTGGTCCGGTAGGCCAGTTGACTGCGGACGCGGGAGCCGATGATCGTCCGATAAGCCCGGATGTCCGGATCGCGCGCCTGCTCAACCACCTTGCACCACCAGCTTGTGTCCCGCCCGCCACTGCATCAGCCGGGCGAAAGCGACGAGCACAGCAAGCCAGGCGAGCTGCGTAGCCACTACGGCCACCGCGGCGCTGTCAAGCACATAACCGGAGAGCACGTCGATGGGCGACTGCAGCATGGAGGGAAAAGGTGTGGCGTACGCGATGATCCGCAACCATTCCGGAAACAGGTGGACGGGAACGAAGAGCCCGCAGAGCGGTCCGACCAGGACGATGTAGAGCCCGACGAAGCCGCGTACGTCAAGGGTCCAGAAGGCGATCAGATTGACCAGGAACCTGACCACAAAACTGATCGAAACTGCCAGGACGAGACTCAGAAGACCGAGTGGGTACGCGGTCCAGGACTTCGGCAATGCAAGGCCGATAGTGACCGCACCGATGATCAGCGGCGGTAGCCCGCGCGCCAGCAGTTGAAAGCAGGCCCGGCCGAGGTCGCGAGCCCACCAGGTCAGCTGTAGATCGACCGGCCGGGCGAAGTCGACGGCGATGTCTCCACTGCTGACGCGCTCGGCGATCTCGATCCAGCCGAAGATTGCGATAGGAGCCAGCAGCGCTTGGCCCAGCCAGACGTAGGTCGACGCGGAGAGCTGGTCGTAGCCGGCGAGCGTCCCGCCGGCGGCCGCGATCGCCGCAAACAAGACGCTGACCCGGATGAACCCGAACACCGATTGAGTGACCACGCCGGCAAGGATCGCCAGCCGGTAGGTGCTGTAGCGCCGGAACTCTGCCGCAGCGAGCAGCCGGTAGGTACGCACCATCGGCATTTTCGCAGAATCGCCCCCTAGCGAAGCCGCTCACTCTCATCTCACGCTCAACCAATCGTCACTGCGGTGATCTGGAGTGAGATTCTGCGATTTTTACTAGAGGACCGGGCCGGGCCGGTAGGCCGCCGCGTCGGGATGAGCCGCGGCAACCGATTCGATCTCGGCCGCCAGCGTTGCCACCTGCTGCCCTGCGATGCCGGTGAGCTCAAGGGGGTTGGCGAGTGCTGCCTCGAGTTCGGCGCGGGTGATGGCGAGCCTGGAGTCGGCGGCTAAGCGATCAAGCAGGTCATTGTCACTGCGGCCGGTTTCGCGCATCTGCAGTGCGACCTCGATCGCATGTTCCTTGATCGCTTGATGGGCGGTTTCTCGACCGGCTCCGTGTCGCACGGCTGCAATCAACACCTTTGTCGTGGCAAGGAAGGGCAAATAGCGCTGCAGTTCGGCATTGATCACCGCTGGGAAGGCTCCGAAGTCGGCGAGCACGTGAAGAAAGGTTTCGAACAGCCCGTCCAAGGCAAAGAACGCGTCTGGAAGCGCAACGCGGCGTACCACCGAACACGACACGTCTCCCTCGTTCCATTGATCGCCCGCCAGCTCCCCGATCATCGACACGTAGCCCCTGATGACGACCGCCAGACCGTTGACTCTTTCGCAGGAGCGCGTGTTCATCTTGTGCGGCATCGCGCTCGAGCCCACCTGCCCAGGCTGGAAACCCTCCGTCACCAGCTCGTGTCCTGCCATCAGCCGGATCGAGGTGGCCAGGTTGGAGGGTGCCGCCGCGACTTGGGCCAGCGCGGTCACAACATCGAGATCGAGCGACCGGGGATACACCTGGCCCGTGCTCACCAGCACATGGCCGAAGCCCAGATGATCAGCAATCCG
This sequence comes from uncultured Actinomycetota bacterium, assembly GCA_963798835.1. Classification (GTDB taxonomy): domain Bacteria; phylum Actinomycetota; class Actinomycetes; order Propionibacteriales; family Propionibacteriaceae; genus Microlunatus. The sequence continues at coordinate 117,032 of CAWCVF010000001.1, read as the reverse complement.
CTGCTCCAGCTCGGCCAGCTTGGCGGCATCGCCGCCGAGCAGATCGAGCATGTCCTGGCTGGTACCCACCGGTCCTTTGATGCCCCGCAGCGGGTAACGGTCGAGCAACTGATCGAGCCGCTGATACGCAATAAGCAGCTCGTTTGCAGCTGTGGCGAATCGCTTGCCCAGCGTGGTGACCTGAGCCGGCACATTGTGGGTACGCCCGGCCATGACGAGACCCGCGTACTCGGCAGCCAGTTGAGCCAGACGCACCAGCGTCGCGACCGTCCGGTCTCGGATGATTGTGAGCGCGGAGACGATCTGCAGTTGCTCGACGTTTTCAGTGAGATCTCGGGACGTCATTCCCTTGTGCACCTGCTGGAAGCTGGCAAGTGCGTTGAACTCCTCGATGCGTGCCTTGACGTCATGCCGGGTGACCTTTTCGCGCTCGGCAATGCTCGCCAGATCGACCTGCTCCACTACGCCTTCGTAGGCCTTGAGAACGACGGCCGGATCGTCGGCGCCAAGATCAACGCCAAGATCACGTTGCGCAGCCAGCACGGCCAGCCACAGCCGGCGCTCTGAAACGATCTTGCTTTCTGGCGACCAGACCTCACGCATCGCCGCGGAGGCATAGCGGTTGGCCAGCACGTTGCCGATCGGCACGGCTTACCCCACCACCAGGCGCGCGGCGCCTGCCGCGCCGGCGCGGCGATAAACGGCCGCTGCCGCGATATCGCGGCGATAAAACGATCCCTCGAGGCGAATCTGCGCGATCGAAGCGTACGCCCGGTCCCGGGCCGCCTCAATGTCGGAACCAAGCCCGACGACTGTCAGCACGCGACCACCCGCGCTGATCAGATTGCCGTGCTGATCAACGGCCATCCCCGCGTGAATGATCACACTCCCGTTCCTGGTCGCGTCGTCGAGCCCAGTGATCACGCCGCCGGTGGTGGGAGCGCCGGGATAGCCGGCCGCGGCCAAAACCACTCCCACGGCAGCGCCACTTCCCCACTCCAGCTCCGGATGCGCAGCAAGATCATCTGCGGCCGCGGCATAGAGCAGCCCGCCGAGTGGCGTCGCCAACCGAGCCAGCAGTGGCTGAGTTTCCGGATCGCCGAACCGGGCATTGAACTCCACCACCCGAATCCCGCCCGAGGTCAGTGCCAGGCCGGCGTACAACAGTCCAGCGAACGGAGTGCCGCGGCGCGCCATCTCGTCGATGGTGGGTTGCAGCACAGTATGGGTGACCTCGTCAGCAAGATCATCCGGAGCCCATGGCAGCGGCGTGTACGCCCCCATGCCGCCGGTGTTGGGACCGGTGTCGCCGTCCCCGACCCGTTTATAGTCCTGTGCGGGATGCAGCGCGCGTACGGTGTGCCCGTCGGTAATCCCAAAAAGACTCACCTCTGGCCCGTCGAGAAACTCCTCGATCACCACCCGGCCGCAACGCACTGCATGATCAACAGCCAGTTGCCGATCTTCGGTGACGACAACACCCTTGCCGGCTGCCAGCCCGTCGTCCTTGACCACGTACGGCACCCCGAACTGATCCAGAGCTTGATCAACTTGGTCGCGGGTCGCGCAGGCCCGGGAACCCGCCGTGGGTACACCGGCTGCCGCCATCACCTGCTTGGCAAAGGCCTTGCTGCCTTCGACCTGTGCCGCCGCGGCCGATGGGCCGAAGCAGGCCACGCCACTCGCGCGCACTGCATCGGCAACGCCTGCTACCAGCGGCGCCTCGGGTCCGACCACTACGAGATTGACACCAAGCTGGACCGCCAAGTCTGCAACCGCCCGGCCGTCCAATGGGTTGACGGGATGGTTGCTGCCCAGCGTTGCCGTTCCGGAATTTCCGGGTGCGGCATGCAGCTCGATTACCGCGGGGTCGCGGCTCAGCGCCAGGGCGAGGGCGTGCTCCCGTCCACCAGAACCGATTACCAATACGCGCAGAGCATCCACCACGTGCCGAAAGCCTACCCAAGCGTGCCGCCCGACCATGCGCGCTGAGCTAGTCGAATTGCGTCCTGAGCTTATCGAACTGCGTCCTGAGCTTGTCGAAGGGCGCAGTTCGATAAGCCCAGCCCTTGCGGCGCTCATTGACGCTTGAACGGTACAGAACCGGGTAGCTTTCGATTCGTGGCTGACCGCTGCTTCCCCGCGCTGCATATCAGGCCGACGCGCGGGTGGCTGAACGATCCCAATGGGTTATGCCGGATTGACGGTCGCTACCACGTCTTCTTCCAGTACAACCCAGCCGCGCCGGTGCATGGCGGCATCTATTGGGGCCACGTCAGCTCGACTGATCTGCTTCGCTGGCAAGAGCACCCAGTCGCGCTGGCCCCGCGCCCTGGACATATCGATGGTGGTGGGTGCTGGAGTGGTTGCGTGGTCGATGATGCCGGCGTGATCACTGCCGTTTACACTGCGAATCCTGATCACGCGTGGAACGCTGTAGTGGCGCTGGCATGGTCCGATCGGTCACTGATCAACTGGGAGCAAGCTGAGTCGCCGGTCTCGGGCATCTCGAAGGCATCCGAGATGGACGAGGCGCGGGATCCGTTCATTTTCGTCCACGATGGCCATCGTTACGCCCTGCAGGGAGCGGGACAGGCATCGGGACGCCCCCGTTTGCTCCTTTTTGGCTGCGATGACCTCACACACTGGTCGGAGCTCGGAACGTTCCTCAGCGCCGACGACCCGATTGCGGCTGAGGTGGCTGCGGCCAACATCTGGGAGTGCCCGAATCTGATGCAGATCGATGGCCAGTGGGTGCTGTTGATCTCGCTGTGGCGCCGGCGGGACGGCGTAGACGTGCTGGCCGGCGTTCGATACCTGCTTGGCGACCTGGTCGCAAATGGTCCGGGATGGGCGTTCAAGGCGACTTCGGGTGGCATAGCCGACGAGGGTCCGGCCTTCTACGCACCTCAGGTGTTCACCGAGCCGGGTCGTACATTGCTCTGGGCCTGGGCGTGCGAACTGGATCGTAGTGAACAGCAACTTCGGGAGGCTGGTTGGGCAGGGACGCTCACATTTCCGCGGGAACTGCGGATCCGCGACGGCGTGCTCTGCAGCCAACCGGCAAGCGAGCTGATCGGCCTGCGCGTCGAGCAACTGGTCTGGCAGGCCGGTGTGCCGTTCCATGCACAGGCCTTCGAAATCGTGGCCACCGGACCGGTCACGCTGCGGCTCACCGGCGATAAGCGCGAGGCGCTGATCGCAAGTGCTAGGGGAACGCTCACGGACCCGGTAAGAATTCTCGTCGACGGCAGCATTGTGGAAACCTTCAGCGGGGGCGTCAGCCGTACCACCCGGGCCTATCCGACCGCTGGGAGCGCATGGCTCGTGGACGGAACCGGTGTCAGCGGATATCGGCTGGGCCACACGGTCGAGGCTGGACCCGACGATGACGTGCCACCGAGTCGCCAGGGGCTACTGAGCAGCTGAACGTCAGTTGCTGAACCGCTTGCTCGTGCTCGTCGAAGCGCTGCAGGGTCAGGGCCACAGCCTGCTCGGCCATTGCCCGGTCCGGGCGTTCGATCGTAGTCAGCCGAGGAACCAGCTGCGACGCTAGTTGCTCGCCGTCGTCCAGGCTGACGAGCGACAGGTCAGCCGGAATGCGGATGCCGAGTGTCCCGGCAGCGAGCACAGCACCAACCGCTAGCCGTTCGTGAGTACAGATCAAAGCGGTCGGACGAGGCGAGGCGCCCAGCAACGTACGAGCGGCGCTGAAACCCGAATTGACGTCACGACCGGCAGCGGTCTCGACGACGAGTCCAAGGTGTTCTGCAGCTCCCGCGGCCTCGGTGATACCAGCAAGACGCAGCTGGCTCTGCAGTGCGTCATGAGGTCCGGCGATTACGCCGATGTTGCTATGTCCGCGCTCGAGGAGGACCCGGGCCGCGGCAGCGCCAGCGTCGCGCTCGTCAGCAATGATGCTGGTCAGGCCGGCGTTCGGGTCCATGCAGTTGACCAAGATCGTCGGAATCGTTGACATCACCTCGACCGGTGAATAGCTGATCAGATCGGGTGCGATGACGAGCAGGGCGTCCACCTGACGATCATGGAGGGTAGCCAGGGCCCGGCTTTGATGATCATGGTCATTGGCCGTATCCATAAAGATCAACAGATATCCCGAAGCCGTTGCCTGCTCGAGTGTGGCATGCAACATCAGCACCGAAAATCCGCCGTCACCAGGCCAAGTGAGTACGCCGATGGTGTGGCTCCGGCGGCTGCGCAGGCTGAGCGCGACCGCGTTCGGGGTGTAGTTCAGGCGACGCGCGGCCTCGAGGATTGCCTGCTGCTTGTCGCGGGCGATGTGTCCCTGCGCACGACCGTTGAGAACCAAGGAGACAGCGCTGCGTGACACGCCAGCAAGATCAGCCACGTCCTGCGCGGTCGCCTTGCGTGCCACCGGATATGCCCCCTTTGCGCGCCCTCTTCCACCCATTGTGCCTTGGGCGCTCGGGTTGGCGTTTCTCCGCACAAAGCCGCATCTGGAGCTCGATTCGGCCCAGATCGGGGTTACTCGTGGCCTTGTGCGGAGAAACGTGTCATTGCCGCGCTGCGCGGGCAGCGTCAAAGGGGGCGCGGTCGAAGATGAAGCGGCTGTAGGTGATCTTGCCGTCGTGGACAGTGACGCATTCGGCGGCCGGCGCGCTCTTGACCGGTACGGTCGCGGTGTCGTACACGACGACTGCGCGCTGATCATCGCCAAAGGCAGCCAGGATCTCTGAGCCCGTGAGGATCTGTACGAACGGGCCCATGAATCCGCGGTACGCCGCGGCGCCTTCGAGCCGACCCGCGGGCGCATCGCAGACGATGTCGTCGGCGATGTATTCCATCGCCTTGTCCAGGTCGTGGCCGGTCCAGGCGTGGAAGTACCCGAGCGCAACCTCGAGCGCCGGACTGGTGGATTCGGTCATTCTGATCTCCTCGTTGGTGTGAACGGCTGGGCGCCTGCAACGCCCCTCTTGCTGATGTAGACACCGCAAACCTCGGAAACGGAACGGTGGATGACATGCTGACATGCGTGGAGCAGGCCACCTTGGAGCAAGCCACCCTGGGACGAGCTCGGGCGGGTGATGAGCAGGCGTTCCGCGAGCTCACCGACCCGTATCGGCGGGAGCTGTTGGCCCACTGCTATCGGATGCTCGGTTCGCTGACCGATGCCGAGGACATGCTGCAAGAAACCTTGCTGGCGGCATGGCGCGGGCTCGCGGGTTTCCAAGGCCGGTCATCGCTGCGGTCGTGGCTGTACCGCATCGCCACCAATACCTGTCTGAATGCCATCCGCTCCTCTGCTCGTCGGATGCCGACCGAGCCAAGGCCACCCTTCCAGCCGCCAGAACCAACCCAGCGGAATGAGATCACCTGGCTGCAGCCCTATCCCGAGACGCTGCTCGACGGTATCCCCGACCGCGCGCCTGGCCCGGAAGCCCGCTACAGCCAGACCGAAGCGATTGAGCTGGCTTTCGTCTCCGGGCTGCAACGCATGCCGCCTCGCCAGGCGGCAACGCTGCTGCTGCGTGACGTCCTCGGCTTTGGCACAAACGAGGTGGCGGCCATGCTCAAGACCAGTCCGACGGCGGTGAAGGGCACGCTGCAACGCGGACGTGCCGCGCTGCAGACCTCGCGGGAGACGATGCTTGGTGCGCCGCAGCCGCGGTCGGATGACGAACGTGATCTTGCTCGCCGCTTCGCCAACGCGTACGTCGCTGCCGACATCGACGGCGTGCTCAGCTTGCTGACCGACGACGCCTGGCTGTCGATGCCGCCGGCACCGCACCAATATCGCGGGCCGACGGCGATCCGATCATTCTTGGAAGCCAGCTTTGCCTTTCGGGATGGGCGAGAGGCCTATCTGCTTCCGGGCCGGGCCAACAACCAGCCGCTCCTTGCCAGCTACGTCGCTGATCAATCCGATCCGGTGGCCCGACCAACCGGATTGTTCGTCCTCACTGTGGCTAGTGACCACATCCACGCGGTCACCCGATTTCACCTGGATGATCTTTATCCGCGCTTCGGATTCCCCAAGCTGCTCAGAGCAACTCGTTGATCAGGATGGACTGTTCGCGAGAAGGGCCCACACCGATACCTGAGATCCGCGCGCCGCAGAGCTCCTCGATCCGATTCACATAAGTCTGAGTGTTCTTCGGTAGATCGTCGAATTCCCGACAACCGCTGATGTCCTCGGTCCAGCCATCGAGTTCCTCATAAATCGGAACGGCATGGTGAAACTCGGACTGAGTGAGCGGCATGGTCTCATGCCGGACGCCATTGACCTGGTATCCCACACAGACCGGGACCTTCTCCCAGCCGGTCAGTACGTCGAGCTTGGTCAAGAACAGGTCTGTGAACGCATTTGCCCGTGCCGCCGTCTGAACGACGAGTGCGTCGAACCAGCCACAGCGCCGCTTTCGCCCAGTCGTCGTACCGAACTCGGCGCCGATCTGGGCAAGCTTCTCGCCGTCGTCGTCGTGCAACTCGGTTGGCATCGGTCCGCCACCGACCCGTGTGGTGTAGGCCTTGGCGATGCCGACGACCCGATCGATCCGTGTCGGACCCACTCCGGTACCCACACACGCCCCACCGGCGACCGGGTTCGAGGACGTCACGTACGGATAGGTTCCATGATCAACATCCAGGTGGTGCGCTTGCGCGCCTTCGAAGAGCACCACCTGTCCAGCGTCGAGCGCGTCGTTGAGCAACCGGCTGACGTCGACCACATGCGGCCTGATCCGCTCGGCGTGGGACAGCAGGTGCTCAGTCACCTCGTCGGAGTCGATAGCCCGCCGGTTGTAAATCTTGACGAGCAGATGATTCTTCTGCTCCAGCGCCGCCTCCACCTTCTTGCGCAGAATCGGTTCATCGAAAAGATCTTGGATGCGTACCCCGATCCGGTTGACCTTGTCCGAGTACGCCGGGCCGACTCCGCGGCCGGTAGTGCCGATCCTGGCCTTGCCGAGGAACCGCTCGGTCACCTTGTCGATCACCTGGTGATAGGAGGTAATGATGTGGGCATTCGCGGAGATCACCATGTGAGAGGCATCCACCCCTCGTGCCGCCAGGCCTTCGATTTCGGCGAACAGTACGTCGAGGTCGACCACCACGCCGTTGCCGATCACCGGTACGCACTGTGGGTTCAGGATCCCCGATGGCAGCAGGTGCAAGGCGTAGCGTTCGCCGCCGACAACGATCGTGTGACCTGCGTTGTTGCCGCCCGAATAGCGCACGCAGTAGTCGACACGATTGCCAAGTTGATCGGTCGCCTTGCCCTTTCCCTCATCACCCCATTGGGCTCCCATCACCACAATCGCCGGCATTTGATCGCCGTCCCTTCTCGCTCCCTACGGTGTGTAGAGAATTTGTCCGCACTGCGAGCGTCGACGCGAGCAGTGCCATTGAACACCGAAGTCCCCGGGCGCAATCGCCACAGGGACTCTTGCGACGTAACCCTACCTAACTTCGTCGTCGCTCCCGAACGAAGAGCATGTCCCCTCGCTCCTCCTCAGCAAGCTAGAGCGCGATCTAGGCTTGATCGCTCCGCTCGCCGAGGCTCGCTCCGCGCGGTTAGAGCCAGTCCTTGGCGCGAAAGACGAAGTAGAGCACCACGCTCGCCGCCACCATGAACAGCAGATACACCCAGAAGCCGGTAGTGCTGCCCACGAGGGGGAAGTGCACATTCATGCCGACGAAGCTGGTCACCAGAGTCGGAACGGCGAGTATGGCCGCCCAGGCGGTCAGCTTTCTCATGATCTGGTTCAGTCGGACGTCGGCTAGGGCGAGACTGGTGTCGAAGATGGACGACAGGGCCTCGCGTAATGCATCTGCAGCGTTGGCTATCCGAGCGTGTTGCTCCGACAAAAGGACCCAGTGACGCGCGATCGTCGCGTCTCGGCCGCCCTTGCCTTTCCGGCTCTGCGGCGGGCTGTCGACAATGTCGGTCATCACCGTACGCATAGGGTCGGTGAGCCGGCGTAACTGCGAGAGGGCTGTCCGGAGCTTGAAGGCGTAGAGCTGCTCCCCCTTGTTGAGCGGCCTCTCCCCGAACAATGCATTCGCCAGGCTGTCACTGGAATCCTCGAGCCACTGCAGCGCCTCTTGATAGCTTTGGATGACGGCTCCGATGATCATCTGGACGGCTGCCTCGATGCCGCCCTTCGCGATGATCTCTTCCTTGTGGCAGAAGATCTGGGCGGGATGAAAATCCTGGTTCGGATCGACCAGACAGATCACCGCGCGGTCGGTCGCGATCAGCGAGACCGGGTGCACCCGGATCAGCGAGTCGTCTTCGTCGACAGAGACTGCGTTAGTGATCACGAGACGGGCCTGGCCGATCATATCGAACTTGGCTCGTCGGTCTTCGGCGAGAAGATCCCTGATCGCCGGCTCGTCAAGATCAAGGGCGTGCGCAATATGGCGCACCTCGACTGCTCCGTAATCGTGGTCACGTGGCAGCACCCACCATGCGGAAGCATCGGAATGCAGCTCGAGTACGTCGCTCAGGTCTTCACCGGTGAGATCTTCGGCAATGATCTTGCTACCCGACCACACCCGGCTCACCGGCATGGGTCGGTCAGCGACAACGGTGGCCACCTTCGAAGACTAGCCCGGCTCGCTGAGGCAGCCGACGGGCACGTAGCTTTCTGGTGGGTCGGCAGCGTTGCACATTCCAGGCGCGGTCCAGGCAAGGAAGGAACTCCCAGATGATGCTGCAGCACAAGGTCGCCGTGATCTACGGAGCCGGCGGCGCGATCGGCGGTGCTGTGGCACGCGCCTTTGCACGCGGGGGTGCCAACCTCTTTCTCACCGGCCGAACCCTGGAGCCCGTCGAAGCTGTCGGCGAAGAGCTGGTGTCCGCCGGCGGATCGGCCGAGGTGGCGGAAGTCGACGCTCTCGATGAGGAAGCCGTGGACAAACATCTACAGTCGGTGACCGACAAGGCGGACCGTATCGACATTTCTTTCAACGCAATCGGCATCCCGAATCCAACCAATCGCCCGCCTTTGACCGAGCTGGACGTCGAGCAGTTTTCCCTACCGATTGCGACCTACACCAGGTCGTACTTTTTGACCGCGCGCCTGGCCGCCCGGCGGATGGTCGCCAACAGGTCAGGAGTGATCATGACTGTCAGCTCAACTCCTTCGCGGACGGGAACACCATTCATCGGAGGCGGTGGCGCAGCGATGGCCGCCGTCGAGTCACTCACTCGGAGTTTCTCAGCGGAGCTCGCGCCGCAAGGCATTCGTGTCGTCGGTCTGCGACCACAAGGGATGCCGGAAACAGCCAGGATCAAGGACGCCTTCCAGAGCTATGCGCAAGCCTCGGACATGACCTGGCAACAATTCCAAGAGGTGCTCGCGAGCAGGACCCATACACGTCGGCTCTCGACGCTTGAGGAGATGGCAAACATGGCGGTCTTTCTCGCATCAGACAAGGCAAGCGGAATGACAGGAACGACCGTCAATCTGACCATGGGGAGCCTGGACGACTAGCGGTTCTCCCGGTATTTGGCGTGCATGCCGGGTACAGCGTGCACAAGCTTTGGTAAAGCCCGTCCAGGCTTCATCAAAGATGCTGGCCGTACCAGTCCAGAACCTCCTGGTACGCCTGCTGCGCAGCCTCTGCGTTGTAGCGCGGACCAGTGTCGTTGAAGAACGCGTGGCCCGCGCCTTCGAAGGTATGAATCTCGTAGGTCAGCCCCGCGGCTTTAAGCGCCGCCTCTGCGCGATCGCGGGTCGCATTGACCCGCTCGTCTTGCTCCCCGTAGATCGCTAAGACCGCTGCCTTGGCTCTCCCGAAATCCGGATTCTCGGGCGAGGGCCCGTAGAACGGCACGGCGGCAGCGAGGCGCTGTTCGCCGTCTTGCAGCAAGTTCCAGGTCATGCCACCACCAAAACAGAAGCCGACGGCGCCGACTTTCGCATCAGGCACTCGTCGCTCGAGCTCGTCGATGCCAGCTTTCAAGTCAGCAACAAGCTGCTCGGGTGGGGTGTTCGCCAGCGTGGTCGGCGCCGCCGCTGGGTCCTCAAGGGAGGCAGTGCCGCCTTGAGCGGAGAGCAAGTCAACGCAAAGCGCCGAATACCCTTCGTTCGCAAAGCGTCCGACCAGGTCGAAGAAGTGCGGCGTGAGGCCGCGGTTCTCGTGGATGACGAGAAGAGCACCCTTTGGGTCGGCTGCCGCAGCCCACGCTCCCTGTAATTCGCCGGCTGGTCCGGCAAAGCGCACCGCCTGTCCTGGGTCGCCCGACCCCGCACTGTCGGGCGTACCAGTCGCCGCCGGTGACGTCGCGCTGGCAGTTTCTCCGCCACCATCGGCGCACGCAGCTAGCAGGGCGGTCGCGCTGCCGAGACTGAGACCAAGGAGCGTCAGCCGGCGTAGCGCTTCCCTTCGGGTGAGCAGCCCGTCCGCGAAGTCCTCGGCGACCTCGCCCACGAGGTAGTTGCGTAACGCCATCCCAACCTCCTTGTTGCTGTGAAACGAACTCGCCGCCGGAATCGTTGCCTCTCTCTCTCCCCCCAATGACGTCGGTGCAGTGAGGAACGTTCACCCAGGCCACACAGAGGAGGTAAATCGTGCTCTAGTCCGCTGAGTCGAGGGTTTGCTTGATCACCTGCCGCGCCATGGCGACCATGCCCGGGTGGCTGTCGATGTAATAGACGAGCGCCTCGAGGCCCTGAGTGAGCGCCCAGCCACGGGCCCTGGCCCAGGTCTGATCGTCCGTGCCGAGTTCAGCGCGGAACTGAAGCCGGCTCGGGGCCGAGTCGAAGACGTGGAAGGCCGCCATCACATCGCCGGCAGGATCACCGACCGCTAGGCCGCCGAAATCGATGACACCCTGCAGCCGACCGCCACGGGTCAGGAGGTTGCTCGCCATCAGGTCGCGATGCACCCAGACATCCGGGCCATGCCACGGCGGGGCGTCGACCGCCGCAGACCATACGGCGGCCGCACGCTCCTCATCTACGAGGTCTGGTGACAGCCGCCCGGCTGTCTTCAGAGCACGTACCGCTTCGAGCGCGGCGCGTGCCGTCGCGTCATAGGCAACGACAGGCCCGGCGCGACGGCCCGGCGGAATCTGTGGTCCACCAGCGGTATCCAGCGATTGGAGCGCGAGCACGAATTCCGCCAGCACCGAAGCGTCGTTCGGATTCGCCCCGCCAGGCGCAAGCGGTACGCCGCTGACCCACGTGCAGACAAGCCAAGGAAAGGGGTACGTGTCCGAGGGCTCCCCACTCGCAATCGGCTCGGGCGCGGCAAGCGGCAGATAAGCGGCGATGCGCGGCAACCATTCGCGTTCGACCAACAGGCTCGGGACAGCCGCCGGCTTCCGAGGAAGTCGGACAGCCAACTCCTCACCAAGCCGGAAGACGACATTGTCAGTGCCCGGCGCCGCTACCAGCCGAACGTCCAAGTGGCCCAGCTGCGGCAGCTGCGCCCTGATCAGCTCCCGAACCAGGTCCGCATCGATATGGACCTCATCCTCATGCAGCCGCTGCGTCACCGAGAAACCTTTCCATTCGAGGATTCCGTCAACAGTCGAGGCCTGCGAGACCGGTCCAGCGGGACGGCCCCAAATAAGAGAGCGCACCCTTCGACAGGCTCAGGGCGCATAGAGGCGTAGGCCGGCTGCCTGGCCCTGCGCCAAAAGCTAAGAACGCTTGAAACGGGACTGGGGCCAAAGCCGCACCCGCCCACCGAACCAATCACGGGCTTTTGGCGCTGGGCCAGGAAGTCAACCTATGCCGGACAGCGGTGCCCTTCGACGGGCTCAGGGCACATGAAGACAGGCTCAGGGTGCGTACGACTACTTATTCAGGGACGTACCAGCTGAGCGCAGGTCCTCGCAGGCTTCGACCACGCGCTTACTCATGCCGGCCTCCCCCAGCTTCCCCCAGGCCCGCGGGTCGTACGCCTTCTTGCTTCCGACCTCACCATCGACTTTCAGCACACCGTCGTAATTGCCGAACATGTGCCCGGCAACGGGCCGAGTGAACGCGTACTGGGTGTCGGTGTCAATGTTCATCTTGACCACGCCGTAGTCGACTGCTGCGCGGATTTCCTCCAGCGAGGATCCCGAACCGCCGTGGAAGACGAGGTCGAACGGCCGTTCCTTACCGATCTTGTTGCCGACCTCTTCCTGAATCTCCTTCAACACCTCGGGGCGCAGCTTGACCGCACCAGGCTTGTACACACCATGCACGTTGCCGAAGGTCAGAGCCGTGATGTAGCGGCCCTTCTCACCGGTGCCCAACACTTCGACGGTACGCAATCCGTCGCCCGGGGTGGTGTAGAGCTTCTCGTTGATCTCCGCAGAGACGCCGTCCTCTTCACCGCCGACGACGCCGACCTCGATCTCCAAGATCACATTTGCCGCTGCGGTCAGTTCCAGCAACTCTGAGGCGATCGACAGGTTCTCCTCGAGAGGCACGGCTGACCCGTCCCACATGTGCGACTGGAAGATCGGCAAGCCGCCCGCCTTGACGCGCTCGGTCGACATCGCAAGCATCGGTCGGACGAAGCCGTCCAGTTTGTCCTTTGGACAGTGATCAGTGTGCAGCGCGATGTTGATCGGATAGTTCTTGGCCACCTCGTGCGCGTACGCCGCCAGTGCCAGCAAGCCGGCAACCATGTTCTTGATCGTTGGGCCCGAAGCGTATTCCGCTCCCCCGGTCGAGACTTGGATGATGCCATCCGATCCCGCCTCGGTGAATCCTTGAAGAGCGGCGTTTAGGGTCTGCGAGGAGCTGACATTGATCGCTGGGTAGGCAAAAGAGCCCTCCTTAGCCGCGTCCAGCATGGCGGCATAGACCTCAGGTGTGGCGATGGGCATACTCGATGAGTCCTTTCCGACCTACTGATGTGGCAAGTTCGCAACTCCACAGTCTGTCAAAGAAGCCGCGGCAGTGCTAACACGGCTGGGGTCTCAACTTTCCAGTGCCGACAGGTCCACGCCGCGGCGGCCCGCAGAGAAGGCACGAACCGTACTGTCCAAGGTGGCAGGAAACACATTGACTTGATCAAGAGGCACACTCGCCTGTCGTCCATCGGTGAGGGTCAGGCGCAGTCGCGGGCCGCGGGCGAGGCCACCCTTGATCGTGTCGATGGCCGCGACATCGGGCCATGATGCGGCCAGCTCAGCGACCTGAATGCCGGGCGGACCAACCCGGATGGCGATGCCGCTGCCGAGCGTGCGCAGCTCCCGCCTGACCGCAAAGTAGAGGCCGACGCTGGCGCCAAGCCAGGCCAGTGATGTTGCGAACACCAACACATAGATGACCACGAACACCGTGCCATGCATGTCTTCCCGACGCCAAAAGTAGATCAACGCCAGCAGGGCAATGGTGATCACCAGACTGATCACACGCGACCGCACAAGTCGACGCCGCCGCGCCACCTTCTCGGCCAGCGGTTCTGGATCGTAGGGAACGATCAACTGCGAAATCGGACTTGTGCTCATGGGGCCACCGCGTCAATTCTCCCGCGCGCCGCGCGGCGTGATCGCCATATGGATGCGATAGCGGTCGGCGCGGTACCACGAGGTCGACATCTCGATCGCCCGATCACCGGCATAGGTCACTCGCTCCTGTACCAGCAGCGGCGCGCGTTTGGCGATGCCGAGTACCCGTGCCTGACGGGCATCGGCCGACTCGGCTCGTACGGTCTGCTCGCCACTGCTCACTACGACTCCGTACTCGTTGGCGAACACGTCATACAAGGAGCTGAGCTCGCGTTGCAGCAGCCCGGGAAACAGCACCGACGGGTAGTGACCGACCTCGTACGCCATTGGGGTACCGTCCGCAGTTCGAAGCCGTTCCACTCGGATCACCGGCTGGCCGAGGCGGATCCGCAGCGCGTAACTCACCTCATCATCGGCTGGCTGCTCGGCTGCGGAAAGCACCACAGTCGCCGGAACCAGACCTCGCGCGCGCATCTCACGGGAGAACGACGTCAAGTGCAGGCGCGAATCCACCTGCGGGCCAGTCAGATAAGTCCCCTTGCCGTGGACGCGTTCGAGGACGCCGGCAGCAACAAGATCCGCGATTGCCTGGCGTACGGTGACTCGGCTGACACCCAGGCGAATCACCAAGGCCCGTTCGGACGGAATGGCTTGGCCAGGGTTGAGCTCGGTGTCGATGAGTTCCTCGAGGATGCCGCGTACCTGCGCGCGCTTGGTTGTAGCCGACGCTCGTTGACGATCAAGGTCGAGTCGCACCGGCAACCTCCTCACCGACTTGTCAGCGCCCCAGCAGGCTATAGCACGCTGTTCATTCCTTACATCTGCTCAGTCGGCGGAGTGAACGAGCTCAGTGCGCCCAGCGCAGCGCCCAGTGGTACATCGCGATGGCGGCCGCCGCACCGGCGTTGAGGGATCGGGTCGAGCCGTACTGAGTGATGGCCACCAGCTGGGTACAAACTGCCACGAGCTCCTCGGTGAGGCCGGGCCCCTCCGAGCCGAACACCAAGCAGGTCCGTTCCGGCAGCCCATAGCGCTCCAAGGGAACGGCACCAGGCAAGTTGTCGACACCGATGATGTGGTAGCCCTCGGCAGCGATCTGCTCAGCGAAGTCGCCGACCGACGGATGGTGCGAAACGTTGAGGTAGCGGTCGGTGACCATGGCGCCTCGCCGGTTCCAGCGGCGACGGCCGATGATGTGTACGCCACCGACGTTGAACGCGTTGGCCGTACGCACCATCGAGCCAATGTTGAAGTCGTGTTCCCAGTTCTGGATCGCAATCTGCAGGACATGACGCCGGGTCTGAAGATCGGCAACGATGGCACTGACGGTCCAGTAGCGATAGCGATCGAGAACATTGCGCCGGTCACCGTGCTCGAGGAGCTCAGGGTCAAGCCGTGGGTCGCCAGGCCAGGGCTTCGGATGCGGTCCAACCCCCGGTTCCCCCGACGCCTTGGTTAGCTCTTCCTCATTCAGGGAACTCACAGTCTGTGACGGTACCGTTGCCCCCCGTGACTCCACTCGAGGCCGCGACATCGCTCGTACCGATGCTGCTGCCGTCGTGGATGGACCCTGATGAGCTGATCAAGTCCTTCGGCCCGTACGCACTTTGGGGTGTGGCCTTCATCGTCTTCGCCGAGTGCGGTCTTTTTGCGATCTTGCCCGGTGACTCGCTGTTGTTCACGGTAGGGCTTTTGACGGCGACCGGCGCGGTCCCTTACAACCTCGCCTTCGTCTGCATGGTGCTGACGGTTGCGGCGGTGCTGGGCAACATGAGCGGGTACGCGATTGGCCACAAGATCGGGCCGCCACTGTTCAAACCGCGCTCCGGACTGGCCGGAAAGATCTTCAAGCAGTCCTATGTGGACAAGACTCACAACTTCTTGGAGCGCTATGGCAACCGCGCGCTCATCCTGGCGCGCTTCGTACCGATCGTCCGCACGTTCGTCACCTTGGTCGCGGGTGTCGGCAAGATGAACTTTCGGCACTTCATCACCTACACCGCAATTGGCGGTGTGCTGTGGGCATGTGGGGTGACCATTGCCGGTTATTTCCTGGGCAATATCCCCTTGATCAAGAACCACATCGACTTGGTGTTGGTCTTGATCGTGGCCGCTTCTCTAGTCCCGATGGGAATCGAGTACTTGCTGCACCGGAAGCGTCAAGCCGAGTTGTCAGAACCCAATTGACCGATAGGTCAACCTGGGTTCTGACAAGTCGGCGCTACGTCAGGAGACGGGCGACTTCGTGATCTCCAGCAGCGCCTCGAGATCATCTCCGCTGGGTATCCAGAGTCCGGCGGCGACATTTTGCTTGACCTGCTCAGCCGACGTGGCACCAGCGATCACCGAGCCAACTGTCGGCATTGCGGCCAGTCCTCCGATCGCGACCTCAAGGAGCGACAAGTCTCGTTTGGCCGCGTACGCCTCGAGCGCCTCAATCAGATCGAAGTTCGCCCGCTCGAGCCGAACCTGATTCCGGCCGAGTCGACTGCCTGGCGGAGCCGGCTCGTCGCGGTGGTATTTGCCGCTCAGCAGTCCGGAGGCGAGCGGAAAGTACGGCAGCAAACTCTGGTCCGTGTGCTCCAGTGCCGGCACCAGCTCAGTCTCGACCGAGCGATTGAGCCAGGAGTACTCGTTTTGCGCCGAGATGAAGGCCTCATAGCCGCTGGTCCGCGATGTCCAGTCCGCGTCAATGACCTGCCAGCCGGCGAAGTTTGACGACCCGATATAGCGCACCTTGCCCTCAGCCACAATCTCGGTGAGGGCAGCGAGCGTCTCATCGATCGGCGTATGCGGGTCCGGCTCGTGCAACTGGTAGAGGTCGATCCAATCGGTTCCCAAGCGGCGCAGGCTGCTCTCGACAGCAATCCTGATGTAGCGGCGCGAGCCCCGGGCACCCCAATCCGGCCCATTGACCCCGCGCATGTCCGAACCGAACTTGGTCGCAATGATCGCCTCGGCGCGTCGTCGGCCAAGCGCCTTGCCGAGCAAGGCCTCCGAGCCGCCCGCGTTGCCGTAGACATCTGCGGTATCGAAAAGAGTGACACCGGCGTCGAGCGCGGTGTTCACTACCGCAGGAACGTCCTCATCCGCCATCCGCGAACCGAAGTTGTTGCAGCCGATCCCGATAGTGGAGACGGTTAGGCCCGATGGCCCGAGCTGCTGATAGGTCATATCCGCGGGCACGCAGGACCCCTCGGATTGCTATTGCTGGTTGGGATTCTGGGACCCAGTTTCCGGCGGCATGTAGCCGCCCTGCTGTGGCGGCTGATAGCTGCCTTGCTGTGGTGCGGAGTACCCACTCTGCTGCGGTGGCTGATATCCCGGCTGCTGTGGCGGCTGCTGGTACTCCTGCGGATTGGGCAGCGAGTCGCTGGGCCGATCGACCTGCACCGGGGGCTCCGATTGCTGTGGCGGCAGCTGGCGCTGATCTTGATCACCCCGGTAAGCGATCTCGCCGAAGTTCACGTCGGGAGCCTGTCGTACGGCCGGCTCGTCGACCTGGAAGTAGGTGGCCTTCTCGAACTTGAACATGTTGGCGATGATGTTGCTCGGCAACGACTCGACCTTGGTGTTGTAGACCCGGACGTTGGCGTTGTAGAAGCGACGACCTGCTGCGATCCGGTCCTCGGTCTCAGCGAGCTGGCGCTGCAGCTCCAAGAAGTTCTGGTTGCTCTTCAAATCGGGGTACGCCTCGACACTGACGATCAAATTTCGTACCGCACCAGAGAGCTGGGCCTCGACGTCGGCCCGCTGCTGGCTCGGTAGTGCGCCTTCAGACTGGGACAGCTGCTGGGCTTGGCTGCGGAGCCGTGTGACGTCTTCGAGGGTGTTGCGCTCATGCGCGGCGTACGCCCGAACGGTCTCCACCAGGTTGGGGATCAGCTCGTAGCGGCGGTTCAGCTCGACGTCGATCTGCCGCCAGGACTCCTGAATCAGGTTGCGCGATTTGACGAAGCCGTTGTACGAGCCCATCCCGATGAGCGCGAGAATGACGACGATCACCAAGATGATGATGATGATGGTGATGGCGGTACCCATCAGGTCTCCTTAGGTTCCACGCACGTGCCCTGAGCTTGTCGGAGGGCGGGTGTCGACATACTCAGCTCTCATTCACCCTAACGGGTGGGCCCGGCAAAGGCGCTCCCCAGGCCTTACTCCAGACCCAGGTCATGCACCGAGATTGCGGCTCGGTATGGCAGCCCGGCGGCCTCGACGGCTTCCCTGGCGCCGGTATTGCGGTCCACAATCACCGCTACACCGATTACCTCGGCTTCCGCCTCGCGCAGTGCCTCGACCGCGGTCAGCACTGACGCGCCGGTGGTGCTGGTGTCCTCGACGGCGAGAACACGACGGCCGGCGACCGATGAGCCTTCGATCCGTCGTTGCAGCCCGTGAGCTTTGCCCTGCTTCCGAACGACGAATGCATCGAGCCGGTCGCCTGCGGCGGCCGCGGCATGCAGCATCGCCGTCGCAACAGGATCGGCGCCGAGCGTCAGGCCACCGACCGCCTCGAAGTCCCAGTCGGCGACTAGCGAACGCATCACCCGGCCGACGAGCGGAGCCGCGGCGCCATCCAAGGTGACCCGCCGCAGGTCGACGTAGTAGTCAGCTCTACGTCCCGAGGACAGCGTGACTGCGCCGCGTACGATCGCCAGGGCCTTGATCTGCTCGACCAGCGCATCAGTGTCCTCGGCAGTCTTCGATCCCATGATCGGCACTGTATCCAGCCGTCCGTCGGCCCTTTCCGAAAGTGGTCGCAAACGCCACCAAATCTTGACTGACGTATGCCGCTTCTGACCACTTACTTGCGTTCGGTTTGGATGAGGTGGCCATCAGCGGGCGAATGGATTGGACGTAAGGGTGTATTTGGTGGAGAGGTACTCGTGGATCCCCTCGAAGCCGCCCTCACGCCCGATACCGGACTGTTTGACCCCGCCGAACGGCGCCGCGGCGTTCGACACCACTCCGACGTTCAGGCCGAGCATTCCGGTTTCCAGCGATTCGATGAGGCGCTGGCTGCGCGCGAGGTCCTTGGTGTAGGCGTACGCGACCAAGCCGTACTCGGTGTTATTGGCAATCCGGACCGCCTCATCCTCATCGCCGAAAGTGACAATGCTCAAGACAGGTCCGAAGATCTCCTCGCGAAGGATGTCGCTGCCAGGTCGTACGCCAGCAACCACCGTCGGCTCATAGAAGGTTCCTGCCCTCTCCATCGGGTGGCCGCCAGTGAGCACCTTCGCGCCGCGATCGGTGGCATCTCGCACCAGGGAATCGGCCTTCTGCACTGCGTCGTCGTTGATCAGCGGCCCAATCTGCACACCCTCCTCCGTGCCGCGGCCGACCTTGAATGCCTGCACCCGCTCGGTCACGAGGGCCGCAAACTCATCGGCGACGGCCTCGTGCACGATGAACCGGTTGGCGGCCGTACAGGCCTGACCAATGTTGCGGAACTTCGCGAGCATCGCGCCCTCGACCGCCGCACCAAGATCAGCATCGTCGAAGATCAGGAACGGAGCGTTGCCGCCCAGCTCCATGGACGTACGCAAGATCCCCTCGGCGGCCTGTTGCAACAGCTTGCGACCGACCTCGGTCGAGCCGGTAAAGCTCAGCTTGCGCAGCCGGGGATCGGCGATGATCGGAGCTGAAACCTTTCCCGAGGTTGAGGTGGTGATCACATTGACCACGCCGGGCGGCAGCCCTGCCTCCTGCAAGATCTTGACGAAGTACAAGGTGGTCAATGGTGTCAGCTCTGGCGGCTTGATCACCACAGTGCAGCCAGCAGCGAGCGCCGGGGCCGTCTTACGCGTCGCCATGGCTAGCGGAAAATTCCACGGCGTGATCAAGTAGCAAGGACCGACCGGGTGCTGGGAAACGATCATCCTTCCAGTGCCCTCGGGGTTGACGCCGTAGCGACCGAAGATCCGTACCGCCTCCTCGGAGAACCAGCGCAGGAACTCGCCGCCATAGACGGCCTCGGCCCTCGACTCGGCGAATGGCTTGCCCATCTCCAAGGTCATCAACAGCGCGACCTCGTCCTTGCGTTCGCGGATCAAATCGAAAGCTCGTCGCAACAGCTCGGCTCGCTCCCGGGGCGGCGTTTTGGCCCAGTCCGCAGCGGCGTCAACCGCTGCGTCCATCGCGGCGGCGCCATCTGCGACGTCCGCGTCAGCGATGGCTTTGATCACCTCGCCGGTTGCCGGGTCGTAGACCTTCAGCGTGGCACCAGAGGTGGCCGGAGCCCATTCACCTCCGATGAACAGTCCATCCGGCACCGAGTCCAGCAACTTCGTTTCAGCTGCATCCACCATCGTCAACCTCCTGGCTCACCTCGATACCGTCCATTCACCTGGAGCCTAACTCTCGGCTCAGGAGAGCTCGCTAGGGTCTGCTTATGGCATCCGCCTGGAAAGCCGACCGGATCGGCTCCGCGACGACCACGATCTTCGCCGAGATGTCGGCGCTGGCCTTGGCAACGCAGTCAGTCAACCTGGGACAGGGATTCCCGGACACCGACGGCCCAGCCTTCATGCTCGAGGAGGCGCGCGCGGCGATCGCCGGCGGCCTGAACCAATATCCACCTGGTCGTGGCATTCTGCCGCTGCGGCAAGCGATTGCCGCGCACAGCAGTCGGCATTACGGCCTGAGCTACGACCCCGAGACGGAGGTCTTGGTCACTACCGGCGCCACCGAAGCACTTGCCGCATCGATCATGGCCTTCGTCAATCCGGGCGACGAAGTGATCGCGCTGGAGCCGTTCTACGACTCCTACGCAGGAGTCATCGAGCTCGCCGGCGGCCAGCGGGTGGGAGTGGCACTCTTCGGTCCGGACTTCACGCTCGACCACGCCGAGCTCGCCGCGGCGTTCACGCCCCGAACCAAGGCGGTGTTGATCAATACGCCGCACAACCCGACCGGCGCCGTGCTAGACCGTGATGATCTTGGGATGATCGCGGAACTAGCCGAGCAGCACGATGTCGTCGTGATTTGCGACGAGGTCTATGAGCACCTTACTTTCGACGACGCCGAACACCTGCCGTTGGCAACCTTCCCAGGCATGCGGGAGCGTACGGTGCGCATCTCCTCAGCCGGCAAGACATTCTCAGCTACCGGGTGGAAGATCGGTTGGGCGCTCGCCACACCGGAATTGATCAATGAGATCACTGCTGTGAAACAGTTCTTGAGCTATGTCTCCGGCGGTCCGTTTCAGCCGGCGGTGGCACGGGCTCTCAATGAGGGCGACGACTGGGTGGAGAAGGCGCGGTTGGATCTGCAGGACAGGCGCGATCAATTCGCCGCGGGCCTGCGATCGGTCGGGCTTGAACCGCTCGTACCCCGCGGCACCTATTTTCTGAGCACCGATGTGCAGCCACTCGGTTACAGCGATGGTGTTGAGTTCTGCCGGGAGCTGCCCAGCCGCTGCGGAGTCGTCGCAATTCCACATCAGGTGTTCTACGACCGTGCGGACGCCGGTAAGCCGTACGTGCGCTGGGCGTTCTGTAAGCAGGAGCAGGTGCTGGACGAGGCGATTCGCAGGCTCAGCGCCTTGACTGGGGGCTGAACCGCACGTGCCCTGGGCCTGTCGAAGAGCACCTGGATATCAGCGCTTCGACAAGCTCTGCGCGCACAAAGCTCAGTGCGTATGCAACAGACCGGGAGGCGGCTCCGGAGATTCTTCGGCGTCGGCGTCACTGAACGGCATGGAGTCGGTCAGCAGTTGCTGTAGTCGCGCACCCCGCAGCACACGGTACGGAAATGGCGACCGCCCGACGCGCTGAGCGATTTCGGCGTACGGCAGCGGCGTTGCAGCTCCGACAATGATCACATTTCCGAATCGCCGGCCCTTCAGTGTCGCTGACTCCACGCACAACATCACATGCCGGAAGGTGAGGGCCACGCCGGCCAATACCCGTCGCGCGTAATACAGCGGACTGCGATCAGTGATGTTGATCATGATCGTGCCGTGATCGGAAAGAGCTCGCCGAGCTGCAACGAGAAATTCCTTCGTCGTCAGCTCGGCCGGCACCCGGGCGCCAACGAACGCATCGATGATCATCAGGTCGGCGTACCAGCCGTGCAGTTCTGTGATGCCGCGCCGACCATCGGTATCGCGCACCTTGATCCCACTGCGCGCGGGGAGGGGCAGGTGCCGACGGACGAAGACAGTGAGTTCGGCGTCTGGCTCGAGCACAATCTGGGCCGAGGTCGGCCGGGTGGCAGCTATGTATCGCGGCAGTGTCATCGCGGCCCCGCCGACGTGTATCGCCCGCAACCGCTGTCCCAGCTCAGTGATGCTGTCCAAGACGTCCGCCAGCCGCTGCACATAGTCGAATTCCAGCCGCAGCGGATCATCGAGATCGACGTAAGACTGATCAGTTCGGCCGATTCGCAGCGTAAATGCTCGCGGGTACGCCAGATCTGGCACTAAAAATGCTCCATCACGCCCGGGACGCAACACCAGATCGGCCGAGCTCAAGGACCCTCCTCGGCCTTTGGCAGGCTTTGTGACCACCGCAAGCGGTTGTGGCGTGGTGTAGAAACAAAGTTGAAGGGAGACTCGCCATGCAACTGCGATGGATCGACTCCAACACCGTGAGCACCCATGATCTGGCCGACCTACCGGCCCTGCGAGAAAAGACCGGCGGCTTTCTCTGGCTCGATATTCCGGAGTGGAGCGATGAGGCTGAGGAAGTGCTGAAACGCGACTTCAGCTTCCATCCCATGGCGATTACCGAAAGCCGAAATCGGAATCATATTCCACGCGTTCATGTCTATCCGCAGCACGTCTTCATCGTCGTGCACGCGCCAGAGATCGGCGCAAACGGCCATGTGCACTATCTCGAGCTCGATCAATTTGTTGGCGAAGATTTTCTGGTGACCATACATGGCCCGTTGAGCCCTAAGGTCGCCCTCGAGGCGGCGCTACGCGAGACGGAGTCCGTAGCGTCACGGATAGACAGCGGCAGGCTGCATCCGACCTCACCATTTGGCCTCACCTACGCCATCGTCTCCTCCATAGCGCGTCGGGAAGCTGAGCTGGTCGCTGATATCGCGCGGGACGTCGGTCTGATGGAGCAGCGAGTCATGGCCGAGGTCGACGAGGACCCGCAGGACTTCCTCAGCGAGCTGTTCGCGGCCCGTCATGAGCTGCTGACGATCAAGACCATGGCCGTTCAGGGCAGCGAGATCTATCGGCGGGCGATCAAATTGTCCAACTTTGTGCCGCCCGAAGGCTTAGCGCTGATGAAGGACCTATTGGATCAATACGAGACGGTCGCGCACATCAGTGATTCGCAGCTGGTGTTCTTGATGGGAGTTACCGAGTTCTACCGGGCGCGTACCGACACCAAGATGACGATCGCGGCAGAACGCCTCGCCGTCATCGCGGCAGTCACGCTGCCGATCACCTCACTGTCATCGGTCCTTGGTATGAACGTCATTGTTAACAATTCCACGCATTGGGTAGCGCTTGCCATCTTGGTGTTGATTATGCTGGTGATGTCATTGATCTTGCTGCGCTGGGCGCACAAGCAGGGCTGGTGGGGATAGCACCGACTCCCCCTAACACCGACTTGTCAGCGTTCGTTAGTGAGTGGCGTTGCCGAGGAATTCCGTCAACGCGGCCACTAGCGCGTCGGGGTTCTCCTCGGCCATCTGGGCACCGGAGTCAACACAGGAGCCGCGGAGGTTATCAGCCCATGCCTTCCAGATCGCTAGCGGATCGTCGAAGAGCACCTCGATGTCGCCGCGACGTGACCACAGGAACAAGGTCGGGCAGCCGATGGTCCGTCCGGCGAGGCGGTCGGCACGGTCGGCCTCGCGATCCACGCTCAAACCGGCTCTATAGTCCTCCAGCATCGCCCGTACCGTTTCAGGATTGTTGATCACTTCGATCAGCTCGGCGCAGTTCTCCTCACCCATCTGCTGAGCGTCTGGCCGGTACCAGGCAACCGGGTCCGCCGAGATCACCCGTTCTGCCAATTCAGGACGGGCGTAGAAGAACCATTCGAACCACCGCTCCGCGACGCGCGCATCGCACCGTTCCAGCGCCTCGATGATCGGCACCGCGTCGATGATCACCAGATGGGCCACCCGACTCGGATGATCCATGGCCAGCCGAAACCCGACCTGACCGCCTCGATCATGTCCGACGACTGAGAACTGATCGTGATTCAGCTGGATCATCAGTGCAGCAAGATCATCGGCGACTGCCCGCTTCGCCTGCTGTCGATGATCATCTCGGATCGTCGGCTTGCTCGACCGGCCATAGCCGCGCATGTCCGGACAGACAACCGTGAAGCCGGCAGCTGCCAAGCGCGGCGCAACCCGATGCCAGGTCGCCGACGTCCTCGGGTGGCCATGGATAAGGAGCAGGGGCGGACCTTTCCCACCCGACCGTACCCGGAGCTGCACTTCTCCAAGGTCGACCACCTCGTCGGTGAAGTCTTCGAACATGATCACCTCCAGCCGCGCAGCCCTGGTTCTGTGAGTCGAATGTGCATTCGATTGTATGGATTCCCTGGCACGCTGGGAATAGCTCACCGGACATCACGGTTGGGGCGCAGTAGGATCGTATACCCCCTTAGGGTATTTGACATGAAGGACCACTGATGGAGG
Organism: uncultured Actinomycetota bacterium; assembly: GCA_963798835.1. Lineage (GTDB taxonomy): Bacteria > Actinomycetota > Actinomycetes > Propionibacteriales > Propionibacteriaceae > Microlunatus. Next base: position 92,971 of record CAWCVF010000001.1, on the reverse strand, counting down.
CTTGATGGCGTTCACACCCATGGCCGGACACACCGCAACTCAGCACACTTCTTCTGCAGCCGCTGGTCACGAGGACCACGGTGGACAGCACGGTGATCACGCGGCGCAGTTCCGCCGCCGGTTCCTGATCTGTGCGGTATTGGCACTCCCCGTCGTCGGCTTCAGTGGCATGTTCTCCGATCTGCTGGGCTACCCTCTGCCGGCTGGGGCGTGGGCGCCGTGGATATCGCCGCTGCTCGGCACGGTGATCTTCTTTTACGGCGGCGCACCGTTTCTGACCGGCGCCTGGACCGAGATCAGGCAGCGACAGCCCGGAATGATGCTGCTGATCTCACTCGCGATCACCGTCGCGTTCGTTGCGTCCTGGGCAACCACCCTGCACATCGGCGGGTTCGACCTGGACTTCTGGTGGGAACTAGCACTGCTCATCGTGATCATGCTCTTGGGGCACTGGCTGGAGATGCGAGCGCTCGGCGCCGCTTCGAGTGCTCTGGATGCGCTTGCCGCGCTGCTGCCCGACTCCGCCGAGCGAGTACGCGGCAGCCAGACCGAGACCGTCAGTCTTGCTGACCTTGAGGTCGGTGATCGTGTATTAGTGCGCTCCGGAGGCAGGGTGCCTGCCGACGGCACGATTGTGTCGGGCAGCGCCGCCGTGGATGAGTCCATGATCACCGGCGAGTCGCGCGCGGTACGCCGCTCGGCAGGAGACCGGGTGGTTGCCGGCACAGTCGCCACGGACAACGCGATCCGGGTGGAGATCACGGCTGTCGGCGAGCAGACGGCCCTTGCCGGAATCCAACGACTGGTGACAGACGCTCAGGCATCGTCCTCGCGCGCTCAGGCGCTGGCGGATCGGGCCGCCGCATTCCTGTTTTACTTCGCTGCGGGAGCTGGATTGATCACCTTTGTGGTCTGGGCGCTGCTCGGGCGCCTCGATCAAGCAGTCACCCGTACCGTGACAGTGCTAGTGATCGCCTGTCCGCACGCGCTCGGGCTGGCTATTCCTCTGGTGATCGCCATCTCAACGGAGCGCGCCGCTCGGGCCGGCATCTTGATCAAGAACCGGCTGGCGCTGGAACGGATGCGGACCGTCGATGCCGTGTTGTTCGACAAGACTGGCACCTTGACCAAGGGTGAGCCGGCCGTTGTCGAGGTCGTGCCCGGCGATGGTATTGATAATCACGACCTGTTGAGATTGGCGGCAGCCGTCGAGTCCGAGAGCGAACATCCGATCGCGCGCGCGATCGTGCATGCCGCCGTGGATCTTGGTGATCATCCACATGCGCGGGATGTGGAGTCTCTCACCGGCCGCGGCGTACGAGCAGAAGTTGACGGGCGCACGGTTTCTGTGGGTAGCCCTGGGTTACTTGGCGATCTGGGCGTGGCGGTCCCACCTACCCTCGACCGGCAGCTGGCGGCGAGGCGCGAGGCCGGCTCGACCGTGCTTTACGTAACTGCTGATCATCGGGTGCTCGGCGCAATTGTCGTCGAGGACGAGATTCGCCCTGAATCGCGCGGCGCGGTGGACGGCTTGCACCGCCGCGGCGTTCGCGTCGCGATGATCACCGGAGATGCCCGGCCAGTGGCAGCTGCCGTGGCGCAGGCGCTTGGCATCGATGAGGTGTTCGCCGAGGTGCTGCCTTCGGACAAGGATGCGAAGGTCCGCGAACTCCAAGCTCGCGACCATCGCGTGGCCATGGTGGGTGACGGTGTCAACGATGCCCCGGCACTGGCCCGTGCGGACGTCGGCATTGCCATTGGCGCGGGCACCGACGTTGCCGTCGAGTCAGCCGGAGTCGTGCTGGCGGGTGACGATCCGCGCGCTGTCTCTTCCGTCATCGAGCTGTCGCGCGCGGCGTATCGCAAAATGTGGCAAAACCTCGGCTGGGCGACTGGTTACAACCTGTTGGCTGTGCCACTCGCCGCGGGGGTCCTGGCGCCAGTCGGCTTCGTCCTCTCCCCTGCAGTCGGTGCCATTTTGATGTCAGCGTCGACCATCGTGGTGGCACTCAATGCCCAACTGCTACGGCGATTAGATCTGAAACCAAGTCAAGCGGGATGAGTTTCGGACAGCCGCAGCAGGGATAGGAAGGGCCGTATGGACTATCGAAATCTGGGGCGCAGCGGTTGCGCCGTATCGTCGCTTTGCTTGGGAACCATGACCTTCGGGGTCGAAACGGACGAGGCCGGCTCACATGAACAACTCGATCGCTTTATCGAGGCTGGCGGCACGCTGGTGGATACAGCCGACGTGTATGCCAGCGGTCAGTCCGAGGAGATCATTGGGCGCTGGTTCGGGAGCCGGCCGACCGACATCACCGAGCGCGTAGTCCTCGCGACCAAAGGCCGGTTCCCGATGGGCGACGAGCCAAACTCACTCGGGCTTTCGACGCGGCATTTGACCCGCGCGCTGGATGCATCCCTGACCAGACTTGGGCTGGACCATGTTGATCTTTACCAGGTACATGCCTTTGACCCAGTGACACCACTGGATGAAACCCTGCGTACCCTCGACGGCTTCATTCGTGCGGGGAAGATCGACTACTACGGCTTGTCCAACTTCACCGGCTGGCAATTGACCAAGACCGTTCACCTTGCCAACGCGCTCGGCGTGGCAGCCCCCGTGACCTTGCAGCCGCAGTACAGCCTGATCGTCCGCGAGATCGAATGGGAAATCGTGCCTGCCTTGCAGGACGCCGGCATGGGCATGCTGCCTTGGAGCCCGCTGGGTGGCGGCTGGCTGTCCGGGAAGTACAAACGAGACGAGCGTCCCACTGGCGACACGCGATTAGGAGACGATCCCAACCGGGGCATGGAAGCGTACGAGCGACGAGGGACCGACCGCACCTGGAACATCATCGACGCGGTTCAGAAGGTGGCGGAGGATCGCGGCGTCTCTATGGCAGAAGTGGCCCTGGCTTGGGTCAATGACCAGCCGGCGGTCACCTCGACCATCTTGGGCGCGCGCACCATGGAGCAACTTGTCACCAACTTGAAATCGGCAGACCTCCACCTCAGTGCCGAGGAGTCGTCGACTCTGGACCAGGCAAGCAATCTGCATGCCAGTGACTATCCGTACGGCGAGCTGGGCGTCGATCAGCGCAGCCGGGATATCGCCGGCCCCTGATCAGCGGTATGACCAGACGGGCATGAGGACCCCATTGCCCGTCAACCCAGGTGGTCGCGGCATACCACCGTCGGCATCGATCAGGTACGCGTCGTAGGTTTGCCGGGCTTGCCGGAAGCACGACGGTTGGAATCACCCCCGCTGCAAAACCGTTATGGCTTTTCTGGCATGTCGGCCTCCATCTGGAGCCTTCTTTGGTTGAATGCCGTGGACAGGCAGCGCGTGTTGCCGCCCGGTGGGGTCCGGGCTTCATCTCGGGGAGAAGTACATGTCGACAGTGCGCTTACGCACGCCCTTTTTTGGTGCCTTGGGCACGGCCTTGATCGCTGGTGTCGTCTTCTTCGGCGGGGCCGGTGCGGCCGATGCCAAGGACAGTGCGGCGCGCATCCGGGATGAGCAGAAGCAGTTCATCGATCCGCAGGCGCCGATCGGTACCGAGGCAAAATCAAGCAAGCTGGCCAGCAAGGGCGCCGAGGTGGACTCACCCGTCCAGACCACGGCCGCGAAGCCTGACAGCGCGTCTGATCTTCGGGTTGCTCCGAGCTCGGAGGGTGGCCGCTGGACGAGCCTGCCGTCCCTGCCCTCGGGGTCCAATGCTTATCACATGATCATGGGACCGGGCGGGAAGATCTTGCTGCTGGCGGGATCTGGCAACAGCTCCGACGTCTTTGAGGCAGGTACGTTCGAGTCCTATCTCTGGACGCCGGAACGTGGCATCTTGCAGAAACTGAAGACTCCCGACGACATGTTCTGCGCCGGTCACATGCTGATGAGCAATGGTGATGCCATCGCAGCCGGCGGTACTACCGCATACCGAGCCAGCGGCTCGCCGTGGAAAGGCTCCAAGGCCCTCTATACCTTCGATTTCAACCTTGGAGAGTTCCACAAACAACAGGACATGACCGACGGGCGCTGGTACCCGAGCGTGATCAACACCCGAGGCGGCTACGCCTTGATCGTTGGCGGATTCGACGCAAAGGGCAGCAATTCGGATTCGTCTGAGGTCTGGAACCCCTATCAGGACAAGTACGATCCCCAGCCGGGCAACCGCGAGTTCCCGCTCTACCCGCACATCTTCCTCACAGCGGCCGCCAAGTATTTCTTCACCGGTGAGGGATGGATCCAGCCGGCCGAGGATGCCGAGGGCTCACAAGACTTCTTCCAGCCAGGTTTCTGGCAGCCGTTCAAGGGCAACAAGTTCACCAAAGTCAATGCTCTGACAAATCCCACCCGACGCGGCTTCGGGAGCGCGTGCTGGCTGGGCAGCATCCGGCGTCAGAAACTGATGGTCATGGGAGGTGGCTGGCCCGCAACCTCGTCGACAAACGTTATTGATCTTGACAGCTCGTCGGCACCGCAGTTCAAGTCAGGCCCGTCACTGCGTGCCGCGAAGGCGTACGTGAGCTGCGTACAGCTGCCAGACGGCAGTGTGTTGGAACTGGGCGGGGGCTCAGCGAACAAGATCGAGAACGCGAGCCATGAGGTCAGCCTGCTGAAGTCGGCCACCGCAAAGTCGTGGACCGCAATGAATCCGCTGCCGGCTGATGAGCATCGGCTTTATCACTCGATGGCGTACCTCGCCGACGACGGTAGCGTCATCACGCTGTCATCGAACCCGAAGGGACAGGCGCGCAGCGACACGGTATTGCGCTTCGAGCCGCCGTACCTGTTGAATGCGGACGGCAGCGAGCGTAAGCGGCCCACCTTGAGCGGCGTGGATGCCGAGATCAGCTATGGGCAGACGTACTCGATCGACGTGAGCAGTGATGTCACCAAGGTGATCATGATGAGCGCGCCGTCACCAACGCATGGCTTCGACGCCAACCAGCGGGAAATTCCGTTGCAGTACGCCGGCGGCAAGATCACTATCAATGCCACCTCGAGCTTGGCGCCGCGTGGGTACTACCGGTTATTCGCGATCAATGCCGACGGCGCAATTTCTATGGCGAAGTGGACTCACCTGACCTAACCCATGCCGCCCTGAGCCTGCCGAAGCCCTTCGACAGGCTCAGGGCGCATTGAAGTGGGCGCGGAGCGTTATTCCGCACAAGGCCACAAATGAGGGCCATATGGGCGTTTCGGGCCGATATTCGTGGCCGTGTGCGGAGAAACGGCGAATGCCCGCCTGTAGCTGTGAGGACTACGCTCCCGGTGTGGTCATTCCCAGCACTGGCCTTGATCGGCGGCGCACCGTCAGCCGGCTGGCCTTTGCTATTGGCATCCTCGACCTGCTCGCCGTTGTCTTCTTGATCATCTTCTACGCGGTCGGTCGCGGTGCCTTTGGATTCGGCAACGACTTGGCGAACGGTGTCGTCGGTCTGCTGACCATCGCGCTCGCCTGGCTCTGGGTTTCGCCGCGCACCACCATATGGACCCGCGTCGGGCTCGCTGCCGCCACGGTCGGCGGTACCTTAATGATCATCGGCTCGGTCTTGATCATCTTTGACATCACGGGCTGGTACCTCGCCGGGCTGGTATCGAGCACTGGCAGCGCGTTGATCGGCATCTGGCTGCTGGTGGCGAACCGGATGCAGCGGTATTCGGCACGCCTGCCGGGTCGATTGATCATGCTCGGCATGACGGCCGCGATCTTCATGATTCTCGGCTGGCTGGCGGTGCCGGGCGTTGTTGCGCGAATCGACGATCCGCAGCTCGCCCCCTGGTTCGTCAATGCAGGATTAATCAGCTGGATGGGCACCTATCTGCTCTATCCCGTCTGGTGTTTGTGGCTCAGCCGTCGGTACGGGAGCTGACAGCATGCCAGGTAGCGGTGGTCGGGTACTCATCTCAGGTGCCAGCGTGGCCGGGCCGGTGCTCGCGTACTGGCTTGCCCGGTTCGGTTTTCAACCGACTGTCGTGGAGCGGACAGAAGAGCTTCGTTTCGGCAGTGGCGGACACGCCGTTGATCTTTTCGGCCCAGCCTTGAAGATCATCGAGTGGATGGGTGCGCTGCCTCAGGTTCGAGACGCTCGCACCCGTAACGAGATCATTTCCTTCCTCAGACCAGGGCATCCGCCCGTAGATGTGCCAGCGGAGCTGATGTCGGAGGGCGTCTCTGAGCATCATGTAGAGATCATGCGTGGCGAGCTGGCCAAGATCGCTTACGAGACGGGCCGGCAGGATGTCGAGTACCTCTTCGGCAACTCGATCTCTGCTCTAGAGCAGACCGAGCAGGGCGTTGAGGTCACTTTCCGGCAAGGCGCCGCGCGCACATTTGATCTTGTTGTCGGGGCCGACGGGCTGCATTCGATCACTCGGCAGCTGGTGTTCGGTGAGGAGCACCAGTTCCTGAACTTCCTCGGCGGCTATCTTGCGGTGTTCACAGCGCCCAACTATCTCGACCTGCACAACCAGATGCTCGGCTACGGGGAGGTTGGCCGGACAGCTGCGATCTATCCGGTTCTGCAAAGCGGTCAGGCACGGGTGCTGCTGCTGTGGCGTACGCCGCAGTTGCATGACTACGACCGCCACGACCTCGCAGCCCAACGACGACTGATCAACAACATGTTCGCCGGTGCGGGCTGGGAAGTACCGCGGCTGCTGGAGGAACTGGAGACAGCCGATGACCTCTACCTCGACTCGATCAGCACGATCGTGATGGACTCCTGGACTCGTGGCAGAGCAACGCTGGTGGGAGATGCCGGGTACTCCCCTGGTCCGGCAGTCGGTGGAGGAACTAGCCTCGCGGTCGTGGGTGCCTACGTGCTCGCTTCGGAATTGGCTGCGGCAGGCGGTGATTACGCCCGCGGGCTCGCGGCGTACGAGAAAGCGCTACTGCCTGCCGTGCGACAGAGCCAACGAATCGGACCCGCCGTTTTGAAGACGCTGATCCCTGGCTCGCGCCCGCAGCTGTGGGCGATGGCGCAGGCCATGCGGCTGCTGCCGCGGTTACCCCGACCGGCTCGCAGGCGGTTGACCTCATTTGGCGGCGGTCCCGCAGCGATGCTAGAGGCCGTTGACCTGCGCGACCCAGGAGAAATCGGATGAGCCGTCCCACAATCCTCACCGTCGATGACGATCCACAGGTTTTGGCTGCGATCAGCAGGGATCTTGTGACGCAGTACGGCGCCGAGTATCGCGTCGTCCGCGCCTCCTCTGGGCCGGAAGCCTTGGGCGTGCTCAGCAGACTCCACCTCCGTGCGGAGCCCGTCGCCTTGATCGCCGCGGACCAGCGGATGCCTGAGATGACGGGAATTGAGATGCTCAGTGAGGCGAGGTCCCACGCGCGGGACGCGAAGTTGCTGCTGCTTACCGCGTACGCCGACACCGACGTGGCGATCAACGCGATCAACGACATCGGTCTTGACTATTACCTGCTGAAGCCCTGGGATCCACCCGAGGAACGGCTGTATCCGATTCTCGACGATCTGCTCGACGACTGGCGCAAGGCCAATCCTGATCACACCTCTGACGTCCGGGTGATCGGACATCGGTGGTCCGACCGCAGCCATGAGATCAAGATGTTCCTGGCCCGCAATCATGTGCCCTATCGCTGGTATGACGTCGAGCGTGACGCGGAGGGTGAGCGGCTGCGGACGCTCGCTCAAGCAGCCCCCGAAGACCTCCCGCTGGTGCTGGTGCCCGATGGCGAGACTCTGCAATCCCCCTCGACGCTCATGCTCGCGGGAGCGCTCGGGTTGCATACCAACGCGCAGCAGCCGCTCTACGACCTCTGCATCGTCGGAGGGGGTCCAGCCGGTCTGGCTGCCGCTGTGTATGCGGCTTCTGAGGGTTTGAGCACGGTGATCGTCGAGCGCGAGGCTCCGGGCGGCCAAGCCGGCATGAGCTCGGCGATTGAGAACTATCTCGGGTTTCCCAAGGGGCTGAGCGGCTCCGATCTAGCGCATCGGGCCATCGCCCAGGTGTCCCGGTTCGGCGCCGAGATGGTGCTGGCGCGCGATGTCGTCGGCTTCGAAACCCGCGGCCCGGCACGCGCGGTGATGTTGGACGGGTCCGGCGAGATAGAAAGCCGTGCGCTCGTGGTGGCGACAGGGGTCTCCTATCGAAGACTCGAGGCGACTGGGTTGGCCGAACTCACGGGCCGCGGTGTCTACTACGGCACAGCGCTCGGCGAGGCGAACCAGTGCGAGGGAGATGTGGTCTACGTCGTCGGCGCGGCCAACTCGGCTGGACAGGCTGCGCTGAACCTCTCTCAATTCGCCAAGCGCGTTGTGCTCGTGGTGCGCGCCAGCACGCTTGTCGAGACCATGTCGTCCTATCTGATCGCCAGGATCGCCGCCGCGCCCAATATTGTGGTGCGCTATCACAACACCGTCGTGGCGGTGCACGGCGAGGGCCATCTCGCTGCGCTGACCCTTGCAGACACCGAGACCGGAGCCACCGAAGACGTTGCATCCAGCTGGTTGTTCATCTTCATCGGCGCGGCTCCGCGGACCGATTGGCTGGGTCCCGACATCGTCCGGGACGAGAAGGGATTTGTCGTGACCGGTCAAGATCTTGTGCAACTCGACACTGCCCGATGGTCCGTGACCCGGTCACCTTTCGCGCTGGAGACGAGCGTGCCGGGCGTTTTTGCGGCGGGTGATGTTCGGCTCAACTCGATGAAGCGCGTCGCGTCCGCAGTTGGTGAAGGCGCGATGTCGGTCTATCTGGTGCACCGCTATCTGGCAACAATCTGATGCGTGTTGACGATCTTCGCTCCTTGAGCATATTTGACAGCCTTACCGATGATCAGCTTGCCGATTTGATCACCGACGGTATCGAGGTGCAGATCGAGCCCGGCGTCGAGGTGTTCCGGGAGGGCGAGCCCGCGGACTTCTGGTGGGTGCTCGTCGATGGCGCTATCGATCTCATCCGCCGTGTCGGTCGCGAAGACACGGTGGTCGCGCGGATGGATGTGCCAGGTCGTTGGGCGGGCGGCTTCCGTGCCTGGGACGAGCACGGCACCTACCTCGCCACGGGCCGGGGATCCGTCCAAGGTCGAGTTCTCAAGGTGCCGGCGACTGCGCTTCGCGATCGAGCCAATGCATGGTTTCCGTTCGGCGCGCACCTGATCAGCGGGCTGTATCACACCGCCCGGTCGGTGGAATCGATCGCGCGGCAGCGTATGTCGCTGGTCACCCTCGGCACGCTTGCCGCCGGCATCGCGCACGAGATCAACAATCCAGCGTCGGCTGCCAGCCGCGCGGCCCAGGCCCTCGAAACGCAGTGCCAGACGATGCTGTCATCGGTTCGTGTGCTGATGGAGGGGCACATCACATCGGAGCAGTTCGCGGCGCTCGATCGGTTGCGCAGCGAGATCAAGCCCGGAATCGCGGAGCTGGATCCGCTGGCTCGAGCTGATCAGGAGCAGGCGCTCGCTTCCTGGCTGCACCGTCAAGGTATGGCACGGGGGTGGACCATCGCGCCACAGCTCGCCGCAGCCGGAGTTGATCGTGAGTGGTGCGTCCGGGCTGCAGCCGCACTCGACGAATCGGCCCTCGAGCCGGGTTTGGAATGGGTCGCGAGCACGCTGACGATCAGCACGCTGCTGTCAGAGGTCAAGGAGTCGACACGTCGCATCTCCGAACTCGTCGCCGCCGTCCGCTCCTACACCCAGATGGATCGCGCGTCCCGGCAGCGCATTGACGTGACCGATGGACTGGACAGCACGCTGGTCATGCTTGGACACCGGCTCCGCGTGGTGACCGTGCTACGCGAATATGCCGCCGACGTGCCGATGATCGACGCGTACGCCGGGGAGCTGAATCAGGTATGGACGAACGTGATCGATAACGCCCTCGACGCGATGGACGGGTCAGGCACGTTGCGGGTCGCGACTCGCCTCGATGCCGATCATGTGGTGATCGACATCGGCGACACAGGTGCGGGCATGTCCTCGGAGGTGGCTGCTCGGGCGTTCGAGCCGTTCTATACGACCAAGGATGTCGGGCAAGGTACCGGTCTTGGGCTGGACATTGCACGCCGAATCGTCGTCGAGCGCCACGGTGGGACGATCACGATCGACTCTCAGCCGGGGCAGACTGTTGTGCGGGTACGCCTTCCGGTTTCGCAACGCTGACGGCTACTGACACCGATTGCGGCGTGCGTCTCCCATCAATCTGGCGAAGACGTTCCGGTCACTCGCCGGCTGGCGAGGCGATCACCGTCCCGTAGTTCATGCCGGTCTGGGCACCACCGCTATAGCCGACCGAGGGCTTGGAGCTGCTAGCGACCAGGATGTCGGCCGCATTGGCGCCGCTGCCGACCGGTGTCGATTGCACGATGCCGGCAGCGTCATCCTCGCCGGGCGCACCGATGTACGCCCGATCGCTCGCGCCATTCTCACTACGTAACCCAAGCGCGAGTATGCTGCCGAAACGATCGCCCTTTTCCGGGCTGCCGCTCAGCGGATTCCCCTGGTCGATCGCGCCTATGCAGGAAGTTCCTGGCGGTGGAGTAAAGATGACGCCGGTGCCGGCATCGACTCTGGACGAGCCGCTGACCGTGATGTCCTCCCCGGGTGCACCGATAGCAAGCTGAATGGATCCACCGGAGCAGCCGGCCATATTGCGTCCCAGAACCGCAGCTGCGCCAAATCGGTCGCCAGTTTCGACCTTGCCGGGAACTCCCGGGATGTACTGCTTCACTTCCCCGGTCGGCACCGGCGTAGCAGATGACCAACGGAAGAGTTGCACCATTCCGGCATTTGCCGAGCTGTTGACATCCTCATCGGGTACGCCGGCAGCAAGGTGGTCGGCAAACATGCTGACGGCTGCACCGAAATGATCACCGGCCTCAGCGCTGCCCGGCACACCTGAGGATGCCTGCGACCAACCGAACGCCTGATCGAACCCCGGAACGCTGTCCGTGTTGGCCAGCAGCGTGATTGAGCCGGCATCCTTAGCCGACCCGACATCTTCGCGTTGATCACCAATCAGCACCCCGCGTGATGTCGCAGACAGTGCCGCCCCGAACTGGTCATCGGTTTCTGAACTGCCTGGTACGCCCACGGAATTCTGAGTGATCGTTCTCGGTACAAACTCAAGATCACTACCGGAGCTGGTGATCGCATAATGCACGACAGAGCCCGAATTAGTCGCGCCGAAATCATCGAGTGGCGCCCCTACCCAGAGGTCGAAGCCGGTATCAGCCAGATTGCGGGCAATCGCCAGCGAAGAGCCGAACCGATCGCCCGGGGTGGCACCACCATCCAACGTCTTTCCGTCGGCCGTCTGGAAGCCATTCGGCGCACCCAGCACCACATAGACCCGACCCGTGCCAGCTGCTCCCGGAGCACCCACGATGATGTCAGAGCAGCCGTCTTCATTCAGGTCCGCGAGCACGACAGCGGCTCCGAACTCGTCACCTGCGGCGCCTTGACCGAGCGTGGAACTGGTCAGGGTCAACGATGGTACGGCTGACGCGGCCGTGAGCCGCAGATCAACCTGTCCAGTCCCGTTGTACGCCGGAAGACCGACGACCAGGTCTGACTTGCCATCACCGTCCACATCACCGGCCACTGGGGTGGTCGTGTGACAGTCGGCCAGCGCGGCAGCCGCCACATCGGTTGGTGTGAACGTGGCTACTGCGGTAGCCGCAATAACCAGGGAGGCCCCGAATCTCCGCATCCTGCGGCTCCTTACATCTGCAGGAGTCTGTTCGCTGGGGACATTACCGGCTTTGGAAGCGCCGCACTGCCGATTTCGGAGCACTCGGGCGACCAGTGAGGATCACCCAACGCAGGTGAGGCGTACCACACGTCCTCTGCCCTATTGTGAGAGCCCGAATCTCCGAGAGGTGGTATCGGTGAATGCCATTGCCTGGGCGCCATTGATCGTCTATCTCGTTGAGTTGACCATCAAGATCGTGGCCATCGGCACCGTGCCCGGCAACCGGCGGCCTTCCTCTTCGATCGCGTGGCTACTGCTCATCGTCGTGACGCCGGTTATCGGTTTGGTGATCTTCTTTTTGATCGGCAGCCCGTTCGTACGCGGCCGGCGAGCCAAGGTGCAAGCGGAAGCGAACAAGATCATCACTGAGCGCTCCGTCGAGGTGCCCGACGTTCCGGCAGGAGCCGTCGTCCCGGTCGGTGTCGACAGCATGTTCCGACTGAACCGGAATCTGACCGCGCTGCCCTGTGTAACCGGCGTCAGTCACGGACTATTCGGCGACTACGACGCATCCATCCAAGCGATGGCCGATGCGGTCGATGAGGCAGAGCAAACGGTGCACGTCGAGTTCTTCATCACCGCATGGGACGACACCACAGAACGCTTCTTTAAGGGGTTGACGGAGGCGGTCAAGCGTGGCGTACGGGTGCGCCTGCTCTACGACCACGTCGCTTCACGACGCTATCCGGGATACAAAGACATGAATTCGCGGCTGACGGCGGCCGGCATTGAGTGGTATCAGATGATGCCCATCAAGCCCCTCAAGGGCAAGTGGCGCCGACCCGATCTCCGCAATCATCGCAAGTTGCTGGTGGTCGATAACAAGATCGGCTTCATGGGCTCGCAGAACATGATCGATTCCAGTTATTTGTTGCCGGGCAACATCAAGGTCGGACGACATTGGAAGGATCTCAATGTCAAGGTCACTGGCGACATCGTGGTGGAGCTGTTAGCCGTCTTCGCCATGGATTGGTTCACCGAGACTGGTGAACGGCTGGGAGCCGATCTCCGGCCCGTGAACGATCCAGATGACACCGATGCGGTGCCCATGCAGCTCCTCCCATCGGGTCCCGGGTATCCGACAATGCCGAACCTGCGACTCTTCACTGGGCTCGTACATCGCGCGCAGCAGAAGCTGTCATTGACCAGCCCCTATTTCGTGCCCGAAGACTCGTTGTTGGAAGCGATCACAAGCGCTGCTTACCGTGGTGTGGCGGTCGAGCTTTTCGTCTCCGAGCAAGCCGACCAGTTTGTCGTCGGACATGCTCAGGCCTCCTATTACGACGTGCTTTTGGAAGCCGGCGTACGGATCTACCTCTACCCGAAGCCAACGATCTTGCATGCCAAGCACTTCACCGTCGACGACATGGTCGGCATTATCGGATCCAGCAATATGGACTATCGGTCGTTCGGGCTGGATTACGAGATCACGCTCATGTCGACGGGCCAACAATTTGTTGCCGAGCTGCAGAAGGTTGCTGACGGGTATCGCGCGGTGAGCCGCGAGCTGAACCTGACCGAGTGGCGCCAACGCCCCAAGGGCCAGCGGTATGTCGACAATGTGATGCGGCTGGTGTCGGCGCTGCAGTAGCGCCCTGCCGCCATAGGAGAGGATGCGCGGGTGACCACCTTCAAGCGCAGGTTGCAGCGCGTGGGAAATCAGATTGGCGTCTGGATGTATCGCGTATCCGATGGACGGCTCGGCAGCGGCAGCAAGGACGTCAAAGTACTGATCATCACTACGCGGGGCCGCAATTCGGGTGTGCTGCACTCCACCTGCGTGCGCTATCTCGATACGGCTGACGGTTTTCTCGTCTGGGGGACCGCTTCAGGCGCACGGCGTGATCCTGACTGGTTTCGCAACCTGCGGAAAGCCACAACTGCCGACATACAGATTGGCGCTAAGACGCTGCAGGTGCGGCCTCGAGAGCTACTCGGCGAGGAGCGCGACACTGCCTGGCAGGACATCGTCCTGGCGCAGGCGCCAGAGGTTGAGAAATATGCCAAACGAGCGGGCCGAATCATCCCCGTTGCGCAGCTTCAGCCCGTTAGCGGCCCCTCGCGATAGGCCTGAGCATTTGACTATGGTGCAACCATAGTCAATGCTTGGCCAGGTGAGTGTGACCAACACGACGCCGCCGGGCCTATCGGTCAAGTCAGCGCGAGGCGCAGGCTGGCCTGACCCGTCAGCGCACCCTGACTGCCGCGAGCGAACTCTTTGTGGCACGGGGCTACGCCGGCACGACCATGCGGGCAATCGCCACCGAGGCGCAGGTCTCATTGCCGACCGTTGAACTACTGTTCGGCACCAAGACTCAGTTGCTCAGAGCGGCGATCGACGTCGCCATCGCTGGTGACGACGAACCTGTAGCTGTTCTTGATCGAGACTGGACCGGCACGGCACTCCTGGCACCGACTGCCGGTGAGCTCCTCATGATCTTTGCGAGAGTCGTCGGCCCTGCCCAGGAACGATCAGCGGGACTGGTTCTGGCGCTGTTCGAAGGATCGACAAGCTGATTCGGAGCTTGCGGACCTGGCTGCAGCAATGATCAATCAGCGGGCCAGGACCGCGGCGTGGTTGATCGACATCCTGACGCAGAAGGCACCGCTCCGTGCCGGATGCTCGAAGGATGAGGCTATCGACACGGTGTGGATCCTGATGGACCCAGCGGTGTTCAACCGTCTCACACGGCAACGGGGCTGGACGCTCGAGCGGTACCAGCACTGGTTGGCCAGTTCACTGGAACGACTGCTGATCAATGACTGCGCATCTCGTGCAGCGACCCCGGACGATTAGGAGGTAGACAAGGTGAAAGCACGCAATGCAGGTTCGGCGCACGGCAAGATCGACTATCTACAGCTGCCGGCTCTCGACATCTCCCAATCGGCCGACTTCTATGAGGCGGTCTTTGACTGGTCGATCGACCGAAGCCACGGGAGCTTTGAAACTCCGGAGTTGATCGGCCAGTTCACCTCAGACCAGGTGCCGGCTCCGAAGGGCGGCCCGGTGGTATGGATCGCAGCTGATGACCTCTATCGCGTCCTTTCCGATGTGGCCACCAATGGAGGCGCCGTACGCGGACGCCCTGAGCTGGACGGCGGCGAACGCTGGCTGGTCGAGATCGATGATCCGGCTGGCAATCGGATTGGCATCGTCGTGCCGGTTGGGGCGGCGCAATCCCAAACCATGATCGCCGTACGCGACGTAGAGGCGTCCAGTAGCTGGTATCAGGAGTTGCTTGGCTTCCGCAGTGATCATGGCGGCCCGAACTATGAACGACTGCTCGCCGATGGGATCTTGGTTCTTCAACTGCACCACCGCGATGTTGAACACCACCACGGCGTATTCGTCACTCCGGATGTTGCGGTGGGCAACGGTGTACTGCTGTGGTTCGGTGAAGTAGCCGATTTCGACGAAGTGGCCGCGCGCGCAGCGAAGCTCGGCGCGCCGATCGTGCGGGCACCGCACCGTAATCCACCCGAAGGCCAAGGCAACGGTCCTGGACATCGCGAAGTCTGGATCACCGATCCCGACGGCTACACCGTCGTGGTTGCGAGCCCGGACGGTGAGGCGTACGAAATGCAGCAGACGGGCTGAAACTCACCGATCCAAGATGAAAGGCTGTCGGCAACGCATCTTGAGTGAGCAGTTTGTGGAGGTGTTATGGCTGACGAGTCGAGGGTTCGGAAGATCATCGAGCGCTATTTCGAGCACGTTGGTGGTGACATCGATCACGCGGACGAGATCTACCACGACGATGCCGTGCTGGAGTTTCCCCAGTCGGGAGAGCGATTCGAAGGAGCCGCCACGTTTACGGAATGGCGCCGGCGGTACCCCGCCGATCCGGCGACTATGCGCTACCGCCTGCGACGCGTCACCTGCCGAGACGACCTCGGCGTTGTCGAACTGTCGGTGAGCTATGACGGCGTCTCCTGGATGCAAGGTGTTCAGTTGTTGGAGTTCCGCGGCGACAAGGTGGCGCGTGAGCGGATCTATGTGATGGATAGCTGGGAAGCGCCCGAGTGGCGTGCGCCGTGGCGCTCGGACACACCAGCCGACCCGCCACACGACGGCAGCGCGAGCTAGGTCGCTGCGTACGGCCAGTTCTCAGCTTTCGTCGGTGCCAGGCGATAGAGATGACCGTATGACTGGTGAATCTGATCTTGCCCCCGTGCTCCACATCGAGCGCGAGTTGAGGCATCTGTCCATTGCGATCACGCAGCCGAAGCCGACCGAGTGTCTGCATTGCTACGTCTACCGCATGCTGGATTTCGGTTGCACCGGGCTGCGCTGGGCCACGCGTTATCGCGACTTGAGAGCGCCTCGAGCAACGGCCCTCGACAAGCGTCTGATGTCCAAGGGCGCTGGCTGCGACTGCGAGATCTTTATGAACGGCTGGAGCTTGCGCCGCGAATATCAGAGGTACGACTCCGAAGCTGAGGAATACATCTATCCCGAGGATCTGCCCCCATGTCGCGGCGTCCGGAGCGGCTCGATTCAGCCCTGTTCGTTGTGGAAGGTGAGATACGGGCTCTGGGACTAGGCCGGCCGGGCCAGTTCAGGGCTGAGAAAGTGGGGCGTCAGGTGCGCCGGAATCACTGCCGGCGTCCCGCAGCGTACGCAAAAACTCGGCAACCTCACTAATGTCGCGGTCACCCATTCCGGCGTCCACGGCTTCCGCCACTAGGCGGCGGCTCGCCTCGGCCTGATCCATCCGCGACTCGGTGAGCGCCGCGAGGTCAGAAATCAGATCTTGATCTTTGGCCACCAGAGCCAAGCTGAAGGCCACCGGCACCTCACCCGGTCGGAGGAAAGCCTCACGCTTGTATTTCACGTACGGGGCGGCGGCGGCACCTGCCTCGAATACGTCGTACACCATTTCGCGGTCCAGCCCGGCCATCTCGGCCAGTACCAGCGCCTCACTGACAGCGACGTTCAACGAGTGGACGAGAGAATTTACGACCAGCTTCATGGTCGCGCCGGCTCCGACGCCACCGAGATGGAAGATCGACTTCGCGAACGTCTCCAGCACCGGTCGTGCCCGATCAAGCGCCGCCGGATCGCCGCCGACCATCACCGCCAGGGTGCCGGCCTCGACACCCGGGACGCTTCCCGACACCGGGGTGTCGAGCAGAGTGGCACCTTGCTGTGCCACCAGGGGGTCAAGGCTGCGGACGGTGGCAGGGGCAACCGTGCTGGTGTCGCACACCACTGCACCCTGTTGGAGGCCACCGATCAGACCGTCGTCTGCTAGATAGGTCGCCGTTACGGCCACGTCGTCGGCCAGCGACACCACACAGACCTCCGCAGATTGCGCGGCCTCGCGGGCCGTGCTTGCGACCTGACCACCGGCTTGCTGAGCGACCTCCTCGGCGCGCGACCGGGTGCGATTGAACACCACAAGATCATGGCCGGCGCCAGCGATCCGTCCACCCATGGCGCCCCCCATTCGGCCGGCGCCGATCAATGCCACCCTCATTGCAACTCGGTACGCAGCCAGCCGCCGTCAACATAGAGATCAATACCGTTGACCGACCGGTTCCGGAGCAAGAAATCAACGGCATCGACAACGTCCTCCATCGTTACGTTGCGTCCGGTGGGGGTTGCCTCTCGAGTCTTCGCCGTGGCCTCCGGCTTTTTTGACCAGTACGGACTGTCGCCGACAATCCCTGGGTGGATCGCGTTCACCCGACGCGGCGCCAATTGGACACTCAGTGAGCGCACCATTCCCGAGACACCACCGTTGACTGTGGAAACCGTCGTCGATCCCGGATAAGGACGATCCTTGGCACGGCCGCCGAAGAGGACGACCGAGCCATCCTCAGCGAACCGGTCTCGCAGCGCGCTGACGACCGCGGTATATCCGACCAGTTTCATGATCGCGAGATAGCGCGCCGCCGCAATGTCGTAGTTCGCGATGTTATTGCGGTCCCGAGAGATCGCCGACAGCACAATGTGATCAATTGCCTCGATGTCAGCAACTGCATCCGCGACCTGCTCCGGCTCCGACAGATCCAGGGCGATGCCGCGGGTGTCACCGCCGACCTCCGTGGCCACCGACTTGGCATGGGTCTCGTCCCGGCCAGCCAGGACGACTGACCAACCCTGATCTGCATAACGATGCGCGAGCATCCTGCCTATGCCGTACGTACCGCTGACGATGAGTAGCGACGTCATCCAAGCACCTCCCGTAGGTAGTCCCAGTCACGAGCAAAACGGTAGGAGTACCTGCGCGGAGGTTGCGGAGCCTGGGTTTCCAACCACCGCAATGGACCGCCTCCCAGATTCCGGAAGGAATGCGGGCAGCCAACTCCTGCCCAGGCAATATCTCCGGCCTCGACAACCACCGGCTTGCCATCAAAGGTGGCCTCGGCTTGGCCCTCCAGAAAGAAATACGTCTCCTCAAAAGGATGATCATGTGGGCCGGTGGCCCCGTCCGGGTCGTAGTGCACCATGAACATAGTGGCCAGTTGCGCACCAAGATCAGCATCGACCATCATCTTGACATTGATTCCGCCATAGACCAGCAGCGCGGTACGCATGCTGGCAGTCACTTCGAGCAGGTCCTGGCTCTGTTTGGTCGGATCCAGTTGGCCGGTCGTGATCTTGCCGAAGTAACGATTCCGAGGATCGCGTACGTCGACAGCCACCGACTCCTGAGACGCCAAGCTAGCTACCAGAAAAGTGTCGTCCTGGTAGGCCGATCGTGGCGCCGGAGCCTGCATCTCCGCCCAGCGCACCACGATCTCGCTGTCGTTACGCCAGCGATGGGGCATGGCGATTGGTACAACGCCGTACCCACCCTCGGAGATCCGGAACGATCCCTCAGCGGTGTCGATCACCGCAGCGCCAGCAACGACGTAGCAGCTCTCCTCGAACGAGTGAACGTGCCATGGAATCGAGCCGCCCGGATGTAGTTCATTGATCACGAATCCGGTGTGCACGGCATGATCATCTTCGCCGACGACCATGCTGCGCCGGTAGCCGGTCGCCTTCCTGGCCCAGCCGGTGGTTGGCGCAAGAAGCTCCAGCCCACCGGCAGGACGTACCAGATAGCCTCCGCTCACTGTCGTTTCTCAGCCGTGGCTGCGAGGAGATGATCTCTGGAGGCTGCGACATCGGCGCGTGCCTTGTCGACATCGGCCAGCAGCTTGCCGTTGCGCTTCTTGACCTGGCCGGCGACCAGCACAGTGTCCACATTGGAAACGTCGGCGGACAGCACAACGGCGGCGACCGGGTCAATGACGGGAGCCATGTTCAGCGAGGTGGCTTCGATGATCACAATGTCGGCCTGCTTGCCAGGCGTCAGAGAGCCGGTGCGGTCTTCCAGCCCTGCGGTGTAGGCACCATCGATGGTTGCCGCCTCGAGAACGTCCCGCGCGGTGAGCACGTCTTTGGGCACCTGCTCGTTCGGCTCGTACTTCTCGGCGTGCACCCGGGCCCGATCTGCGGCGAACGCCGCCCGCATCTGGGTGAACATGTCGCCGGGTGCCGTGGTCACGACGTCGATCGACAGGCTCGGGCGGAGCCCCAGCCGCCGGGCTCGGAGCAGTGGCGGCCAGCCGTGGCCCATCGACAGCTCGACCTGCGGCGCAATCGAGATCGTGCCGCCGGTGTCCTTGACCAGCTGCCACTCGTCGTCGCTGAAGTGGCAGCAGTGGACGTAGGTGGTGTCGGACCCCAGGAGCCCGTAGTCATTCAGTGTGCTGATCATCGCGAACCGCCCGGCGAGCCGGCCCATCGCCACGTGCACGGTGATTGGGATGTCCAACTCGCGGGCCAGCTTCCACTCGGCACGCACGACTTCCTCCATGCAGAATCCGGTGCCGCGGGTAGCCAACGCCAGGGTGAGCAGTCCGTCGTCGGAGCTGAAATAGGTGTCGCGTACCCGGCGTACGTCATCGTCCGGAATCACAATCTTGCTGTTGAACCAGTAGTCGGCCAGCGAGAGATTCGCACTTCCGTACGCGTATTGCGCGCGGATTCCGGTCTCCCGGAGACCGGTAACGGCCGCATCGGCGTGATCCGGAGTGTTGTTGATGTGTGACCAGTCGACCAACGTGGTGATCCCGGCATTGAGGCACTCCAGCGACCCAGCAACATTACTGGCGTGGACGTCCTCCGCCCGGTACACCGGCGCGAAGGTGTCCAGCACCTCAACGAAGTAGTCGTCCAGTGTCGCGTTCGGTGCGCAGCCCCGAATCGCGGCCTCCCAGGTGTGCCGGTGAGTGTCGACGAAACCGGGAATGACGATGCTGTCACTCGCGTCGATCACCTCGGCGTCCGCGCTGATGTTCGGCTCGACGGCGACGATCTTGTCGTCCTGGAGGAGTACGTCGCCGGTGAGATCCCCGACCTGGGGATCCATGCTCACAACGGATCCTCCGCGAATGAGCGTCTTCGTTGTCATCTGCCGTGCTCCTTTGCATCTGGCGTGTTCTTCGGTTCCTTCGTTTCCTTCGTTTCCCCCTCAGAAGGCGGCAAGCCGTCGTACAACGTCGCAGACTTTGTCGACTGAGGGGATCACGACGTCTTCGAGCGCATCAGCGAACGGCAGCGGCACGCACTCGGAGGCGACCCGT
The DNA here is from genome assembly GCA_963798835.1 of uncultured Actinomycetota bacterium. Classification (GTDB taxonomy): domain Bacteria; phylum Actinomycetota; class Actinomycetes; order Propionibacteriales; family Propionibacteriaceae; genus Microlunatus. The sequence goes on along the minus strand of CAWCVF010000001.1, from coordinate 72,649 downwards.
CGGATTGGCGCATCGAGCAGCTCGAATCCCTCGTCTGCCACGATCGAGGCGACCGTGGCGCCCCAGCCACCTTGGTAGGGGTTCTCCTCGACCAGCACGAGGTGTGACGTACGAGCGACGGAGGACAACACCGTCTTGGCATCCAGCGGCACCAGGCAGCGCAAATCGATCACTTCAACCGAGATGTCCTCAGCAGCGAGCCGCTCGGCCGCCGATAGCGCGGTTGGCACCGTGGACGCGAGGGCGACGACGGTGACGTCATCGCCAGGGCGGACCACCGCGGCCTCGCCCAAGGGCACCACATGCTCAGCTGGCGCGGGCTCACCTTTGCTTGCGAGCAAGCCCTTGTGCTCAAAGAAAATGACGGGGTCGTCGCTACGGATCGCAGACGCCATCATGCCCACGACATCAGCCGGTGTGGACGGCGCGGCGATCTTGAGACCAGGCACGGTAAAGACCCAGTTCTCGACTGCCTGGGAGTGTTGAGCCCCGAACCCAAGGCCGCCGCCGTTCGCCGTGCGAATGACAAGCGGGACTGTGACCTGACCGCCTGTCATGTAGCGCATCTTGGGGATCTCGTTGGCAATGTAGTCGTAGCAGCACGCGAAAAAGTCGGAGAACATGATCTCTGCGACCGGGCGGATTCCCGTCATCGCGGCACCCAGCGCGGCACCGACGATCGCCTGCTCGGAGATCGGCGTGTCCCACACCCGCTTCGGGCCGAACTCGGCAAAGAGGCCGGTCGTGGTCTTGAAGACCCCCTCGGGCGCACCGATGTCTTCGCCAAGACAGACCACGCGCGAGTCGCGGCGCATCTCGCGGGCGATCCCCTCGGAGACGGCCTCGCGATAGGTGATCAATTCCGCCATGCAGCACCACCGTCTGCCCACACGTCGATCAGCGCTGTGGCCGGGTCCGGGTACGGCGCGTCCTTCGCTTCCTGAACGGCCCCCTTGATCGCCTCGGCAACCCGCGCATCGATCGCATCGATGTCCGCTGTATCGACTCCCATGCCGATCAGCCGCTCACGCGCGACCGTCAGCGGGTCGCGCTGCATCCAGCGCTCGACCTCATCGGCCGGACGGTACTTCGCAGGATCGGAACGGCTGTGACCGTAGTGGCGATAGGTTAACGCCTCGATGATCGTCGGCCCCTCGCCTGCCCGGGCCCTGTCGACAGCGACTTTGGTCGTTTCCTGGACCTTGATCACGTCGTTGCCGTCGATGATCACGGCCGGCAACCCATACGCGCTGGCTCGATCAGCTGCCGGGTTGGGGACCGAAGTAACGGCTGAGATCGGGGTGTACTCCATATAGAGGTTGTTCTCGCACACGAACAGCACAGGGAGCTTCCAGACGGCGGCCAGGTTCAGAGCTTCGTGAAAGGCGCCGATATTGGTTGCGCCATCGCCGAAGAATGCGACCGCTACCTGATCGGTGCCTCGCAGTTTCGCCGACCACGCGGCGCCGGCCGCGATAGGCAAGTGGGAGCCGACGATCGCGTACGAGCCGAGCATTCCCCTGATCGGCTTTTGTGAGGTGCATCGAGCCGCCTTTGGCCTTGCACAATCCGGTGGCCCTGCTCATCAGCTCCGCCAGGCACTCAGCTGGTGTTGCGCCGCGGGCGATCGCGTGGTGGTGGCCGCGATAGGTCGCGAACACGTAGTCGTCCTCCCGCAACGCGGCGCTGGCGCCGACCGCAACCGCCTCGTGACCGGCGGCGAGGTGAGTGGTGCCCTTCACCATCCGGACATGAACAGGTCGTATGCCGCTTTCTCCGTCTGGCTGATGATCGCCATCTGCTCGTACCACTCGAGCAGCCGACCTGCCTCGACTGTGACCGACTCGTTCGTGGAAACCGTCACGTCTCACCCCTACCAGCCATGGTGTTCAGATGAGACTGCGATTCACGCAGCGTGGGCAGCTCACCGCCGACGGTCCAATAGCGCTGCCCGGCGATCAACAACTCCTCGGCCGGGAACTTGGTGATCACCTCGCAGCCGTCGGCGGTGACCACGACTTCTTCCTCGATACGAGCCGCTGACCAGCCATCCGATGCCGGCCAGTAGGTCTCGAGGGCGAACACCATGCCCTCTTCCAGTACTTCTGGATGATCAAGGGAGACCAAGCGGCTGAAGATCGGCTTCTCCCAGATCGCGAGTCCCACGCCGTGGCCGTACTGCAGTGCGAATGCCGCTTCCTCGTTGGCGAAACCGAACTCTTCCGCGGTCGGCCACAACGACACGATGTCGGCGGTTGTCGTGCCTGGTCGGACGGCTGCGATCGCCATATCCATGTATTCCCGGCAACGGACGTACGCGTCGCGCATCGCTGGTGACGCACTGCCTACAGCGAAGCAGCGGTAGTAGCAGGTGCGATAGCCGAGGTGGCTGTGCAGGATGTCGAAGAATGCCGGATCACCCGGGCGGACGATCCGGTCGCTGTAGACATGCGGATGCGGAGAGCAGCGCTCGCCAGAGATCGCGTTGACGCCCTCGACGTATTCGCTGCCCAGGTCGTAAAGCACCTTGCTGACGAGGCCGACGCACTCGTTCTCGCGTACGCCTGGACGCAGGAACGCGTACAGCTCGTCGTACGCGGCATCGACCATCGAGCACGCCTGGGCGAGTAGCGCGATCTCGTCGACGGTCTTGATCCGGCGTGCCTCAAGGAACACCTGCTGGCCGTCGACGACGGTGAGCCCTTCGTTCTGCAGCGCACTCAGGATCGGCATTTCGATCACATCGACGCCGATTGGCTCGGTGCTGAGGTCGTGCTCGTGCAGCACGCTCGCTACCTTGCGGGCGACCTCTTGGGCGATGCCGGCGTCGGGGTGGAACGCGCCTCGCAGCGTGGAAATGCCGGCTCGCGCACCGGATCGGCCTTCTCGCGCCGCTTCGGAGACTTGGCCGTTGTCAGGCTTGCGGTCGTAGTCGAGCCAGGGGTTGTAGAGCTGATGGTGCTTGGCCGCCGAGCCGAAGTCCCAGATCACCGGCTCGCCGCCGCGCGGAAGCACTGCGAACCTGATCAGCTTGTCCATGGCCCAGGTGCCGATGTGGGTTGCCGTCATGTAGCGGATGTTGGAAAAGTCGAAAGTCAGCAGTGCGCCTAGGTCGGAGGCATCTAGATGCTTTTTGAGGCGTTGCAGCCGATCAGTGCGGAGTCGGTCGATGTCGACCCGTGCTTCCCAGTCGACTGCATTTGGCCCGTACGTGCGGATCGCCATGGCTCAACCCAACATGGTTCGTGGTGTTCAATATAAATTACGCCTGTTCAGTGGGGCTGACTAGACGGAGGGTGGCTAGAGCCGTGCAGATCATCAAGCTTGCCTGGGTGGGAACGCGGACCGAGAACTTTGAGCCGACGGTCAAGTTCTTTCGAGACGTCCTCGGTCTACGGCCGGACTTTGATCTTCCCGGATTTCAGGTGCTCAAGCTCCCGGATGGCAGCAAAGTAGAGGTCTTTGGATCCGACACTGAGATGAACCGTCACTTCACGACGGGACCGGTTGTCGGCTTTCTGGTCGACGATGTGAACGCGGCGGCGAGCGAGCTGCGGGCTCGGGGTGTCGAGATTCTTCATACAGTGGAAGACGAGAGCGGTAATGCGTGGGTGCACTTCCGCGGGCCTGATGGCAACATCTATGAGTTCACTCAAGATCCTGGTGTTTCGCGGCCGGGGTAGTGATGTGCCCTGAGCTTGTCGAAGGGCACATGGTGCGAGTTATGCGCCCTGAGCTTGTCGAAGGGCACAACATGAGGTGCGGTTATGTGCCCTGAGCTTGTCGAAGTGCACAACATGAGGTGCGGTTATGTGCCCTGAGCTTGTCGAAGGGCGCTGGCGTTGTACACCCGAAGGTGATGTTCAATTTTCGCGTCGATGACAATGCTGCGATGGGGGAACTGGTCGTAGTTACCGGACCGCCTGGAGCAGGCAAGTCGTCGGTGTCGGAGCACTTGGCCAACAAGTTCGCGCTAAGTGCTCTGGTCGCCGGCGACAGCTTCTTCGCCATGATCAAACAGGGCTACATTTTGCCGTGGCTTAGCGAGGCGCGCCGACAGAACGCGGTGATCATCGAGGCAGCCGCAGCCGCGGCGGGTCGATTGGCTGACATTTGCACAGTTGTCTACGACGGTGTCCTCGGGCCATGGTTCTTGCCGACCTTCGTACGCGCCGCCGGCTTGGCCTACCTTCACTACGTGATCTTGCTGCCTCCGCTGGAGGTATGCCTGGAGCGGGTGCAGAATCGGCCTGACCACGGTTTTGGTGATCTCTCCGTCACTGGGGACTTGTATGAGCAGTTTGCCGGCACTGATGTCGATAGGTGGCACGTGATCAATGAATCCGATGATCATCCGGCGAAGGTTGCTGAGTTGATCAGCGGAGGCTTGGAGTCTGGTCGGTTTCGGTACTCAGTCGGTTGATCTTGGTTGGTTCAACCTGAGCTTGTCGAAGGACGCGGCCTATGTGCCCTGAGCTTGTCGAAGGGCACAGCGCTGATGTGGGTTATGTGCCCTGAGCTTGTCGAAGGGCATAGCGCTACTTGATCTTGTCCTGCTCCCGGCTTGGACATTGTGGTGCCGTCCTCGGCGGCGTCAAGGCCAAGCCCTGCGGGTGGCCTACGGCCAGCCTTGACCCCACCTGCGGGCGGCACCGATTTGAACAGCGCCGGGAGCAGGAGGGGAATGGGAGCGGGGTTTTGGTGGGGGCTTAGGTTCGGCGTTCCGGTGCAGGTCTTTCGGACCTATTTTCCCTTGTTTTATTGAGAAAAACGCTTCTCATCGAACGGACATTCGAATACAATAGAGGCATGGAACTCGGGGACTCCACCAGCACCGCTATGGATGCGGCCCTCGACGCCCTGAATGAAGCACTCACCGACTTGATCACAACCGTCGAATCCGGCGCCCTTGAGCGGCTCAAAGCTGAGGAGAAGGTGGCGGTGTGGCAGCGCTTCGAAACGATTCGCAATCAACTGCCGCTGGTGGATCACAGCCTGATCGCTGACGCGGAGGCCAGCCATCTCGCGGAGGAGTACTGCTCCTCGACCATCAGCCAGTTTTTGGTGCGGGTGCTGCAGCTGTCCCACGGTGAAGCCGCCTCCCGGGTCCGGGCCGCCGCCGGCCTTGGGCCGCGCCTCTCCATGTTGGGGGAGAAGCTGGAGCCGGTGCTGCCGCGGCTGGCAGCGTTGCAACGCAACGGCGCCCTCTCCACCGAGAAGGTGGCGATTGTGGAACGGGCCATGCACAAACTGTCCCGACCCGACCTAGACCCGGCAGAAATAGAGCAAGCCGAGGAGCTGCTCACCGACCATGCAGCCATCCTGAACCCGGCAGATCTGCGCCGCTTCGCCCACGCCGTGGTCAACGCTGCCGATCCCGATGGGCCCGAACCGGTTGACGACCAGCTGCAACAGGACCGGCGCTATATGGAGTTGAAGCAGCGCCGCGACGGCATGTGGCACCTCCAAGGCCGGCTCACCAACATTCTTGGTGCCCAACTGAATGCGATCCTGGATCCGCTGGCCAAACCCCGCAACAGCAGCATCGACGACCCAGACGGCACCACCACCACGATTCCCGACCCACGGCCCTCGATGCAGCGGCTGCACGACGCGCTCGAAGAGGCCTGCGCCAAACTCCTCAAATCCGCCGACCTGCCATCGGTCGGTGGGATACCGGCCTCGGTCATCGTCACCATCACACTCGAAGACCTGCTGGCCAAGGCCGGCCTCGCCGAAACCGCGGACGGCACCCAGCTGAACGTCGATCAACTGTGCCGGATCGCCGACGAAGCCGACATCTGGCCTCTCATCCTCAACCCGCACGGCGTGCCACTCGCACTAGGCAGAACCCAACGACTCGCCTCCAAAGGCCAAACCCTGGCATTGACCGCCCGGGACGGCGGCTGCTCCTTCCCCGGCTGCACCCACCCACCGCAATGGTGCGACCGCCACCACATTGTGGACTGGATCCTGGGCGGGCTCACCGACCTGAACAACCTCACCCTGCTCTGCCGTTACCACCACACCCACTTCCTCCAAAAAGGCTGGACCTGCCGCATCAACCCTGACGGCCTACCCGAATGGACACCACCCCACTGGATCGACCCAAAGCCAACGACCCCACACCAACACCCGCATCCAACGCCACAACACCCAACGCCAACTCCACCGCCGCAACCGACGACAAAGAGTACCGAGCGCGGCATGACAGCATGGGTGTTCAATATCAGTTACGCCTGTCCAGTGCGGCCGACTAGCGGAAGCGTGCCTTTCGACAAGCTCAAGGCACCGATCAAGGAGGGCACATGGGCGATCCGAAGGTGCCGCCGATCGGGCCGCGGATCCGCGCCGAGCGAGCCCGCCGCGAGGTGACCATTCGCGCGCTGGCGCGCGACATCGGAGTTTCACCCAGCTTGATTTCGCAGATCGAGACCGGCAAGAGCCAGCCGTCGGTGAGCACCTTGTACGCGATCAGCTCAGCGCTGAATCTGCCGCTGGAAGATCTTTTCGACGCGGACGAGTTCGCAGAACCGGTGCCGCCCGCCACTACCGGTGCCGCCGCCCTACGCTACGTCGGCGCCGATCGGGCCAAAGGAGTAGGCCCCCATGTGGCCCCGGAAGATCGCGAGCTGTTGACCCTGGAGTCCGGCGTGACCTGGCAACGGCTTGGCCAGGTGCCGCATCACCACGTCGACTTTCTGCTCGTCACCTACGAGCCCGGTAGCGCCTCCTCCACCGACGGCCAGCTGATGCGGCACAACGGGACCGAATACGCCTACTTGATCAGCGGCGAGCTCAAGCTCACCCTGGGTTTTGATCAGCATGAGTTGACGCCCGGAGACTCCATCTGCTTCGAATCAACTACGCCGCACGGCTATCGCAACGACGGCGAAATTCCGGCGGTTGGCGTCTGGTTCGTGGTGGAGCCGGGTTAGCGCATCGGCATCATGGAGCTATGCAGCAGGGCAGCCTAACCGTACTGATCTCGGGCGCTGGAATCGCCGGTGCAACGCTTGCCGCGCTGCTCGGCCGGGCCGGACACCAGGTCACCGTTGTCGAGCGGGACCAGGGCGTACGGTCGAGCGGCAATCCGGTGGACGTTCGGGGAGGTGCATACGACCTCGCTTGGCGGCTGGGCGTTCTGGACCGTCTGCACGAGGCGGCAACCAAGGTACGGCAGTTGATCTTCGTCGATGATGCCGGCAGAGCTGTGGCCAGCATGCGCACGCAGCAAGCGGAAGATCGCGAGGTTGAGGTGCCGCGCGCGGATCTCAGTGCGATCTTGATCGAGGCGGGTCGCGAGGACGCAGAGTTTCTCTTCGATGAGATGATCACCGCGATGCACCCCGATCCGGCGGGCGTTCAGGTGATCTTCGAGGGAGCAGCACCACGGCGCTTCGACCTGGTCGTCGGCGCGGACGGCATCCATTCTGCGGTACGCCGGCTGGCCTTCGGGCCGGAGGCCGATTTCGCCGAACATCTCGGCATGTACGTCGCAACCGCGAAACTTGGCCTACCGATGGAGCGCGACGATACGGTGATCATGCACAACGAACCCGGGACAGCGGTCGTCATGCACCCGGGGATGGGAACATCGGGCGCAGCATTCATGTTCCGATCTCCCACCCGCCTTGATCATGACGACCCTGCGGCGGGTCGAGAGCTGCTGCGGCACGTCTATCGCGATGTCGGCTGGCGTGCCCAAGAGCTGCTTGACGCCTATCTCGCGGCCGAAGATCCCTATTTCGCCAGCGTCAGCCGGATCCGAATACCTTCGTGGTCGCGCGGCCGCGTCACATTGATCGGTGACGCGGCCTCCTGTGTCTCCCTCTTCGGTGACGGCTCCAGCTCAGCGATGGAAGGGGCCGCGACACTTACTGCATCGCTGTCCGCCTTCCCGCACGACATCCAAACCGCCTTGGCTCGCTATGAGTCAGTTCAGCGATCGATCATTCGTCCCCGACAGCGCGGCGTGTGGCTCGCCTCCCATCTGTTGATCCCGCGATCGCAGCTGGGCATCAGGCTACGGAACCAAGCCGTCCGACTCATTCCCCACAGATCCGACTTGAGCGACCCTGGTAATAGAGAGAGGAACCACGCTCGGCACGAAAGGCATGATGGCGCAGAATAAGGCGCACCATTCTCAAGATCCTTACGCACAGCGAGCTAAGGCGCTGACGTCGGCGGTCCAGCGGCTACGTGGGTGGGTCGGGTCGGATCCCTCGAAGGCTGCTGAGCTGGCCGATGCCCTGGTCCACTTGACCGCGCACCGCCTGCTAGGTCACGGCTACGCCGCGGCGGGGTCGGATGCTCAGGATGCCGTACGCCGCGCAGCCGAATTGCTAGCGGCGGAGGGGCCGATCGGCCCCTACACCTCAATCGCGGATGCGGCGCGATACGTCACGGCGGTCATTCAACTGGCTGCCATCCAGGCAGGCTTGGGCATGCCGGATGCGTCGGCCCGAACGATCGAGTCGCTGCAGAACATCGACAATCAGCTCGGCGACGCACTGCGGCGGCAGCTCGAGCCGCAGACTGCGATCTGGGCACTGGTGTGCGGCGGCAGAGCGGCGCTGGTCTCGGGGGATATTGCCGTGGCGAACGCGTACGCCGACGCGGGACGTATCCGGTTGGCTGAGTCGGGACTGGACGAGGATCCTGACGCTGCTTACCTGGCAATAGACGTCGAGCGGCTGAGCTCGGATGCGCGGTGGGCCGCCGGCAAGGCCGGGCAAGCAGTCGCACTGGTCTACGCCGCGAAAGTCCGATATGACGATGCGGTTGACGGCCGTCTCCATGAGCCGGCACGCCTCAGCCCCGCCCTCCTGGAACGCCTCGCGGAACCGTTGTCTGGTGTCTATGGTGACCTGGCCGATCGATTGATCGCGACCAATGAAGTTGATCTTGGTCTAGCGACTCGGCGCACCCTGATCGAGCTGCTGGGTGGGCTGAGCCAACGCCTCGGCGACCAGAGCCGACTGCTGCTCGCAGCCGCCTTAACCGATCTTGGTCGCGACCTGCGTACCACCGGCCGCTTTCTGGAAGCTGATGCCGCGAGTGCCGAGGCCCGGACGGCCATGCCACCAGGACAGGTGGCTGATCAGGCTCATGTCGGTGGACGTGTAAGCCGCGGTGCGCAGGTCGTTGCGTGGACACCTCTTGCGCCCGATGCCGCGTACGAGGTGACGACTGGCTCAGCGATGACCAAGATCATTGATCTTGCCGCACTGCAGGCTGAGCAGCAGCGAAGGCTGGCAGCCTGGCTAGCGGCTGAGCGTCCTCAGGCACACGAACAGGAGTTGCAACTTATCGACCAAGTCCGGCGCGAAGCTGAACACCGCGAGGCCGAAGAAGCCCAGGCCAAGCAAGCCCAGGCTGCTCAACTGGCTGCCGAACGCGCGAGAGTTGAACAAGAACAACGACTCGAGGTCGCTCGACAGGCTGAGGCCCAGGAAGCGGAACGGCTGGAGCGCAAGCGCCGCCGTGAGGAGCGCATCGAAGAGCACCGGCTGGAGGCAGAGAAGCGGCAGGCCGAGCAGCGTGAAGCCGAGCAGCAGGCGGCCGAACGCGCTGAGCTGGAACGTTTGCAGGCTCAGATCGACGAACTTGAGCGTGCTGAGAAGCGATCCCAGGAACAATGAGCTCAGGATGACATCGACCGTGCCGAACTCGCTCCCGAGCCAGCCCTCTGAGCAGCGGGCGCTGGTGTGGGAAGGCGGTCGGGTCGTGCAGGTGCGGCCGGTTGCGGTGCCCGACTCCCGACCCGGATGGGTGGCGATTGACATCGCGTACGCGGGAATCTGTGGCAGCGATCTGCACATAGCCGCCGGGGAGCATATTCGTGCCCGACCGGGTCAGGTTCTCGGGCACGAATTCGTCGGCCATCTCGCCGAACCGTACGGGGAACTTCCGGCGGGCCATCCCGTCTTCGTCAATCCGATGGTGCCCTGCGGTTCGTGCGAAGCCTGCCTGGCTGGCCGTACCAATGTCTGCCGGCGGTTGACCTTGGTCGGAATTGACTACCCGGGAGGCATCGCGGCTCGTACGGTAGTGCCCGGCGACGGCATCTATCCATTGCCAGCCGATGTTGATCTTGTCGCTGCTGCGCTCATCGAACCGGCGGCGGTAGCGGTCCGCGCGGTACGGCGGTCAGGCCTCGCGCTTGGTGATCGTGCTCATGTCATCGGAGGTGGGCCGGTTGGCTGCCTGGTCGGACTGCTGGCGACGGCTGCCGGCGCGACGGTGACGATGTCGGAACTATCGACGCTGCGGCGCACGTATGCCAGCAAGCTTGGATTGACCCTGGTAGAGAAAACAGATGATCTTGGCTCCGGGGCTGACGTCGTCTTCGACGCATCTGGACATCACTCGGTAGCCGAGGAGCTGCTGCGCTGGCTGCGAACCGCCGGCACAGCAGTCATCGTCGGTGCGTATCAGCCCGGCCTGCACGGTATCGATCTGCTTTCGGTGATGTTTTCGGAGCTGACGCTCATCGGAACCCGGATCTATCAGCGCAGTGACATCGGCGCCGCCATCGAGTTGATCACCACCGGCAAGCTCGATGCGCATGGTCTGATCAGCAAGATCTTTCCGCTGGATGAGGCGGTCGCGGCCGTCGACAGCCTGCGCCGCGGCCAGCAGATGAAGGTCCTGATCAAGCCGGATCACTGAGGCCGGAGATGAAGATCACTCGGTTGAAGAGCTACGCGGTCCCGCCTCGCTGGATCTTTCTCAAGATCGAAACCGACGAAGGCCTGGCGGGCTGGGGAGCCTGTGATCGAGGGCAGAGCGGCGACCGTCGCCGCCTGTGTGGCGGAGCTGTCGGACTATCTCATCGGCCGCGACCCAAGCAACATCGAAGACCTGTGGCAAATGATGTACCGGGGCGGCTTCTATCGCGGCGGTCCGATCTCGATGAGCGCCATCGCCGGCATCGATCAAGCACTGTGGGACATCAAGGGCAAGGCTTGCGGCCTCTCAGTGGCACAACTGCACCTACAACGCCTTCATTCAAGAGCAAAGCCTCGGCATCCACTACAACATCGCAAATGACTTGCTCGACTATCTGGCTGATCGTTCGGTGTTCGACTACGCGGATGGCTTCGTCGCCATTCCCACTCGGCCAGGCTTGGGCATCGAGATCAACGAGGAGTACGTCACCGAACGCGCCAAAGTCGGCCATCGCTGGCGTAATCCCATCTGGCGGCACGCCGACGGGTCTCTCGCTGAATGGTGAGTGTCAGCCCACCTCCGTACGGTGAGATACACCACGGTGAGGCTGAGCGAAGGAGATCACCATGAACATGCCGAGGACCTATCCCGAGGGCGTTAGCTGCTGGATCGATGTCGTGGAGGCAGATGTCGAGGCGGCCGCGCGCTTCTACGCCGTCCTCTTTGGTTGGACCTATCTCGAGAGCACGACGCCAGGGACCCACCGCCGCTATCTCGTTGCACAACTGGACGGTCAGGACGTTGCCGGGATCGGTCAACGGTCCGCCGAGACAGACGATTCGCCGGGCCAGCCCAACAGCTGGAACACCTACTTTGCCGTCGAGAATGTCGATGACGCAGCGGCGCGCGTGGTCTCGGCAGGTGGCCGGATCACGGAACCACCGGCCGGCGTCGGCGATGCCGGCCGGACCGCATCCTGCGTCGATACAGAAGACATTCCCTTCCGGCTGTGGCAACCCGCAAGCCGACTGGGCGCACAGCTGACGAATACGCCTGGTGCCTGGAATTTCAGCGATCTACACACGTCGAACCCTGAAGCATCGACGGCGTTTTATACCCGGGTGTTCGGCTGGCAGTTCGAGGACCTCGGTTTCGCGACGATGATCCGCCAGCCGGGATACGGCCAGCACCTGGCCGCTACCTCGGATCCGGGCATCTATGAGCGCCAGTCAGGTGATCAGGTGCCGCCAGGGTTCGCGGATGCGATCGGCTGGCTCGTCTTGCTGCCCAACGGCGGGCAAGCGCACTGGCATGTGACCTTCACGGTCGGCGACCGCGACGAGGCAGCGGCCACTGCCGAGGATATTGGAGCAATGGTGCTGTCCAGCGACGACACCGTATGGACGCGGAATGCTGAGATTCGTGATCCGCAAGGAGCCGTCTCAACGCTAAGTCAGTACTCGCCGCCATAGGACTCGGATGGCGAAATGATGTGTGAAAACTTCCGGCAATATAGTGCTCAATTGAGCATGAAAGTGCATAGCAATGATCATCGTTGCGGGTCGACGATTGACGCCTACCGAGGTCTTCGACACGTATTGGCGCTTCGCGGCTCGGCGGCAGCAGGTCTATGAGGCGCGGCTGCGCGGCGAGGCTCCTCCATGGACGACCGACCCGATTCTGGCGTCGTATCGCTTCACCAACTGCTACCGCGCTGCAGATCGCGTCAGTCAATACCTGATCAAGAACGTGATCTATAGCCATGATCAGGAGCCGGAAGAGGTGTTGTTCCGGATTCTGCTGTTCAGATTTTTCAACCGCATCTCTACTTGGGAGCTGCTGTGCTCAAAGCTTGGTGAACTGAGCTGGGCAGAATTTCAGGTGAACCGGTACGACCAAGTCTTAAGCCGGGCTAGTGCTGCCGGTGAGCGGATCTACTCCGCGGCCTATGTCATCCCGTCGCCTCGATTGGGCGCGTTCCGTAAACACACCAACCACCTCTTGCTGTTGCAGCGGATGATGCGCAGCGGGCTGGCCGACAGGCTCAGTGCGGCAGCATCGATGGTTGACACGTTCCATCTGCTCCGCAGCCATCCTGGTCTCGGCGACTTCCTCGCGTACCAATTGATCATCGACATCAACTACTCGACCTTGATCGACTTTGACGAGATGGACTTCGTTGTCGCTGGACCCGGCGCGAGGGACGGAATCTGCAAATGCTTCGGCCGCGCAGCGCGAGGATCCGAAGCAGAGCTCATTCGCTACATGTGCGACACACAAACCGAACAATTCGCTCGGCTGGGCCTGAGCTTCTCTGGCCTCAACGGCCGCCGGCTGCAGTTGATCGACTGCCAGAACTTGTTCTGTGAAGTCGACAAGTACGCCAGGGTGGCTCATCCGGTGATCACTGCCTACTCAGGCAGAACGCGCATCAAACAACGCTACCTACCTCGTGATCAGCCGGTAAGCGCCTGGTTCCCGCCGAAGTGGGGCATCAACGACCGTTGGTTAAACTACTCAGCATGCTGAGCAATCGGGTGATCAAGCAGCCACTGCTGTGGTGCCTGCTCGCTTGCCTGCTGCTCACCGGGGCGGTCTGGTTGCTGGGCCAGCGACTGTCCGGAATCGAGCTGGCACCCGATCAAGGGGCGTCTTGGTATTACTGGAAGCTGCCGAATCCGACTGTCTGGACTCACCTGTCAGCCTGGCTGGGATATGTGGCACATCAGCTCACCGTGTGGGCGCTGATCTTCTACGCCCAACATCACGTGCGGCACTACACGGCCGGGTTGCATCGAGTCAATCTCATCGCGCTCGCGGCGAATCTCGGCTTCATCGTGCTGCATATGCTGCAAACGCAGCTCTTCTACGACGGGCTCGCGCAGGACGTCTCCATCTACAGCTCGCAGGGCTCGGTCATTCTGCTGCTCGTCGTCGTACTGGCGATGGAGAACCGCCGACGTGGCCTGTTTCTGGGCCATCCGATGCCGATCTCCAAACGTGTCACTGATTTCCTGCGGCGCTATCACGGATACGTGTTCAGCTGGGCGGCCATCTACACCTTCTGGTACCACCCCATGGAGAACACCACTGGCCACTTGATCGGGTTCTTCTATATGTTCCTGCTCCTCGTGCAGGGCAGCCTTTTCTTCACCCGATCCCACATCAACAGGTGGTGGACACTCACACTTGAGCTGATGGTCGCACTGCATGGGACGCTCGTGGCATACCTGCAATCCGGCCCCAACGGCATGTGGCCGATGTTCTTGTTCGGATTCCTGGCGATCTTCGTGCTGACTCAGATGCATGGGGTCGGTCTGTCGCGGCGAAGTCGGGTGCTGTTAGGCACTAGCTATGTCGTGGCCGTCCTCGCCGTCTACAGCTGGCGTGGCTGGAACCACTTGTTCGAAGTGACCTGGATTCCGATCATCGAGTACGGCCTAGTTGCCGTGATCGCGGGACTCGTCTGGGTCGGGCTCAAGATCGCCGATGCGGTACGGCCGCGGTCCGGTCCTGACTCTTCCGATCTGCGATCACCCACCACGGCTGGCCGTAGCGCGTGAGTACGCCGGAGTCGCAGAGCGCCGGTGATCGCGTGATCGTGGTCACCGGCGGCAACCGCGGCATTGGCTTTGCCCTGGTCGAGGTGCTTGCCGACCAAGGACACCGGGTGATCTTCACCGCTCGCGACCCAGAGCGCGGCTCTGATGCACTACGCCGCCTGACCGACGCAAAACCGCGCCGCCGCATCACAATGGAGATCTGCGACCTGGCCTCGCCCAGCTCGATCCATGCGTGTGCGCAACGGCTGGTCGACCGCGGCGAGCCGATTGACGCCTTGATCAACAATGCCGGGATCCTTCGGCCTCCCGACATCCGAGAGGTAACCGCAGAGGGCGTGGAGGCGACACTCGCCACCAATGCCCTCGGACCTCTGGCGTTGACCACCGAGCTGGAACCGATCTTGGCCGCCGCGCCGACCGCCCGGGTACTGATCTTGACCTCGCGGTTGCATCAGCCTGGTTCTCACGGTGAGCCCGTCGATTTTTCGTTCGATGATCCGAACCTGCAGCATGGGTACAGTCCGGACCGCGCGTACAAGAATTCCAAGCTGGCTGCGATCTGGGTCAGCACCGAACTCAACCGTCGACTGCCACCGACAGTCACTGCTGATGCCATCTGCCCCGGGTTCGTGCCGACGACAGCTGCCGGCTATGCGACGGGCTGGCAACGCTTCCTGCTGCGTCACATCCTGCCGCGGCTGAGCTTCACCACCACCGTCGAGCAGGCCGCTGCCGATGTTGCCTGGGCACTGGATGCGCCCGAGCTGGCTGGTTCCGGCGGGCGCTATCTGGCCGATCGGCAGGTCGCCGAGCCCAGCAAGGACGCCCGGGACACCGGCTTGGCTCGGCGGTTCTGTGAGCTGGCAACGACACTCTGGCCGGGTTACGCCTGATCATTTACGAGGTCACCTCGCCGCGACGCGACCAGCCGCACCAGCTCGGCTCGGAACTGCTCCGGGTCATCGATCCAGCGTTCGACGAGATGATCCGAGACTCCCTCGGCTTGGACCTTTGCGAACACCGCTGAGCCTTGCGGCGTACGGGCGATCACGAGCCGACGACGATCAGACGGGTCGCGCTCCCGGCTCACATAGCCGGCGCGTTCCAGACGCGCGACCACCCGGCTCATGGTTTGTTCCTCGACCCGACTCGCTGCGGCCAGCTGCCGCTGGGTCAGTGGACCGCCCTCCAACGCGTGCAACGCCAAGAGTCCTGCGTGAGTCAAATCGTGCGTCGCGAGCCAGGCGTTCCAGTCATGCTCGATCAGCCGGGCGGCGGTGGACAGCAACCGGCCAAGCGACCAGTCCTCGGTGTCCGGCACGTTCACGATTCGAAGCCTAACGGTCTGAGCGGCTATATTACTCAGCATGCTGAGTAAGCGATGGGCCGGGGTGGTCTTCATCAGCCTTGGGGTGGCTTTGATCATCGTTGACTCGACGATCGTGAATGTCGCGATCCCGTCGATCATCAACGACATCGGGATCACCTCGACGCAGGCCCAGTGGGTGCAGGAGATTTACACTCTGGTCTTCGCGGCCCTGCTTCTTATCAGCGGTCGGCTCGCCGACCAGTACGGACGCCGCCGGCTTTTCGTGCTTGGTGTGGTGATCTTCGCCGGTGCCAGTGTGCTGGCCGCAGTCGCCGGGGACGGTGCTCAGCTGATCGGAGCTCGTGCCGTCCAGGGCTTAGGCGGGGCGCTGATGCTTCCGACATCGCTGTCGTTGCTCAACGCCAACTTCCGAGGTCGGGATCGCGGCCTCGCTTTTGGTATCTGGGGCGCCACTATTGGCGGCACGGCGGCACTCGGTCCGCTGCTCGGTGGTTGGCTGACCACCTCGTTCTCTTGGCGCTGGGCGTTCGGGATCAACATTCCGCTCGGCCTATTGGTGATCATCGGGCTGCTGCTGCTCGTACCGGAGTCCAAGGATCCCTCCGTCCAGCGGGGTGCGGATTGGTTGGGCGCGGTGCTCTCGGCAGTCGGTTTCGGTGGCATCGTCTTCGGCTTGATCGAGGGCCGCACGTACGGCTGGCTCGCCACGACAACGCCACTTACGGTGGGCTCCTGGTCCTGGCCGTGGTCGGTGTCACCGGTCGCTGCTGCGTTCGTCATCGGCTTTGCTGCGTTGACGATCTTCATTCTGGTCGAGCGGTCGCGTAACCGCCGCGGCCAGGTGTCCATGCTGGATTTGAGCCTGTTCTCCATTCCGTCGTTTCGGAACGGCAACATTGCGGCCGCCATCGTGAGCTTGGGCGAATTCGGCATCATCTTCTCGTTGCCGCTGTGGTTTCAGAACGTGATCGGATACACCGCGTTCCAGACCGGGCTGGCGCTGCTCGCCTTGGCTGGGGGCAGCTTCCTGGCCAGCGGCCTGGGCGCCGCGATCGGCAACAAACGCGGTGCGATCTTCGTCGTCCGGCTGGGAATTGTGCTGGAGATCATCGGCATCGCCGGATTGGCGGTCTTCCTGCGACCGGATTCCACGTGGCTGACTACCACTCCACTTCTGTTCGTGTACGGCATCGGTGTCGGGTTCGCCACTGCACAGCTGACCGGCGTCGTGTTGGTGGATGTGCCGGTGCAACGTAGTGGTCAAGGCTCAGGAACCCAGAGCACGTCACGACAGGTCGGCTCCGCGCTGGGCATCGCGATCTTGGGCACCGTACTGTTTGCCACCTTGGGCGCCCAGTACGACACGGCGCTAACTGATCTTGGTGTTCCGGATGATCAGCGAGTCCAGCTCGTCGACGCTGTCAAGGACAGCGCTGGTGCCGCGATCCCCGGTCTAGCTGCCGATCCGCACACTGCTGCCGTCGCCGAGCTGGCTCGAGTTGCCTTCACTGACGCATCCCGGGTGGCCGCTCTGACCGCTGCCGGTTTCCTGGTGATCGGGTTGATGGCAAGCCTGTCCCTCGGCGGTGTCCGACCGCGTCGAGCTGCCCCCAGAAAGGGGTCGGGAACGACAGCGATCCAGCCGAAAAACATGTCGTTGTCGACCACTTCCGCTAGGACTCGGCCCAGCGACGGTCGGTCGTGAAGGCCACGATGAGGGACTTCTCATACCCCAAGGCCGCCAGCCGTTCATGGAGATCCGATCGCACCGCGTCACAGTCCACGACGGTAACCACTCTGGAGCCGGGTCCCACCACGTAGTCGACTTCGATGTCCATTCGGCCACCCACCTTGGCGGCGCGTACGAACGACTCCTGTAGCTCATAGCGCTGGGCCACATCGTCGACCACTGCTTCGAGCTGGGACTGGACGTCCTCGGACGGCGACATGGACATGACTTCACGCATGCCGCCGATCACGAGCCGAAGCGGCACGACGAGGAATGCGGTGGAGACCAGCACCACCATGGCGGGGTCCACGTACGCGGCGAGGTCGGCTTGGCCGTTCGATGTGAGCAACAGGGCAGCCACAAACCCCACGAGTACGCCGACCGATAGCAGCGCGTCGCCCAGCCACTCGGCCGCCTCAGAGCGAACAAGATCTTTTCCAGCGCCTTCGGACGACTCCGATCGGGTACCCCGGCGGAGCACAAGACCCACAAGAAGGCTCGCGGCCGTGGCGACGACGGCGTAGCCAATCGCCCAGCCGACCTCAACTTGGCGACCGCCGTGCAAGATGTCGACGACGCCTTCGATTCCGGCATACACGCAAAGTGCACCGAGGGTCGCGGCCTTGAAAATGACAACGACCGGCTCCGCCGCCTCACGGCCCCACGGAAACCGTTCGTCGGGACCACGCCGCACGAATCGCAACGTGAGCACCGCTAGGCCCGACAGCCCAATGCTGACGAAGGAATACAAGCCGTCGAAAACGATCATGCTCGAGCGACTGAGGATTCCCCAGAGGCTGGAGAACACGGCGAATCCGGCCGATGCCCAGACTGAGAACAGCAGCAGCCGACGTTCACCTGCTGCCTTGCTCAAAGACACGGAGCAGGATATAGCCCATGGCCGATTGGGATGGGAGTGAGTACCGGCGGGTTAGTGACCTGCAGCAGTGGGTGGCCGATCGCGCTCTCGATGGGCTCGACTTCGACGGAGTCCACAGCCTGCTGGACATTGGATGCGGAGACGGCCGGATCACCGCAGAGATCGCACGCCGGATTCCGGACGCCGACGTCATCGGTCTGGATCCTTCTCCGCGAATGATCTCGATCGCCCCTGCGGCCGGCAAACTTCGCTTCGAGCTCGGCGATGTGCGCACGATGACCTACCTTGATCAATTTGATGCCGTCGTCTCCATTAATGCGCTGCACTGGGTGGTGGACCAACGCCTTGCCCTGAGTCGGATCGCCGCGGCTCTGCGACCGTCCGGCTGGGCCTTTCTGATCTTCGTATGTGCCGGCGAGCGGCCCAGCCTCGAGAGTGTGGCGATGCAGGTCCTCCGAAGCAGTGCATGGCAGCGCTACTTCTCCGATTTCGAGGCACCTTTCGTCCATCCGGACGTCGACGCATGGACTGACACTGCGAAGTCCTGCGGCTTGCGCGTGATGGAGGCAACGGTCGATGACCTGCAGTGGGATTTCGAGTCTCGGGACCGGTTCAGTCGGTGGTGCGCGGTCGGCTTCGGCGCCTGGACCGATGCCCTACCAGCTGGAGCGCGGAATGCCTTTGTTCGCGACGTCGTCGATGCGTACGAGGAGGCAACCGGGTCAGCGAGCGTCTTTCGATTTCTGCAGCTAAGAGCGCGCCTCGATCTTGCGCCCTGAGCCTGTCGATGGGCGGACTTCGAGAGGCTCAGTCCGCATCCGAGTCGCTCGCCCAGGTTCCGTCCTTCGGCTCGGTCGGCACGCGATCGGCGACCTCATCCGGGGCAAGCTGCTCCCGACGGGTACAAAGCGCCCAGTGGTGCCCGAACGGGTCACGGACAATCGCGTACCGTTCGCCCCAGAACATCTCGGCCACCGGCATCTCCACGGCGGCGCCCATCTCGACTGCCTGCGTGAATGTGGCGTCGACATCGTCGAGCTCGAGCAACATCATCACCGGCGAACCACCCAACGACGCTGGTGCGACAGCGTGCAGCTCAACGATCTCCTCGCTGATCAAGAGCTTGTCGGGACCTACGGCGAGTTCGACAAACAGGACGCGCCCGTCGGGCAATCGATGACGAACGAGTTCGGCGGCGCCGAATGCCTCGCTGTAGAAGGCCACGGCAGCGTCCGCGTCCTCGACAAAGATGTGGGTGCCCAGACCGAGCGGCCGCCGACGTGTCATGGTGTGCTCCGCCTTCCGTCGAGAAGTCCTGCAGTCTGGGCGGCCGCCACCAGACGCGCGAGCAGCTGAGCCTCGTCGCGGACAACCTGGGCGCCGAGAGGGGTGAGCTCGTAGTAGCGCCGGCGGGCGTCATGCGGCGCACTCGGGTCGTTTGCATCAGACTCGCGTACCAGCTCCTCGGCGACCAACCGGCCAAGGGTGCGATAGAGCGTTCCCGGCCCGAGTCGGACGCGGCCGTCAGTGAGCTGATCAACGAAGCCCATCACGGCGTAGCCGTGGCTCTGGCCGGAGGCCAACGCGAGTAGCACCTGGAAGCCGGCTGTGGTTAACGCCGGAATCTCACTTGCCGAACTCACATCGGTAGGATACAGTCCGTTTCGGATATGACCATTCTGGATACATGCATAGCCGAGATGACCGGCTCATGAAGATCACGATTGCACGGATGATCACCGACCTGGTCGCAAAAGGCCGGGCGGCCGGCAACCGCTTCGCCTGGTGGAGCCGCTGGTTCCCGGCTGCGCCCACGGTAGACGCCGATCGCTTCCAGGCAGCGGGCGAACCGTATCGCGATCATTGGCGTGAGCTGCCACATCCCTGGCCCGATGGGAAGGTAGGACAGCAGCAGGTCAAAGTCGCTCTGGCTGCACTGCCCGATGCATGGCGCCGCGTGGTGATCATGCGAGACGTCAACGGCCACACAGCGGCGGAGGTGTCGGCCGCGACCGGCCTGACCGCCGATCAGCAGCGCGACGTGCTGAACCGTGCGCGCGAGTCGATTCGGGAGTCTCTCGGCCGCGCGCTCGAGCAAGATCGAGACGCATCATGATCAGCTCCACGGCGACCGCACCTCGTACGCTGGCTCGCCGGTTGCTTCCGCTTCAGATTGGTATCGGGTTGCAGGGTCTGATCTTGTGGGTCCCCATCGAGAAGTTGTTCATGACCCAGATCGGTTTCGACGCGGCGGCGGTAGGTGCCATGGCAGCCGCGTACGCCGCTGTTGTGCCATTGCTCGAGGTGCCATCGGGAATCCTGGCTGATCGCTGGAGTCGGCGCTGGGTAATGATCTTGGGCTGTATCGCGCTCATGGCCAGTTCCTTGATCGGCGGGCTGAGCCACCACGTGATCACCTACGTGATCGGCGCGATGGTGCTCGGGGCGTACTTCGCCTTCAGCTCGGGCACCGTGGACAGCATTGTCTACGACGCCGTCGTTGAAGAAACCGGTTCGAACGAGCTGTATGAGAAGTGGATCGGTCGGGTCCGTGCAGTAGAAAGTGGCGCCTTCGTGCTCAGCGCGCTGGCGGGCGGAGCGCTGGCGCAGTACACCTCGACGCGCCTTACCTACTTCGTCACCGTTCCGCTGGTCGGGCTGGCGATCATCGGCTTCTTGCGCTTCGACGAGCCGCGACTGCATCAAGCCGCGGAGCGCCTGTCCTTGCGTAGTCACATTGCGCTGACGTTCCGCACCATGATCACCCAACCGGCGGTCCTCCGGGTGCTGCTTCTGGCAGCTACGGCTGGGCTGTTGTCCTCGGCCATCTTCGAGTTCGGACCGCTCTGGCTGGTGGCTCTGGCGGCGCCGGCGGTGCTCTACGGGCCCTACTGGGCCGCACTCACCTCGACCCTGGGAATCGGTGGGCTGGTGATCACCAAGTTACGCCTGGAGCGCCGGCTCATGCTTGCGCTCGTGATCATCGTGTCGTTGGCCACGGCTTTGCTGCTGTGCTGGACCCACTCCCTGGTTGTCGTCGTTGCCGCTCAGGTGGCGCTCGCGCTGATCTTGACGATCGTCGGAATTCACGGCAGTCAGCTGTTGCACGACGCAGTGCCGTCCTCGATCCGGGCCGGCGTCTCCTCTGGCGCCGGAACGATGACCTGGGTGCTGTTCCTGCCCTTCTCCTTGGTGTTCGGCTGGGTGGCACGGGAGAACGGCGTCAACCGATCCGGCTTTCTGATGGTCGGTGCCGTCCTCCTCCTTGCGGTGCTGCTGGTCGCGAGCATTCGAGTGAGCCGCGGTGTGGCACCTGTCGAGGTGGCTGTGACGGCAAAGGAAGAAGCGATCGAGGTGACCGAGCGTGCCGGAGAACTGGCCTGCAAGCAGCTTGTCGAGCTGGCAGCCGATTATCTCGAGGATGCGCTGTCGCCGCAGTTGAAGTCACGATTTGAGGCTCACCTTGCCGGCTGCGATGGATGCACGACCTATCTGAGCCAGACAAAGCAGGTCATCGCCGAGCTGCGCGGCATCAGCGAGGCGGATCAGCGGACCACATCGAAGTAGTGGCCCCGAAACGCCTCTGGTCCGGCGTTGTTCCGCACAAGGCCACGATGAAGGGCTTCGGAGCGTTTTGAGCTGCTTTTCGTGGCTTTGTGCGGAGAAACGTCAACCTGTGGCCGCCGAGACGATGTCGTGGCTTAGCCAGAGCGCGGGTACGTGAGCTCAACTCGGCGGTTCAGTTTCCGATTTCTCTCAGAGGTGTTAGGCACGGCCGGATCAGCTTCCCCGCGGCCCGAGACCTTGAAGGAGTAGTTGGTCTTGTCTAGCCGCGGACGCAACTTGGAGGTCAGCCGCTGGACGGGGGTCGGCACCGGGTAACCCCCGCGTGGGACCAAGTCGGCTCAGCGCACCACGTCGAAGTAGTGCGTGAGAAATGCCTCGGGCCTGACGTCGACGGCGATCTGATGCCGGCCCTCATGCTTCGGTCGCCAGCTCGTGTAACCCGCGAGCGGCCCTGGCTCGGTGTTCACAGTGACCTCGCCGGACTCATACCGACACAGATCGGGTTCGAAGATCGTCGCCCCGGCGAGCGGATCGTGAAACACCACATCGGCACGATCATCGAACCAGGATTGAGCCATGTCGGCGACCGGATGCAAGGCCGGCGTCTCACACCGTTGCCGAAAGTCCTCCGCGGCCATCCGCACCTGGGCCGTGACGTTTAGTCCAATGGCGCGGTGCACTGGGACCGGCGCAGCAAAGACTTGCGCCGCGGCGTGCGGATCGCAGTGCAGGTTCCATTCCACATCGTCGGACTCGGGCGCGTACGAGCCGCCCATGCAGACCAGCGACTCCAGCAAGGATGGAATCGCCGGATCAGCTGCAAACAACAGCGCCACATTGGTCAACGGCCCGATGGTCAGCAGCGTGACCTCGCCGGGATGCGCTCGGATGGTGCGGCCTAGGAAATCCACTGCGGGTTCGGTGGAGAACGACGTGTCGTGCTCCCAGCGATCCAGCACCATGGCCTGCGGTGGCGGCCCCTGCACCGGAGGACCGAGAAGCGGATCGGCGGCACCGGGATAGATCGGCACGTCCCGCCCCGCGTGTCGACACAACGCGCTGGCCAGCCGGGCTCGCAGATCAGGCCGAGCGGTCACCGTAGTAATGCCGAGCAGCTCGCACCGAGGCTGCGCCAGGAGGTAGGCCAAGCAGACGGCGTCGTCGATGTCGTTCCCGATATCGGTGTCGAGCAGCACCAACCGACGATCGGCCATTCGCAGCTCCTCAGCAGGGCGAAGCGTGGTGCCTTAGGCGGTCTTGACACCACGGTTGGCACGTTTCCGGTCAGTCTGCCGTACGGAAATATCCGGAAAGCTGCCAACTGCGGCGGATGAGGGCTACGCGAGTTGCTGTGACCGGTGGTGGGCGAGGGATTAAACCACGATGGCGGCATCCTCGCCCACGCCTAACAGCACCGAGGACTTGCGCTTACGCAAGAAGTGGACGCCGCAAAAGTACAGGCCGGGGATCACCGTGCTGGCACCGTTGTCGGTAAGCGGGAAGCCCGTGGCGTCAAACGCCGGGAACTGCATCCAGCGGGCGTAGTCGGGGTGGAATCCGGCGGTACGAATGACCGTACCCGAATCCGGTGAGGTCCAGCTTGAGCGGCGGGTCGGCGTAAAAGGGCGGAGGGTCGGGCAGCTCGGGCGCCGCGATCCCCTTGGCGACCAGTTGCTCGGTGAGTAGCGCGGACGATATCCGTAACCTGATCGAACTTGTCCCGGAGTGATCAGCGGTGGTTGGGCCAACCGGCGCTGGGGACTGTGACGGTGATTGTGTGCAGCTTTCCGGTTCGCGGGCCGGTGGTCAGCCGCTTCAGGTTGACCTCGAAGTCCTCAGTCATCTGCCAGTCGGCGCTCAGCATGGCCAGGGTGCGGCCGTCGGGCCCGCCGAGCGCACATGCGAAGCCAGCTTGCTCGAGCGGGATCCGATCGAGTACCTCACCGCCCCCGGCCACTCGTAGACAGCACGGCCCATTGTCGTACCAACTGGGAGTCCATACCGCGCCCTCGACGTCCATACAGATCCCGTCGGCCAGTACGTCGGCAAAGGTCCGCCGACTGCTGAGGGTCCCGTCGGCGGCGATCTCGAAGGCGGTCAACTTACTCGCAAAAGACTCCGCGATGATCAAGGTCGAGTTGTCCTCGGTGACAGCCATGCCATTCGGAAACGCGATCTGATCGGCGACTTGGCGGACCACTCCGTCCGGGGTTATCGCTGCGATGAAACCGGGCGCAGCACCTTCGTCGGGGTGGAAATCCTCACCGCCGTTGACAAAAATGGTGCCCCGACCATCGACCACGATCTCGTTGAGACCGCCGGGCAGTCCGCTGAGATCGACATGATCAACCAACGAGCCATCCGGCTCGCGCCGTAGCAGCCGCTGCTCCGCGCCAGCCACCACCAGCAAGCGGCCGTCTGGCAGCCAGTCGATCGAGAACGGGATGGTGGTAGGCACCTGCGTGATCACCTCACGGTGACCCTCAAGATCAAAGGCAAGAATCTCGGCGGCACCCCAATTCGACAGCCAGATCCGACCGTCATGCCAGCGGCACGATTCGCCGATCACCAAGTCGTCAGCCAAGAGATGAGGTTCTGCCACGTCATTATCCTTTCGTACTTTCGGCCACCGATCATTGACATGGTCTCAAGGACACAGGAAGAGCTGCAGCGATTCGGCGAGCTCCGCGGGCGCTTGCTCAGCCATGTGATGACCGGACTCAATGCCGTATCCCGTCACATGGAGAGCCCAGGAGCGCCAGATCCCGACCGGGTCCCCGTACAGCTGCTGAAGATCATCGTGTGTCGACCACAGCGCCAGCACCGGCTGCTGGAGCTTGCGGTCGGCGGCGCGGTCGGCGGGGTTCGTCGCGGGCATCGACGGTCAGTCCGGCGCGGTACCGCCGTGTCGCACAAAGATCGGTAGACCAGTGCCATCGAGGAGGTCGTTCTCGAAACCTTCGAACACACGGTTAATGCATCACGACGCCCTACTGCGGCTGGACCTCTGCCCATGGAACCCTGGACAACATGAACACGGAACCGGCCAGCCCAGATCGTCCTGACGTCGAGCCCGACGATGGCGACACCGACGCGTTGCAGCGCTCCCAGGACGCCATCGACGAAGGCCACGAGGCGGCACGCGAAGCCCTACAGGACAACCCGCCGGATGCCGAGTCGAGCGAGCCGAGGCGTACGGACTAAACGCGACCCGGATCGGTTGACCTGCTTGCTCGCGGTCAGCACCGCAGCTTGAGGCCCGCGGTCTCGCCGAGCCAGCGTTTCTCGTCTCAAGACGGCGGACAACCCTCCGATTAGGGTATTCGACACCCGGTTGCCAGCTCGAGACGGAAACGATGCATGGTCTGGACTGCGGAGAGACGAAGTGCAAACATTCCTGCCCTACAGCGACTTCGAGAAGACCGCGCGTGTTCTCGACGTCAAGCGCCTCGGCAAGCAGCGCGTCGAGGTCATCCAGGTCATCCGGGCGCTCACGGTCCCTGGTTACGGATGGGCATCACATCCAGCCGCTCTCATGTGGCGCGGCCACCTGGAGGCGCTCGGTCGGTACGGCTTCACGATGTGCGAGGTCTGGACCGAAGGCGGCTTCGGTGATAGCTGCGCCGCCACCATCGGGTCGGACTTGGCCGCCGCTGGCGTAACGAAAATCCGCAGTTATGCCCAGCTTGTGGCTGAGGGCGGGCTCCCCGACTGGCTCTTCGATCCCGAGCTGCAACGCAGCCATCAGTCTGCCCTGGTGCGCAAGAATCCAGAGCATTACCGGAAATACTTCCCCGACGTACCAGCCGACCTTGACTATGTCTGGCCCGTGCGGTCAGCCGCCGTTGTCGAGCGTGAGCGGCGCAAGGCGCTGAGGAGAACCGCTGATCAAGCTCGTGCCGTTACTCCGGCGCCTGCCGCGGCGGATCAGCAAGATCAGCGAGAGTCATGATCGGGACCAGCAGTCGGTCAACGTACGCCTGATCCCGTTCCGCGCAGCCCTCCCCTTGGCTTCCGGCGGCTTGAGGGAGCGTTTCTCCGCACACGGTCGCATGTGAAGCCCGATCTTGGGGAAAACGCCCTTTTATGTGGCTTTGTGCGGAGAAACGAGTCGCCCCGTGATCAGGCGCCCTGGCGCCTGGCGTGTCGGCCTGCTGCCAGGCCGTACGCCTCGTCAAGCAGATCCCGCAGCTGGCCGCTGGTGTGATCACCCGGATTCAGAATGGACACCCAGCCTTGAGAGGCGTAGATCGGATGCGGAAGGAGCACGTCGGTCGCCTCATAGTCGAAGTCACGATGATGAGCTGTCTGGGTCGCGGGCGGGTAGCCCAGCAGCCGCTCGAAGCCACTTCGACCGATGGCGATATTGACCCGGAAGATGCCATCGCGATCAAGGTTGGACTCGGTGTCCCAACCCGCATAGTCGTGGATCACGATGGTGGCGAACGGCAGTCGTTGATTCTCCGGCAGATTGTTGTCTGGATCGTAGAAGAAGAACGTGTCACCCCAAGCCGCGGCCGGCGCACCGCCCTCCTCGCCCGCGGTCAAGCTCACCACTCCGGGAAGATCACTGACATAGCGGATGATCTCTGTCTCAGTCACGGTGCCATGATCACACCATGCGTCCTGAGCTTGTGGAAGGGCGGCGATAAGAGGTGATCATGCACCTCGAGATCGCGTGTGACGAATCCGGCTTCGCGGGCGGAAATTTGGTCGGAGGCGGACACAGCCCGGTCTTCGCGCACGCCAGCATTCATATTGATCCCGATACGGCAGGCCAGGTGATGCATCAACTTCGGGAGCAGATCGGTGCGCGCGGAGCAGGCGAATACAAGTCGGCCGAGATCTTACGACCACGCCGCCGACCACTTGTGCTCTGGCTGCTCGGACCCAGCAGTCCCATCTACGGCAACGCGCATGTTCATCTCACCGACACCCGCTTCTTCGTCCTGGCCCGGATGATCGATGTGCTGCTCGGTGGTCGACCCGTGCCTGGGATCGCCTGTCCAGGTCGCAACGGAAATACCCGAGGGATGGCGCTTGCCCTGTATCGGTCCGGCGAGCAGAGTTACGGGACGCCTCGCTGGCAGGAGTTCCTCACGCTGTCTGCGAATCTTTTTCGGACCAACAACCGGTGGCTGCCGAAGGCGCCGGTGCCGATGTTTTACGCGGCAGTCGAGGACTTGGCCCGAACTCCAACCTCGCCCGTCACCAAACAAGTGATGACCCAGTTGCGATCAACTCGGCCAATCGCCGAAGCGACCAGAGCCGGATATTCGCAGAATCCGAAACTGACTCCTTTGATGGAGCCGCTGCTGCCGGCCCTCAATCGGGCAGTTCATCATTGGGGCGTTCAGACCGAGACGCTCTCCGTCGTACATGACGAGCAATCCGCACTGACTCCGGAACGTATCACCGACATCGCGACGGCATTCGCTGAAGCGCAACCAGGTCACAGGCTTGCCGATGTCCGATTCGCCGATTCCAGCCGCGAGCCTGCAGTGCAGATCGCCGACTTTGTCGCGGGAATCGCCCGCCGGGTCGCCAATGATGAGCTCAAGGGCCGTACCGATGCGGAAATAAGCGCTCTGCTACGGCCCCTTGTTGATCATGAATCAGTGTGGGTGGATCGGTAGTAGCCGGTACGTCCAACTAGGTCACAAGAGTGTGGCGGACGCAATACACTGCATCGGAATAGCCTGACCGACACGCCGTTATACATATCGTGACTATGGACTTGATCTCAGTAGACCAGCCCATCGTTTTCACCACCAGCTGGTGCGGCTACTGCATCCGGCTCAAGTCGCAGCTCGATCGCGAAGGCATCGACTTCCACGAGATCGACATCGAGCATCACGCCGATGGAGCGGCGATCGTGGCTCAGGTCAACGACGGCAATCTCACCGTTCCCACCGTGCTGTTCCGCGATGGATCGACGCTGACGAACCCCTCCGCGGCCCAGGTCACTAGTCGACTCTGATCGGAAGCGGCCGCGGCTCGACCGGCGTGCTGACCACGATCGAGGTCACCGTCTGTCCGTACGTCAGGAACTGATCAAGCAGCGTCTCAAGATCTGCCACGGACGGGGCATGGACCTTGATCAGGAAGCAGTCCTCACCGGTGATGCGATGACATTCGCTGACCTGTGGCAGTGATCGGGCCAGCTCGGCGATCTTGGACAATTGCCCGGCAGTTGGACGGATACGAGCGAACGCGGTGACTGGGAGGCCTAGGGCGGCCGGGTCGATCTCCAGCCGGTAGCCGGTGATCACTCCCGCGCGTTCCAGTCGCTGCACACGCTCCGTGACGGCCGGAGCGCTCATCTTGACCCGTCGGGCGAGCGCGGACATACCGATACGCGGGTCGCTGCTGAGCTCGGCCAAGAGCCGGCAGTTGATCTCGTCGAGCAGGCCGTCCTTCGTTGGAGCGCTAAAGGTCGAAGCTATAGATGAGTTTGATTCTTTAGGCAATTACGGCTCCTTGCCTTCAACTCGTTATGTACGAGCGCCCAGTTTACCGGTGAGCATTGTTTGGTGATACCCGCGGTTGGTCGGCGGATTGCAGCGTTGCCGCCGGCCTCGTTCTTCGTCGTTAGCGCCATCTTCCATTACCTCGGTCCGTCGTTCGCCGTGTTGCTGTTCGCACATCTCAGCGTGCTCGGCGTGACGTGGCTTCGGATCGCCAGTGCTGCGGTGGTGTTCGCGGTGTGGCGCCGTCCTTGGCGGCTAGTGGCGATCCTCACGATCCGGCAGCGATGGGTTCTGGCGGCTATGGGCGCCGTGCTGGCCGGGATGAATTCGTTGTTTTACTTGGCGATCGACCGACTGCCACTCTCCACGGTCGGCGCGATCGAGTTCCTGGGCGTGGTGATCTTGGCCGCTGCCGGAGCACGCACACCGCGCAACATGTTGGCCCTGCTGGTTGCGGTTGGTGGCGTAGCCGCGTTGACCAACATCCGGATCGTCAATGAACCGCTGGGGTTCGTCTTCGCTTTCGCGAACTGCGCGTTGTTCATGCTCTATGTCGTGTTGGGTCACAAGATCGCCAACACCAAGATCGGGAATGCGAGAAATGACACCGAGAGCAGTGCGCTAGCCGGTATTGATCAACTTGGAGCAGCCATGCTGATCGCCGCAGTGGTCGCCACTCCGTTCGGCATCTGGGGTGCCGCGCCCGCGTTGGTTCACCCCACCTGGTTGCTGTGGGGAATTGTTGTCGGGCTGTGCTCTTCGGTCATTCCCTATGTCACCGATCAACTGGCCATGGCTCGGTTACCACGTGCGACATTCGCTTTGATGCTGGCCATCCTGCCGGCTACCGCGACGGTGATCGGCCTGCTGGTCCTTGGCCAAGTCCCCACTGTGCAAGATCTTCTCGGCATCGGACTAGTGATCATCGGCGTGGCCCTGCATCAAGATCGCAGAAGCCCTGCTGACCGGCCGCGGATTCGCGGAGTAGCGTTCAGGGCGTGGCGCTGAGCCCCTCCGACATTGACAAGACCAACCCAGCGGGCTGGCCGGCAGTCGCGCTTGAGATGTTCGAGCGGGCGATCACGGTGGAGTACACCAGCCTGACCAGAGCGGGCGCGCCGATCATGATGCCGCTTACGCCGTTCCTTGGTGAGGACCGGCTAACCGTAGACGTGTCGACCGGGCTCACCTATCCCACAAAG
Organism: uncultured Actinomycetota bacterium; assembly: GCA_963798835.1. Lineage (GTDB taxonomy): Bacteria > Actinomycetota > Actinomycetes > Propionibacteriales > Propionibacteriaceae > Microlunatus. Next base: position 43,234 of record CAWCVF010000001.1, on the reverse strand, counting down.
GCTGAGCGGGCGCGCCGAAACCCAAAAGTCAGCCTGCTTTTCAGCGACCCGGTTGGCTCCGGACTGCCGAATCCCCCGATTGTCCTGGTTCAGGGATTGGCCACCGTCTGCGACAGGGACATCCAAGCCAATACCGACCGCTATGTCCGCGTGGCACTCGCCAAGCTGCCGGCGGCGTACCGGGGAGTGCCGCCGTTCATCTTGCGCCGACTCACCGGCTACTTTGCGCGGATTTGGATCAAGGTCACCCCGACTCAGATTTGGTGGTGGGAATCGGCGTCGCTCGACCAGCCACCCAAGCAATGGACGGCTCCAGCAACGACGATGGCACCGCCTTCCGATCTAGCGCCTCCCGGAAAGCAGCCAGCGGCGTGGCTCGAGCCGCCGACCGATTGGCGAGCATTAGCCGAGCGCGCGACGAGCCAGCTGCACCACCGAGATGTGGCATGGGTTGATTCCAATGGCTTCCCGCTGAGTGTGCCGGTACTCGACGCACACCGCAGCGACAACGGTTTCCGGCTGCGCCTTGGTGATCATGTTCCGGCAACGCCCGACGGGCCCGCCTGCCTCACCTTCCATGATCATCAAGAGGTCTTCACCGGGCAGGAGAACCACACCTTCATCGGCACCGTGACCAGCGAGGGCGGCGATTGCGTCTTTGCCGTAGAGAAGGCCCTGGCAGGCTTCAGCCTGGCCGGGAGCAGGTTCAAGCGAACGGTTTACTTCCTCAATAGCGTCCGTCGCCTGTCACCGCGCGTGGCGTCGGAGGCGGCCCGTCGTAGCCAGCCGGTGCCAACAATTCATCTGCCGCCTGCTTCCTGATCGATCGGGCTAACGCTTGTGATGCAGTACGAGGACGACCTGCGAGTTGGTCTGCGGCACCGACTCAGGGCTGCGGTACGGGATCACGATCGGATCGCCATAGCTGCGCTGAGGGAGGCGATCGCAGCGCTGGACAATGCCGAAGCAGTGCCGATAGACACCGATCTGAACGCTCAAGTTGGGCAGCACGTCGCAGGTGGAGTGGTCGGCCTGGGCGCAGGTGAGGCCGAGCGACGGACACTCGACGTCGCAGCGCAGCAGGCAATTGTCACAACGATCATCGATGCCAGGCTCGCCGCAGCCAGCACGTACGAGGAGCACCGACAGACGGCACGCGCCGCGGACCTTCGCTCGGGTGGAGAGATCTTGATCGCGATCCTCGAAGAAAAGCTTGACTGATCGTATGCGCGCATGCGTCCCCTCTGCGTTTCTCCGAAGCGGAGCAGAGCCCGGGCCTGTTGCTGTGGCGAGTCACGCTGTCCTGGCAGCGACGGATTCGTTCAGTGCTGGAGCCGTACGACTTGACGCACGTCCAGTTCGTGCTGCTTACGCGGTCTCGGGAAACTCGAGGCGTCGAATGGGTAATACAGACTCCAAGACCTAGGAGAGGCTGACCATGGGGAGCGTTGTCGTGACCGGCGGTGCAGGCAAGCTGGGACGCGCCTGTGTCGCGGAGTTGGTGCGTCATGGTTGGGATGTCGTTGTCTTCGATCGGGTGCGTCCGCCGTCTGATAGTGGAGCGGTGTTCGTTCCGATCGATCTGACCGATTACGGCCAAGTGCTGGACGCGATGCTCGGAGTCGAGGAACGGTATGTCCGACCGGATGCACTCGTCCATCTCGCGGCCGTTCCCGCCCCAGGGGTCGTGCCGGATCATCTGACGTTCATGAACAACATCAGTTGCACCTGGAACGTCGTTAGCGCCGCGCGGCGCGCCGGCGTGATCAACATCGTGTGGGCGTCGAGTGAGACCGTACTCGGGCTGCCGTTCGATACGCCGCCGCCGTACATCCCGGTTGATGAGGAGTACGCGCCCCGGCCCGAGTCCACGTATTCGCTGGTCAAAACGCTTGAAGAAGCGATGGCGGTTCAGCTGTGCCGCTGGAATCCAGAGCTGAAGATGATCGGGCTGCGTTTCTCCAACGTCATGGAACCGACCGACTACGCCCGCTTTCCCTCCTTTGACGACGACCCCGGTTCACGCAAGTGGAACCTCTGGAGTTATATCGACGCGCGCGATGGCGCGCAGGCCGTACGCCTGGCGCTCGAGTCGAAGCTGACCGGGACCGAAATCTTTCTCATCGCGAACGCGGATACGGTGATGACGCGACCGAATGCCGCGCTGGTGAAGGAGTTCTATCCCGACGTCGAGCTGCGGGGCGATCTCGGCGAGAACGACTCGCTGTTCTCGATAGAGAAGGCGAGGCGGCTGCTCGGCTATCAGCCGGCGTACAGCTGGCGCGATGCATCGCACGGCGCTTAAAGATCTTGAGACCAGATCAGGTTCAGCCGTTCGATCGCCTCAGCGCGGCTCATCTGCCGAATCTCTGATTCTTGAACTCCATTGGACAGCAGCTGCGCAACGACGCCTGCGGGGATCGAAGGCATTGTGGACTGGCCGGAGCCGCGCTGCGGCACCTTCTTCTCCTGGACGCACGCCCAGAATTCGCCTTCGTCGATGTCCAGTTGATCGCGGATGACATGTGCCCACAAGCTCGGACCGTAAGTCTGTCGCCTCGGCGGGTGAGAGATCCGGGTGCGGAGTATCCGACCGTCGGGAAGCATTAGCTCAAAGGTGACATGGTGACCACCCTTGCCTTTCGCGTTTCGGACCTGCGTCCACCCCTCATTGAGACAAAACTGCTGATGATCTTTCCGCGTCGGCTGGGGAAAACCTGTCACCGTTGCAGCCAGTCACGCAGCTGTTCGTCCGATGACAGGTCGATGATCTGAACGAGACCCCAGTTTTGCTCGTGGTTGGGCGCGTGACGGAGATGGTCCGCCCAGTCCTCGGCGTACTCCCGAAGCGCTATAACCATCTCGTCAAGGGCCGCATCGAAGGTCTCCCCGTCAGCGGCGATGGGGAGTTCGGGGAGCAGCACGCTCCAGCCACCAGCCTCGGCGACCACCTCGGCGCGGGCAGGATGCACGCTCAGAAGGAAATGCAGGAGTCGGTCGGCATCAAGGACCGCCGCACGGCGCTTGTCCCGTCGTACTGTCGCTGGGACACCTTGCTCAGCGGCGTCGAGAAGCGCGCTGAAGTGAGCGCGCGCGTCGGTCACGGTGTCGTAATGAACTCTTGTCCCTGGACTGGACTCGGTCTCCTTCATGTACATAATGTACACGGTGTACATGAATTATCGCTGATCTACGACTGAACTGGCGGCCAGTTCAAGGCGTCAGCTCGTTTCGTCCCACCATTCGAGTACGCGGAGCGCCCGAAGGGTGTTCCAGCGGCTCGGCATGCCCACGCTGTCCTCAAGATCAAAATGCACTTCACCCGGATGAATATGGTCGAGCAGCCAGCGGCCGTCGGGCTGCCGCTTCGACCGCACGATCTCGATGGCCTCCGTCATCCGAGGATCCGGCTTGGCGCCTGAGGTCCGGAAGTAGTCCAGCGCGCGCAGCACGTCATAGTGCCAGTAATACGGAAAGGCGAACTCCAGGTACTCCGGTTGGACGACCTCTCCGGTGCTTTTGCGGCGGAACAGCCCGCGCTCGAGCAGGTAATTCTCACCGCTGCGCCGGGCGGTCTGCACGTCCGCGGACCCGCCCGTTGTCCGCTCGAACTCGAGTAGTCCATCGAGAACGTTGATCGTGGTGTCGAAGGAGGACCGTACCGATCCGTTCTCTACCTCGCAGTTCCAACCGCCGTCCTCGAGCCGCTCTTTGAGGACCCGGTCGACGATCGGTTCCACATTCACTCGGAAGTACGCCCCGGTCTCGATCGTCCTGCCGTTGATGCACGGCTCGACCTCCCCATCGAAGTACCGCTGGCCGGCGTGCTCCCAGCGCCCATTCTCCGCAACAAGCGCAATCACGCGGCGAGCAGGCTCTGACGCGGGGTCGAGCCCGAGGAGTTGCAGGGTCTGCAGGGTGTGCATCGTGGCTGTCCAGGGCTGGCCCGGTCCGCCGCCGCGATAGGACGCCGGAAAGCAGGCGCCACCGGCCCAGAGTCCGTCGGCATCTTCGAGCGTAAGGAGGCGCGCACCCCAGCCTTCGTGCTCCACCCGGGCCCGTTCCGCCGCTACGTCGTCGGCCGAGGCGTTCGTAAGATCCCGGAGCACCTGCCAGCGAATGGCGGGATCGCTATCAAGCAGCCAGTCACGAACATTCATCGCCGCAGACTAGCCCTGGTCACCGACAGCGCTGCTAAATCGGCGTACTGGTACAGCGCGTGCGTGTCTTCGTTGACAGCAATGGGCACGCGGTGACGCCGGCTGAGATGACGCTCACCACGTAATCACTCGTCATGGTGGCTATTGATATTGATGACATTGCCGTCTGGCGCGCGAACGAAGAACCTCCGTAGGCCCCAAGGTTCGGTGGTGAGCGGATAGACAATCTCAAAGCCGCGTCGTTTCGCTTCCTCGTACGCCTCCTCGACGTCCTCGCCGACAGCGACCGATATCACCGAATTGAGTGGCGCCGTTGCGTCGCGCGTGACGAGCTGCACGACGGACTCGCCGTCCGGGGATTGGAAGCGGGCGACCCAGCCCAGATTCAGCCCTTCAATGCTGAGCCCTAAGTAGTCCACGTAGAAGTCGCGAGCTTCCCCGATGTCTGGGACGGACAGGTTCGCAAAGATTCGGGCTGGCTGCACAAGTAGCTCCTTCTCGCGGTAGCAGTTCGGCTGACGAATATGGCCCGAAGATGATCACTATCGGTCGGCTACGGACGCTTCGGTCTATACACCCAGCAGGGGGTTCGAATACTCTGTAGTGAAGATCGGAAGGACGACCATCCGATATGACTTGGGCTAAGCGCATCATCGTCTTCTTGGTCGTCGGCTTTGCCCTCTTCTATCTGATTGCCTACCCCGAGTCCGCCGCCCACGTTGTCCGGGTATTCATGGCCGGGCTCGCGACGGTATTCCGCTCAATTCTCATCTTCTTCCAGTCTCTGGCGGCTGGTTAGGATGCGCTGATCAGCGTCGTCATTGTGGGATCGATCTCGAACCTCCGGTCTGCATCCGCCTCGCGCCAACGAGCGCGTGCTCAGGCCGGCCCGGTGGGCTGAGGGTAGACCACGGACTTGAGGCTGTCTGGGTCCTGGTCCGACTCGAGGGCTGCGGCCGCGTGATCGAGGTCGAATCGCCCGGTGACCAAGGAGTCAAGATCGACCTGGCCGCTGGCCACGAGATGGATAGCGGCCGGCCACGTGTCGGTGTAGCGGAAGATGCCGGTGACGGTGATCTCCAGGTTCTGGATATGTTCGATCGGCAGGGTCATTTCTGACGACCCAAGGCCGACCAGGACCGCGGTGCCGGCGGGCCGTACGGCCTTGATGCCAGAACTCACCGCGCGCGGCGATCCGCTGGCGTCGACAAAGGCGTTAACGTCAAGACCGGCAGTGGCGACGTCAACCTCGACTGGGTCAATCGCCCGGGTGGCGCCGTAGCGGAGCGCCCGTTCCCGACGTTCGGGGACGAGATCGGTGACGATGATCTCAGCCGCTCCGTACGCCTTGGCCGCCTGCGCGCAGATGATGCCGATCGGGCCGGCGCCGGCGATCAGGATGCTCGAGCCCGGCACGATGCCGGCCTTGCGCATGGTGGTGATAGCGACGGAGAGCGGTTCGAGCAGCGCTGCGGCCTCGTCGCTGAGCGAGTCGGGAACTTTGTGGGCAAACTCCGTACGGATGGCGGCGTACTGGGCGAACGCGCCGTCGATGGGCGGCGTCGCATAGAACTCCATGTAAGGGCAGAGGTTGTAGCGGCCGGCGCGGCATTCTCGGCAGCGGCGGCAGTTGCGCTGGGGTTCGATCGCGACGCGCTCACCGATCCGGGACTCGGGAACCTCCGAACCAACGGCGACGATCGTGCCGGAGCATTCGTGGCCGAGAATCAGGGGACCCTCGACGACGAACTCACCGATGCGGCCGTGCCGGTAGTAGTGGGTGTCGGAGCCGCAGACGCCGACGGCGGCGATCTTGACCAGGACCTCGTCGCTGGCTACCTCGGGCAGCGGGACCTGTTTCACGTCGAGGGCTTTGGCGCCGGTGAGGACACTGGCGGTCATCGTTTCAGGCAGGGTGCTGGTCATGCGGTTAGCCTTTCTCGGGTCACGGACACATCGTGGTGGGTAGCGGCGACCCGGAAGAGGTCGCGGCCGGGCACGCGTAAAGGCTGCCACCGACGGTGTGATCGGGGAAGTGCCGGTACCGGCCCTTGAGGTCAACCGAGCTCATGCGAGGGGTCAGCCGCGTTGCTGAGTAATGAGGGCCCGAGCCAGGGACGGGTGCGTGACCAAGCTTGTGATGAAGCCGCCGCGAATCGCGGCCTGGACGGCTGGAGTTCTTGCAGCGCTGTAGGCGAGGCCGATGACTTCGGGTATTGCGCGCAATTGGACTGCGCTGATGCCGATCATTCGTTTCGTCAGATCGGACTCTGCGGGGTGCCCGTCGGCGTCGATGAGCACTCCGGCGATTTCGCCACGTACGCCGCGCTGGTACAGCTCACGCCGAACCTCTTCGTCGGTGACGTCATAGACGGTCGACTCACCAGGGGCCCAGAGGCCGACGCCGACCACAGCTTTGGTCACCGAAGCGAACCGCCCGAATGTCCGCGCGACTTCAGGCTGCTTACGCAAAGCGCGGGCGGTTGCTGAGTCGGGTACGACCGTGGGGGCGTAGAAGAAATGGGCGGCTCCGCCGGAGATGCGGGCGGCCTGGCGGACCAGGTCCACTGAGCTGTCGGCCAAGTCGGGGTGAACCAAAGCTCCGCTGAGTTGTACGACTGGAATAGTGGGCAGTCGATTGAGCGAGTTCGTCATCGCGCTGACTGACCGGGACCACGCCAGCCCCAGGACATCCTCAGCTGTGGCAATCTCGCTGAGGAGTTGGGCTGCCGCGTTGCCCAGGCGCTCTCGCAGCATGGTCGGGTTGTCATCTGGGCTGTCGACCACTATGGCGTGCTGGAGATCGTAGGCGCCTTGCAGTCGTGCAGACAGCTCAACATCGATCAGATCGGGGTCTGCGATCTCTATGTGCACCAGGCCGCTGGCCCGGGCCGTATCGAGCAGGCGGGCCACTTTGAACCGGCTCAGGCCAAGCTCCTCGGCAATCTCTACCTTGGATCTGCCTTCGAGGTAGTAGCGGCGGGCGACCGAGGCGATCAAGATCAGCTGCGCTGGTCTGTCCGTAAGGCCCATCGCCATCCTTTTTGCTCGTTTGAGCGCTCGTCCTGCCCAATTGTTGCACCAGGCTTGACACCAGTTACAGACCTTCGAACAATCAAACGAGCAGACGGCTTGCTCAGCTGTGCGTCCGGCCGTATACCCAGATCGATCAACGAAGGAACGCCATGGCAACGATGAACGGAGTCGTCCTTCCCGGCGACAGCACCGTGAAACATGTTGCGGTTGAGGTACCAGAGCCCGGACATGGCCAGGTGTTGCTGCAGATGAAGGCCTCATCGATCTGCGGCAGCGATATCCGCGCCATCTACCGCGAACATCTCGGTAGTGGACCGGAGGCCTACCGCGGTGTCATCGCTGGACACGAGCCGTGCGGCCAGGTGGTTGCGGTCGGACCCGGCAGCCGTCGGCTCTCTGTCGGCGACCGAGTGGTGGTCTATCACATTGCCGGCTGTGGCGTCTGCGAAGAGTGCCGCCACGGCTACATGATCGGCTGTACGTCGCCGTTCCGGGCGGCTCACGGCTGGCAACGCGACGGCGGACACGCGGAATTCCTCCTTGCCGAGGAAGCCACCTGCATCCTGCTGCCGGATGAACTGTCCTACGTCGACGGTGCGCTTGTGTCGTGCGGGTTCGGCACCGCGTACGAGGGCCTGCTCCGCCTGGAACTCTCCGGACAAGACACGCTGCTCATCACTGGGCTCGGGCCGGTCGGGCTGGCCGCGGCCATGCTCGGCCGGGCGCTTGGTGCTGGTCCGATCATCGCCACCGACATCTCCCCGGAGCGACGCAAGATGGCCGAGGACCTACACCTGGTTGATCATGCGTTGCCGGCCGACGACACAGCCGGGGAGGTACTTCATGAACTCACTGGCGGTCGAGGTTGTGAGGCCAGCATCGACTGCTCGGGCAGCGGGGTCGCTCGAGTGTTTGCTCTGGAGAACACCCGGACCTGGGGCCGCTGCGCTTTCGTCGGCGAGGGCGGACATATCACCTTCGCTGTTTCAGAGTTGTTGATCCACAAGCAGATCACCTTGTACGGCTCCTGGGTCACCTCGTTGCGTCACATGGAAGAACTGCTTGAGCACCTGGTGCGCTGGAACCTTCATCCGGATCGCATCGTCACGCACCGCTACCCGCTGGAGCAGGCCGACGAGGCCTATCGCGTCGCTGATCAGGGCGCGGCCGGCAAGGTCTGCATCGTCTTCGATTGATCTTGGACGAGAAACGTTGCGCCCGGTCCCGGTCTCCCCCACTTCCTGCCCGCAAGCACGGCGGGATGGTTCAAGAAGCGCGATCCCTCGGTCCCAATCGCAGTACTGGAATCCGATCAACTTCTCGTGTGCTGGAAGGTGACCGCCCCGGAGGACCCGGAAGATGTCGAATCCGCACTTCTTGCGAAGTTCGTCACCGACTACGGCGCCCTACCGTTCGCGAACCGGAAGGGCGTCCGGCGTACGCAACGTTTCTCCGCACGAGGCCACATATGGAGCCGAAATCAGCAAGATTGAGGCCGATTTGCGGCCTTGTGCGGAGAAAAGTACTGAACCAGACAGAACTCGTAGGTCGGCGAATGCCGCCGGTGTGTTCCGGGATGCCTGGGAGAAAACGTGCTCCAGTTCGGCATGGGCGTTCGATGAAACGCTGAACCGCGGCTCGCGTGCAGACGCTCGTACGCGGGCTCGGTGCACAATTTGACGCACCGCTAATTCCGACCGGTGCAAGACCGTCGCCACTTCGGCGTGACGGAAGCCGAAGACGTCGTGCAGCAAGAACGCCGCACGCTCGCTCGGGGACATGACCTGAAGCACGATCTGCAGTTGCTTCCGCCACAGCTTCGTCCCGTTTCATGACAGCTGACGGATCAGTATCCGGAGATGCGAGATTTTGCAGTCTGGTCGGATCCACATGCCATTCCCGACGCTGGCGGAATCGTCGCCGATCCAGCGCCAGCCGAACCACGATCGTGGTCAGGAAGGCTTCCTAATTCCGCACGGAACTGGGATCAACAGCCTCCCAGCGGAGCCAGGCGTCCTGTAGGACATCGTCCGTGACCTCTCTGTCGGTGAGGACATCAGGCCACGACTGTCACATCGATCGAGCGGGCGGCGTCTTGAGGTTGAGCGTGTGGACTGGACTGACATGCGTATCTGCAACCGAGGAGACGCTATTACTTCAAACGTTCGGGCTCATGGGGCGGCCCATGTCGTCGTGGTCGGCGGTGGCTACGCCGGCGTAATGGCCGCGAACCGGCTCACGCAGCTTGACGATGTAACGGTGACGCTGATCAATCCACGTCCGCAGTTTGTTCAGCGGCTCCGGCTGCACCAACTCGTGGGTGGGTCTCACGATGCAGTTAACGATTATCAAGGGCTATTGGCCGAGCGCATCCAGCTGGTCGTCGACACCGCGATCCGCATCGACGCGGCTGAGCGCAGGGTGCAGCTGGCTGGCGGCGCGACGGTCGGCTACAACTATCTGATCTACGCGGTCGGGAGCGGAAGTGCCGATCTGAGTGTGCCCGGCGCGGCCGAGTTCGCTTATCCGATCGCCACCCTTGAAGCGGCAGAGCGGCTCCGGCAGGCGATCGCCGCCGCACCAGTCTCGGCTCCTGTGACGGTGGTCGGAGCCGGCTCCACCGGCATCGAGACCGCCGCCGAGCTGGCCGAGCAGGACCACACAGTCACCCTGGTGTGCGGCGAGAAAATGGGCCCGTACCTGCATCCGCGGGGTCGCCGCTCGGTTCCAAGCGGCTGGCCAAGCTCGGGGTGACCCTGCTTGAAGGCGATGACGCGAAGGTCACGGCAGTTGCCGGCGACGCGGTTCAGCTCCGTGGAGGCCGCTGGCTGCCAAGCGCGGTGACGATTTGGACGACTGGGTTCGGCGTACCAGCTCTAGCTGTCGCCAGTGGGCTGAGCACCGACGACCTGGGCCGCTTGCTCACCGACGAGACGTTGACGAGCATCGACGATGGACGAATTGTGGCGGCCGGAGATTCAGCCGCACCCTCAGATCTGCCGTTTCGGATGTGCTGCCAGTCCGCCCGCCCGCTAGCTGCTCACGCTGCCGACACCGTCCTCAGCCGAATCGTGGGCAAGGATCCCGAGGACGTCAACGTCGGGCTCTTCGGGCAGTGCATCAGCCTGGGGCGTCACGCCGCGACCGCTCAGCTCGCCTCCAAGGACGACATCGCGATCGGGGTCTATCTCGGTGGCACGGCTGCCGCGAAGATCAAGGAAAGCGCGTCCAGGCTCATGGTGAAGGAGCTCGCGCGTGAGGCAGCCAAGCCAGGCTCATTCTCCTGGCGGTTCAAGGACGACAACCGCCGGCGGGTGCTGCAGGCCAAGCGCTCGAGGCCACTGGAGGACCCGGGTCGGGTCGCCTGAACTGCAGCGGCCGCGCAAGGAATGAGGGACCACATGCCTGACTCGGCGACCCAGATCTTCCTCGCCCACCGCAATCTGCTCTTCACCATCGGTTACCAAATCCTGGGTTCGGCAGCTGACGTCGAGGACGTCCTCCAGGAGACCTGGCTGCGCTGGGTAAAGGTCGACCTGGCGCAGGTGGTTGACCAGGCACCTTGGCTGCCTGAGCCGGCCGACCAAGCGCGCTGTTTTCGTACTTCGGGAAGTTTTCCGAGTCGAGTACGACGAGATCGCTGCAGCGGTCGACAAGACCCCCGCTGCCGTCCGGCAGATTGCGCATCGCGCCCGACAACACGTCGAAGCGCGCCGTCCGCGCGCGGAGGTCTCGCCCAGTGAGGCGCGGGCGGCGGTGGAGTCGTTCCGGCGGGCGCTCGAGACGGGCGACCTCCAAACTCTCCTCAAGGTGCTTGCTCCAGACGCCGTCCTGATAACCGATGGGGGTGGTATGAGGCAGGCCGCGCTGCGACCGATCGCCGGCGCGGAGAAGTTGGTCCGTTTCGTCACCGGCGGCATTCGCAAGACAGGCGTCTCGCTCGCCGCGGACCCGACGGTGATCAACGGGAATCCGGCACTTCTTTTGAGCGTCGACAGCCAAATTGAAGGAGTCCTGGCGATGCGCGTCGAACAGGCCCGCGTCACTGCCATCTACTACATATGCAATCCGGAGAAGTTGTCACGCGTGACATCCGAGACTGCACTCGCCCGACAGTGATTCTCGAACTCCCCCTGACCGACCGCCGAAAAGTTAGCCCGTCAAACGGTGTCTCGCCAGCAAGGCCTTGGCGTGGCTGGTTCGTTGGAGGAGTCGGGATGTGGACTTCTTGCCCCCCAAGGGAGCTGGGCAAGATAGGCATCGTGAAAGGGCGTCGTCATGAGTGAGGTCATTGTCGTCATTGGACCGGGGGCGATTGGTCAAGCGATTGCGCGGCGGGTCAGCGCGGGCAGACAGGTGCTGCTGGCTGGCTTGCGCCAAGAAAACGCTAGTGCGGCGGCCGACGTGTTGAGCAATGCGGGATTCGACGTGAGCACCGCCACCGTCGACGTGTCGTCGCGGGAGTCAGTCCACGCGCTCGTCCAGACCGCCACCGCACTCGGGGAGATCACCGGCGTCATCCACGCTGCCGGCGTCTCTCCCAGCCAGGCATCGCCGGAAATGATCCTCAGGGTCGATCTGTACGGCACCGCCTTGGTGCTGGAGGAGTTCGGGAATGTCATCGCGCCAGGTGGTGCCGGCGTCGTAATTGCTTCCCAGTCTGGGCGCGTACTGGGTGCGCTGACGGCCGAAGAAGAGAACGCTCTCGCGTTGACGCCTGCCGACGGGTTGCTCGCGCTGCCGATGCTTCAGCCAGACCAGGTTAAGGATTCCCTGCACGCATACCAGCTGTCCAAGCGCGGAAACGCGCTGCGTGTGATGGCCGAAGCGGTGCGGTGGGGCAAGCGTGGTGCCCGGATCAACGCGATAAGCCCTGGCATCATCATCAGTCCGACAGCCAAGGACGAAATGGCCGGCCCCAACGGGGAGGCTTACCAACACATGATCAAGTTCTGCCTGGCCGGGCGCGGAGGCACGCCGGACGAGGTCGGAACTGTTGGCGCGCTTCTGATGGGGCCGGAGGGCGGATTCATCACTGGCAGCGACTTCCTCATGGATGGCGGACTCACCGCCTCCCGGTTTGGCGAACTTGCTCCGAGGTAGGCGCGTTCGAGCTCGTCCGTGATATCCGACCGCGACCGCACGCGGAGCGGCCGAGCGCTTCGAGGAATCTAGCGAATCAGGCGTTGTCGGAGGACCATCCGCTCAGCAGGGCTATCTGCAGTAGGACAGGAGCGACTGGGGCAGGCCCGCCGATGCGGCGCCGCAGACGCTGGAGGAGTCCTGGGCGTTCCATTTAGTGCCGTTCCACTGCAAGAAAAAGACGGTAGCGCCCGGGCTAACACGCGCAGCGGCCCACAACTTGCCACCGACATTGGCGCAGGTGAACTCCTGCATTGTGGCGCCAGCGGGGAGCGCGGCAAGAATCGCCTCGGACGTGCAAGCCTGGGTGGGCGGCGTCGTTGGCGACGAGGACGGGGGCGCCTTGCAGTAGGACAGGAGCGACTGGGGCAGGCCCGCCGATGCGGCGCCGCAAATGCTCTGGGAGTCCTGGGCGTTCCATTTGGTGCCGTTCCACCGCAAGAAGAAAACAGTGTTGCCGGGGTTGACACGCGCGGCGGCCCACAACCTGCCACCGACGCTGGCGCAGGTGAACTTCTGCATCGTGGCGCCGGACGGGAGCGCGGCAAGAATCGCCTCCGACGTGCAAGCCTGGGTGGCCGGCGTCGTTGGCGACGTCGACGTGGGAGACGAGGACGGGGCCGCGCAGTAGGACAGTAGCGACTTGGGCAGGCCCGCCGATGCGGTGCCACAGACGCTTCCGGAGTCCTCGGCGTTCCATTTGGTGCCGTTCCACTGCAAGAAGAAGACAGTGTTGTCGGGGCTAACCCGCGCAGCCGCCCACTTCTGGCCACCGACGTCGGCGCAGGTGAACTCCTCCATGGTCGCACCGCCCGGCAGAGCAGACAGGATCGCCTGCGAGGAGCAATCGGCCTTGGTGTTAGAGCCCTCCGAGCTCGTCGTAGTGCCGCTGCTTGGAGTGTCGGCGCTCGGGGTCGACGAAGAGGTCGCGCAAGCCGAAAAGGCGAGGACGAGTCCGAGCACGGGGACCACGGTTAAATTGAGGAGGAGGCGCCTGCTACGGGCACTGTGAATGCGGCGAGACAGGGCAGTGGTGGACGACAAGGGCGTTCTCCGTAGGCCTCGTGGTGGCGCGTGTGGGTCGATAATTTACCGTCTCAAGCCTGCTCAAGCGCAAGGCAGTAGGCCACATTTCCAAACGCACTAGGGCCGGTCGAACCGTCTTACGCTGACTGAAGTTGACACAACCAGTTGTGAGGGCCGATCCACGTCCACACAGTCCAGGTGCCGTGCACGGGCCGGTGGTGCCAGGCGTTTTCACGCCCGCCCTGGGGGCAGGTCATCCGCGTGCGGCATCCTCGGCCTCCCAGCGCAGCAGGTCGCCCGGCTGGCACTTGAGCACCTCGCAGAGCGCGGCGAGCGTCGCGAAGCGCACCGCCTTGGCGCGGCCGTTCTTGAGTACCGCCAGGTTGGCGGGCGTGATCCCTACGCGCTCCGCGAGCTCGCCCACGGGCATCTTCCGCCTGGCCAGCATCACGTCGATGTCGACGGCGATCGGCATCAGATCACCTCGTCCAACTCGGCCTGCATCTGCGCCGCTGCTACGTCGCGCGCGACGGCCTGGGCGAGCAGCATCCGCAGCACGAGCACGATGAGTGCGACTCCCAGGATGGCCACGCCAACCCCGCCCATGATGACGGTGACGCCCGGGTCGGCCCGCTGGCCCGGTGCATTGAGGATCGTGACCGCGAACCACAGGAGGGCAGCTGCCACGATCGCGCCGATCACGACGTCCACGTACCGGAAGGCGGCGTGGGAGAACACGGTTCCGCGTCGCACCATCGTCACCAGCCGCCATACGCAGACCAGGGCGACCTGGACCGACACCATGCCCAGGATCGTGATCACGCGCAGCGGGGTCAGCGGGAGCGACCCGTCCTCCGGGTCGGTGGCCAACGCCCACACCATCGATGCCTGTACGAACACGGTGCCGGCGAGCACCACCACGAGCACGGCGCGCAGCGCAAGCACTGTCAGCTTTCCCATCGCCCATCCTTCTATCGAGTTGCGATGGTATTCTATCGGATTTCGATAGATCAAGCAAGGCTTAGTACGGAGGGTAGGCGGAGTTTCGCACCGTGGCGGGACGCCGCCGCCCCTCCAATGGCGTGCCGTTCGCGCGAACTTGCAAGCACAGCCTGTTCAAGACACAACTGATCAATTGGATCGGCGGAACCAACCGGCTCCGGTGATTGGGAAGGTGCAGCCCTCTGGGTAGACGCCTCGTTGTGGCGAGCCACCTAGTGCCGCGCCGCCCGTTTGGCAGTGCGCAGGCGGCGCGAGCTGAGGCCTCAGCAGCGCTTCCCATATCCCTGCTGGCGGCAGAGATGCGAGGATGCCGGATGTGGCTCTGCTGTCGAATCGATTGACTGAGGCCCTTGGTATCCGCCATCCGATCGTCTCGGCGCCGATGGCGTTTGCCGCCGGGGTGCGAGAATCGCTCGTCAGGCCGCTGCACAAGGCAGCGCTCGTCGACGCCGACGGCGATTCGACCGTACGTACCCACGTCCCGGACATCGTTCGAAGCTTGCCATGGCCCAAGGAATTCATAGTTCGCATCCAGCGGAACCGCTTTGTCGAGCGCTGGCATGGCCACGAGTCAGAACTTGCACAGCAAGCTGCTGTCGAAGCTCCCCGCTACCTGCAGGCCTTCGCAGACGGTGATCCAGATGACACCGCTGTGTGGTTCGGCGAAGCGGCAGGCCTGCCGTGAAGAAATTCTGGGCATGCGGTCCGCGCGGCATCCGTAGATCCTCATCAGCCTGAGATGCAGTCGCGGAACCCGGAAAGAGGGACTGACATGCCCCAGTCGTTACTCGCTCGCAGTGCGGCCCCACTGGCTCTCGTCGCTGGCGCTTTGGTCGTCATCACCCGGGGGGTGATCATGGTGACGACCCCCGCCGACATCGAGTCGCTCAAGGTCTACGTCCTGACAGCCACCCATGCGATCAACGGCGTCGCGTCGATCGTGGCCTTCGCGATGCTCGTGTTCGCCCTGGTCGCAACGTATGAGCTTCAGGCTCGCGCTGCTGGGGTGCTTGGCGTGATCGGACTCGGCGCAGCCATCCTGGGCACAGTGTTCATGGCCGGGGATTGGTGGTACGAGGCGTTCGCCGTACCGAGGCTCGCGGAAGTCGCCCCAGAGGTGATGGATACGTTTGCGCGCAGCCGACTTCTCGCCGGCGGTCTGACCAGCTTCGTCCTGTTCGGGATCGGCTGGGTCCTTTATGGCATTGCGAGCGTTCGCGCTCGTGTCTTCCCCGCCGCGATCTCTTGGGCGATCGTCGCAGGTGGCCTGCTGTCCGGGGTGCCCATCGGCTTGGTCTACCTCCCTGGGGGCGTCATCCTCGGGCTTGCCTTCGTCGCGCTTGGGGCGTGGTGGCTGCGTTCAGGCAACGCACGAGATATTCGCGACACACGCGAGGCGACCGGCACCGGCTAGGCGCGTGCAGGAATGCACGCCCTGCGAAGCTCTCCGGTGAGCGGGCTGAAGTCGCTGAACGCGATCAAGGCGCAGCCCCACGTCGGGCCGACCATCCGTCATATCCCGCCGACGCGGGCTGTTCGAGCGAATTCCGTGACCGCTGCACGACCTCGGCGACTAGCCCATACGCCTACCTGGCACATGCCTCTGATCTATCTGACTGCGCTGCTCCGATCGGAAACGCAGTGATCGGCGTGCCGTTGTTTACGCGGCCGTCGTTGCCGGAAGCTTCTTCTACGGCTACCTGAGACTCGCCTCCTTGTGCGGTCGGGTCGAGCGCGGGCTTGTCTTTGCCCGGCGGACTTGGTCCCCACCGGGGACGATCCCTGGGGCCGCCACGTGCGGTCCGCAATCATGTAGCTATGACAGGTCGCGCGGCTGAGCCTCTCCGGACCGGCCCTCGCGCCTCGCGACAGTCTCGATTGTCTTGGTTGAGCGAACAATGATGGTGTCAGCGCCTCGCGTTACGTCTGGCGATCGCAGCATGAGCGATGCAAGCGATGCCAGACCGGCGGTCTTGCCCACCATCGTCGGGCTGTGCGTGGCGTTGGGCGGCCCATTCCTCGTTCAGTTCGTCCTTGCTCCGCTCATGCTGGAATCACCAGCTAGTTCGAGCAGCGCGGTCCTTCTCAGTCAGAGCATGCTGTGGCTGCTGACTGGCACCGTGATCGTCGTCACGCGCTGGTGGGAGCGCAGGCCATGGTCTTGGATCGGTGTTCGTCGCATCTCATGGCGAGCGGCGCTGCTGGCAGCCGTGCTGGGCGTCGCCCTTGGGATCGCTGTTCCTATTCTCACCGTGGCCACGAGCCGGCTTCTGCCGCTGTCGAAGGGTGGCACCGTGGACACAGTGGCCGCCAGCGGACCGGCCTGGCTAGTCCTCGCCGTCGTGCTGACAGCCAGCGTCACCGAGGAACTCCTCTTTCGCGCCTACCCAATTGAGCGTCTGGCACGCCTCACGGGTGCCCGATGGCCGGGAGCACTACTCTCGCTGGCTGCCTTCGTTGCGTTCCACCTGCATGGATGGCACTTGGGGCATGTCCTGGGTGTGGTGCTGCCCCTGGGGGCTGTCATGACCAGCCTCTACCTGTGGCGGCGCAACGTGGTGTTCGTAATCATCACCCATTTCTTGCTTGATCTACCGCTCGTCCTGGTCGCACTCGGCGTCTTTGCGCCGATGTAGACGGAGGTTCCTGCTGGTCGACGCCTCCGACAGCCTCGTGCGCAAGTTGCTTCTTAGGCGCGCTTCCTCGGTCGCAGCATAACGGGACCTCTCACCGGAACGTTTGGAGCGCGGCGCGAGCTGCCTTCCATGCCGGCCGCAAGCGGCCCGTGCTCGGCCAGCATGCAATAGAGGCCAAGGCGGTCGCCCAGCTAGACCCGTGAACACGTCCATCGTGCCCAGGGCCGACGCGAAGAGACGCTCCACGAACGCGTCACGAACCTGATCCGTGCTGGTCATCGCATTCCCCTCCTGAGGCGGACGCCGCGATCATGGGCGCGCGCCCCATACTGCTGTGGCGACGTGGCCGACCTTCGTGCCCGTGCGTGTGCGCCTACGCGCGTGGCTGCTGGCCGAGGGTGTGGTGCGCGACTTGCTGGGCTGAGTTGACCGCCCCTCAGTGATGATCTTCGGTGACAAAGTCGATCAGCTGCTCGACCACGGTAAGCAACGGGGGTTCCAGGTCGTTCCAGGAGCGCACCTTGTCCAAGATCATCCTCCAAGCTGCGGCCAGGTCGGCCTGATCCCTGTGCGGCAGCCCCAGGGCGGCGCAGATCCCCTGCTTCCATTCGACAGTGATCGGCACCTCCGGCCAGCCGGGCAGGCCTAGCCTGGCTGGCTTCACCGCCTGCCAAATGTCCACATATGGATGACCGAGCACCAGCACGTGACTGCGGCCAGCCCCGCTCCGGACCCGGTCCGCGATGCGCGATTCCTTGCTCCGAGGCACCAGGTGATCGACGAGGACCCCGAGCCGCCGCCCTTCTCCGGGCGCGAAGTCAGCCACGATGCCGGGGAGATCGTCGATGCCGCCGAGGTACTCGACGACTACCCCAACGTGGCGCAGGTCGTCGCCCCAGATCTTCTCCACCAGCTCGGCGTCGTGGCGACCCTCGACATAAATCCTGCTGGCCAGGGCGGTCTTGGCCCGACCGGTTGGACCGACGACCGAACCCGAGGCAGTCCGGGTGGGCACCGACCGTGCTCGCGGCGGAGCCTTGAGCACGACCGGGCTTCCCTCGTACCAGAACCCCGCGCCGAGGGCAAAGGTCCGCTGCTTCCCGTGCCGGTCCTCCAAAACCACCAGACCGCGCTCCCAGCGCAGTACCGCCCCGCAGAATCCTGACGTGGCATCCTCCAGCACCAGCCCGACCTCAACCACGAGGTCCGTGCTCGTCGGTCGGCCCGCGCTCTGCCAGCCGGACGCGAGTACGTCGTGCGAGTACCGGCTGGTCGAGGTCACGCCGAAAGCGTAGGGGAACGACGCCCTTGTGCCGGGGATCTCCGCACGCCGGCCCAAGGTGGTTTGCCTGCCCCATGGCCGCTGCGGGAAGGAGTCGCGAGATTCAGTAGTCGTCGCGCGTCACCAAAGGGCAGCTATCCACTACTCCTAGCGTTGGGATGCTCGCTCCTGAACTAGCCCAACGAGTTCCCCACTGTCGCGGTCGCGAACCCGCCCCAGGCACGCCGAGTCGGCGTGTCGTCGCCGAGGGTGCGCTGATCACCAAGTGATAGCCCACAGGATCGGAGCAGTTCGGCCAGCCGTTCGCGGGAGGGCGGAGTGCTGTCGACGCCAAACTTCAGCGCCTCGCCCGTGGCCTTTGTGGCAGCCCTACCGTAACGCCAATAGGGCGCCCGCGACTCAAGGGCTTCGGTGGTGAAGTAGTCAAACGCGACCACGCTCCCCGGCGCCGTCGAAGCGAGCTTGCGCAGGGAATCTTCGACGGCCTCACGGTTGAGGTACATGGTCACGCCTTCCCACAGGAACAGCGTTCGCTCACCAGGGTCGAATCCCGCGGCGGAGAGGCAGGCCAGCCAGTCGTCCTTCTCGAAGTCCGCCGCAACGAATGTCACCGCGCTGGAATCTATGCCTACCTTTTGGAGCGTCTCGCGCTTGACCATCTGCGTTTGCGGAGAATCAACCTCGAACACCCGCACCGGGGTATCGTTCGGCAGCCGGAAGGCGCGCGTGTCGAAACCCGCACCGAGGATGACAAACTGCGCGACGTCGGGTAGGTACCGGTCGACAGCGGCGTCGAAGAACCAGATGCGCGCCGACGCCTGGTATTGCGGCAGCACCTCGCCTTCGAAGGGGTATCGGAAAGGCCGCGGCACATACCCGGTGAGCCGGTGCGCCAGCAGCACCGGACCAGTCGTCAAGCGGAGCCCCAGGCGCGGTACACCAGGCAGCATCCGCATCAGCCGATCCGCCGCCTCGTCCTGCCGTGTCCCGAAGTTGTGCTCGGAGAACCGGGCAGACAGCGGGCCCTGCGCCGTCGCGGAGACACCCGAGCGTCCCGCGGCGAAGAGCTTGCCCACCCAAAGGATGTAGCCGACGACGATTACCGGGGACATCAGCGCGCAGAGAAGGTAGAACCCGACACGTGAGACACGCGCGCGCATACGCCCCCTCAAGCCATCTTTCGCGCCACCTGCCACTCTAAGCCGCTGGCCACCGCGCCTGACCCCGGCGCCTCCTTCCACTGGCACCTGATCGACGCCGGCGTCGACCACGTCAAGATCAAACCCAGGACCCGGTTAAACGCCAAGGTGCAAACATCCCACCGCATTGACTCCGAAGAGTTCTACCGGCTCCTCCAAGGCCAAGTCATCGACGCCACCTGTTTGCAATTGAGCAGCGGCCTCGCGCTGATGGCCGCTCTGCTTGGCATGATCGCCCGGCCGAGTCAGCCGAAGTCGACGCCGGCCGTTATCGCAATGGCCACGATTGCGGCGTCCCGGCTGAAGTTGCTTTTTCCGTGTGCTTCGCTATCTGGGCGGCGTACTGTCGTGGCACCGAGGATCTTGTGTACAGAGGCTACGGTCTCCGTCGCCTCTGGCTCGTTGTTCAGGGGGAGGCGATCATGACCACAGCAACCCGGCATGGCGACCTTCCGCAACCCCGCCGCGCGCAACTGACAGCTAAGAGCAGGATCGGGTTGATCGTTGCTCTGTCCATGGCGGCTGGACTGATTGCCGCCGTGGTTTTGGTGGCCGTGCCGTTCATCCCGGCAAGAGAGAATGTGCTCACCGGTGTGGTGCTGCTGGCGTTTGCGCTGGGCTGGGCGTTGCTGGCCGTACTGTCCACCCGGTTCAGCGACCAGCCTCAACGGTGGGCAGCTGCGCCGGCCACGTTCATGGCGGTGGCCGGCCTCGTTTCACTCAGCGGTTCCGCGGCCGTGCAGGCAGGGTTCAGCTGGATATGGCCTCCAGTCCTGTTCGGACTGGTTGTCTGGATGTTCCTTCGGGTCCGGCGCAACATGGGCAGCCGAATCGGACGGTGGCTGCTGTACCCCGTACTAGCGGTGTTGATGATTGCTGCCGTGGGCGGCGGCTACCAGACCGTACGCGAATCGCTCGACGCCAAGGCCTACCCCCCGCCCGGCCCGCTGATCGATGTGGGCGGGCATCGGCTGCACCTGTACTGCACCGGCTCGGGCAGCCCCACAGTCGTCCTAGAACCGGGCGGTGGCGCGTCCTCCTCAGACTTCGGGTGGATTGCGCCGGCCGTGGCCCGCGACACAACAGTCTGCGTTTACGACCGCGCCGGCCGCGGCTGGAGCGACCCAGTCGACGGCCCCCAAGACGGCGCCCACATCGCCGCAGACCTCCACACCCTGCTTCAACGCGCCCACATTCCCGGGCCGTACGTGCTGGCCGGCCACTCGTTCGGCGGCCTGTACGTCCAAAGCTTCGCCGCCCAATTCCCCGACCAGGTCGCCGGCATGGTGCTCCTCGACTCCACCGCACCCAAACCCGGCCCAGCCCAGCCCACCAACACCGACCCCTACAATCTCATCGGTCGCGTCGCCGCCTTAGCGGCCGCGTCCGCTCACCTCGGAGCCGGACGTCTGCTCAACCCGATCTCCTACACAACTCTTCCGCCACGCTCCCGGGACGAGGCCCGCGCCACCTCCTCGACGGCCAGCAGCCTTGCAAGCTCCGTCGAAGAGTATGGAGTGGCGAACACGTCGATGCAGCAGGCGTCGGCCCTGACCAGCCTCAACGGCAAGCCGCTGATCGTGCTCACCGCAGACGAGGGAGCCGACGATCAATGGCAATCGAAGCAGGACCACATGGCCACACTGTCGACCAACAGTCTCCACCGGCACGCGAACGCCACCCACGCTTCGCTCCTCGACAACGAAGCCGACGCTGCCGTAGCCAGCAAGACAATCCACGACGTCGTCGTCGCGGTACGCACCTCCCAGCCGCTCGCCCCGCGCTGACGGCCGCCTGGTCCTGGAGCCAATTCTCTACGCCGTCGGCTGGCCCTGTCTGACTGGTTTGCTGTCTGCGTTGCTTGTCAGGACCATCCGCTATCCAGATCCACAATCCGCGGTACATCTGAGTCCACAGGTCATCGTTTACTTGCGGACTATCGGTGGGACGCTGACGGCGCCTTGCGGCAGAGCGCATGGCGGCGAGTGGGACGGCATAAGAGGCGACCTCGCCTGCTGATTCCCAAGTCGATCCAACGTCTTGCTGTCATCAAATCGCGGGATTGGGGCGGTCCGGTGGCAGTTGGCTCGACCACCGGACCTCAGCTTGAGTGAACTGCCGGCCGCGCACCCAGGCCTTAATGCCTATATACCCCGCCGGAGCCCAGACACCCGGGGCGACAGTGCTCTCCGTTTTCAAGCAACAGATCGGCGGTAGGTGCCGCAGACGACCCGTTGATGGCCGGTCCAGGGGGCAAGCGCGGCCCCTTGGATGAGAGGGAGCGACGCCACTACCAAAGCCAGGAACGCGCTGGGTAGTGGTGGCGCTTTGGTGACCTGATATAAGCCGTGGTCAGTATTTGGGCAAGGTTCGCGAGTGGACGAGGATACGCGCCACTTCCTTGAGCTTAGTGTTGGTGTTCTGGGAGCAGCGACGTAGAACCTCGAACGCGCTTTGGTCGTCAAGAGCAAACCGTTCCATAAGGATGCCTTGGGCCCGGCCTATCAGTGTGCGGGCGTCGACGGCCTGCGACAATGACTCCACTTGTTTCGCACTGGAGATCGCGATTGAGGCATGGCGACCGAATACTTCTGCAGCGGCGAGCGCATCTGTGTCGAACCAGCGCGGGGAGCCGGCGTAGATGTTCAATGCACCGAGAGTTGACTTGGAGGTCCAAAGCGGCACCGCCAGCACACTTCCCAGGTGGAGGTCTCGCATTCCGGCCGCCCAGCGCGGCCAGCGCGTGTCGGTCCCTGTGTCGGTCACCAGGGTGGTGCGTGCGTGGGCGAGCGCGACAATTCCTGGGCCTGCCTGCAATTCGATCTGTAGTTTGTCGGCTTTCTCGGCGATCGGGTGAATTGCGGTGGCCGCATCTAACTGGCTGCCCTTGCGGGTCAGGAGCACCCCGGCGCAGTCACAACCGACCACCGCAACGGCGGACTCGACGATGCTTGCGAGGGTCTGTTCCAGATTCGTCTGGTTATGCAATTCGTCGGCCAGACGGGCAAAGGCATCGGCCTCGGACTCCATCCGTGACTCCCTCCCCAGGGTTCCTCGCTGGGCGGGCCCACCGGTTTCGGCCTGCGCGGTCGTCTTTTGAGTGCTCGTGGTCCTCCGCGCTGGTCCGAGGCGCCACGTGTACGAGCCGACCATCCGACGAGCCACGGCAATACGCTCGAGTCATTCCCGGACGGGAGCGGTGAAGCGGACGCGTTCCAGCCGCTGCCCACCGTTTTCAGTCACGACGATCGACGTCCCACTTTCATAGAAGAAATGTAGAGGTAGATGTTGTCTATTTGCAACTATTATAGAGCTAATGTTTAGATTTAAGTTGGCCCTCTCATAGACGTTAAGACGGGAATTAAGCCACACTCATCACAGGAGGGGGCGCAGGATGGAGGGCAACACGGACAGCACCGACGGCATCTACAGCATCGGTGCAGTAGCTCGGATGCTCGGCGTGCCAGCGCAAACGCTGCGCGCCTGGGAGGACCGCTATCAACAAATCGTGCCTGCTCGAAGCAGCGGAGGGCAGCGGCTCTACAGCCGCGACCAGGTGGATCAGCTCAGCTTTATTCGCAATCAGATAGAGCAGGGACTGCAACCGGCTGATGCGCACCGCCTCCTCGCCCAGCATCACGGTGAGGTAGCTTCCATCCCGGGCGAGCAGCACAGCAATGCGCGAGCGAGCCTCGACGGAGCGACGACCGTGCTGCTGGCCGAACGTGATCCGTACGCCGCCGAGTTCGCCGAATACTTCCTCCGCACCGAGGGCTACGTTGTTCGCATCGTGCTCGACTCGGCCGCGGCAGCAGAGATCCTGCGCGACGAGCCGCCGAGTGTGCTCGTCGTAGATCTGCTGATCTCCGGTGGCGCGGGTCTGGCGCTATGCCGGGCGGCACGAGACAACGGTTCTGTTCCAGTTCTCGCCGTGTCTGCGGTCGACTCACGTGATCAGGCGTTGGCCGCCGGCGTTGAGGCGTTCATGGTCAAACCACTCGACCCCTTACAGTTCGTGTCCACGATCCGCGACCTGGTCGGGACCAGCGCGTACCTGCGACAAAGGAACTAAGGCGATGACCGACCGCCTATCGAGCGGCTCCGACCGATTGGACACGGTCCTCGGCGGCGGTCTGCCACGGAACAGCATCGTCCTGATCGGCGGCAATCCGGGCTCGGGCAAGACAATCCTGGCCCAGCAGTATGTGTTCCACAACGCCAGCACCGACTGGCCGGCGCTTTATCTGTCCACGGTGTCCGAACCGCTTGAGAAGATCCTGCGCTACGGCCAATCTCTGGAGTTCTTCGACCCCTCCGCTCTCGGCACAAGCGTGATCTATGAAGATCTCGGCCGGACGCTGAACGACGACGGGCTAGCAGGTGCGTTGGCGTGCATCACCGAACTCCTGAAGCAACATCGCCCCGGGTTGGTCGTGATCGACAGTTTCCGGGCCCTCCAGACGTATGCAGCCGACCCGGAGACGTTCAGGGGGTTCCTACACGAGCTGGCCGGACGGCTCTCCGTGTTGCCGGTGACCTCCTTCTGGGTCGGTGAGTACAGCAGCACCGACACTAGCGATGCGCCTGAGTTCGCCGTCGCCGACGCCATCATCTCGCTTGGTACCGAGCGGGAGGCCGAACGCGACCGGAGAGTCCTATCGGTCATCAAACTGCGGGGCAGCAGCTCCTTGTCGGGCAAGCACGCCTACCGGCTCTCGTCCACTGGTATCCACGTGTTCCCGCGCATGGCCGACCCCGCCGAGCTTGACCGCTATGACCGCGCGCAGGAACGCATGTCCTCGGGCGTCCCGGCGTTGGATGCCATGCTGTCGGATGGCTACTACCGCGGCGCCTCGACCCTGCTGGCGGGCCCTTCGGGAGTCGGCAAGACCTTGCTCGCGCTCCACTTCATCTTCGCCGGTGCGGGCCACGGAGAAACCGGGGTGATCGCAACATTCCAGGAGAACCCCACCCAGCTCGAGCGGATCCTGAAAGGGTTCTCCTGGTCATTGGACGATCCGGGCATCGAGCTCATGTACCGCAGCCCCGTCGATCTGTATCTTGACGAATGGGTCTACGACCTGCTGGACACCGTGCAACGCACCGGCGCCACCAGAGTCGCCATCGACAGTCTCGGCGACCTGCGAGCCTCAAGCGGAGAGGAACTCCGTTTCCGCGAGTACGTCTACTCGCTGCTACAACGCTGCGCTCGCGCCAACATTAGCGTCGTCATGACCCAGGAGGTCCCCGACCTCTTTGGGGTCTCCCGCCTGTCCGAATACGGCATCTCGCACCTATCCGACAACGTGATCCTGCTCCAGTTCCTCCGAGGAGACTCCCGGCTCAAACGCGCACTGACCATTCTCAAAGCCCGCGGTAGCGCCCACGACCCATTCACGCGCCAATATGAGATCACACCCGACGGTGTTATCCTCGGCGACCACTTCGACCCCAGCCAGACCTGTCCTAGACGATCAAGCGAGGGCTGAGGTGGCATGGCAAAAATGACAAAGAGCCGCCTTCGGGAATCGAACCCCAGACCGACGCATTACGGGAACGATCTCTGCGTTAACGACGGTTGATGACGGTCGTTGAAATCGGGCGCTGGCTAGGCGGTTCGGCTGTTGGCCACTATCGACCCCTGACGGTCGAAAACGACCCTGAGCGGTACCCAGCTGGTACCCGAACCGATTCTTAGCAAGATCAACAAACAAGCGGCGCCGAGCGGTGCTGGAACACCAGCTCGAGGCCTTGGCGAAACACCTAACTGAACTAGGAGTTCACCCAATGTCCAAAGCTACCGAACTTGCCCGCGGCCGCCTCAACGGTGCAGACGAGCTAGTCATCCTCCTCAACCAACCCGATCTGGAACCGCCTTTGGTGCTCGTGCGCTGGCCTGCTGCGCCGTCTGTTTCGTCTCTGCAGAGCTTCCCAACGCTCGCCAGCAAGGCAGCCAAGGGTGTACGGGACGAGCGGCTTGGAAGTATTGAGCGAGGGCCAGGAGCCGGTCCGTATGAGCAGATTGCGCACCGTCAGTTTCCTGCGCTCGGCTGGTCTAGTCTTTCGAGACCCGATTGACGGAAGGCATGGCGCTATGCGGAAACTGATCTACGGCATGAACCTGACCCTGGACGGCTACATCGCCGCGCCCGGCGACGACCTCGGCTGGAGTGGGCCGAGTGACGAGTTGTTTCAGTGGTGGCTCGACCAGGAGTTGGCGATCGGGCTGTTGTTGTACGGGCGCAAGCTGTGGGAGGCGATGAGTTCCCACTGGCCGACCGGCGACCAGCAGCCCGACGCCACCCCGGCGGAGATCGAGTTCGCGCGGAACTGGCGGGACACGCCGAAGGTGGTGTTCTCTTCGACGATCGACAAGGTCGACTGGAACACCCGCCTGGTCACCGGCGACGCTGTAGCGGAGATCACCCGACTCAAGGCCGACGACGGCGAGCCGATGAGGGTCGGTGGCGCAACGCTCGCCGGAGCGGTCATGCGGGCCGCGCTGATCGACGAGTACGAGATCGTCACCCATCCGGTCCTCGTGGGCGGCGGCACACCGTTCTTCACCGCGCTGGACAGCTGGGTGAACCTGAACCTGGTGGAGACGCGGACGTTTCCCGGCGGCGTTGTCTTGACCAGGTACGAGACGAGGCGCTGAGCGCGATTCTTCGCGAGAGGCTTGCCTGAGGGAGCGGCAGCATGCCCCGGAGCAAACATTCCGGCGGCGACCAGCTCATAGCCAGCTTGGGTCGCTGGGCTGGCATACCAGGAGGATGTCGCGGCCATCGGCGGTGGGGTCGGTGTTGCAACAAGGTCCTGATCACCCGCGGGTCGGTGGAGGCACAGAACCTGGCGCGAAATGGTTGCTGAGGTCGTCGAGGAACTCGATGAAGTGCCACGGACTCACCGTGACAAACGTAGCCTGCTGCCCTCGCAGGTCGCGCGTAAGAACCAGGTTCCTAAGCGCTGCCGGATATTTCGGCTGGTCAGCGTTAAAATGCCAGCGATCGCCGTGTGCGCACGCGTTTCGGAAGTGCCGGGCAAATTGCAGCAGCGGAACATCGTTGCGCATGTTGGTCACCTTTGACGATCATGTCGCCCAGCCGGGTGCCTGCCAAACCCACTGTAGAACCGGTAAGCGGGGGTCCATCAGTTGAGGAACTTGACATGCGGGGGCGAGCGTCAAGATCTTAAGCTCCTGGGCTCGCCTCGCGATATAGATCGCAGTCGCTTTCACCTCCGCGCGGCCAGAATCCCTGGCCGGAAAGGACTCGTACGCAACTCATGGCTGTGAGCCGCTGGCGCGGCGAAGATCACTAGCTTTTATCCACCGCTGGGTCTGACTGGTCGCCCGAGAGCCTCCGCAGCTCCCTGATGGCATCATGGTTTAGCACTTCGAGCCGGTACGACCTCGTGCTCTCTTCACTGATATTCATATCTTGGTGGCCTTCTGCTCTCGGGTAGACGTTTGCCCAGATCAGCCAGGCCTTCGGCCAGACCGGCCGCGCATTTGGCCCCCAGTGGGCGAAGAGGGCACGCCAGAAACGGCTACCACAACTGGATGGGTGTGGGCGGATGCTCACTACGGAGCACCGCCAGTGCGTTCTCAGCCGCCAAGGTTGCCATGGCCGTACGGGTCTCGATGGTTGCCGAGCCCAGGTGCGGCAGTAGCGCGACGTTCTCCAGCTCCAGCAACCCCGGGTGCACGAGCGGCTCACGCTCATAGACGTCCAGGCCGGCGCCGGCGATCTGACCGTCCCGGAGCGCGTCCACCAACGCCGCTTCGTCCACGATCGGACCTCGTGCCGTGTTCACCAGGTACGCCGTCTCGCGCATCGCGGCAAACTGCGCCGCGCCGATCAGATGGTGCGTCTCCGGGGTGTACGGGCAGTGCAGCGATACCACGTCGGCCGTCGCCAGCAACTCGTCCAGTTCGACCCGGCGGGAGCCGAGCTCGGCGGCCACCTCTGGTGAAAGCTCGAAAAGCGACTGATAGATCACGTTCATGCCGAAGGCCCGCGCCCGCCGAGCGGTCGCCACACCGATCGCGCCCATACCCACAACGCCCAGGGTCTTGCCCTGCAGGCCCGTGCCGAGCAGGTAGAACATTCCCCATTTCCACGGCTGACCGGAGCGGATGACACGCTCACCTTCACCGGTTCGCCGCGTCGCCATCAAGATCAACGCGAAGGTGGTGTCGGCTGTCGCCTCGGTCAGCACGCCCGGGGTGTTGGTGGCGGTGACGCCACGCTCGACGCACGCCGGCACGTCGATGTTGTCGTACCCCACCGCGACGTTGGCGACCACCTGGAGCTGCGGCCCGGCCGCGTCCAGCAGTTCCGCGTCGACCCGCTCGGTGAGCAATGTCACCAGCGCATCGGCACCGACCACGCGGGAGAGCAACTCCTCCCGGCTCATCGACTCGGCAGCCGACCAGGCGTCGACTTCATGCTCAGCCCGGAGCATTTCGACGGCAACCTCTGGGATCCGCCCGGTGACGACGATCTTGCTCATGCTGACTCCACCCATTCTGTGAGACGTCCGAGACCCTCCCGGATATCGGCGAGGTTGATTCCCGAGTAGGCGAGCCGGATGTAATCCCGGTCCTCGCCGGGTTGGCGCCGGCCGAAGTGCTGACGGGTGCAGAACGACATCCCCGTGTTGTGGAGCGCCTGCTGGGCGAAGTCGGCCACTGCGGCGAACCCCATCCGCTGCATGGTACCGGTGACGTCGGGGAACACGTAGAAGGTGGACTTCGGTACAGCGACCTGCATCCCAGGAATCGCATTAACCATCCGGCAGGTCTCATCCCGGCGCTCGCGCAGCGTGTCGAGCATGTCGAGCACGGGCTGCTGAGTGCCGCGCAGCGCCTCGATACCTGCCCACTGCACGTAATGCGTGGTGCACGACTCGTCGTTGGTGTTGAGGGTCGAGAAGACCGACGCCACCTCCGGGGGAGCCACGGCGCAGCCGAGCCGCGAACCGGTCATCGCGAACTTCTTGCTGAATGTGTAGAGGATGACCGTACGCTCCGCCATCCCGGGAATGGTCGCGATCGAGGTCGACTCGCCCTCGTACCGCATCTCGAAGTACGCCTCATCGGAGAGCACCCACAGGTTGTGCTTCTGCGCCAGGGCGGCGATCGCTTCGCGCTCAGCAGCGGTTGACTCAGCCGAGATCGGGTTCTGCAGGTCGTTGTAGATGATCGCGACGGTATTGGGGGTGATCAGCGAGCGCACCTGGTCGAGGTCGATCGCGAACCCGTCTTCGGTCGGCACATACCGGTACGGCAGCCCAGTGCCGCCGAGATACTCGATCTGCGATTCGTAGATCGGGAAACCGGGGTTCGGGTAGAGCACCTCCTGACCCGGGTTCATCACCGTCTGCAGGAACTTCGTGATCACCGGCTTGCCCCCGGTCATCACCACGACGTTCACAGGATCGATGCTGATTCCCCGTCGCGAACCGATGTCATCGGCGAGCGCCTCGCGCAACGCGGGGATGCCAGGCCCAGGGCAATAGCCCGTACGGCCATCGGCGATCGCCGCGTTCATCGCCTCGATGATGTGCGGTGCAGTCGGGATGTTGATGTCGCCCAGGTGGAAGGGGTAGACGCGATTCCCCTTGGCGGTCCAGGCGCCCGCCGCTTGCGCAACCGCGAAGGCAGTTTCGGTGCCGAGGCGTTCCAACCGATGCGCCAGTTCCATGCCTTCTCCTTGTGTGGCCGATCCAGGCGGCCTGGGCGCACTCTAGCAAATAGATATATCAGACGTCTATTTCTAATATTTCAATGGTCGAATGCGGTCACGGGAGACGGGGACGCGGCCGAGCGGCACTCGGGGGCACAACTGGACGAGGAACCGGACGATGAAGGTGGCGCCCTAGTGAAAGCCACCATTGACAAGGGATAACGCCTTGGAGCCGCCTATCGGAATCGAACCGATGACCTACGCATTACGAGAACGATCTCTGCGTTAACGGTCGCTAACGATTCCTGTTGAATCTGTGAGCTGACTAGGCGGTTCGGCTGTTGAGCTTTATTAGGCAGTGCCGGCTGAAAACGGCCCTGTCATGTACCCAGCAAGTACCAAAGCAAGATCAACAAGTAAGCGGCCCCGACCGGTGCTCGAACACTGGCCAGGGCCTTGGCAAACCCCTAACTCATCTAGGAGTTCACCCAATGTCCAAAATTACCGAACTAGCAAGCAGCACCATCAACGGTGCCGACTCGATCACGATCGAGCTGGTCGAACCGGCTGACATGCCGGCGATCGTCCGGATCACCTGGCCGTCACAACCAACCGTCATGGGCCCGCAAGCGTTCGGCGACACCGCGGCCGCGCTAGTGAAAATGTTCTCCGCCGCGCACGTCGAGCTGGCCCGGACCAAAGCTAGGCGATATCAGTGAGCGGCGACCAACCCAGCACCGTACGCAGCTGCTGGTGGATGATCGCGCTCTACTTCATCGAAGCCGCAGGCATAGGCCTTCTCTTTGGGGATCTTCACACCGTGCCCCAATGAGGCCAGGAAACGCTGGTCAGCCTCAACCGCCCGCCTCTCAGACTCTGCACGCACCTCGGCCTTTCGCAGCTCATTGGCGCGATGCTCGTCAAACAGCATCCGGGCAGCCGCACGAGGAATCGACGGGCGACCAAGATCATCCTCGACAACCGCGATGCCGCGGCCGGTGAGATAAGCGACCCAGCCGAACTCCGGTGCAGCCAAATCCAACGCGATCACACTTAGCGGCACAGGTGTTTCATCTCGAAACACCACAGGAGCCTCAACGGCAGCGGCAGCGGTTTTAAACATTCTGATTCTCCTGATTAGTCACGGGTTAAATAGGCGAGGCGGGCAGGGCGGCGTTAGCACGCGTGCAGAAAGGTAGACACACTGGCCGCGCTTCGATCCGAAATGAGCACCCATGGTGCTGCTCAACCCGGTGACTTTAACCAGCCTCGCCAAAAACAATAAGAGGCCTCCACATATTTGGAGGTCGGCAAACCATTCACAGCCTTCACCACACGCGTACCTAAAGGCTGACAGGTGAAACACCGCTCCCTCGGCCGGCCGCGGCGATAACCAAACTCAAACTCTTTACGACCCTGCTTACACGTCCTGCGGACAATCACCCCGAGCTTCATTTCAACATCAATTATCGCCTATTTAAGGCAGAAATGCGAACAAACCAAGATCAACAAAAAGGCCACAGCCCGAGCATTTTCAGGCGTCGCTACAAGCTCACGCCGACTCATCCCGCAACGGCACAACCACACCCTTATTGATCTTGATCGGCATCCGAAACGCCGGAGGACGCCTCCGCAACTTCACCCGCGACTGATGTGGCACCTTCACAACCTGCCAACCATGAGGCTCACAGCCGAAGCAGTACAACCGAGGCCGGCCCATCTTGTTCAACTCAAAAGGCTTCCCGCATAACCCACACACGGCCACACACGGCCACACACACAGTCTAAATCTCAAGTCGAGACTTTGCGCACCCGTAGTGGGTCCTCGGAGGGGGAGGCGCGGGACCTTGCTGGTCCCAGAATTTCCATGATCAAAAACAACGGGGCTCGCTCCGCGGGACGTGCAACTGTTCGTCGCGCCGTTCACATCGCGGTTAACGCGACAAAGCCGCTAATGGCGGCCAACGATTCGCTCAAACACCAGACTGGATCGCGTTACGTGCGGGATAGTGATGCCTACGGCCACCAATCGAAGGGGAACACAATGAAGCGACTTCTCGCACTTGGCGGGTTAACGGCCGCCGCGGTCGCGTTGTCCGCGTCGCCGGCCATCGCCGACGCCCCGCCCGGAAAGGGTTTGGAGACGTTCACCGTCGTATGTGCCGAGGGCACGATCACGGTCGTCGGCACGCCCGGCGACTCGGCGAGCCGGTGGATCGACGACCAGCACATGGTCCTGCTGTCGATCACCTTTAGCGCTGATGGCGCAACAGTCTTCACCAAGAGGTACGGCCAGAAGACCGGCCTTGCCGCGAACACGGTCACCTGCACGGTGACGGACGCGTCTGGCACGGCCACTGTGGTTCGCGCGCCCGTGCCGCCGGAGAGATAGCAACATCGGCTTCCGATTCGAGCTAGGTGGAAGGCGGGTCCTGTTCACCAGCGAGACGCATCATCCAACCGATAGCCAACACCCGTCCGCTGCGACCGCTGATGCCTAGCACGCCCACCCTCAGCCGCCCCAGTCTTAAACGAACACCGCCGACCCTCAGCCTGCAAGTTGCTCATCGCATTGATTTGTTCAGGGGTCCAACCCAACCGCTTCGCAACGTGCCGAGCAACAACGTGGCCGGCTACGAACTGGCCAGGCCGTGAGTAGTCAATGGGTCGATGGCAGCGAGCAACACGGCAACCGCAACCTTTTCAAAGCTGCACGATTACGTTTATACAACGCGGAAGTGAGCAACGGGTCTTTAGCTTTCCAACCCATGCGCTAACCCGTCCTAGACGGCGTCCCAGGCTTCATCGGGAGTCTTCACGGCCTGAGCAATAACATCCTCTTCGCCACCAGAATCCAACACGCTCAGTTCCTTCGAGATGAGCGTCAACTGCCTCGACAGCGCCGCCAACGCGACAGGCGGACAATCAGCAGCCTCAACCGACTTAGCAACACGATTGCGAAGCGCAACAAGCATCTCGCGGTGGTCGTTCAACGACGCAGCCTCAGTGACCGTCAACTTCCGCTGAGGCTTCTCACCAGGTCCAACGGCGCGCAGCTTCGGAATAGCCAAAGTTTAACCGTTCGGGCCCGAACCATTCGAACGCACCAAGATCAACAACAAAAACGCTGTGAATATAAATCAACTCGGACCTTGCTGGTCAACTAGATGCGCCACCCAAAGAAACGGCGGGCCTCGTATTAATCCTGCGGTTTATGTTGATCTTGGTTTGCGTGGGCGTTTGGTGAAGTCGCGGCCACCGTGAACATGCCACTTCTCGCCGCGCTCGTTGGCTGCTTCGCCACGCTCGATGATGACGACACCAAACAGGGAGCCGCCTCGGGGAATCGAACCCCGGACCTACGCATTACGAGCGTGTCGAGTGCGAGATGGTGGTCGATCGTCAGAGCGGTCCAGTGCCGGATCCCTGCTTCGGAGTTGACGGCTAGCGAGAGCCAGCGACGGTCGGTGTTGGGAGTACGGGGGCACGGCGGGGGCAGGGGTTGCAGCCGCAGCCTTTGATGCCGATTAGTCATGGATGACGGCCGGGCCAGCGCTGCCGCCTTGAAAGAGCAAGTCGAGGAGGGCCGGCCCCACCGTGTACGAGGCGATCCACGCTGGGAGTCAGAGGGGATGAGTCCGGTCGTCGTCTTGCCCTGTTTGCTATTGCTTGACTTGACAGTGTGTCCCCGATGTGTCCCAGGACTGGCACCCACAAGTGATGCATTATGAATTGCAAGCAGGACGCCTGGCTGAGTCGACGCGGAGGTGACCCGATCGGCGTGCTTGAGCAGCGAGATCAGCAGGTTCCCGACGATGACCCCGTCCAGCACCGAGTACCGATGCTCCAGGATCCGCGGCGCGGTCGGCAAGTTTCCGACGTCGGTGATCTGCTCGTCGTTCCGATACCGGGTGGCTCGTAGATCCCGTCGTAGACACAGCGCCTGAGGTGCTCGACGAAGGAACCGAAAGCCGGCGATTCACGGTCCCGACGGCGAAGTGAGGGTCAACGGCCAGCTGAGTCTTGTGGCATGGTTCGCTCTCGATTCGGAGGGACGCGGGAAAGACCTATTTGAGCGCGCCTAGCGAGAGCCCGCCCTGCCAGTACTTCTGCAGTGCCAGGAATGCGATGATGAGCGGGATAACCGACACCAGCGCGCCGATGATGATGATGCCCCAAAGGTTGGCCCCGCCGGTGTTGTTGCCTGAGGCCTGGCCCTGCCACACGGCAAGACCTACGGTGATCGGGAAGAGCTTAGTGTTGGCCAGCATGGCCAGGGGTAGGAAGAAGTTGTTCCAGACTCCGACGATCGAAAGCAGCAAGACGGTAATAACTGCTGGGCGAAGCAGCGGGAGCGCGACCCCGAAGAAGATCTTGATTTCCCCCGCTCCGTCCACCCGGGCGGCGTCGAGCAGCTCATCGGGCACTGCCGCGGCCGTATAGACCTGCATCAAGTAGACCCCGAACGGGTTCAGCAGCGACGGCAGGATGACCGCCCACACCGTGTCGGTCAAGTGGAGGTTGGAGAACAGGATGAACGTGGGGATGACCAGCGCGGTCAGCGGTACCATGACTGAGCCCAGCAGTACCGCGAGCATCAGCCGACGTCCCCCGAATCGGAATTTCGCGAAGCCGTACCCAGCGAGCACGCACAGTATGGTGGCGCCCGCACCGCCGACGATTGCGTAGAACAGCGAGTTTGCGACCCAGCGGAGGTAGATACCGTCGTTGTGGGCGAACAAGTTGCGAAGGTTCGGCAGCAGTGCGAATGTCTCGTCGAACCAGAGGGCGCCGCTGCTGCCGTTGAACAGGCCAGCCGCGTCCTTGGTGCTGGCCACAAACAGCCACCAGATCGGAATGAGGAAGTAGACCACCAGTACGCCCAGGAACAGGTAAGCCACAATATGGTGGCCGCTCCCCGGCTGAGGGCGTCGGCCGTTGCCTCGGCTCGTGGTCTGGGCGCCAACAGGCGCGTCAATACTTGCTGTGGTCATGTGAAGATGCTCCCGCGCTTGCGAGTGAAGAAGAGGAACACGTAGACGGCGATGAAGACGACAATCCCGAGTGCGAAGCTGATGGCCGAGGCGTAGTTGAAGTTGGCGTACGAGAAGGCCTGGCTGAACGCGTAGATGTTCGGCGTGAAGTCCGGCCCGATGGTTCCGTTGGACAGAGGCCGCAGGATCTGGGGCTCGGAGAAGAACTGCAGGGTGCCGATCAAGGCGAAAACCAAGATCAACAGCAGAGCCGAGCTGACCATCGGGACCTTGATCCGGAAGGCGACCTGCCATGAGTTCGCCCCATCCATCCGAGCCGCCTCGTAGATGGAGGAGTCGATGCCCTGCAGCGCAGCGTAGATGATGATCATGTAGTAGCCGGCCCACTGCCAAGTGACGACGTTCATGAGTCCGACGAAAACGAGGTCGGGGCCGAGCAGGAACGGCGCGTTCGCGCCGAAGATGTTGGCCAGCTGTTGCATCGGCCCGAACGTCGGACTGTAGAGGAACCCCCACATCAAGGCCCCGATCACCGCCGGAATCGCGTAGGGAAGGAAGATCATCAGCCGCGCGACCCGCGCGAGACGAGTGGTAAGGGCGTCCAGCACCAGCGCGACCGCGAGCGAGACGAGCATTTGCACCGGGATCAGTACCACCGCAAACCGGAGGACGAACCACACCCCGCGAAGGAACGACGGGTCGGTGAAGGCGGTGGCGTAGTTCTTCACACCGGCGAACACGACGCCCGTGGCGAGTCCCTTGCTGTACAGGCTGAGGTAGAACGCGTACACCAGGGGCAGGATCAGAAATGCGACGAAGACCAGGGCGAAGGGGGCAACGAAGAGCCACCCGATCCGGGCCTTCTTCCGTTCGTTGAGGCTGCGCCGCCTGGTCGAAACCGCTGGGGCCGTTGGCTGGTTCGGCGGCGATGGCGTGTCGACGGCTGCGGCGTAAGACATCCGCGGACTCCTTTGAGTGATGCCCGGCCCGGGGGTTTCATCCGTTGGCCCCCGGGCCGGACGGGTGGTGAGTGCGAAGCGGCCTCGGGTTACGCGGTGACGTTGAAGCCCTGGCTCTTGGCGTACTTGACGATCTGTGCCTGCAGGTCGTCGGCCGCCTGGTCACCGGTCGTCTTGCCGTTGATGATCTTGGCCAGCTGCGCTTGGAGCTGTGCGTAGTAGTAGACCTGGATAGGGGCGTAGACGGTGCCCTTGTACGCGTTCCCGGCAGGGACGTAGACGTCCTTGTTCGCCGTCTGGCCGTTGAAGAACTCGGACTTGTTGTTGATGAAGTCGGGCGAGTCCTGCACGGTCTTGCTCAGCGGGAAGATGATCTGCTTCTTCCAGCCCTCCTCCAATGATGCCGGGTCGGCATAAATACCCTTGGCCACGATGGCGGCCAGCCGCTTGCTCGGGGCCTGGGTGCTGACTGCGAAGGCTGATCCACCCCAGTTCACCGAGACCGGGTTGGCCGTGTCCCACTGCGGCAGCGGGGCGGCCGCCCAGACACCCTTGGACGAGCCCTTCCCCACACCGGCACCGGTCAGGTAGCCGGGGGTCCAGGCGGCAGAAACGTAGGTAGCGTACTTCCCGCCCACGACACCGGAGATGTAGTCGGTGGTGAACTGGTCCTGGGTCCCGACTAGGCCGCGCTTTGCGAGGTCCGCCCAGTAGTTCAGGACGTCCTTGGACGCTTGGTCGTTGAGCTTGATCGTCAGGTCCTTGGGCCTGGCCGGGTCGTAGTCGAAGGGGACGGCTCCTTTTTGCTGCTGTAGGGCCATGAACAAGGCCGGCACGTTGGACCCTAGGTCGCCGAAGTGAGGGCCCCCGGCGTCCTTGAGCTTCTGGGCGGCGGCGGCGTACTGGTCCCACGTGGCCGGCGGGGTGATCTGGTACTTCTTGAACACGTCGGTCCGGTAGATCATGCCCATCGGGCCGCCGTCGACGGGAATGGCGAAGACCTTGTCGCCCTGGGTGACGTCCTTCCAGGCGCCCTCCCTGAAGTTGCCCTTCACCTCGTCCGCACCGTACGGGGTCAGGTCGACCAGCGCGTTCTGGATGGAGAAGCTGCTCAGCCGGTCGGCCTCCAGCATGACCACATCGGCAAGACCCTTCCCCGCCGAGATCGCCGTCTGCACCTTGGTGTACTCGTCATTGCCCGCGCCGACGTTGTTCCAGCAGATCTGCACGTCCGTGTGGTTCTCGTTGAAGTTGTCCACGACGTTCGGCATGTTCGGGTACCAGGCCCACACCGAGACCTGCGGCGCATCGTTCTTCATCTTGTTCGTGCAGTTGGTCAGCTTCGGAGGTGTTTTCTCTTCCTCGGTCGGTGCGCCGCTAGCACCGCCTCCGCTGTTGTTGGCGCTAGTCGCGCAGGCAGACAGCAGGAGACCAGTGGCCAAAGCCACTACCCCGGCGAAGCGTGTCGTTCTCTTCATCTTTGATCCTTTCGTCCTACCCGGACGTCGTTGTTCGGAAAGCGAGTGAGGGAGCGTGCCCCAGTCTTAGAAGCCCGGCAACGGCTGGGCGCGGGCGTGGGGTCGACACGCGCAGGAATTGACGCGGGTCGACATCGATCGCCACGGCCGGTAACCACGGCCGGACCTTCCGTGTAGACGTTATAGGCTGTAACGCGCCTCGTCGATATCGGCTGGTTTCGCAGTACCAGCGCCGCCGCGATGCGCGGCTTCCTCGAACGGGGAATCCCCCTTCGACGATGTGGTTGCGTTCAACGACGTCATCGCCCTCGGCGCTATTGCTCGCGGCGCGGCCCACAGCGCAGCGAGGACACGCGCCGCCTGGCCGGCGCTCTCGCCAGCCCTTGACCCTGACAAAGCTAGATTCGGCAGTCAGTCGGCTGCCATGACTGCCCGATCCGACCAGACAAAGCCGTCTGCTCAAACTGTTATGACCCTGACTGCGGTCGCTAGCGGCCGGGCGAAGACGGAGTGCTCGGCCGTGGTGTTTGATACGGGCGCTGGATGTCGTCGTAACCGTGACGGTCAGGTTCGGCCAAGGTTCGTGACCCGACAAGTTGTTCGGCGGCGTTCCCCAAGGCTCTATCGAGCGTCAACGGTCCAGACGAACCGCCCCCGGGAGGCACCCACTAAACAGAGCCTCGGACGTGCCGGGCAGCAAAAGGTGGACACGGCCAATCGACTCTGGCCGAAGCCCACTGTCCGGTGTACGAGCAGCGCGACAGGACGTGGAGCAGGATGAACCATGAGTAACCCAGCTGTCCTTCGAATGGTCGACGCCGTCACCGTGCCGATCCCCGACATCGACCAGGGCTTGGAGTTCTACCGCGACCACCTCGGCCACGAGTTGCTGTGGCGCAACGACGAGGTGGGGCAAGCTGGCCTGCGCCTACCTGAGAGCAGAACCGAGCTCGTGCTCAGCACCAGCCTGCAGTACGTCCCCAACTGGCTAGTCACTTCGGTCGATGAGGCGGTCGAGATCGTCGTCACGGCGGGCGGCACAGTGCTTACCGAACCGACTCAGATCCCGGTGGGTCGATTAGCCGTCGTGACCGATCCCTTCGGCAACGCGCTCATCCTGCTCGACCTGTCAGCCGGCCACTATGTCACCGACGCAAGGGGGTGTGTCACCGGTGTGATTCCGAAGGCGCGATAGCTCATCCGCTAGCGAGACGAGCGGTCCGGGGTACTGGATCAGGCCGATCACGTTGTTCGCCGGGTCGGCGATCCACGCGCCGTGGGCGACGCCGAGCTGCGCGTTCACGATCTGCGCCACACGGCGGCTTCGGTGTGGCTGGCGTCTGGTGCTGATCCGAAAGTGGTCCAGAGAGTACTGGGGCACGCCACAGCTGCCATGACGATGGACCTATACGGGCACATGATCGACCGCAATTTGTGGGACGCGGCCCAGTGGCTCGGGGGCACCACGGGGGCACGGCCCAACGAGGGACCGGAGGATGAAGGTGGCTCCTTGGCGGAAAGCCGCCGTTGACTAGGGATAACGCCCTGGAGCCGCCTCGGGGAATCGAACCCCGGACCTACGCATTACGAGTCGGAAGCGCGGCGTCCACCGGGTGCTCGCCCGGCGTGGCCTAGTCGGTGCACGTGCACCAGCGTCCACGATCGTCCGCTGCGTAGGCTGCTCGCTTGGCTGCTCGACGCCTCGACCCGCGGAAAGACAGAAGGGTCAAGTCAGCCGACAGCTTCTGAGCTTGGAGTCCTGGTCGCAATAATGATCACTTGAGCGTGATGGTGGAGGGTGTGTGATAACACCCTATGGTGCGACTCTCGATGGTCCTGCAGGTCGGCTCAATTAGAGAACACCTGCTCCAGCCCCGACTGGTAGGCGAATGGCACCATGGCGCAGTGTGTGCCGACGATGGTTTCGTGTGTGATGCGTAGGCCGTCGTAGCGTCGCGTGGTCAGCCGGTCGACGAGTGACCTCGGCCCGGCGAGGTCTTGTTGGCTCATTCCTTCCCAGACCAGGTGCAGGCGGACGGGAAGGTTGTCGTTGTACTCAGCGAAAGCCTGCTCCTGGTCGAGCATGGGATCAAAGCTGGCCGCCACACACCGTTGGAACAGTTCCGGGTGGTGGAAGAGCGTGTAAAGCGCGAAGTTTGCCCCCATCGAGTGACCAAGAAGAGTCCGGTCGGCAGGGTCGGCCCGGTAGTCGGTCTCTACCAATGGGATGAGTTCTTGGCGAAGAAACTGCATGAAGCCGAGGCCGTTGCCGGACGGGATCGGCGCGGCAATCGGAAAGTGGTCCTGCATGAAGGCTTCGCCACTCTCTTCGCGACCGAGGACGAAGTCCCGCATCCGGAGGTGCATGACGTGATACAGCATGTCCGTCAGCGTGCCGGTAACCGGGTAGCCGATGCCCACGATCAGAGCATCCGGCAGTTCGTTGCAGAATTCGACGCGGATGTTCA
This sequence comes from uncultured Actinomycetota bacterium, assembly GCA_963798835.1. GTDB lineage: Bacteria > Actinomycetota > Actinomycetes > Propionibacteriales > Propionibacteriaceae > Microlunatus. The sequence goes on along the minus strand of CAWCVF010000001.1, from coordinate 4,163 downwards.
TGAAGCGAACCATGTCGACCACCATGTTGAAATGCATGTTGCCGTCGAGCACAAAGATCACCGGCCACACGATGTCCGGTCTTTCGTCGTAGTGGAACGGCAGGGCGACCGAGATCAGATAGCTATCGTTAGCCATTGCCGAATAAACGACGCGAGTGTGGGTTGCCGGGATGGAGGCCGGGGGGAGGTTCAACATCGGATGCTCCCTTCGCTACGAGCTGGTACTCCTGGTCACGGTGCCGGTGCTCAACATGGACCTCGTCCTCCTTGGATCAGCCTCTTCCGCGCGCGGGGCCGGCTCACTTCCCGGACGATACTCGGGAGAGGTCCGGTGCTGGGGGCATCGGCCCACAGTCAGCAGGCTGAAGCGGAGAACTGGCCGCGGACCAGGCCGGATAGGGGAGCCGCCTCGGGGAATCGAACCCCGGACCTGCGCATTACGAGCGAGTCCGGTGCATGACGGTGGCCGATGGTTGGTGTGGTGTGACGCTGGGCTATGCCCGACAGTGCGGGCCAGGTGACGGTCGATGACGGATGAACGGGGGCATGTCAGGGGCACACGGGCTTACCGCTTCTGTTCCCTGAGACCTGCTCTCGCCTTCCACGAGACTCCTCCTCAATGGCCCGAGCCAGCATGATCACCTTGCTGGAGTGTTGCCGGCACCCCCGTCGGGGAATCGGTCTTTCGCAGCATGAAGTCCGCCATAACGTCCTGTGCGGCTTCGACCATGTGTCCGCCGTTGGCCGTCTTGCATCCGGCGGCCTCCGCACCCTGGAGGAACGGGGTCACGCCGTGCCCAGCGATCACATCGCTCACGAACATAGAGGAGGTCAGCAGCGCAGCATCGACGGGGAGCGGGTCACCGTCCTCCATGCCCATGGGGGTCGCGTTGCACACCAGATCGCAGCCGGTGGGATCCGGCGGCCCGGCGCTCACCCGCCCTTTGCCGAGATCCTTGAGCAGGTTGAGCAGTGTGGCGACCCGCGACTCGTCGGCGTCGTGGATGATGAGTTCGCCGACGCCAGCCTCAAGCAGTGCGATCGCGATCGCGCTGCCCGCGCCGCCCGCTCCGACGAGGAGTACCCGCGCTCCCTCCGGCTCCGCTCCGTGGTCTTTCTGCGCCTTCACGAAGGCGAGTCCGTCGAGCATGTCGCCGTGCCATGTTCCGTCTGGATTGCGGCGGATGACGCTCACGACCCCAAGCATCTTGGCGCGCTCAGAGCTGCTGGTGCAGTGGGCGAAGGCAGTGAACTTGTGCGGCATGGTGACCAGGATCCCGTCGACGTTCCGCGAGGCCGTGAGACCCGCCATGACGGCGTCGAGGTCATCAGCTGCCACCAGCATCGGCACGCAGATGCCGTTGTAGCCGCGCTCGGTGAAGGTGCGGGTGAGGCGCATCGGGGACTCGACGTACTTGATGGGGTCGCCGATGATCGGGAACAGCCGCGTGGCGCCGCTGAGCTGACCGAGCATTGCAATTCCTCCCTCTCCTGTCGCCGTTTCAAGCCTCAATCAGATTCTGTCAGCGCACCATTCAGTCGGCGCGGCGCCCGCTGGCTCGCAGTTTGACAGGCGGCCCATCGACTGCGGCCTCTGCTTGCAAAAGGGCAGCGTTGCTCTCAAACGGAACCTTGCCGGAGCGCATGCGAGCAGCCTGGGCACCGAATCAGGGCTCCCCAACTGTGCGCCAAGCAAATAGTGTCGGTGATAGGTCGAGCCATCCGAAGGAGAACCATTAATGCAGAAACGCAAACTCGGCTCCAGCGGCCTGGAGGTTTCGGCCATTGGCCTCGGCTGCATGACCATGACCGGCGGCTACAGCGGAATGCCGGACCGGCAGGACATGATCACCTTGCTCCATCGGGCCGTGGACCTTGGTGTCACCTTCTTCGACACCGCTGAGATCTATGGTTCGCACGCCAACGAGGAACTCGTCGGCGAAGCCCTCGCGCCCTACGGCGACCAGGTCGTGATCGCCACCAAGTTCGCCCAAGACATCGACCCGGTCGAGCGCAAGCCTCGAGGGCGGATGCTGCGCCCTGAGGGCCTCGCCGGAGCCGTCGACGGCTCCCTACGGCGACTCCGGCTGGACGTGATCGACCTGTACTACCAGCACCGGGTCAACCCCGATGTGCCAATCGAGGAGATGGCCGGCGCAGTCAAAGATCTGGTCGACGCGGGAAAGGTCAAACACTTCGGCATGTCAGAGGCCGCCGAGGACACCATCCGGCGCGCACACGCTGTGCAGCCGGTGACTGCGATTCAAAGCGAATACAACCTGTGGTGGCGCCGTCCCGAGCAGGGCGTGCTGGCGGCGTGCGCGGAACTCGGCATCGGCTTCGTACCCTTCAGTCCTCTTGGTAAGGGCTTCCTCACCGGGACCGTCGACACCTCGACCACCTTTGCCGAGAACGATCTGCGGGCGCAGATTCCTCGGTTCTCCGGCGAGGCGCTGGAACACAACCTCGCACTAGTGGAGGAGGTCAAGGCCATCGCAGCCGCCAAGGGCGCCACCCCCGGGCAAATTGCGCTCGCCTGGCTGCTCGCCCAGCAGCCGTGGATCGTGCCCATCCCCGGCACCACCAAGCTGCACCGACTCGAGGAGAACCTCGCCGCCGCCGACGTCACCCTCACCGAGGCCGAACTCAGCCAACTGAACGATCTGTCGTCGCGCATCGAGATCCACGGCGGCCGCTATCCCGATCAGCTCGAAGCGCAGACCAATCTCTGACCTACACCAGAGCAAGGCGGCGGCGCGGCTCCCAGCGAAGCGAGCGAGGCTCCTGATCTGACGGAAGAGCCAGATTCGGCAGTGTGCTGCCTGTCTGCCGTGGCCGCGTCGAGTGCATCATCGTGTTCCGAGCTTCGCGATCTGACGCTTGGAGTGTGCTATCGGCGTGGCCCGGACGGCCCACTGGGATGCCGTTCGGGTTTTCGGTATGGGCGCTGCCGGTTGTTATAGCTGCTACGGGCGATGCCTCGTGTCTGTCGCTCGTCAGCCTTTGCATCTGTTAGCGGGTCGGTGGCACGCGCGATGTCCCGGTCGAGGCGTTGTTTCCAGAGGGCCGGAAGCGTTTCGACTTGGTCTTCTCCGGTTGGGCGCGGATCTTGGGGATCGATGCCGTTGGCGGCCCGCCACACTGCGATGTCGCGAACGAGGGCGGTGCTCGGGTGGCTTCCCGGAGGTGTCCAGATTGGCTCGGCGTGACCTTGGCAGGCGTGATGTTGGACCTGGTCGGCGAGGTCGGCAACCAGTTGGGATCGCTTTGCCAGGTAGGTCCCCCAGACGGGATAGGCATGGATGGTTGATGGAATGCCCGGCAGCCAGGGCAGCGGACCTGGGTCGATAGGCGTTAGTGCTGTGAGGCGCCAGTCGAGCACGGCCGCCATATCGTCCGCGGTTCGAAGGTCGCGCCCGCTAGCGGCTGTCAGCAGGTGGCGGAGCGGATGCTTCCCAGTTTCGGCCGCCAGGGCGAGCAGATGGGCTCGCAGCGTCGGCCAGGCCGGTTCGTCGGTGAGCCTCGGAATGTACTGGTCGGCTTGGTCGAGCTCAGCGACGGTCTGGGGTCCAACGAGCTGTTCGGCTGCGACGTGGAGGCCGTCGGTGTAGCGCTGGACCGCCTGGAAAAGCCTGGCCGCTGGATCGTTGAGCTCGCGCAGCACGGTGCTGGCGGAGACCGGGGTTTCATCGCGGGCGAGGATCTGCTGCAGCGTCTCGGTCGGCGTGCGCGGGGAGATGGTGTCGGGTCGGATGACTGTATGGGGGTCGCCGTCGCCGACCACCTGGAGGTAGAGCTGGTTGGCATGCCGGCCACGGGTGAGCATCGTGTACAGCTGCTGCCGGGACTCCCACCCTGTCAACAGGCCGTGCATGGTGTCGGCGGAGACACCTTGGGCCGAATGGATGGTGCTGGCGTACCCAAGCCCGGTCGAGGCGCGCACATAGCCAATAGGCAGCCGAACGGTCAGCTGGCTGCGGCTGTGCCGGACCGTGAGGTCACCGCGCCGGCCGATGCGGGTGATGGTCCACCGGTCGCCGTTTTTGACCCAGTCGGTCGCGCTCAGCCGTAGCCGGCGGTCGTTGCTCCGGGTGATGATCACATCTCCGACACTGGCCTGATTACCGTCAGCCAGACGCACCTCCGACGATGCCAGGGAGTGG